>CAVTVH010000001.1:0-995664 GCA_963738145.1 uncultured bacterium
TTTATGAAACGTTGGCCTGTTAATAAAATCAACACTCAGCACTATCCGTTTAACAAACTTTTTTTCGGCAACAAAATCAATATCTTTAATACCAAATCGAGCTCTGTTTCCGTACAACGTTGCTTGGCCCGTCATACCCAACTTGCCTTTTACGTATTGAACATACCCTTCATCAACATCCAGGGCCCCTAATGAAAAATGTTTACTCTTATCGGCAAAGGCAATTTTAAAACCTTTTTCTACCGGCGTTCTAGTAACATCCTCAAATGGCGCTAAATCTAGAACACCGAGCACGGGAACGTCGATTGAAAAAAAGGCGGCGTCTTTTGGTTTTCTGACAACTTCAACCCCTGACATTTCGGGGAGTTTTGCTTCAACTATAATAGGAGGAGGTTCGGGAACTTCAGGGTTATAACTATTAAAAAAATCATCATCTGAGATAAAATCATCTGCCACATGCAGCATGCTACAATAGCCGATTATGCCCACTCCGAGCATGCACAGATAAACTATCTTCTTAATCCCCTTCATACCCCGCCTCTTATTTATCGCTTGGCCTCGTCCAACAAAGCCCCTTGGGTTTTATTAGGATCAGTTGGTAATGACGCGCGCCGTAAATTTGTGCCGGTAAAATCAGCCCCTCGCAACGATTTTACATTCCTCAAATCAACGCCACCTAAATCAGCATTACTAAAATCTGCTCCCGTAAAATCAACATTAAAGAGATACGCACCTGCGAACTTAGCTTCTTTAAAATTTGCTCCGGTAAAGTTTGCATCACGGAACTTTGCCATCTCAAACGTTGCACCACTAAAATCGCCGTCGGTACCGTCTACGCGGTCAAAGGTGCAAAAATCAAAATTTGCAGCCTGAGCTTTTACGCGTATGAGCTTTGCATCATTAAAAATCGAATAGGCGAACCTGACATACGCTAAGGTAGCGCCAGTAAAATTTGCACCAGCAAAAATGCCACCACTTTCTGCCTCATATTTAGGATTATCAGCATCAGTCGTTGATCCTGTAAGATCTGCACCGGCCATATCTGTGTCTTTAAATGAAGATCCGAATAACTTTTTTGATTTTAATGATTTGCCTGCCAAACTCGCCCCATTAAGGTTACAATACTGGCAATAGCCAGAATTAGTAATATTTTGGATGCTAGTTTGTACATTTTGACGCGGTGTTTTTTCATTTGGATATGCGTGTAGTTGGCTTGCTACAAGCGCTGCTATACATAATACTCGTACCATACCCTCTCCCTATTTCTTACAATCTCTGTTATTAACCACACCATTTGGCATACGCGTGTTGCAGAAAATAGCCTTATCTGCTGAATTACCACGTGGAGTCCACGTTGCGCCAATAAGATTTGCTCCCGTAAAGTCTGCACCCTCCACATCAACATTGGTCAATGTTGCGTTGTTAAAGATCGCGTTGGTAAAATCGCCCCCACGCATATCTGCACCATCAAGATTTGCTTTAAAGAATTTTGCGCCATTCGCTTTGACTCTTTGCATAGTAGCGCCCTGCATTTTCGCATTTTTAAAATCAGCTTTTTTGATAGTAGCTTCTGAGAAGTTTGCTTGTGTGAGCAGAGCATCAGTAAATGATGCGCCTTCAAGGTTTGCTTGCACATAATTTTTGCCTGATTGTTCTGTGGTTGTTTGTGCCGGTGCACGGGTAGGTTCTGCTAGAGGCTGCGCTACTGGCGTTGTTACTGGCATTCCTGTACCACAGTTTTGATTATTCCAACTACCATTAGCCATCAATGTTCTACAAAATTGTGCACCATCA
The DNA here is from genome assembly GCA_963738145.1 of uncultured bacterium. Lineage (GTDB taxonomy): Bacteria > Babelota > Babeliae > Babelales > Vermiphilaceae > CAVTVH01. The sequence continues at coordinate 1,795 of CAVTVH010000001.1, forward strand.
AATGCGGTAGCCGCATCAACTTTTGCTCCCTGCAACCGTGCACCACGTAAGTTGGCGCCGCGTAAATTTGCTCCTCGTAAATCTGCTTTTACCAACCACGCATTGCTAAGATCAAAGCCTGCAAGATTCATACCGCGTAAATCCGCTCCTTCAAGCATGCAGCTGCTACATTTTTTGTGCATCATCAATGCGCTTTTATTTTGATTGACCACACCGCTATCAGCAACCTGCCAGGAATGTTGTATAAATGTTTTTTTACAATCAGACTCGTTGACCGTGCCATCTGGCATCAATGCGCCACAAAGATTAGCCCCTTGCCAATTAGTTTCGGCTGATGAAACTGATTTTGCTAAATTTGCCCCGCGTAAGCTAACGCCATAAACAAAGTTAGCGCCCTGCAAACTCACACCATCAGCTTGCGCTAAGCTTAATCGTGTAAACACGAGCGTAGCACGTTCAAGGTGAGCCTGCGTCAAAATAGCCTGTGATAGATCAACTTCAACTAAAATTGCATTACGCAAATCTGCCTCGGAAAGCTGTAATCGTGGATCACATACCACCATATCCGCTTCCATCCATTGTAGATTCGCTTTACGCAACGTTGTACCAGCACGCAGTGATGACAATTTTAGTTCAAGGCCAACGCCATTGATTTCATCTAAATTACAGGTCATAAATTGAGCGTTAACGTGCGCACTGCTCAGGTTTGCTTGGAAAAAGTTAGAGTTTGAGATTACCGTTTGGTTCTCTGGCTTTAGAGCAGCTAGTAAAGAATCATCAAGTTTGGCTTTGGTGAAGTTACAAGTATCAATCTTAGAACTTACGATAGTTATGCCCGACATAGTCGCTGATGAAAAATTAACGTTGCGTAAGGTGACACCCACCATAACAGCACCTTGTAAAATGGCTGTTGATAGGTCAAGACCTTCCAAGGTGATATTTTCAAAATAACCTCCTGGACATACCTTGTTCTTCTTAAGCAGTTCCACATTTGTGGCAATCATCTGAGCTTTAATCTTTGGATCTAAAGAGCCTGCACGTGCAATTTTTTGTTGTGGCCCAAGTTGGGCAAATTCTTGCGGAGTGATACGTACCGCTGGTGCTTGTGCTGCTTTACGGTCAGCTTCTTGAAGCTGTTGCTCGAGATTACCTGGCACGGCCCAACTCTTTTCAGCTTTAGAAATCTTTTCAAGCGTATACAGAGCATCTTTTGGTGGTTGTTGTGCTGCAAGTTTTTGCACTAACGCATCCACCTCTTTTTTATGAGTGTTTACTATCCTAATCTGTGGTGCCAATGGATCGACAAAGGTTTTTTTAAGTTCATCTGCAACTTTAGCAATGATAGGCTTAAGACTTTCTGCTGCGTTATTAAGATCAAGCGTCACGGTAAATCTTACCGGTTTTCCTACAAGAACGATTTCTACTGTAACATTGCCTAAGTTGCCTGTGGCAAAGTCACGCAAATTACCGTCATAATGAATCACCGTTATATCAAATTGACCCAGCGTGGTATTAACTACCCACTTGCCCCCCTCAAGAATGCCGACACCCGTTTGTTTGGCCCCCTCAAGAACTCCCTTTGCGGCTTCCGCTGATCCTTTGAGGATAGCATTAGAAGATGGTCGTACAACCTCGCGCAAAAAGCCTTGCGCACCATCAAGCACACCTTGCGCAGATGCACGTGAAGCTACTATGCTTCCTTGTGCTACGGTCTGAGCTGCCTGCAATACACCACGTGCCACCTCATAAGCTGCTGTTAACGCCCCCAACTGTGCATAATAATCAAGAGCACGCGTTACTTTAGTATCTTTAAAGCGATCGACAACAATATTGGTCCCATCTTTGACGGCTGTAATAGTTTTTTTAGTTGCTTCTTCAAGAAATTTTCCCGTTGGTGCAACGGCTTCCTCATAGACTGTTTGCGTAGCTGCTTTTGCTTGATTGTATGCTTCCCGTGCTTGGTTACCCGCCCACCGTACAACATTTCCTAACTCATTAATTACTGCAGTGGCTTGATCGCCAAGCCATTGACCAACTTCGCTGGCCGTCTTAACGATTTCACCACCCAAATCATTCCAGTCGTCTGCACTAAAAGGGTTCCAGGCACATAGAGGGGACGTCTGTATCCCTAACAACATAAGCAACGCATATGTAATATGACGACGGCTGTCCATGAATACCCACCCCTAAGAAACTTCCCCTTAACTTCCCAATAGTAAATTTATTGAATTATAGAAAAGCAAGTCAACAAAACTGATTGATACAGATGAAAAAAGAGGTCATAGAACATATGTCCTATGACCTCTCCTTTTTTTCTAAAAAACGGGAAGCTTATTCGAAGGTAACGGTTGCAAAGAAGGATTCCTTGTTGCCATTAGCATGCACAGTATCAAGCGAATCACGGCTATTATTGTTTTGCATTGCTCTTAAGTTACCGGTAAATGGCTGGTTTCCAACCTTATTTTTTGGCACAATTTTTATGCTCAAGGCATAATATGGTCGGGCGAACCCTGGTTTCATGACATCAACCGCATAAACACCTGCTTCAGAGCTATGACGAGCTATGGAAACAGTACCACCCTTAATGTCAGATGCTTCAGGGATGAATTGGAATGATACTCTACCATTATTGGTAGTTGCTTTTACGGTAAAGTAGAACGTCTTGTTTGGATCATAAATATCAAAAGAATAAGCACCAGGAATATCTGTGCGAGGAGTAACTACGAGGTTGCCCCTGATGGTTGGCTTGATTTCTACTTCTGCATAGAATGCCGTCTTCTCGCCAGCACCATTGTAGGTATCAATCGCAAAAAGACCTGGTACAGAACTATGAGGAGCTACAGCAATTCTACTTGTATTGGCTGGAGCATCTTCTGGTTTTATAACCAACGTATCAGTAGCCTGCGCACCAACACCCACAAGCGCTAATGCAAGCGCTAACATATATCTGAGATTCATAAGAATCCTCCTTCAGATTAAAAAATTATTATATGAGATACATTTTCCTATACTCCAATCCTATCAATAATTGTTACAAATAGGCAAGAATATGCTAAATAAGGGGATTTCTCAAGAAAGGCGAAGCTGGACTTCTCAGGGAAATGCGAAAGATTCTTTCAAAAAGAGGAGGTTTTTCTATACTTGAGACTATTAGATTTTATACGTAATTATTTTTCTCTCCGTTCGCCCCGAGTGATTGCGACGGGGGGAGAAGTAGACTTATCTACCCACGGAGTTCACATGTCCCTCATAAATATCCTGAAAAATCTCTTTTTTATTCTCCTCATTATCTACCTCGTCCCTCCTGTCCTGGGCGGTATCAAAAAACAGTATGAACATTATGCGAGCCAAAAGACTCAGGTTGGCATCATTTCCCTTCAGGAATGCATACAAGATTCATCAATTCTTAATAAACAGCTTCACTCGTTTTTTAAAAACCATGATATAAAAGCTATCTTGCTTAAAATTGATTGTTCTGGCGGCTCTTCAGGTTCATGCCAGACAGTCCATGATGAACTTAAAGCCCTCAAACATGATTACCCCAAACCGGTTATTGTGGTAGTGGAAAATTGTTGCGCTTCTGGCGCCTACTACATAGCCAGCGCATCTGATTATATCGTCGCCCCAGGTATGGCTCTTATAGGCAATATTGGCACCTGTTTTGCTTATCTATTCCAACTACGTGAATTTATAGAACAGTACAAAATTAAGTATGTGCCAATAAAAGCAGGCGCATATAAAACGGTAGGTGATCGATTTACCGATATAACGCCACAAGAAAAAGAGTTACTTCAAGGAGTACTTGATGATTCATATCAACAATTTATTACTGATGTAGCAGCTAACCGTAAATTATCAGTTAACGACAGCAAGCTGTGGGCTGATGGCAAAATATTTTCAGGGCGCCAAGCAAAAGAGCTGGGTTTAATTGATGAAATTGGTTCCATGTATCAAGCGATACGCGCACTTAAAGATAAAGCGCTTATTGAAGGTGAGATTGAATGGGTTAAAGCAGCACAAGAATCGCCCCTTACCGCATTATTTCCAGAAAGCTCCTCCGACGTTGATAGCCCTTATGTGGCTGCTTTTGTTGATAAGCTGTGCAGCCGCATAGAAGAGCGGTATCTGACACAGAAGATTAGGTGATAAGGCATGATCCTTCGACGCGCTCAGGATGATTGAAGTAGTTCAATCCCCTTGTGCAGCACATAACAGTAGTGCAACGCATGAATATCAATAAGTGGCTCTGCAATCACCGTGTAAAAAAGACCATCCATGTGGCTAACCCGAACCTTTGCCAAAGCAAATCCCCGTGGAAATACCAGGCCATCGCCACTCGTGACGATAAGATCATCTTCAAGTACGGGGCATAAATGGCTCACTCGCGTGAGTTGCATATCATTTTTATTATTCATCCCTACAAGAATCCCCCCCGCTTTTGTGGTGACACAATAGGCTGAAACTTTGCATGCCCGATCCGTAATCAAAATAACTTTGCTGTACCACGGATACACCGCAACTATCCGCCCTACTACATGATCCTTGTAGACGACGACCATATCGGCCTTAATCCCTTTATCAGCACCGGCATCAATAATAAAAAAATGTGACTGATCAGAGATCGTACGCATAATAACTTGAGCCAACACTCCTGGAGCGCTATATCGCTTTTTAAAAGCAACAAGTTCCTGAATATCGTCCATGTAGGTTTTACCAGCTTGAAGACGAATAATAGTGGTCAATAAAGATTCTTTTTCTTGTTGTAACTGGGTGATGGTATCGTGCAACTCTGCCACATTTGTACGGGTAGTAAACCATGCTTTTACAGAACCAATATATTTTTGTTGAATAATCAAAAATGGATAAACAATGTAGGATACAGCGCGTTCAACCGTTTGAGAGTTTCTGGAACTGTACACCAACAATGCGCAAGCTGCCATGATAACCACAAGGCGCTTGACCCACTTTTTTTTTGACTTCAGCCGCATTACTTATCCTAAAAAATGCACCAATGATGCCTTTACTTCATCCGCACATGTGGACATTACTAATTTTTGTCGTAACGTTGCTGCACCAGGTAAACCGCGTACATACAATGGTACATGCTTACGGAACATATACAAACCACGTGGGCCATAATACCGCAACATATAATCAAGATGCTTTATGGCATAGCTAATCACGAGGCGTGTGTCAACTTGATAAGGCCTGCCAGCTGCATGTTCTTGGAGTTCGTATAATTTCCACGGCTTGGACCAAATGCCCCGCCCAATCAAAAAACCATCGACTCCCGTTTGCTCATACACAAGCTTTGCTGTCGTGAAGTTAATAACACCGCCAGAGATAATGACAGGAATAGATACAGCACGCTTTACCTGAGCGGCAAGCGCATAATCTGGTCTTCCTTCGAATTTCTGCGTTTGCAGACGCGGATGGATAGCAATAGCATCAACCCCACAATCTTGCAAAAGTTGGGCGATGTAGACTGCATTACATTCTTTAAATCCTGCGCGAATTTTTACGGTAAAGGGAATCGGCAGCACGCTTCTAAAATGGGTTACTATCTCTTTGAGTCGAACCGGATCGGCCATAAGCGCCGAACCAGAACCGGAGCCCACCACGTTACGAGCCGGACAACCAATATTCAGATCAATACAATCAACGCCTTTGCTCAGCACTTTTTCACACGCAGCTGCAATATACTGGATGCTATTTGCTGAAAATTGATAGGTCAGTGGGCGTTCAAATTGCTCAAAGCGTATCGTTTCGCCTCGTTTGTCATGGGCTACATTTGCTACATGACGCATCTCGGTATACATAAGTTCGTGAGGAGAAAACTCACGCACAAGCTGCCGAAATGGTGAATCGGTAATACCATCAAGTGGACCACCAATAAAACGGCTAAACGATTTGTTTCCAATTTTGATCTGTTCTTGCCAAAAACTCATAACGTTTAATAACCTTGTGGATGCATAGTGTGCCACGGCATCGCCTGCTCATAGGCGTGAGCTGTCTGGAATAAAAGCTCTTCCGATAAATCAGGTCCAATGAGCTGGAATCCTATCGGTAACTTATCTTTACTCATGCCACAGGGAATGTTGATCGCAGGTATGCCTGCCAAATTTGCCGCGCAGGTAAAGTAATCTTGCAAATCCATCTGTAACTTATCTTGGTCAAATGCCCCCAATTTGAAGGCTGGTGCGGGGTGCGTTGGCATTGCGATAACGTCGACGTCTTTGAATGCATCTAGAAATTCACGCCGCAATAATTGTTGTACCATTTTTGCATTATTATAGAAGGCATCTGCATGGCCAACTGAAAGTACATAATTACCAATCAAGATGCGGCGACGAACCTCGTCACCAAAACCGTCATGACGCGTTTTTGTATACATTTCAGGCAACGTAGATGCTTTTTCGCGTAATCCATAGCGCACGCCATCAAAGCGAGCCAAGTTTGATGCAGCTTCAGCGCGACTGACAATAAAATAAACAGCCGCACTATAATCCATGGTAGGTAATTTGATACGTTTGATAGTTGCACCCATCTTTTGCAATACGGCAATAGCCTCTTCAATCGCCTGCACCACTTGGCTATCAATGCCTTGAGCATGAAGGGCATTTTCTACCACACCGATGCGCAAGCCTTCCTGAATGTTGCCGGTTAACTTTTTTGTGTAATCTTTTGGCGCTACCGTGAGTGATGATGAATCGTGCTCATCGTGTCCCGCAATTGCTGAAAACACCAACGCATTATCATAGACCGTACGTGTTGCTATACCAATTTGATCAAGCGATGAAGCGTAGGCCACAAGGCCATAGCGCGATATAAGACCATACGTCGGCTTTGAACCGACAATGCCACAGAATGCTGCTGGTTGACGTACTGAACCTCCTGTTTCAGAACCTAAAGCCCACGGCACTAGCCCTGCAGCAACTGCTGCAATTGAACCGCTACTTGAACCACCCGGTACTCGTGTGGTATCCCAAGGGTTTTTGCAGGGGCCATAAGCAGATGTTTCACCCGAACTGCCCATAGCAAATTCATCACAATTGGCTCTGCCAAGCAATAACGCACCTTGTTTTTTTAACCGCGCAGCGGCAGTAGAATCGTAGGTGGCACTATATCCTTTGAGAATGCGTGACCCACAAGTTAATTCACGCCCTTCTTGAGCAATGTTATCTTTTAACAACCCCGGTATGCCCGCGAGTGGCCCGGTTATTTCTGATTTTTTTAAAACCGATTCTTCATCAAAAATTTCTAGTGCTGAATTCAGTACTGAATCATGCTGCTTGAAGCGCTTGATGCTTTCGCTCAAGATTTCTTGTGATGAGATCTCTCGTTTATTTAATTTTTCAGTAAGTTGTTTGATGGTGAGAAATGATGTGTTCATATCTTAATTCTCTAAAATTTTTGGTACCACAAAATAATGCGCCTCAGTCTCTGGCGCCTGCTGTATAATGGGCTCAGGGTTAGTAGGTATCACTAGATCTTGTCGCCACACATTTTCAGCCTTTTTTGCTACTTCATCAACCTTTTTTGCGACTTCGACCACACATGCAGCGTAGGTGAGGACACCATCGATTTGTGCAATGAGGCCATCAATCTCATCCTCATGCACGCCAACCTGCGACATACGCGCCAAGCCCAGTAGCTCATCTTTTGTAATTTTTGCCATTGTGCAAATCCCTTAACTATGTTTCTTCCAAGATTCTCCGCGGAACCGTGTTATATACACAATATTCATAAGCGCATTGCCAATATAATACGAACCATAAATGAGTACTAATTTAACCGCCATATCTTCAATAACCAATGATGCTAAAAAGTAGGATAGCGGAATAAAGAATCCAAAACATATCGCCAAGCGAACAAACATGACCACACGCACATTGGCAACGCCACGCAGCGCGCCCGAAAGAATGAGCTGCAAAACGTCAAAGAGTACCAACACACTCAAGATGGGAAATATACGCACAGCCATATCGGTAAATTCACCTTTTCTATCGAAGCATTGGATAATTTCACGTGCGTAGAGGGAAAAGATCAACAAAATGGTAAAGACTATGGTTGACGTCATAAAAATAATCTTTTTCACGTTATTTTTAATGCTATCCCATTGCTTTTTGCCATAATCGTTACTCACTAAAAAGGTAATAACTTGAGCAAATGCTATCGCAGGCACGAGGGCAAAACGTTCCATATCTTTAATAATACAGAACGTTGCAACGCCGGTTGCGCCCATAGGCTTCATCATTTTACAAAGCCAGATATAGGCGAATGCCAACGTAGCCTTATCAATAACCACGGGCAAACTCATACGCAATAAGTGTTGCCATTGACCATTTTTAGGAGAAATTTTAAGAAGGCTAATGTTGTATTTGCTATAGTTCTTGTTCATCAGCACATAGCCTATAATAATGGCTAACATCACAACATACTGGATAATGGAAGCGATAGCCGATCCGTAGAAACCAAGAGCTGGTAACCCGAATGCGCCAAAAATCAGACTGTAATCAAAAAATATAAAGAGTGAGATGCCCAAAATGAGTATGTACATCGGCGTCTTGGTATTTTTCAGCCCCCGCAAAAAGCCGGTAAAGGCAAAGAAAATAAACATAAGGAACATACCAACGGCACGCAGGCGAAGAAATGGCACACCCAAAGCGATCATTTCTTCCGGCACATACCAGGAATAGATCCAAAAAGCCCCAAAATAGAGCGCTGCCGCAAAGAAAAAACCAAGAATACAGGTAATCCAAAAGGCATCACGCAAGGTACGCCCGGCTGCCTCATAATCCCCTTGGCCATTGTGTTTGCCAGTGAGAACGATCGTGCCGACGGCAAATGCTTCGGCTACTTTGATGATAAGATGAAGAAAATTGTTGGTGGCACCGATGGTGCCATAGACGGCAGTGGATTGTAAAAGACCGATAAAATAGGCATCGAGCCACACAGGAACGGAATAGAGTAAAAAAGATGCAATAAATTCTGGTATAAAGTAGCGGATAATGCGGTTATAGCTTTCACCATGGGCAGTATCGCGTATACCTGCTATGTAACTGGCCATAAGCCCCTTTTTCATAGCTGCTCCTATTTGAAAGGCGCCACAAGGTTCCGCCTTTCAGTTAAATAATGTGGAATTTCTTATTGAGATTAATAGAAACATACTAGCAAAAAGAAACTAAAGCTTTAACAAAAAGATTTTTGGGGCGAATCTCTAGGGAGAAAAAGCTTATTTTGCGGGTTTCATATAGCTTTGATAGGTATCATGTAACAACACGAACAATGGCGCTACTATGATTAAAGCATTAAACAACGCACCACGATAAAGCGGCCTGTTCATGTCACGACCCGTAATTTGAGAAAGAAGCAATATAAATTTTTCTCTATACCAATCTCTAAAGGATTTATTAGTAAAAATACCTCCATACCCTAGAATAGCCAATAGATTCCCAACTGCAATTAACCGTTTGTTGTTTATAGTTTGTATGCGATAGTTCCCTTTGAAAGACCATCCCATACCAAAAAGCATAACTGCTGTACATGCTAACCCAGCACGTTTTTCCCTTGGTAGCTGTAGATAAAACCTACTTAACCTACCTAGTATTCGAGTAAGTCTATTATTAAAAGATGCCGGTATTCGCTGTTGAGGTATCGCTGGTTGAACTACGACTGGCACTTGTACCGGAGCATCGCCACCAACTGCGGCTATAACTTCCGCTTCTGCTGCTTCAAGTGCTTGAGAAAGAGCTTCGTCATTATTTTCTTCGATAACAGCCGTACGACATGTCGGACACGTATTGTTTCCGTTCTTTACAAGCCAATCAAGAATGCAGGTAGAGTGGAATGTATGGCCACAGGGCAACGTGCATTCCGGCTTGTTTTTGTCTGACCAATCCTCCTGACATACCACACACATCGCGTCTCTTGGCTCTGTTTGCGTTGCCATATCTACTTTCTGAACTGCCGCTTCTTGCTTACCAGCAACTTCAGTTTCTCGCTTGGCTTCAGCGCTATCAACAGGCGCCGCGCCATGTGCTGCAAAAGTGGCTGCGAGCAGAGCGAGCATCATAATTTTTGTTATTTTTTTAGAAACCATTTTTTAATCTCCTAATCTTAATTTAATTTTACAAACCAATTCACATATTCATATCAAGTTTTCCGGTGACTTTAACGAACCGGTCAACTCTTTTTTCAAAGTATCGACCACATTTTTTATACTCATTGCATAAGCCCATAGAGATTTCGAAGAGGAATTAGCAAACTCAATAACGCTGTGGTGGGTATTGCATATTTTATCAAACGTGGTGCCCCAGTTATTTCTCGCCAGTTTAACACTTCCACGCAGGTATTCGGGTCTTTGATGGCATAGAGCATACCCATTAAGGACAACAAATTCATGATGGCATTTTTTCTCTTGGTCCACGTGTCTGTATAATCGGGTTTGATGAATCGTAAAGCGGTGGAAATGGTGAGGGATATCATAAAAAGAGGAAATCTTCTGTTCGGGAAAAAAATTCTATTCGATGGAGTAGCTGCAGTTACGAGGCCTAGCCCCTGCAATTCTACGGGAATTTGATTGGGATCATCACCTAAAGTAATAGAAACTCTATTGTTACCAAGCGATTCTACTCTTATCTGGTGCAATGGCTCACTAAGACCAATAAAGGTATCTTGCTGAATGTCATTACCTGGAACAATGGCTGCACCGCCCTCAGCAGCAACGTCTTGCGCTACTGGCATTCCTTCAACAACTGCTTTCCGACATGTCGGACACGTATTGTTTCCGTTTTTTACAAGCCAATCTAGAATGCAGGTAGAGTGGAATGTGTGGCCACAGGGCAACGTGCATTCCGGCTTGTTTTTGTCTGACCAATCCTCCTGACATACCACACACATCGCGTCTCTTGGCTCTGTTTGCATTGCCATATCTACTTTCTGAACTGCCGCTTCTTGCTTACCAGCAACTTCAGTTTCTCGCTTGGCTTCAGCGCTATCAACAGGCGCCGCGCCATGTGCTGCAAAAGTGGCTGCGAGCAGAGCGAGCATCATAATTTTTGTTATTTTTTTGATAACCGTTATTTTTTTGATAACCATAGATAAACCCCCAGATATAAACTTAAAACTCCATTATTTTTACCCAATCTCGCTAAGGCTGCGATTGGGACCCATAACCTCCGATATTCCACTATTTCATTACTATTTTAGGGTAGCAGTTGATTTCTATTAGTCAAAAGGTGGCTTTTTCCCTGATTTAGCCTGAGGGATAGAGGGTTAACTCCTGGAAGAAGTCTGGTATTATTACTCCATAAAAAGGAATTGCTGATGACGAAAAAAATAAGATTACTTATCCTGATTACAAGCACCAGCCTTATAGTAAGTTCAGTTTGGAAGGAGCATATGAATATTGACTATATACAACGAATCATCCCTGACTCGGCTCAAAGTTATTTCTTGTTTGGGCCTCAAGGAACCGGTAAATCTACCATGGTCATAGAACGCTACCCTGATGCGCTACTCATTGATTTACGTAAAGCAGATGTACGCTATCGTCTTACGGCCCAACCATATATATTACAGGATCTCGTGGAAGCTCAACCCGATGGGACTACGATTATCATTGATGAAATCCATAAAGTTCCAGATTTGCTCCCCATTGTCCACATACTTATAGAAAAGAAACGCGGGTGGAAATTTATATTACCCTGTTCAAGTATGCGCAAGCTTAGAAAGCAGGGTGTCGATTTACTCGGTGGACGCGCACTAAAAAAGATTCTACACCCCTTTATGGCCTGTGAACTCGGCAATCTTTTTGATATTGATGATGCCCTATTGTATGGACTTCTACCTCTCCGTTTTGGACAAACAAATCCTTGCTCTTCGTCCAAGGTCGCTTAAAGATACCCCGCAAGAAATAGATGGTGCTGGTTTAGAAAGTCTCGTTATACAACATCTCGTGGCATGGAAAGATTATAGTCATGAAAAAAAACATGATATCTATTTTTGGCGTACACGCTCGGGCGTAGAAGTTGACTTTGTCATATTCGGTGAATTGGGTTTTTGGGCCATTGAGGTTAAGAACACCACGACCATACGATCCGAAGACATACGACCACTGACGATTTTTAAGGAGGATTATCCAGAAGCAAAAGCAATCCTCTTATATCGAGGCACAGAAAGAATATTAAAAAATAATATCCTCTGTTTGCCATGCGATGAGTTTTTAAAGGCAATGCAACCCAATAGACCGCTGGATGATGGCTTCTAAACTATCCTGACCGCCCAAAAAAGACCAACTTCCGCCGCTTGTCATCAATCGTATACTCCTCTTGCCGCTGCAAGAATGGTGCCTCCGGAGAGCCCACCACCCATTTATCAGATGCCCAGTAAATCAACGTTGCGTTTTTATACGGGCTGCTGGATTTAAACATCCTTACCAATTCATCAGGGCGTAATGACGCTCGTGCACAAACATAGGTGATAGGATAGTGCGTTGTACGTAAAAAAGTGCGCCAATCAAGTGTGGATATTTCAATATTAGTAAGACCAAGTTCGTTAATAACGGTTTGCAAAAAATCAACCCGTTTAGCCAGCACTTCTATGAGCACCATGCGTACGTTGGGGTAATAAATTTTAAGAGGTATGCCAGGAAACCCTGCGCCTGAGCCAACATCGGCTATGCAATCATTGTCACTCAGTTTCACAAACTTGGTCATAGCTAAGGAATCTTCAAAATGGTGAGTTATGATTGCGGGTACCGAAGTAACTGCCGTCAAATCCATAACTTTGTTCCAAGCGATCAGAAGATCACAATATTTTTTAAGTTGGGCAACTTGTGTGTCGGTTAATGCGTAGCGCTCTGCGCATTGTTGCCAGGCGAGTTGCACATCAGTATCAAAACTATTCAAGGCTTTCACTCCAAAACGTAGCTTTTTGATAATTGAGTTTGTTAGGATGAGGTTGTTGATTGATCCTTCGAGTAACCTCAGGATGATTGAGATGATAAAAATATGTATACGACTCCTCATTTTAGCAGCTTTAACCCACAATGCTATGCACGCTGATGAAGTTATCACCCTATTTCTACAACCGTATCCTATTCTTGAGGATCAGGCCTATGCTCAAGAATTTAGCGGCTACTTGCGCGATCTAGGTACCATTGCTCACCATACCATGCATGGTATCGCCAAAAAAAATATTACCGCAGGCATATTTTCCACCTACGCTGGTTATTTACATGTATCGGATTACAATGGCCAAATAATTTTCCCTCGCAAGCAAGAAAAACCTTTAATGTACATCGCTATAACAACGCGCATAACTCCTAACATCATTTCCGGTAACACCATTCATCACTGGGAATTTGAAGCAGGAACACCAACTGACCTGTACAGCGTAGAAAGAAAAAAAGATAAGGATACAAGCGCTACCTATTGGGATGTGCAAAAAGTTGAAAAATTGCCAGAAAATATGGTCATTCTAGACGAAACTATTGTTATCTTTGCTCGGCCAAAATATATCTATGTTCCTACGGGCATCACCGTCACAAACGATAAGCCTAATTTTGTTTTACCACCAATATATGTAAAAAAAGGCATTAAAGTTACTGCAAGCACCCTCTATGTGCTCAAGATAAAACAGTACTTTGCTCAAGTAGATCCATTGTTTAAGAAATTTGAGAGTGGTTTGGGTTATTCGGAAATAGTTGGGCCGTAACTTTTTTATCCCAATTTCGAAAAATTCAATTTCTCATCCTGTCCGAGCCTAGCGAGGGGCAGGATTAACAAACTGATCCTCATAAAGATGTTGAACTTCAGCCACCGTTGTTGTCTCCGCTGCACTCTTTTGCAAGCTATATCCCATAAAACGTGGAAAGCGCAGGGCGTAGCCAAGATGCTCATCAGTTTTGCCCGCGCTATGAACCGGCGATAAGGTAATCTCATCCGCACGTACAATCACAACAATTTCTGGCGATACCCATACATCTGGGTACAGTTCTTTAGCACACACCAGATTTTTTGCCTTGTCAGTAATCGCGAGCGCATCACATTTCTTTTTTAATTCAATCCAATCAACATCTTTTAATCCCGTGCCAATTTTTGCGATCGTTTCAAAGCGGTCTTTATCAGGATTGTAGACGCCAACCAAAAAGGCCCCTATCCCAAAAGATGCACGCTTACCTTGCCCGGCATAGTAACCAAGCACAACACAATCGATAGTATCTTCCAGATGCCCCTCTTCTTGTCGCTTGAGTTTGATCCAATTAAAGTTACGTTTACCCGGCTGATATAATGAGTCATCACGTTTTACCACCAAACCTTCAAGCCCTGCAGCTATGTTGGCAGTAAAATAATCTTCCAACTCTTTGGTAGTAGTTATCTTTTTTTCTTCGATTACGTGTATCGCCTGATTTTTGTAGCCCTTAAAGATAGCGAGCAACTTTGCCCGCCGCTGTGCATGGGTAGTTGTAAGATATTCCTGGCCATCCACATACAAAAGATCAAAAATAAAAACTTGCAGCGGGTAATCATGCATCATTTCTTCAATGCCATGCTTACGCTTACGTTTGGCCGTTTCTTGAAATGGCACAAAACTTCCGGTAGCTGGATCATACACAATTGCTTCACCTTCACAGATGAGCTCCGTTACTGGTAACGCACATACGGCTTGAACAAGATCGGGAAACATGGCCGACATATCTTGCAGATTACGGGAAAAAAAGTGCACAACGGGATTTTTGTGTCGCTTATCAAGATGGATTTGCAACCTGAAACCATCGAGTTTTGGTTGCGCTACACAATGGCCCAGCTTTTCAACAATGGCATGTGCTGTCGGGAGCCGCTCTGCTGCCGCTGGCCGTATAGGTATTCCCAACGTAATATGCATAGTAGCAACCGCCTTAATGCCATGTTCCTTTAACATGCGAGCAATTAAACCAATATCAGCACACACATTATAGGCGTCTTCTACAACTGTTTTATGTGACTTATCCCCCGCTTCCATCCACGAAAGAGCGTCAATAATCGTCATATCAGAAAAACCAAGCCGCAATTTACCTAAAATAATGCGGATCACATATTTAGCAGAAAGTTGGTCTAAATCATTAAGTAACGTATATAAAAAGGTCGTTTTTTCTTCTTGCGATCCGGGGCCACTCAATGCTTCTAATTGGTGTAAGCGATCGCAGACCTGCTCGATCGAAAGTTTTTGTGAAGGTGTGTGCGCGTAGTCTGCCTCCACCACAGAACCAAGATCACCTAATTCCTGTGCACGGCTTTTGACGATTGATTCTGGCTCTTCAAGAAGTTTTGCTACGACACGCATCATCAGCGCCGTAGCAATATTAAATTGCGTGCCGATATAGGGAGGGTTTAGTTGGCCAAGAGACATGTTGCATATGATAGCCGCCTCAATTGGGCTAGCTTGCTGTAAAAGTTCGGCCAATATCTTGGTCATTTCGGTGCGTGAGGCTGTCGCCTCTAGCTGATTAAAAGAATGGGCAAGTTGTTCGAATTTCATACTACCTCACAACACAAATTATTTATTTTTCTCGCGCTCTTTGCGCAGCTTGATCATCCAGTTCTTGTTGGAGACGCACAAGTTCGATGCCAGACGATTCTATCGTGGGATAGAGAGATCCACGCACAAGATGTCCGCCCTTACACAAACTATTGCCATCATCAACAATGGCTACGTCGCATGTTTTATCCCATACTCCATTTTTAATACGTCCCATACTATCCAGATATTCGCCAATTAACGGTCCACTCCAATGCCTTGCTGCGCTTGCCGGTTTGTATGCAGCATCCCTTTCAGGTAAGGCGCCCCAAACGGCTTTTAAGCGAATTCTATTAGTTGAATGAATCTCGCATAGTAACATATCACCATCATCAGAATAAAGATGCTCAGATTTATGACCTGCCATCTTTTTACAATAAAAAAGATACAGCACCATTTTTTCTCTTTTACCTGTATCTAAATCCGTATAATGATCGGCAACAATTGTTGGTTCACGCATGGCTATAAAACGCCCACAAGGTTCAGCATCTCGCACAACAGACCTAGAAAGGAATTTTCTAACTGGTCCCGAAGGAGTAAGCCCAGCAATCTCATCGAGCTTGCGCGCATCAATAGTAAATTGTGATCGCGCATCTAAATAACCAATAACAATTCTTGTCGCATCTTTGCAGTGACGAACAAGTGCATTGTACGCATCCGTTAATCCAGCTCTGTTACTACTGAAACTCGAAGACGAACTCGAACTAGATGATGATGAACTACTGCTCGAGCTGGAAGAAGCAGCAGAACTACTTATAGTCAACGCGTCAACACAGAGATCATCTATAGGCTCATTTAAATACGTTGGGAATCGATATGGCCTTCCTGTGAGTCGTGTATGGTCACGAACTGCTGTTACACTTTTATATGTCTTCCACCCCAAAGCACATAAACCTACGCCTGCTGCTGCTAATAAAGCGGCTTGCTTGCTACTCATGCTCGCGCTATAGAGCTTTGGCTCATATGTTATAGTTCCCAACAAGCAAAGGAGCATAATACCAATTTTCTTGGAATGATTATTCATTGTTCCCTCTACAAAAACTATTATTTACGCAGATTTTTCTTTTTCTTGTTTTTTTGACGGATGCTTCAAATACCAAACAAGAGATACTCCAACCCCTATACCTACTCCAATTGCAAGTGACCGAAAAGCCGCTACTGCTATTTTCCCATGGTAGGTAAGTTCCGTAACTTCTGGCCCGCAAAACCGTGGATTAACGACTTCTCGAGATACGACGGCTAATAGCGGATTGCTGTTCCATTGAGCTCTATGATGTACTTCTTGTCGGCTAAACCTAACTGTTCTGCTGGTAGTGTACAATCTATGTTGCTGGGTAACAACGCGTGGGACTTCACATTCTATTGTCCTGTAATTTCTATAACATTGACATATATCTATAGGATGATCAGCCGGAGATACTGTATCATATTCTATTGTAAATGGAGCAATCAGTGGATCGCCTATCTGTTCCCACCTACAATTTTTTATAGAATAGCTTTTGCCATCAATTGTAACTGATTTTGGCATAGCTGTTTGTATATCTAAGTTATATAACACACTGATAAGCAAAAGAACTGATATCATATAAATCTTCATCTTCATTAATCCACTTTCTATACAGTTCTTTTAGTATCTTCTTTGTTTTTTGCTGAACGGCTCAAATACCGCGCGACTGATCCTACAAGAACCACAGCGGCTGCTGTGTAGGCAAAACGAGCGTTGTTGGGTTGGTATCTAAAGTTCTTGAGTTTATATGTTGTAGCACCATAGCGTCCGCGCTCGGGTGTGATTATATTCATATTTTCTTCAGCAATTGTAGTAAGCATCTTCTGGCTATCCTGCATGAATCGTATACCCCAAAAAGCCTCTGAGGATAATAACGATGCCGTAGACCGCTCATGGGTAACATGCACGTGCACAGCGTCAATCACTCTCACATAAAAAAAATCTTTTAGAAATTCAGGGAAAGAATTTGGTTTAAATGTTCCTGAAGATGGAAATAACAGCGTCAGGTTCCATAAACTTTCATCTTTGGCAGTGCTCCTTACATCAAATTCTCTGGAATACACTTTTGCCCAACGCTCACTCATAGTTGTAGAAACAGTGCCATAGTCGCTCATTTTTTTCGATGTCGGCTGCATCAGAAGAACATTCTTACATCCACACTGC
Organism: uncultured bacterium; assembly: GCA_963738145.1. Classification (GTDB taxonomy): domain Bacteria; phylum Babelota; class Babeliae; order Babelales; family Vermiphilaceae; genus CAVTVH01. The sequence goes on from CAVTVH010000001.1 coordinate 19,526, forward strand.
AGCTCTTTGGGCAAGGCATCACTTGCCGTTATGGGACTCATCCACCAAATACAACCAGCCATAAGAATGAACACTATTCTTTTCATAGCAGCTTTTTCCTTAGATTTTTAATTTTTTCTTTTACTAGAACCCGATTGCGATAAATGGCTATTGCCAGTGGCAATGCAACTACAGATAGTTTAGCCAATGGCTTCAACTCGTTTCTTTGTGTAGCAAGATCAATTTCAGTATGTGTTAGAGTGGCGGTTGTTGAATCTGTATAATAATGAGAATTGGTTAGATCTGAGAATTGGGCATGCACATGATTGGCATCATATACTCGCCTCAGAACCAACCCTTTTGGCCCCGAATAAGGAGCGCCAGCAACTTTCATACGCCATACATTTCCACGATCAATAGTGGCATTGAAAAATTCTCTTGTGAGCGGTTTTGTTTCATGCAAATGGTCAGCAGGGCACACTCTACCAGAATCTTTAAATGGCCACTTGGCTGGTGACGTATATAACCGGACCTTTACACACATACATTGTGGTAGAGGCACTGTAAGTTCATCAGGGCCTGGTGATGATGAACCGATCACACCACAAGAATAGAGAGTTATGAAGAGAAAAGTTATCAGAGGTGTTAATTTCATTGACAGGGTCCTTGTCTATACTAAGAACTAAAAAAGCCTTTTTAGTATAGACAAAAACTGTTGATTACTGAACAGAAAAAGTTATGAAGCAAATATTATAGAATTCATCATAAACCATAATGCAGAATGCTGCAAACGGCCTTATATACGGGGCTTATTGCGCCTGCACACCCTTACCCCCAGCCACATACGCGGCGGCCGGGTTCGCATACATAGAATCCTGCATAATACCCCCCGTCTGCATACGCCATAATGAGCTATACAAACCCCCTGCGGCCAATAGTTGCGCATGGGTACCTGACTGGACAATAGCGCCTCTATCCATTACAAAGATCGTATCGGCTGTGTATATCGTTGATAAACGATGGGCAACCATGATCACCGTGTGGCCTTGCGTGATAGTTTGTAACGCACGCAAAATAGCAGCTTCTGTTTCGCTATCGACTGATGATGTTGCTTCGTCAAAAATAAAAATAGGCGGATTTTTAAGCACAGCACGTGCAATAGAAATGCGTTGCCGCTGCCCACCTGATAACGTTAATCCACGCTCACCCAGTACCGTGTTGTATCCGAAAGGCAATTGCATAATAAATTCATCTGCTTGGGCAACAGTAGCTGCATGTTTAACAGCATCATCTGACGCATCAAAGGTGCCGTAGGCGATATTTTCTCGTACCGTACCATTAAATAAAAATACATCCTGGCTCACCAAAGCGATTGATCTACGTAGATCATGAAGATGCAGAGATGCGCTATCAATGCCATCAACGTAGATGGTACCCTGCGAGGGGTCGTAGAATCGTAATAATAATTTAATAAACGTACTTTTGCCCGATCCTGTTGGTCCCACAAAGGCTACACTGCTACCAGCAGCTATATGCAATGAAACGTTGGTAAATATAGGCTTTTTGGCTTGCTCATACTGAAAACTCACCTTATCAACGATAATATCCCCTCTGGTAACCGTAGCCGAACCTTCGTGGGTATGACTCGTTTTAGTTGTCATTGGCGTATCTACTATGGCAAATACGCGCTGGGCTGATGCCATAGCGCGCTCATATAAATCTATAAGATCGGCAAATTCTGTTGCTGGCCATAATAACCGCTGCGTCTGGAATACCAAAATACTGTAGGCCCCTACATCCAATAGCCCATCAATCACCTGCCACCCACCTAAAATGACCGTCATGGTAAATGAGATAACTACCACCATGCGTACGGTCGGTAAAAAGGCTGCGCTCAAAGCGATTGCTGCACTATTTGCCTCTTGGTAGCCCTTACTATCATGGCGCAAGCGAGCTAGTTCATACTCCTCACCGGTGTAGCTTTTTATCATGGCAATACCAATAATGTTCTGCGTAATACGATGAGCTAATGCAGCAACGCGTACCCGCACACGAGCATAACGAGGAGCAAGCATTTTTTTAAAGTGCACAACAATAGCAACGATAAGTGGCATGGGTATAAGAGCAAAAATAACGAGTTTGGGTGCTAGGTAGGCAAACACAGAACATACAATCAGCATAGTTGTTGCTAGATAGATAAGTTTATACGCACCTACATCTAAGAAACGTTCAAGTTGGTTAATATCATCGTTTATTACTGATACGACACCGCCCGTGGTTACCGTCTCATGATAGGACATTTCTAGTTGTTGAACCCGTTTATAGGCGTCCATGCGCAATTTATGCTGAATAGTTTGTGCCAAATTTCTCCATAACAGCACATAGAGATATTCAAAGGTTGCCTCCAAAATCCAGATAAGTAGAGCAACGAGCCCTAAAATAATTAACTGATGCTTTACATCAGAAAACCCAAAACCGGCTAAGGTAGAATTGTTCTTTTTTACCACCGCATCGACAGCCAAACCTATGAGCAGATCAGGCAACATATCAAAAAGAGTGCTCAATGCGGTACACAAGGACGCTATAACCATACGCACACGATACGATGAAGCATAGGCGATCAGGCGTATAATGGGGTGCATGCTCTCTTTACTCCACGGTTACACGAGCCAAGAACAGGTAAAAACTATCTGTACCATACTACATCAATAAACTATTAAATAAAGAAGATTACACCATGGCAAAAACACCCCTACACCGTCGCTGTAACAAGCTTTTGACCATCTGGGTAAACCATGGCAAAATAGAGAAGAATAACGATAAATTAGGTCCAATGGAGGTCGCTGCAGTGGCAAAAAATCGCTTCATAACACAGATTGTATCTTGGATAGGTGCATGCACCATTGTGCTTATGCTCGTTTTTGCCCTTAAACATGATCCCGAACATATTCAAGCGACATACCAACAGCAATCAAGCCTTTCGGACGTCCAAAAACCTCTCACATTATTATTTGATCTCCACGGTGTTCTTTTTAAAATCAGTAAAAAAAGAACGTTCTCTCGTCTTGGATTCTCTGGCATCGTCAATATGCTCGGTTATAGAATAAGTGGCCATACGACTGATGAGTTAGAAGAGATTATATTTGAAATGCTTCACCGCTTACATGGTGACACCACGCTAACATACACTCCTGCCAATAAAGATGTAATCCCTATGCACAAAGATAAAATGCTGCCCAAAATTATGTGCGATTGGCTCTTGGGCAAGGTATCAGGTGTTGATATCATGAAACAACTTGGTCCGCTCATAACAACACTTGAGAATGAGGGATTCTTTGCCAGTAAAACGGAAGTTAAAATCATTAAAAAGATTGCTTCGATAATGTTTGATCCAGTCATGCGTTCAAACATCTATATTCCTCTGAAAAAGGGCGTTCGACTTCTTAAACAATGCAAAGCCGCCGGCCATAAAATATATCTGCTTTCCAATATGGACACCGCGCTTATAAAGCTTCTGGAAGAAAAATATCCTGATATTTTTAAGCTCTTTGACGGGCTTATTGTTTCGGGAGATGTAAAATTGATCAAACCTGATCCTGCTATTTACACCTACGCTTTGAAAAAATATGGTATAGATCCCGCAACGTGCTACGTACTTGATGATCAGCACGAAAACATCGTAGGTGCTCGTCGCACCGGTGTTCATGCCATGTTATTTACTGAGCAAACAGCTAAACAAGTACGCCAAGAATTGACAGATAAAGGAGTTTTTGCTCAAAGGAGTGTGATGGCAGTTGGGTGAGGGTTAATGGGGTTATAATAAATGGAAATTGGGGGTTATATGGTAAAAAAGATCTTAGATCATGTGAAACAAATTAGATATTATACACCGTTCGTCTCGAGTGTTTTTGCGAGTTTACGAGCAAAAATGTATCGAGAGATGAGTAAAAACTACCCCTCGATACAATCGCTCATTTCATTCGCGATCACTCGGGGCGAACGGAAAGAAAAAAAACATTCGCGCTGTCTACTATTTCTGGCAACTTTACTAGGCTCAACTATCGCCATCAATGCTGAATACCTTGTCTACAAGGAAATCCGATCTGAAGATGGTGCACCTACTATGACGCCTCTAACAGAATCTGAGCACGCAATCGTCTATCCAATTCTTATGCGTTACCAGTTCCCCATGAGTTTATGCCATGATTTGGAAAAAGAACTCCATCCAACAGAATTTGCACAACTTGCTGCCAGTGAAGAAGAGTTTATTCGCCATCAGATTGAGACGGAAATAAAAAGAGGGACGTTACCTGTTGGTACTAAGATAGCTTTTATTCCAAACACGTTGTATGAACTGTTGTTCTTGCATACCTACATTGAGAATCTTGTTCAAAGTTATTTTTTTTCTCCATTCCATAATGTCCCCAAAAAGGGAACTACTCATGCGCCCAGCTATTGTTTTTATCAAAAAGATTGCAGAGGGGAAAAGCATTATAATACCCTACGTTCTTCCTACGATTATGAATACCATTATGACCAGCACAATTTTGATTATGGTATGGGGCATTTAAACCAAGCATACCTACGATCACTCAAAGAAACCTTCCCTGACGCACAGCACAAAAATTATTTTGATGAAGCAACCTACCTTGCTTGCATATATAAACTTATCAGACTGCCCATCATGCAACAGTACCATCACAAAACACAAACTGCTCTTATCAAACTTTTACAATCAGTAGAAAATTTGACACCTGTAGGATGTAACAATCTTGTTACGAACTATACACATAAACTCCAAAGTTTATTTACTAAAAACATACCTCGCGATAGAGAAAAAAGAGACATTAACGTTCCTTCTATTCTCGAACATATAAATCACTCACGCATACCCATGTTACAGCATATAATAAGAGAAGAAGCTAAAGCCCATGATATGGGTAACTGGCTTTTATTTCGCGGTACCAATCCAAGATCATCAACACGACTCAACTCGACCCTAATCAACAACAATCCGCATTCTGTCTCATACGGGAACTACCTATTCAGCGGATCTATTTTTGACAAAGTATTAGGATGCCCATTCGATTTTATATGTGAATCAACTATTGGCTATGTAGTATCTATCACAAAAGCCGATTATATGAAAAATAACAAAATACGCGCTCTATTTTTTATTCAATCGTTACCATCATTCCTATCAGCATGTGCCACCGGAGAAGATTATCACCCACGCACTAAAATTTTCGCTCTACCTGACGGGATAGAGCAGATTGCAGGCCATGATTTTTATTTTGAATTACCATGTAATTATCTTCTAACTAATCACTCATACTTTTCTAGTGCCCAGCAGTTAGAAAACTATTTTCAAGAATATCTTCAGAGACATCACGTTATCATACATCGAAAAGAACCATTGCTAACAACCCTGTTAAAAACATATAGCGTTCTCTTTGGTGCCTTAGGAACAGTATGTTTTGGCATACTCAAAAAACCTTATCACGCAGCTCTTGCTGCTGGCGCAGGTTTATTGCTCAATCAAGGAGCTTCACGAATTTCAAGGTGGTGGTACAAAATTCCCTGAAATCCTCAACTTGATCCTTGTAACATAACTATGTTACTTTAAACAATCGCGCAAACTGCCACCAAAAGAGAAGGCTCGGGCTTTATCCGCACAGAAGAGTTATGTAACACGAGTTAGTGAAGGGACGTATTATGAAGAAGAAAATTAAATCTACCTACAATCAAATCACTCACGATAAAAAAAGAAAAGCAAACATAGACAAGGAATATCAAGAGCTCCTTATCTCAGAACTTCTTATTGCAGCCATGGCACAGGACGATGTATCTGTGCGAGATCTGGCAAAAGAAGCTGGCGTATCACCAACTATAATTCAAGAGCTTAAAACCAAAAAACGTAAAAACATTACTCTCGATACTTTTAATCGTGTACTCAATGCTATTGGATATCAGATAGCCGTTGAGCCCATGCGTAAATAACGGCAAACATCAAAACGATTCGGTCTTGTAAAGAAAATTTCTCAGATTAGCCCTATGCAGATAAAGCCCAAATGCTCCTACAAAGGCTATAAATAAGGCCATCCAGATATCGATCGAAGAACTTAAACAGGCATAGACGGAGATAAAAAAGAGAGTAACCATCGAAGCGACACCCACCGTTTTACTCACGGCAAGTGCTATTAACCAACATATACAGGAATAGACCACGAGAGCCGGTTGTAATGCCAGCAGTACGCCAACAGTCGTGGATGCGCCTTTGCCGCCACGTAGTTGTAAAAAAATGGGATAGGCATTGCCCATTAATAAGAAAAAGGCTGCAACCATCACATGCATTTGGCTGTAACCACAACAATAAAGGCCGGTAAGATAACCATACGCTTTCGAGAAATCAACGAACAGCACCACAAAAAAATATTTTAACCCAAGAACACGTGCCACATTGGTTGCTCCGATATTACCAGAGCCATAGTCACGAATATCTTTAATACCATGCAAGCGTGCAATTAAAAAACCTGATGGAATGGAACCAATCAAGTAGCCAATAAAACCCAAGCCTACCATTATCGTATCAACCATTATCACCCTTTATCTTCTCTACCTGTTTACCATCTATAGTTACGTGCACCGTCCTTTTTTTAAACTCTTGCATGCATACCTGATAATAATCATAGGCAGATACCACAGAAAATATTAATGCAGAATTAAGCAAGAAGAGCTCAAGTGCATTCCACCATGGCGCACCGCAGACGCCTAATGATTGATAAGGATTAGCTATTAAAACCGTCAGCAACGCCATTTGGGTCATCGTTTTTACTTTACCAAATGTAGAAACCGCTACAGAAAATCCATGTTCAAGCGCTATGAGGCGCAGTCCCATCATAAAAAATTCACGGCCAATCAAAATAATTACCCAATAAAAGTAGATTTTATTAACCGTGAGTAAGGCTATAAGTGTCGAATATACTAGGAATTTATCTGCTATGGGATCGAGTAATTTGCCCAGCGTTGTTTCTTGGCCAAATCGGCGCGCCAGATAACCGTCGAAAAAATCAGTTAATCCAAAAAAAACAAAGAGTAATGCGAGCAGAATGTTGAGCCATATATACCCGTAGGGAAGGCAATAGACAATAAGCATAGGCACTAGTAAGGGAGCTAGAACTAGCCGTATAAGTGTAAGAACTGTTGGGGTATTAACCGCCGGTTTTTTCATTGCTTATCTATAACTATTGGCGACGCAGGGACTCGAACCCCGGACCTACGGATTATGATTCCGCCGCTCTAACCAGCTGAGCTACGTCGCCACACATGAACAATAAAGTCTATTTCAATATGGAACTTTAAAATTGTATACTAAATTTTAATCTTTTGCACATTGAATGTGTTGATCAAGAGGTTAAAGATTGACCTCAGGAAGAACAATCCCGTAATCAAGGTCGCTATAATACCAAGCATAATGGTGACCGCAAAACCTTGAATTGGACCAGTACCAAACTTGTAGAGCACGGCACCCACAATAAAGGTGGTAATATTGGCATCTAAGATCACTCGCATAGCATCTGAGAACCCATCCTGAACCGCCCTTTTGAGTGGTATACCCAAGGCCAGCTCTTCACGTATACGTTCATAAATCAGGATAGATGCGTCAATTGCCATACCAACGGTAAGAACCAATCCCGCGATACCAGGTAAGGTCAACGTCGCCTTGAGCCACATCATGCCCACCATAATAAGAACCAAGTTGTAGAGCAACGTGGCAAAAGCAAAAAGGCCGGCAACTTTATAGAAGAAAACACTGAAAAGAAATAAGAGAACCAAGCCAACAAGGCATGATATCAAACCCTGTCTAATAGCTTCTGCACCCAATGTTGGTCCAACCTGACGCTCTTCTTCGAAGGTGACTGGCGCCACAAATGAACCCGATTTAAGTAATGTTGAAAGTTCTTTGGCTTCGGCTGGAGGGAATCCTCCGCCACGGCTTATTTGTCCGTCAGTTCTGATAGGTTCCTGGATAGTAGCAGCGGTGACAACGGTGCCATCGAGTATTGCTGCCAAGGTACGTCGATAATTTTTGCTGGTAAGCTCATAGAACTTTTGGCCACCTTCTGGTGTGAAGGTAAATCCTACCGCCATTTCACCACGTTGTTCATTAAATACTGGGCGCGAATCTTTGAGGTCTTTTCCTGTTACTGGCGCTCTTTTGTGTACCAAGTAGTAATGCTGCCTTCCTTCTTCCCCATCTTTCATACCGGGAACAATTTCCATGCCCGAAGGAAGTTGACCATCGTATTCGTACAGAATATCTTCAGGGCTTGATCCCTCACGTTCAACTATCTTAAATTCTAGAATTGCTGCTCGGCCTATCATTGCTTTTGCTTGTTGAGGATCATTCACATCGGGGAGTTCAATTTCAATCTGTTTTTCACCTTTTGCTGCAATAGAAATTTCAGCAACATTGAGCTTGTTCAAACGAGTTCTGAGCACTTCAATATTACGCTCAACCGCATCTTTTTGGATATATTTAACCATACGATCAGTAAAATTAATGGTTACCGTCTCGGCCTGAGAGCGCAGGAGAATATCTTTGTCTGCTTTGATTGTAGTAGCTGCCGCTTGAGCCGCTGCTACCGAACTAAATGTCATGACAGCTTCATTGCTCGCAAGAGCAACTTTTGGAACTTCATTTTTTGCTTTTTTGAGTTGATTTGTAAGGAGTTCTACTTTATCGAGGAACGCTGCTTCAACAGCTTTATCCGTTTGCACCTCAAGGGTTATGTAGGTACCGCCTACAAGATCGATGCCAAACGTTATTTTTTCACGCAATGGAATTAAAAGATAAATAGCTGCTACTAAAGCAACCATCCATATGGTAAACCCTGATGTTGCCACACGACGCAAGGAAACATTCATGTACAAAACTCCTATAAAGCTTTATTTTTTTATCCCCAACTTCCGTTTCACTCCATTTGGGGACCCAATTAGTGCCCTTGGCACAATTGAGTATAGAAACTGCCGAGGAGGGGACTCGAACCCCTACAGGATTTCTCCCACAGCCACCTCAAGGCTGCGTGTATACCAGTTTCACCACCTCGGCCAAAATCACTCGTATATATCACAGAAACATAGAGGGAAATGTATCATATTTAACAAGCCTTATCAAATTATTTAACGTCAAGAACGGGTGGCTGCGGCACAACATCTGGTGCCGGCACCGCCTGCAATGGTTGAGCATTTTCTTCACCTGAAATTGCCTTATCAGCCATCTCAGATTCCGTTGATCTACCACCAAATAACTCCTTTACCCAACAATAGGCAGCTGAGGTTTTTTCTGCCACATAATGCCATGCAGAAATACCATAATCACCTACCGATTCAGTAGCGCGACACAGTTTTCTCCAGATGCGACCAGGAACTGCAGACCAACTTAAATCTTGCTCAGTTTCTTCGATAGCTTTTTGTATTGCCTCTTCTTTTTCATGCGCAATACGTTCCTGTTCTCGGTGTGCTGCCTGTTTTTCCATAACATCAGCTTGTTTTTTGAAATCTATTCCTTTTTCCTTGAGGCTTTGTACGGTAGCCTTAATCCTGGCTGCTTGCTCTTTTGCTGTAACAATAAGTTGATCAAAGCTTGTGGTAAACTCACCTTTAATATATTTCAAAACATCGCCCGCATTTTTATCGAGAGTTTCAATGTGATAATAGAGCTCTCGAGCTTTTGCATCACTCAACTCTTTGACAATAATTTGCAAATATTCCCACGCCTTTTTTTCATAATTACGGCACAAGTTACCTTGTTCCATCAATTTATTAAGCGCATCTTCGAGCGCTGCATCAATCTTAGCCATTGATTGCACATCTTTGCCCAACTGATCAAGAATAACTTGTTGCGACGAAACCATATCAAGAAAATCACGCTCTTCTTTCGTTAAGGTTCCCTCTTTTTGACGCAACTGCTCAATCTCTTGGACAAGATAGGATAATATAACGGTTAACTCTCCTTGCCCTACACCAACTTCTAAATAGAGCGGATCAAAAATAGTTTGCTCTGCTTCTGTTTTTTTGGTCATAAAAGGTAAACGCGCTTCAAGAACTTCACCAACTTTCTGTTTCAATCGATCAAAACGTTGTTGTGATCGCTCCCACCATATACGCTTATGTAACCAGTTTCCAGAAGGCTCTTCAAGATCAATTGTATCAATACCAATCCCTTCAAGCTTTTCTTCTGTGGCTGCCGCTTCTGGTTCCACCTGCTGCGCGCCCGATGGTTGTTCTGCTGCCTTTGGCGCTTGCCCCTCTTGAGCAGGCTGAGTTACCGTTGCCTGATTGGCTGATGGTTGGCTCGGTGGTTGCTCTGGTGCATTTGCTGGTGCTGTTGGCATCGCTTGTGTTGATGCATTGCTTTCTTGTGTTCCTTCTTGTGGTATTTCTTCTTTTGGCAGCATTTGATCCACTTGATGAGCTGGTTCAGCAGCACTTTGTGAATTTTCAACCGCTATTTCCGGTGAAGTAAAAAGAGTTGGCGCTTGCTCCGTTGATGGTGGCATAGAGTCTTCTGGGGCAGCTACTATTGGAACAGCTAGAGATCCAAAAAACAAAACTCCTACTAATAAACGCATTTATGACTCCTTTTTGACAATAAAAATTTTACAATGTTTGTGATAAATCTTTAAGTTCATTGAGTAAACCTTTAAGTAACTCTTCTGCTTCCCACGAGGTATAACTCCAACGAATTCCTTGATCTACACGAGTCAACACTGACCGATCACTCTTAATATCTATGATATCAATGCGAACAATATTCATTAAAGGATGTACAATCGACGGTGCACGTACAACACCAGCTCGGCCTAAAATAGTATAGGCAACGTTCCCTTCATCCATAAAGCACATCATAACTTTTTTTTGCCATACCATATTATGGTACCCTGCGTGTTCCTTATGGATAGACAGTAAAATACTTTCTAGCCCTTTAGGATAGACACACTGAATTGGCGTTGTATGCGGTAACCCTTTCTCAGAAAAAGTAGACAGAACTCCTACTGTTTTACCTGCCTTTAATATCGCAACGAGATCATCAGGAAGCTTAACTCCAACATGTTTTGCCATAGTATCCCCACCATGCATGAATGTTTCTTATATTATTTCTATCTACTATAAAATTTTCTAGATTGCCAAGCGAGCGGCTATAGCATGCTCAACCGATAATCCTTTAGGTGTTAATGTTATTATGGATGCATGCTCACGAATAAAACCATGTTCTTTCAACCAACACAATTGACGTGTGACATATTCTTGTTCATGATCCAACAAATCGCAGATCATATCATCGCGCGTCATGCCACATGTTTGACGAATACCCAACATAACCTTCTCCATATGAATACGCGCTCTTGTTAATGGTTCATCATGTGTAATAATATCTTTCCCTTCAGCTATATGTTGTATATAACTCACTATATTTTTATCATTCTGATAACGCACCTGCGCATCAAATGACCATGCTCCAATACCAAACCCTTTAAACGGCTTACGTTGCCAGTATCCTTTATTATGGCTACATTCGTGCCCCGAACGCGCGAAACTCGAAATCTCATACTGCATAAATCCATGCCGAGCTAAAAAATCAACTGACCAATGATATTGATCAACAACTTCATCATCACACGGCAGTTCAACCATATTTTTTTTCACCTTAAAGTATAAAGGTGTATCTTCATGTACCGTCAAAAAGTACATCGATATATGCTGCACAGGCCATGTAACAACACGAGTCAAAAATGATTTCCACTCATCGGCACTCACTCCCGGTAACCCCAAAATAAAATCAACTGAAATCGTCTCAAAGTTCCCTGCCGTCGCCTGCAACGTCCACGCGACATCGCTCTCCGATTGATGCCGATTCATATTTTTTAAAGCAGAATCCTTAAGGCTTTGTACTCCTATACTCAATCGATTAATACCACATTCTTTCCAAATTTTAGGTTGCTCTTGACGCACAGTCCCTGGATTTACTTCTAAGGTAATCTCCGTCATTGGAGTGACGACAAATAACGTTCTTAGTGTAGCAAACATGTCAAGTAGGAGGTTGTCAGGATAGGTACTTGGCGTACCCCCGCCTATAATAGATCGTTTCCAGCTCTATGTTAGGGTTCTGAGATCCAAAATTACGTATCTCTTTGCAAAGAGCCTCATGGTATCGTTCCATATAATGATCATGATTTGCTAATGCTACAAAGGGGCAAAAGTGGCACTTGTAGGGACAAAATGGCCAATGAATGTAGAGTGATCGGGGCATGCGGATGTGTGAGTTATTATTTTTTAGCGTCATGTGGAATCGTTTTTTGCACGATGGTTTTAGCTATATGAAGATCGCTATAAATGCGTTCCTGAACAACTTCATGCTGAGCAAATTTAACCATCACACTGTTTTCAATAATAGTTTGCAGATCGTCTACCAAATCTTGGGAAAAACCCCCTGCTCGAAGGTGTGCCAACATTTCATGATCAGTTTTACTCATAACATCATATTCAAATCGTTCTTGGAGGTATGACTTAAGAATGTGTATTAAGTTAATATAAAACTCTTTACCCTGCTGAGCATCATAGGTACGAGATAACGCATTAAGCTTATCCAATGCACGCACCCAACTTGGCTTACGGGATCGATAGGCCCGCCATTTTTTTATAAGTAGGTAGATCAATGAGACCACTACGAGTATGGCCAATACTCCCAAAAATCGGTAGAACCATGTTTGCTCCCACCATGGCGTGTGAACTACTGTATAAATATCGTACAATCCGTTGTCTGACATAGAGTGACTATCCACTATTTTATGGTTTTTTATTCTTATGGGCCCCGGCCCTAGCACGTAGTGCGTAGGCTGGGTATTTAATACATCATACGTCTACAAAAAAACTGTATCATATCCCCAATAAAGGGCCGATTCATGGCAATATCTATTGAATCAACACCACACTTTTTGAACATTTTTAGTTGTTCCGCACAACGACTTTCAAGAAAGCCGTTATTCCTTCGCGCTGCAGCGCCACGCATATCTAACATAGCCAATGCGCCAGTTTCATTATCTTCTACCGTCACAAAACCCACCGCAGGAAATTGTCGTTCATTGGTGTCCAAGCAGCGCACTGCGATAACATCATACTTTTGTACAGCACACCGCAAAGAACGCTCAAAGGGTTTTTGATCTATAAAGTCAGAAATTAAAAAGAGTAGGCCTTCTTTATTGGCAAGCTTCATGAGATGGTCAAGAGGTACCGCGAGCGATGTTTTTTTGCTTTGAGGTTTGTGGTTAAACAAAGCCATCATAAGGGCCCGTGTATGCAGAGACCCCCGCGCCGGGGGGATGAACAGCTCAACCCGATCTGAAAAAAGCAATAAACTCACGGCATCTTTACCATATTCACCCACAAGGGCCACTACGGATGCCAATTGTGCCATCATATCAGCACGTGATGTTGGACAAGACGAGAATAGATTTGAAGCCGATACATCAACTGCCAAAAAAATCGTTCTGTTACGCTCTTCTCTATATTGTTTTACTAAGAACTTATCTGCTCTGGCCGATGAGCGCCAATCGATAAAACGAATATCATCACCAACCTGATAATCACGGATCTGGTCAAACTCAAAACCAACACCCTTAAGAGCCGAGCGACTATCACCCATGAGGGAGCCATTTAATAAGCGACGTGTTGTAATTTCCAGCTGACGAATCTTCTTTATATGTTCCGCTACGTTATGCTTCATAACAATCCAACAATTTGTTCCTTAAGGACAGCCGGCAATTCTATCGTACCATCAGGCTGTTGATAGGTTTCCATTAAGGCCGCCAATAGACGCGGCAATGCTAATGAAGATGCATTTAAGGTGTGTACTAACTCTGTTTTAGTTTCTCCCGGTTTTTTATACCGCATAAGCCCACGTCGTGCCTGGAAATCAGTGCAATTACTGCAGGAAGAAACCTCATAGTAAGAGTTTTGCCCGGGAAGCCATACTTCTATATCATAGGTTTTCGAAGATGGGAATGAGCAATCCTGCATGGCAAGCAAGCTAATGCGGTAATGCAGCCCCAATGCCTTAAGTATCTCTTCCGCACAGGCAACCATACGATCCAACTCTTTTGATGAATCTTCTGGTTCACATAAGGTATAAAGTTCAAATTTTTCAAATTGGTGAATACGAATCAATCCTCGTTCATGGGATCCATAGTTGCCCGCTTCGCGCCTAAAACAGCTAGTCCATGATGTCATGCGAATCGGTAACTGTTCAGGAGAAAGGATCTGCTGACGATAGAGATTGGTCAAATTTACTTCTGATGTGGGGGATAAATAGAGTTTATCTTCAGGAACCGCGTAGACTTGATCTTTAAATTTAGGAAAATTGCTGGCGACTTCCAATGATGTCTCGTTAACTAAATAGGGCGGCAGTACCGGCTGATAACCATGCTTTATATTATTTTTAAACATGAGCATCATCAATGCATAGATAATCTTAACTACTTCGCCTTTATATAAGGCAAAATTACTGCCGGTCATCACCGCAGCACGTTCAAAATCAAACCATCCCAACGCGTTGCCTAATTCAAGATGATGTTTTATGGGAAAATTGAAGGTTGGCTTTGTACCAACCTGTTTGACCACTTTATTAGCCTCTTTACCTCCCAAAGGCAAATCAGGCTGCGGTATATTAGGACAAGAAAGATAAAGTACTCTAAACTTCTGCTCAATTTCTTGGAGCATCTGTTCTTTAATTTTGAGATCTTTACCCACCGCAATAGATTGTTCACGGATTTCTGACGTAATGCCACCTTTTGCTTGATCAACCAACTCATTTTTGGTGCATCGTAATAGTTCTACTTCAGTGCGCAATGCCCGCACCTGGCTATCAAGATCTAATAATAAAAGCCCATCATAGGCTGGCTCTTTGGCTTTAAGTAATGCTACTGTTTCTTCAGGATGGCGTCGTAATAGTTCAAGATCTATCATATGAATTCGCAGCTCCGCAAAACGGGGATATTACAATTGATAAACCAGTTTAGCAAGCGCACATAAAAATAAAAGGTTTGATTTTTGACAGATAGCCCGACCTCTGTTTAGTGCCCCGCCCTGAGCAAACACTCCTGCCGATTTTGATGCATGGTGGTATATCCTAAGTAACAGATCCCCGCTATCACTGCCCCCCCTACTATCCAGTAGAGTTTTTGCCGTAGCGTAGGAGCGCGTACAGCTACTAAACCGCAGTTGAAAACCGTTATCGTCATCGCGACCTGTAATATATGGTCTCCGTTAGTAAGACGATTACAATCTGTTGCCCAGTTTCCCCATATATTTCCTGCTGCACACGAAAACAGCACTACTATACCTATCAACTTACTTTTCATATATCAAAACTCCTCGAGGAGTTAGAAGGGCTTTAAAAAAGGCCGCCTTTACAAGCGACCCTTTTTTAACAGGCAAAAAAAACTTTTTAAGATCAAACGTCAGATTTAACCAACTTTGACCAGTCTGACAACTTCCCGTAAGTTTTTTCCAGCTTTAAAACGTGGAACACTTACTTCTGGAAGATCGATGCGTTCTTTTGTTGATGGATTGATTCCTTTGCGCGCTGGGCGGCGAGAAATCCAGAAACTGCCAAAGCCTGTGATTGAAACCTTTTCACCCTTTCTGAGCGAGCGCTCAATGATACGGGTAAGGGAATCTAGCACGCGAGAAACATCTTTTTTGCTAAAAGTGGTTTCTTCGCTGAGTGAATTGATTAATTCACTTTTATTCATACGTCCTCCTAGTCATCGTTATAGTTAATACACTGCTACTTCACTACCAACTTACTTTTTTTCTGCATCTAGGTAACATAGTAATTTCATTTCATGGTTTGTCAAATTACAGATACAATAATCTGTTATTGAAATGGCTTAGAATAGGTTTTTATTCTGCCTAACACAAAATGTAAATTAATCGCTAAAAAGGATGCATAGATGCTTATCGATACCCATTGCCACATTAATATGATGGTTAAAAAAGAGTTTGATGTGCCACTATCGCATTCAGCCATCGAGCATGCACACGAGATTGTTGATGCGGCAACACGCGATGGCGTTACCCGCATTATCAATGTTGGTACCAATCTTATTGAAAGTAAAAACTGTTTAGAGCTCGCGCAACGCTACGATGCTATTTATGCCGCAGTCGGCCTACACCCGAACGATAGCACTGCCAATTGGCGCGCTGAAGTAGACGCATTAGCCACATTAGCAAAAAACCACGAACGCCATAAGATTGTTGCCGTTGGCGAATGCGGCCTTGATCGCCATTACCCCGATTATAATATCCAACGACAAAAAGATGTATTTAAAGCTCAGATAGAGCTTGCCCTTGAACATGACCTTGCCTTAATCGTCCATACGCGAGATGCAGCTGAGGAAACGTTGCGCTCACTGGAAGAGTTTGCTGGCGACATCAAACGTTGCGTTATTCATTGTTTTTCTGAAGATCAACCCTTTGCTGATCAAGTCATTACCTGGGGCTTTATGATTGGCATTGGCGGCACCATAACCTACCCTAAAAATAATGGATTACGCTCGGTCGTCACGAATGTTGCTCTTGGCAACATTGTCCTAGAAACTGACGCGCCCTTCCTGCCAGTACAAGAAATGCGGGGCAAGCAAAATCACCCTAAATTTATTAAAACGATTGCTGAATATGTAGCGGAACTGCGCCAAGAAACGTTTGAGCATGTAGCGGAAGTGACAACGGCAAATGCGATGAGATTATTTGATTTAAAATAATCACCTGATGCTTAATGCTTTAAACACACCTTTATCCAAAATCAGATGCGACAACGCCCCCAGCACAAAAAAGAAAACATCAAACATGACCTTGCGACACGGAAGCTGCAAACAATAACTTAGCAACATCACCAACACAGCTCCAAGCATGATAATAAACCACATTTGATGGAAGATCCCTCGATGGCGCACTACCATCGGAATAAGTGCCACAACACCAAGAATAGCTGCTGATTCATTTCGCCCCTGCAGTAACAAAGCAGCCAATACTACAAAAATGATAAGATACGCTACGTTCTGCCCCTTACTTTTCACATCAATATCGGGAAACAATGATCCCAATAAGGTGCACAATAACCATTCAAGATGCGTTAATGGGGTTGGGTGTATTACGGTGGAAAGGGCGTAGAGTGCCACGCCATACGTGATACAGCCGCCAACAATATGAGTTTTATATCCGGGCACAATAGCACCTTTTGCATAAAAACAATGCCATACATTTTTTATCATGTATGGCATAACGCAGCTAAAAAAACAATAAATGGTGAATTATGAAGGCGATTTTGAAGAGCTGCTGCTTGAGGAACTGCTCATACTGCCGCCAGTAGGCGCAAGCATACCTGTTAATAAACGAGTTACCACGCTCGAGCTTGAGGAGCTTGAACTCGAAATTGTTTTCATACATGAAAGTATATAATCAAGACGCCGTCTGCGTACATCTGGTGTCATTTCTTTTTCTTTACCCGATGCCCTACACAGCGTAAGATCAACTGCACTTTCTAAATCCATATGTGGTATTTTATCAGCTGCAAGGCAGGTAGATACTTGAATAACAAACTGAGGTCTATTTCCTCTTGGCTTAAATGCAATAATGGATCTCCCATCAGGGCTTACGCTGCTCACCTCATTACATTGTTGATTTATTGGTATCCGTGCCAATAATTGTCTGTTTTTAAGATCATATATTTTAATGTGGTTGCCAGCGATATGCCCTTCTGTGCCACCTGTTTTGCCTCTTACTCTTATCTTATATTTTCCTTGGTTCTGAACATCAACATAGGATGGAATTACATTCATGGTAACAAGATAATCACCAGCAATACACACGCGTCCGATACTAGGACAATCTTCTATATACGCTTGTTCTATCTTGCCCTGTTTAGTTCTGTAAAAGATAGGCTTTATAAGATTGCCTCCACCGGCCTCACAATCAAAATAGATTCCTCTTTGTGCATGAATAGTGCGCAAATGGGGTGCTGTGCTCACACACCCCTTATAGTAATGAACATCAAATTCATCTGACGTGAATGTCGTTGTATACACACTTCCTCCACTTGAAGTTGAAGAACTGCTACTCGAAGAAGAACTGCTACTACTCATATGACCATTTCGCCTCATCGTCATAAACCGCATGGTATATATATCATCAACACGGCCCGCATCATGTAGATTTGTACGCACCTTTACTACTGCATCTACTGTGCCAGCGTCATTTACAGCACAAGCCATAACCCAATACCCTGCTTCTAAAGTAATAACCTGATGTGACCCATCTTTGGTATTGTAGACCACAATTATCTCTTTTTGATTTTCGCTACCTGCAAATGCCACATACGTTCCTGTAGGACTTACAATTGCTCTATTCCTGCCTTGGTACACAGCGTCGGATACAGGAATGATACCAAAGCTCGTTACTTTTTCAGTGCGTCTATCAATAGTATGAAGTAATAATTTATCCACAGCTCCTTCTTTAAGGCCAGTTACAACAGCTATAGTTGTGCCATCTTCACTACACGAACAACCACCTATGTCAGATGATCCAACAATTGTATATTCTCTGCGTACTCTTTTATTAGATATATCATATTCAATCAAGCTAGAGTTTCCTGACTCCTCACCATCAACCATCATGATCAATGTATTAGAGTCGCCACAAAAAATTGGACCTGCGCCAGAAGAACCTAAATTAAATTCTTTTAATCCCAAATCTTTGCATAGATCCCGAACATAGGCCATGCTTACATTGCCTACCAACCTGTTTTTAGTACCTATCCCTATTGCAGCTCCCATGATCTCACCCAAAAGATCCTTAGGAAATCTACTCACATAAGCTTGTGATACATATTTTTTTACCCGTTCAGCACATAGCTCTTTTACAAGATCTTGTAAAAGAGTAGCATCTAACAATTGGGTAGGAGCCTTTTTTGCATACTCACTTTGTGCGTAGTCAAAAGCTCTTTCTTGTATCTTTTGGCAAATATCGTGTGGTGGTGTAGAATCCTGCTGCTTCTTCTGCGTCTCGCTAAATTCCCATGCAGCAAGTTCTGCATTAATACGAGCCTTTATTTTAGCCTGGAATGTAGCATCATTAATGATCTGATGAGTTTTGGCTCGTGCCAATAATTGCCGAACTATCTCAGGTATAATTTCATCAGTAACAGTCAACAAAGCATCACCTGACTTACAACCACGGAGGAGCACTTTAATTTTTGCACGCGCAGAGGTAACGAGTAGTTTCTGGAGCTCACGATGATCTGCATCTAACCTTGTCTCCATCTGATCACATATCCCCTTGATAAAGGTTTGCACGTCACCTGGGGTTCTCGCTCCCTCAATAATATCCCTAGCCTGTTGGGCCACCATAGGATGCACATGGTGTACAGGGACTACAACTACAGCGCTCGTCGGCCGGACTTCCGCTTCCACCGCTGCCGCAGCCTGAACATTTCCTACAAAAGAAGCTCCAACTGCCATTATGGCCATCAGATTCATCAAAAAATATCTATTCATAGTGAATTCCTCCCTAAAAAGACTTTTAACCAACCTAACCTATAAAAATATTCTATATGAAATCCCTCATGCCCGCAAATGCCTCACTCTATTACCCAATTTCGCCAAAAGGCTGCAATTGGGGCCCATAACTTAGCTACCCTGATAACCAGATATAGCTCGAAGAGCGAAGGCTGGGTAACTATTCTACGTAGCAGGCTTAAAGCTCAGCCTTCCCGTTACTATAGCCCATATATAATGGGTATTTAACGCAATACTCAACGTACCCCCCACAATAGAAACAACACTGCTCACGCGCTGCAAAGTTGATTCAGTAGGCTTTTCTTCTTCTGCTGTATTTCCCTGAAATTTTTGCCATAGAGCCGCTACGGTTGCGCATACTAATTCTTGGGTAATCGTACCTTGATGGTACAAATCTGAACTTATTTTAAGAGCGTAGATGCAATCTTCCAATGAACGCGCGCTCAACCCCTTGGTTTTTTCGACAAGATAATCCATTTGTTCTTCGGTCAGTTGTATGTCAGTTTTGCCGGCATAGTAGTGCAAAATTGCTTTTCGACTTGCGGCTCTTGGATTAAGAATCTCGATGGTATTGCATCCAAATCGATCGAGAAATGTTTTACTTAATTTTTTAAATTCGTTGGTAGCAAAGATCACAAATATTGAACGATTGTTCTTGCATCCATCAAGTTCTATCCACAGCTGTTGCAATGCAGACTTGTGTTCCGCACGGAATTCGCTACTCGTTGCTGCGGCCAATGCATCAATTTCATCAATGAAAACAACTACTTTTTTGCCCTGCTCTACAATTTCACGCGCTTGTTCAAAAAGCTTTATCACATTAGTAGAACCCTGCCCCACATAGCGCTCAACCATGCTGCATGCACTGCGTGCTATAAATTCGCTGTCCGTTGATTCTGCAAAGAGGCATGCCCATGTGCTTTTACCGTTTCCCGGTGGGCCGTATAAGATAAGGCGGTTGAGAAAGAAGTTGGAGCTGCCACGCTGCGTTTCTTGTTTGAAAAGATTCATGTACCACACTAATTTTTCCGGAACTGTGCCTACCACGCGTGTAGTGACAGCAGGATTGTTTGTTGTTTGATGAGCGCATGTGATGTGTGGTAGAGATGCTAGAATGAGTAAAATGAGTGTGCGTGTTTTCATGATATACTTAGTCCCAAAAGGCCCGTAAAATAAGCCTGTATATGATAAATTATACGGAATGAAAAGTCTAATTACTCTCAAACACGGAAAGAATAATTACACACTTGATAAAGTTAAAATTCTAGGGACACATATGAATTACCGATTACTCGCCATTACAACATTGCTTCTCCTAGTAGGTGTATTCATCTACACAAAATCTTCAATAAAACCACCCAACGAACATGATCGCCGCCTCCTGCAAGCCATCTCAAACAATGACCCGGCCGAAGTTACATGTGCTCTTAAAGATGGCGCCAACGTCAATAAAAAAGGACTATGTAACACCACACCACTCATATTTGCATGTCATCCCGGATTCAAAAAAGAACTTAGGCCATCGGATATGCCCGATTGCTGCCCTTGGCTGAGCGATCCCGATGAGCCGTGGAGAAAAAAATATAGTGCGCTTATTAATACTCGATGCGCGATCATTAAATGCTTATTAGATGCCGGTGCTGACATAGATGCCCGAGATGAAAATGAGATGACCGCATTACATTGGGCGTGCAGGTCGGGCGAATTTGGCAGAGATAAAATACGCATACTTATCCAAGCTGGCGCTCATGTTAATGCGGTAAATAATAGGGGCAACACGCCTATGGTTGAATTACTCAGCCTCGTAGAAGGTTGGTCCACAGAAACTTTGCAGATATTCATTGAAGCTGGCGCTGATCCTTTGGTGATAAATAAAGAGAATAAGATCGCTTTTGATTATGTCTCCAAAGAATGTGCACTCTGGGATTTGTTAGCAGCCGCTCAGGTTTAAACAGGTAGATAGAAACCACATAATTACAAGCTGTTGAATTTTAATTCCAATGATGCTAACGTTAGTTGTGTAACGTATAACTATTTAAAAGGATAAAGCCATGGTAATCATACCTGCTTTCAACATCCACGATTTCCAATCCGCATACCCGTCGAGGTATGTTTGGCTCGGCCAATAGTCCTTCCCTTCTTATTTTCCCTTATTTAAATCTTTTATCTCTCAACCACACTTGTGGGTCTTCTCTTTTTTGGTTCAACATTTGGGCGTAAGCCCAATTATTGTTTATGGCTTAATCGCCAATTCACCCTTTTTGTTATAAAAAAATCGAATTTTACCAAAAAATAGAAAGATATCTCATGAAGATCATTAGAATTGTAATATGTAGTACACTCATCGGTTTATTATTACCAATAACATCTCTGCCCGCAGCAGAACCTATGCAGCGTTCTTATATGGCCGATTTTTTTAGAAAACTCAGTCAACAACCACGCTTACGTGTTATTGCTCTGGCAGGTATTGCATGCCTTGGTCTGTGCGCAGCACGCTACTACCAAACGCATCATCATATAGACTACAGAAGGGCTACTCTTCCTGACGTTCCTGGCGTTCTTGATTTGATGAATACTCAGGCCGTGCACGACAGCAATAAAATTGTTATTGTGCCAGAGCGGTTTCGTAAACAATATCTAGAGGGCGCTGTAAGTAGCGGGAGCTTATTTGTTGCATCACAAGGCAAAAACATTGTTGGCTACAAAAAGCTCTTTTGCATAAACCCAGCCAATCGTGATGAAACAATCAATGACGAATTGCGCCTCAATACCACACCTGTAGCACAAGCAACAGTTTCATTGCCAGATCTTCAAGCTTCACCACAACCCTTAGTCGCTCCTTCACCAACATCAACAACCTATGTTTATACGGGCGCTGATTTTACTCATCCGCAGTATCGATCAAAAGGAATCAATAGCAATCTAACAAAACATGCATTAACAGCTGTAACAAAAGAAGCTATTGAACAATGCAGACGCCAAAAAATCGCGCATATTGCCATGGTCTATGGACTCACTCAGGAAAATGCTGGTGTTGAAAATAACTTATTAGACGGACGTACGAGGGGCATTGTCCAGCAATTTATGCCATTTGCTCGCAGAATAGCTGATGCTTGCGGCAGCACACAACCTACATCAATGCTGCTCAGTCGACATGCTGCATTTAAGCCTTCGTTTGATCCACAGGCAACAGAATGTAGACCGTTACCTGATAGATCATCAATCCCGGGATATGGGTGCATGATAGCATGCCCATTACCACAACGGACTGCGGAGTTATCATGATTACGTTATTACAGAAATATTTAACCATTAACACCGCGCATCCGCATCCAGATTATCAAGCAGTTATTGCATTATTTAAACAGCAGGCATTGGAAGATGGTTTTTTGGTCACTGAAGTTGTTTTACCATCTGGCAACCCTGTCCTTATCATTACCTTGCAAGGAAGCTCTCACGAGCTTCCTGCGCTTGCCCTTAACCATCATATGGATGTGGTAGCTGCAGATAATATTAATGAATGGTTGTTTCCTCCTTTTTGCGCAACGATAGATAAAGACATCATCTATGGCCGCGGAACGCAAGATTGCAAAGGATTGGGTGTTGCTCACTATGCAGCATTAAAAATGCTC
The DNA here is from genome assembly GCA_963738145.1 of uncultured bacterium. Taxonomy (GTDB): domain Bacteria; phylum Babelota; class Babeliae; order Babelales; family Vermiphilaceae; genus CAVTVH01. Next base: position 42,771 of record CAVTVH010000001.1, read on the forward strand.
CAGCAATATAATCCAACGCCTGCCAGAACTGTGCATTGCATTTTAGTCCCTGATGAAGAAATTGGTGGTTTCCATGGCACCAAAGAATTTATTGAACACCCACTTTTTGCTTCACTCAACATAGGTTATGTGCTTGATGAGGGAATGCCTTCAGGTCACCATCAAGAACTCTTGATTAAAACAAATGAACGCACGCCACTGCAAATACGGGTGACAAGTTCAGGAAGTCAATCGCATGCTTCTGTTTTATCGCATGACAATTGCATTCACACATTAACTCGTTTCTTAGCAACAATAACAACTGCCCATCAGGAGCAACAAAAGTTGCTCTCGTGCCATCAAGCGGGAGATCTTATGTCAATGCATATCACGTCATTAAGCACCAACACGAATATGCTCAATGTTATACCATCCCAGGCCCATGCAACCATCGATATTCGTATACCATCCCATATGTCATTAGATGACGGCGTGGCATTCATTGATTTAGTCGTAGAAAAACATCCATCTATTACCTATGAGATTCTAGCAACGAGCACCGAGCGGTGTAAACCCATTGATCGCACATCAACTTTTTATCAAACAGTTGTAGATATCATTGCTCGCCATGGCTTAAGACCAAAACCATATACATTTGAAGCAACCACTGATGCTCGATTTTATAGCCATCACGGTATTCAAGCTCTTGGTTTTAGTCCATTTACAAGCCCCCCCAATTTACATGGCACGAACGAAAGTATAAGCATCACGGATTTTGCCCAAGGAATAACTATTTTATACGATTTTTTACGTGCATTTTGCACCAACCATATTTAGATCAAAGGAACTATCATGAAAATAATAAGTATCATCACCTTATTGGTAATCCCACTCGCCATAAGCCTCTATTTTATGGTACCAAAGGCATATTACAAACAAACGCCAACTCAAAAGCAGGTACGTATTGCCATCTTGACCCCCACAACACATCCGGCATTGCAAGAGATAGAGCAAGGATTTAAGGAAACGCTCCAGAAACTCAGCTCAAAGCCATACACATTCACTACATTCAATGCTAATGGCAACAAAACATTACTGCGTGCACAAGCAGAAGAAATTATACTCGGCAATTACCAACTCATATTCACTATCGGCGCAGGGTGCTCTCAAACTATCGCAGAACTTTTGCGTAAAAAAGGTGTGCATACTCCTCACCTATTTGGTGCTATCGATAGCCATGCTTTTGCCGCATCACTACGAGATATGAATGCATCATCAACTGGAGTTTATGTTGTCGTAGATTATAAACCAACAATCGATATCCTGCATGAACTGAAGCCTACTACCAAAAATATACTGCTTGTGTATGATCCAACCCACGGTACTGGATTGGAGAAGTATAAAAAAGAGCTTGCTGACTACGTTAAAAAGTTTGGCATGACGTTGCATAGCAGTGAAATTTACCAAACGAACGAAATTCAACAAAAAGTAGCTGCATTATTACCTTCTATGGATGCTGTGCTCGTGCTTATTGATAATAGTGTTGTGGCTGGCATTGATGCCCTCGTTACCTTGTGTAATCGCTATGGCGTTACGTTAGTAGCATCTGACTTAGCATCAGGAAAAAAAGGAGCGGCCCTTGCGCGTGGTATTACCGAATATGAATCGGGAAGTGGCGCAGCATATAAAGCATATGAAATTTTGGATAAAGGTAAGCTCTCCCGTGATCTTCCTCTTGATGCCATAACAAACTTCAAAATTGAGATCAATCCACATACTATGCAGCAACAAAAACTAGAGCCAAAAAAGATGGCCGGGAGAGGAAAATGTTAGATACATTCCTGGTCATTGTAGAACAATCACTCATGCACCTACCGCTCATGGTAGGTGCTTATATCAGTTTTTCATTACTCAAAGTTCCTGATTTAAGTATTGAAAGCGCTTATGTTGTTGGCTCTCTTTTTGGTTCGTATCTTGTCATGCATCTACCCAACATGCCATTGGGTATAGTAATTATTCTTATTATAGGAGCAAGTTTCATTGGTGGCGCCCTTGTAGGACTCATCTCAAGTCTACTGACACAGAAGGGTAACTTTCCCCATCTACTCAGTAGCATTGTAACATTCGGCTTATTTCATGGTATCAACCAACTCATAAGCCCCACCTACGTCTCATTAAGCAGCTACCATAACCCCTTGAGTATGGTGCATGAGTATATACCTCATCACCCAGAATTACCTATGATCATATTCATAAGCTGTACTGTTATAGCTCTTATTTTCTGTTTATTCAAAAGACAACTCGGTTATGCATATGCCGTGTATGGCAATAATCCTTCCTTTTTTAAAAACTATGACATTTCAACATCGTTTGTATTTATAACTGGCATCATGCTTTCTAACGCTTTGGCAGGCATAAGTGGCTATATATTTGCGCAATCAAATAACTTTTTGGAACTTAATATGGGCCTTGGTAAAGCGCTTTTATGCATTACTGCACTTATTTTAGGTAAAGCCATTGCACGTACAAAAAAACCATTTTCTATCATTATACCAATAGTTGGTACCGGTGCTTATTTTACCCTGCAACAACTGCTGCTCAAAATTGGTTTTAACTTAAAATATTTTACTGCCGTACAAGCATTCCTGGTGTTGTGCATCTTGCTCTACACCTATCGCACACAATCGCAGCGGTCACCCAACGATAATCTAGGAGTATAACTATGTTTATTAAGAATCTTTCCTTTAAATTTGATAAGAAAAACAGCAGCTATTTCTTTAAGAATCTCGCCATAACATTCATCCCACATACAATCAATTTTATTCAAGGTGATAATGGCATAGGCAAATCAACTTTATTTACTATTTTACAGGGTACTACGAGCGACCATGCTTCTCTTGAAGCATCTTTGCTTTTAGATGGCAGGGCCTATCACGCACATAACAATGCTTTACCAACAGCATTCACCCAGCATGTAAGCACCGTACAACAACAATATGACCGTATGATTGCTCAGCAATTTACCTTCCAGCAAAACCTACAACTAGCAAACCTATCTCATTACCCTAGTTTGCAAAAGCTTCCTGCGGCAACTATGACCGATATTGTTATATCGCTGGGCATAGATATGAATACACCAGCACATATGTTGTCTGGCGGTCAACGACAATTACTTGCGATACTTATGGCTTTACAAAAACCAACACGACTTTTACTGCTTGATGAACCAACCGCTACTCTTGACAAAAAAAATGCACACTTGGTCATGCAATGCTTATATCAGCTGACACAGCTACTTAAGATAACAGTGCTCATCATTTGTCATGATAAAGAATTAATAGATACCTATGGAAAAGGAAAAAGTTTTGTTATGGAAAAAACTGAAGACGGCGAACGTATACTATTCCAACCGCACTAACGTAGTGCCGGGGAAATAAAAGTAGAGTGCCTCTAGATAGCTGTAACCCTTATCTTTTACCATAGCATTTGCACCAAATTGGCAAAGGCCTATCTGGTGACCATAACCGCGCCCATTCAAAATAATATCATCCCCGCGCTGAGTGATGGTGAAACAACGGCTTTTTACTTTTGGTTGCAATAACGAATAGAGCTTTTTACCCGTCACCGTCGATGGCTTCTTGGCCCCGTAGAATACAACCTCTTGCACAAGACCGGCTCCGTCTTTTTTGACATGACCAACATGCGTTATTTTTTTCAGCTGGGGATACTGCTTTTTGATACGTTCTGCAAAACCTTGTCGCGAATAGATCGCTTGCCACGTATATGCCTTGCAGCCACGACAATGCGTGCACGCATAATTACGCTTTAAATACGGCGCCTTATTAAAATCAAACCCTTTTATTTTTGCTGGCACAATACCACCACAACAACTATCAAACATGGTGAGTGCTGGCATGTTATCATAAGCTAAAAACATACCTTTTGTTTGCTCAACAGCTTCATGTAAAATTTTTAGTTCGTGAGCTCCTTTATAGGTTTGATGAGCATTCGTGCTTTTAATGTGATAGGGCAGCTTATTAAGTTTTGACTGTTTGAGCGTGGCAATGGCATAGCCACGGCACACTACCGCGAGCACCTTATTAACTTCCAGCGACCATCCCGGCCAACTTTCAGTACGCAGTACACAGGCAACATAATCTTCTAGATCAAGATTATTAATGAGTAAAAATCTATCTTTATGACGTGTAATTAAGAGACCGCCTTGATAAGAATTTCCTTTAGATCGCACCGTACCCGTACGCGGTACGATATAGAGAGGCCCTGTGGTGTTCAACTTATTACCATTGATATATACCAGATCACCCTTTTGTAGTATCTGCAGTTGCGCTTCTGGAAGCACCAGATGTTCCTTGGTTTCTTCAAGATCCATGATAATAAAGCCAGTATCACTCTCAACAACTAATGGAACATTTGGCACAAGTTCATCAAGCAATACCCGAACATTATAGCCTGTTGGAATCATCGTTTGCTGTTCTGATTCAGTTTTACTCTCCGATTCAGCTTTACCAGTTGGTACATCTTCCTGGACCGCTACCTGGCCAGTATCGGTATCGTGAGTACAGGAAAAAATAATACGCTCATCTTTCACAGCAACCCGCAGCCCATTACACACAAGCTTGGCATCAAAAGTTAAGGTGCCCTGTATGGGGCGAATAGTAAGAGAATGTGCTCCTGTAGCCTTATCATTAATAATAAGAGCGCCTTTATGCACAGAAAGAGTAAGTGTTGAAGTTGATAGTTCTTTTTTTTAGTTAACTGCTCACCATTTATGACGCAAAAACCATGCTCGGCTTGTAGACGCCATACTTTCTTGGTGCGGCGCATATGGTTATAACCATGCTGCAAGGGATAGGAATGAACCGTTGTTTGTGGTGACGGAAGGAGAGAGGTGGTGAGACATATGAGGCTAAGAACTAGATATCTACACCGTAATGTCATATTCCTGCAACCACGTAACAACTTCGCGAGGGATAGCACGTTTTTTATCAATACCTTGATTGGCCAAATCATCAGCCTGGACATTATATTCACGCATAACATGAGCAACATCATAGGTGATACCTTTCAGCATGCGCAAAGCTGCCCCATGCAATGATTTAAGTTCATTATCTTTGACTTTATAAGAACCGCGCAGTTGCCGTACCAGAAGTTGTGAATCGGATACAATAGAAAGACGATCAGATGGCCCAACCATTTTTTTAATAAAAAAAAGGCCAAGCAAGAGTGCTAGATACTCAGCTTGGTTATTTGTTTTTTTGCCCACATAGAAACCGTGGGATTCGACTTCAAGATCATTTCTTAAGATATAAATACCCACGCCTGATGGGCCCGGATTATTACGCGAGGCGCCATCAATACACATCTTCCAACGAACTCCCTTTGGAGCTTTTTGTATAATTGGCTCAAAGTTTTCTGGCGCATGGTCAAATAAATAAAGTTGCTTCATACTCGGCACTTATTTTGGTTGGTCTTGCTTGGATGGAAGATAGAGAAAACGGTAACAATCTTTGCATTGTAATAACTTATTACGTGATAGCATGAGCATATCTTGATCGGAAACTTTATAGACGCAGGCACTGCAGTGGCCATTAATAACTGGCACAACCGGATCTGGCACACGAGAACGCATAGATGCATATTTTTCAAGCCATTCAGCCGGGACATTTTTTTCTAGGGCCGCTCGTTCTTGTAATCGATCCTTAATTGTTTTTGTAAGTTCTTCATGCTGCACATGAGCCTTTGCCATAGCCTCATGCACCTGCCCAACTTTGCTCGCAACATCGCTCTTTTTTGCTTCATGCTGCTTGGTTGTTATCTCCAAACCATGCCATGCTTCAAGGACTTCTGTCTCTAATTGTTGTTGTTTTTCTTTGATAGTATCGAGCTCTGCTTTAAGGGATTGATACTCGCGATGGTTGGTGACGGTATCAATACGCTTTTTTTAGTTGTCTCTTTTTGTTCAAGATCTTTGACTTCAAGCTCTTTATCGTCAACCCCTTTTTTTGCCTCTATCCATTGACGTTTAGAGTTTTCAAGATCATCGTGCAAACGTTGTTCTTGGCTCTTTAGTTGTTGTGATTCTTTTTCGTTGTTTTGAAGTTGACCTTCAAGCGCATGTACCGCCTGGTCAAATGCTATAAGCGCTATGAACGCATGAAACGGTGTAGTTTCCATATAACAACCCTTTGACGTAATGACCCTCCCTACTACGCTTGCGCTCGATCACTACGAAGAACAACTAAGCTTCGTAGGGCAGGCAGGAGTTGGTTCGTGGCAAATAAGTGAATCATATCAAGTGCGGCGCAGCCAGGCGTAGCCAAGTTACACTTCAAAGTCTCTCCCCACGCAGGCGTAGACTGGTGGGCCCACCAGGACTTGAACCTGGGACCTCTCGGTTATGAGCCGATTGCTCTAACCAACTGAGCTATGGGCCCTTCAATTTCAATAGCTAGATAAAATCTATATTTTTCATCTAATGCAGTGTTCCAAGAGTAGAAGAAAATAGGCGTATTGACAAGCGGGAGTTGGCATATTTGAATCAGCCCGCGCGTACCATCTTCCTCACCAACCCAGCTGATCGCTTATACGGCGCCACTGTATTCACACGTATCCATTTACTCAATGGCCACTGTTTGCCAGATTTTAATGTGCACCATGACCAAACACCAAGGGCATCCAAATTCCCCTTCTCATGCTCAACTTCCGCGATAGCTACAATCTCCATGACGAGATCATGAAAAAGTTCAAGCAGCTGCGGCAATGTAGAGTGAGCGTACTTGGCATAAAAATGATGTGCTATTGCAGAGTAATCCCATGTTGTAAAGCCTTCGCCAGGCATTTGCGGCATTTTACTTTGCAGGCCTGCTTTATACCAACCAATCAGTAGTGAACCCCAGCCAATGTTATAAGCAATAATATCTTGAACAGTTACCACGCCACCGGTACCTTCAATATTTTTTGTATTCATCAATGATGCCGGCACTTGGGAAACTACCTGTATAAGTTTATTGTATTCTTTAAGAATAAGCTTACTGAGAGGTGCTTTATACGATTCCATGTTGTGCATTCTGAGCCTTATTTGTCTTTGTGCGATGCCACCACCACGCAACTGCCGCCACAACTACTCCAGTACCAACCGCCAAAGAGACTTTACCACTATTTGCTGCAAACCATGAAGGCTGTTGCAGTGGCTTTCCTGTTAAGTGGCTTGTAATATTTGCAAATGATTCGCCTATAATACCCGCGCTTTCTTTGGTATAGCCACCTGACGTAACTACAAGAACGGGAATCGCTTTACCTGGAAGGCCCGTACGACGTGCAGTATCAATCACGAATGCATCACGCGCTATAACATCTTGCCTGTTCACCTTCATACGACCTACACGATCGCCATCAAGAATATCAGTGCCTGCATTATAGATTAAAAGATCTGGTTGAAACTCATTGACTGCACGTGGTAACTCTCTTCCTAATCTGTTCATATAACCATCAGTCGTGATCTCTCCGCTCAGCGGTTTATTATAAGTAATATAAGCCGCCTGTTGCGCGTGTTCCAAACGGCCTGGATACACATCCTCATTATACATATCAAAAATCGCTATATTTGGATCTTCTTTACATCTACTACTCCCAAGCACTGATGCATTACCATTACCCTGATGCGCATCTAAATCGACAATCATAACCTTTAGCCTGGAATTATGTGTCTGTCGTAACTTTGCAATCGCTAACATAACATCGTTATAAACACAAAAACCTTCGCCTTTTTCAGCCTTTGCATGGTGATACCCACCACCCAAATTAAAGACCACGCCACCAGTTGCCATGGCTCGTTGAGCCCCATCGATAGTTCCCTGTGTTGCATAACGCATTGGATCTAAAACATAACGCTGAATTATACTATTGCGAATAAGACCCAGCGGAGGAACTTCAACAATTTTTGCAACGTTTGATGGCTCTTGGAGTGACGCTAAATATTCAGGTGTGTGTATGAACTGTAACTGTTCTTCAGTCACTTTTTCTGGACGGATAACAGGTTGCGTTATTAAGCCACGCTGCTGTATATACTTAAAAGCTTCGTCATATTTCCAACCGTTAAAAGAATGTGCCAGAGAAGCTATCAAAGAAAGCAGCTTTGATCCAGGAATGTTATATTCAGGGCGATAGATAAACGTTACGGGTGTGGGAACTACGGGTTGTGCTGCTGATTCGTGTCGCGCTGCATGTGTTGCGGTGCTTACTAAGATGAGAATGGAAAGAAGCGATGTAGATTTTAACATCATGAAGAGTCCTAATTTTGAGCATTAAAACATGTACAACAACGGGTTTTATTGTAGAGTAAAATAAAGCTTATGCATAATTTTTTATTCCGTTCACCCCGATGGTAGAAGGATAAAATAGTACCATGACCGCCCCATTACCACGCTCATTCTACAACCGCGACACCGTCATTGTTGCCCATGATCTTGTGGGCATGATACTTGTACGTGTGCATAACAACACCATCTTGAGCGGCATTATCACCGAGACAGAGGCCTACCGCTCCCATGATGACCCAGCAAGTCATACGTATAGAGGAAGCACTCAACGAACTGCGCCCATGTTTGGGCCCAATGGACATGCATATGTCTACTTTATTTATGGGAATCATTTCTGTTTAAATGTAGTTGCTAAAAGCCATGAATTTCCTTCTGGGGCTGTACTTATCCGCGCACTACAACCGCTCGACGGCATTGATCAGATGATAATTAATCGTTCAGGAATACAGGGCAAGAATATTGCCAATGGCCCCGGGAAACTAACGCAAGCTCTTGGCATTACTCTGCACCACAATAACCATGATATGACGCATGAAGGAGCCTTGTATATTACTCAACCACCATCTGCCATTGACCCGACAACTATTCTTGCAACACCACGTATTGGCATTTCTAAAGGGCAGGATTTGTTGTGGCGGTTTGTGGTGAAGCTCTAATGCTTTAGAAATAGCTTTAAATATGTATGAGCTAACGCACCACTTGCTAGTACCGCAAAAGATGTGCCTATAATATAACCAAAACGCACATTTTCAGCCGAGGATAGTCTGCTATATGCTGTTAATAGCCGGCCGTATTTAATAGTACTATTGTCCATAGCTTGTGCTAATGGAGCAAGCGAACTGTAAGTCCTATCCTGTTGAATAACATTCTCTTTCTGGTGAGCAGCGATGCTCGCTGCCTTAGCTTCCTTAAATCTCTTATCAGCTTCTTTGACCGCATTATTACTTTTTATTAGCTTGACCAAACATTTTTTGATAATGAAACAACCACCTACTAGAGGGACGATGTAAACTCCATGCCTATAACTTGTTTGCGCAATCCGTTGGAGATGCAGCTGTGCTGTCATCGCCGATAGAGTAGCTGCATGCACGATTAATAGAATGAGCTTTATGGATACCAAGATTTTATTTTTCATAATTCACCAATTTGACACCCTTCGATACAATTTTTTCGCTACGCTCAAAAATCACTCAGGGCGAACGGAAAAAAAGAGTTTCCACCTGGCCAACTTCGTAGAGCGAAAGCGAAACTCCTGCCAAGTGGTTCTCAATGTAAGCTTGGCCATACATGTGCGACATGGCTGCCGGCCATGAGGCAGCCCGTGTGTCGCATAGGGGGTCTGGGCACAGCCCAGCGTCTAGAGTTCAGAGAGGTTGACGAGAACCTCTTTGATTCACCGCTCACAACGGTACAAAAAATCTTTTAGTCTTTCACTATAACCCCATTCATTGTCATACCAGCCGAACAGTTTAGCAACACGATCACCATTTATTTGTGTCAGCAAACTATCAATAACCACTGAATGGCTATCACCTCTAAAATCGGATGACACCAACGGCTTGTTAGTCACGCCAACGATACCGCGCATAGTGGCACTATCAGCAGCTTGTTCAAATGCCTTATTAATGGCAGCAACAGATACGGCTTTGCCCGTCATGATGGTAGCATCGATAAGTGATACAGTCGGAACTGGCACGCGGAGTGCCGTGGCTTCAATGCGCCCTTCAAGTTCTGGCAACACGCGCGTTACCACTTCCATGGCTCCCGTTGAGGTAGGAATAATATTGAGTGCTGCAGCACGCGCACGGCGTGGATCTGAACTTTCTACATCAAGAAGCACTTGCGTATTAGTGTAGGCATGCACGGTTGTCATACAACATCGCTCGATGGTAAAGGTATCGTGCATAATTTTTAAGATCGGCGCAAAGGCGTTGGTGGTGCATGAACCTAAAGAAACTATCGTGTGTTTTTTTGCGTCAAAGGCTGCATCATTCACCCCAGGAATAATGGTGACATCTTCCCCTTTGGCTGGCGCACTAATTAACACTGCTCGCGCACCAGATTGTATATGTTTTTGCGCCCCTTCCCGCTTGGTAAAATGGCCCGTACATTCAACAACCCAATCGATGTTGCGCTTATGCCAATCAAGAGCGGACGGGTCTAATTCGGTGATAATTTCAATTGCATGGCCATCGACGGTAAGAACATTATCTTTATAGGTAACGGTGCCTTTGTAGATGCCCATTAAGGAATCGTAGATAAATAGATCGGCTAACATATCAAGACGTGCGGGGCCGCAATTAATTGCTACCACCTGGAGCTTAGCTCGCGCTTGGGGATCTTGCATAACACAACGCAAGAAGTTACGACCGATTCTTCCAAAACCATTAATTGCTAGACGAGTCATACTAATTTCTCCTCATGCCAACCACGTACCATCGCCAACATCTCCACCTCCTGCTCCAACGACAACACCGGCAGTTCAAGTAACAACGGTATCGATGCCAACTTCGGGTGCATACAAAATGCCTTTAACGCAGTTTCACCTATACGCCCTTTTCCAATTGCTTCATGGCGATCCATCTTTGACCCCAACTTTTCCCGCGTATCATTCACATGAAGAAGAGCAATGTTGCCACTACCAATCGTACTATCAAGTAATTGAATAAACGCTTCTCGCCGGAGGTCATCAACAATATCATAGCCATATGAATAGGCATGGGCAGTATCAATACAAAACCTTATTTTTTCTGGATGGTCAAGCTTGCCCATAAGGCGTACAAAATCTTGAATATCTCCCCCGACCGACAATGCGCCATGTGCTGTATTTTCCAATATGATCTTAATATCATGCTCGTATTTAAGTACATCATTTAATGTTCGCGCAAGCGCATCGATGCCATCAGCCTTGGATTTGCCACCTTTGGCTGATCCTGGATGTAATACTATGTGGTTGAATTCTAACTTTTTTGCCACAGCCAATTCACGGCTCAAAGCACGATGATGCGCATGTAATAAACTTGCAAGATTAATCCAATAGGAGCCATGCACATATAACTGTTGAAAATGTTGGCGCCGTGCGGCTAGGAATTGATTCCTTTCTTCCATGGTAGGCCTTACTATCATTCCTGTTGTTTTTACCACCAGAAAGCTTTGGAAAAAAGGCACCTCAAGCGCACGTGCTCTCTCGATAAGATCTTGTAATGATTCAATAAACCGGATATGGATCCCTATACCTCTTATCACCGCTTTACCCCAATCTTCGACGTAAGCTCCCTACTACGCTTGCGCTCGATCACTCCAGAAGAGCAACTGAGCTTCGTAGGGCAGGCAGCTTTGGGACCCCAAGCCGGTAAAGCATTTTCTAAAATTTTTTCATCGAAATGAGGTTGTAAAGCTTTTTTAAAATCTGCTTTAATACGCGACAAGCCTTGTTGAGAATCAGACTCGAACCGCAAGCTCAGCATGGACTGCGTATTGGATGCGCGTAGAATGCCCCAGCCGTAGGCAGTAATAGCACGAACGCCATCAATCGTAATCAATTTCATATCCGTGCGCTGTGTAAACTGCTCTTTTACATGCTCTACAATAGTACGTTTTATATCTTCAGGGCACTGTATCAAAATTTCTGTGGAACTCCATTTTTTAGGAAATACCATTAAAAGTTCATCGAGTGCTTTACCTGATTGTATGAGAAGTTCAAAAAGGCGTAACATCGCATAGATACCATCATCATAGCCAAAGTAGCGGTCATGGAAGAAAAAGTGGCAACTCAGTTCGCCCCCCAACAAGGCACCATGCATACGCATCTGATCTTTGATGATAGCGTGGCCGGATGGAGAAAGATGTGCGCGGGCTCCCCAGCGATCTAGCAGTTCAAATAATCCGGCTGAACTTTTAATGTCAGCAACAATGCCAGCACCTGGTGTTTGCTTGACGACTTCTTGCGCAAAAAGGGCGAGCATTTTATCCCCCGGCACCAAGTAGCCATCTTTGGTCATAGGCGCCATACGATCGGCGTCGCCGTCAAGGCCTACGCCCACTACAGCATCCGTTGTAGCCAGTAGTTTTTTCACATCGACCATATTCTTTTCTTTAACCGGATCAGCTTCATGATGGGGATAAGTACCATCAACTTCCGGGTACAGCAATATTACGTTCTGCCATTGCAAAGCTTTGACTAAATCGGGAACGACCAACCCCCCAGCACCATTGCCACAATCGATGACTACCGGCATGGTCATACCACGTAAGTTTTTGAAATGGTCAGCAAGCCATGCCACGTAGGGGGTAACCATCGGGTGTTCTTCTACTGTACCTTGCTTGGTTGCTGGTAAATGGCGCCGCTCTTTGAAGAGTGCCAAGATCTCTTTAACTTGAACGCCCCACACTGAAGTACGGCCTAAGCAAATCTTGAAACCATTATATTCTTGGGGATTATGTGATGCGGTAATCATAAGGCCGGCATCAACAGGTAAGTTATATAAGGAGAAATAAAGGATAGGTGAGGTGCATAAACCTATAAAAATCACATCAATGCCGCTATCTTGGAGCGCTCTGCACACCTGCTCTTGAATGGCTGGTGAATGGAGCCGCCCATCCATACCTACCACAATACGTTTAATTGCCCCCGGCCGTTGGTGATTAAAATAGTAGGCAATGGCCCGGGTAAGGTCGTAGACCTGCTCGATTAAAAGCTCCGAGCCTACTTTGCCCCTGATGTCATACTCTCTAAAAATGGTATCTAGCATTATATGAATCCCCATATATAGAACAATGTTTTGAGGTTAGCATAAAATTCTGTATTCTTGTATGGGTTTTAACCTCAATTTTATGTAGACAAGAAAGGTTCTTAGACATGTATATATTCTTACTCCTTCTCATGGGTTTCAGCGGTGTTGTACATACCTCTGATCAAGATCCAGACATCCTTGCATTGCGGCAACAGTTGGCTCAAGCTCCTGAAATGCACGCGATCGCAGATCAAGCACTCCAATCTTCCAATGCCTCCCGGCTTGCTAACCACAATAACATCACAGCATCTGAAACAACAGTAGCCTCTATTAAAGCTGATAGAAGGCTCCGTGATTTTCAGATTACTCCTCCCTGCAATGGCTTCTGCGATAATCTAAGAGCGTTTCCTGGATCAAGGGTACGCGAAGTGGCACCTCTTGAAAACAGCCGATGCTACGAGGTAATTCAAAGTATAAAACCAGGGATCTTCACGAATGAAATGATGCGTGGTAATCATTGGCATACTCTTAGGGAAGATGGCACAATAGCCACTGATACTGTATGGAGACAATCTTATCACGCACCTACACCATTTTATTATGCGACTATTATTGTCTGGGCTGCATCGCTTTTTTACCTGCTTAACAAACAAAAAATAGATCAATGGCTATCAAAAAAGCTCTCCAAGAGTAGTACCACTCAAACTCAGTCTTAAAAACCCTTACGATTTAGGAAATTTCATGTACCCGATTTTTATAGCTTTATGCCTAACATTGTGTGGACCACTATACGCAGCTATAGGATTAAGCAATGCCGCTAGCAGTACAGATTTTTTATATTGCGATGGAAAATGCGAACATCTGCATAATTCAAAATCTTTAATAATGGAGTTTATAAACGTAGCGGTCAATTCAAAGAATAATACCAAATCAAGAACATATAATGTGACCCACACAGTTCGTGAGGGCATATTTTTGACAACATTACAAAATGGGGTACACAAACATATACGTCCTGCAGACTCGACAAACCCAGCCACCATCAACAATCCTATAGAAACTAACTGGGAAAAACATTACAAAGTGTTTACACCAGTAACAATCACTGCAATGGTTGCAATACCCGCAGGTTTATTAATAACGTTACTTGTTATAAGAAACCACAATAATACGAAAAAACCTAATTCTGTCTTGGCTAAAACTTAACACCGCAAGGCTACTATGTATTTTTTACTCATATTACTCATAACATTGAGTGGCACATCATATGCCGCGGAACTCAATTTAACTATGTGCCCAGGTATAGATAAATGTCCTCAATTAATAGGCAAAAATATATATTCATGCACGCCTGATTCACTTATACCATATGCTAGCCCTGATGAAAATTGCTATACGTATCTCTCTACTGTACACCTGACAGCGCGTGGTCCAGCAGGCCGTCATCTGCATAGATCTCGTATAGATCCATCACAACCAATACAACTTCATCACCCTCCTGCTGATGATGGCACTACCTATTTTCCTAACAAACAAAATCCTGAATCTATTCTCCAACTTGACTGGTCTGAAGACTCATGCCTTCTTCCAAACAATAGCACGCGTTATCTTACAGGATCTTCCAACAAGCATTTTATTATTGTCGGAGCAGCTGTAATTATTAGCGGCGGGCTTATGTTATGGCATCATAAAAAAAATAAGGCACGTCGTGATCCCCTTAAAACTCAGCCTTAAAAATTTCTTAAGCTACGGCGCAGAGTTACAAACGATCGACTTCTCCTGCTACCAGCTTATCTGCCTGTCTGGCAAAAATGGCCACGGCAAATCTGCGCTGCTTGATGCCATCACCTGGGCATTATGGGGCCAAGCTCGTAAGCCATTCGGCACCACAAAAGCTGACCAAAATTTACTCCGTCTTGGCCAGACGCAAATGTGCGTTATTCTCGATTTTATTTTTAATGGCCAAACGTATCGTATCCGCCGCGAATTTGCTAAAACCTATGGCAAGCCTTACGCAGTCCTTGAATTTGGCCTTTTAGATGCAGAAAAAGATGAACTCATTCCATTGACTGACAAAACCATTCGTCAAACACAAGCAAAGATTGAGCAGCTGTTGAATCTTGATATGGAATCGTTTGTTAATTCTGCCTTTTTGCGCCAAGGCCACTCAAATGAATTTTCTAAAAAAAGCGCCAAGGAACGTAAAGAAGTGCTGGCAACCATATTGGGCCTCAACAGATATGAATCGGTACGGTCGCTCGCAATGGAAAAGGCCAAGCAAGCAGCAATACAAAAACAAAGTATCAGTACACTCCAAGAAAAGCTCACCCAGGAATTGCAGCATAAAGAACGTATTGAAAAAGAAATTGGCGAGCTTATCGCCACCCTCACCACCTGTACTGGCCAAGAAACAGCTATGGCACAATTGCAAGCAGGCTATGATCAACAAAAAAAGGCCTTAGCAGAAGAACAAAAAAAGTATCAACAGCTCAATGCACAACTGCAACAATCGCATGCTCATGACCACGAGCTCCAAGCAGCTATCCGTACAACTGTTACACAGTGGCGCACGACGCACAAAAAGATACGTTCTCTACAATCACCAAAAGAACTTGAAGAGCGTAAAATTAATCTGGTACATGCAATTAATGAGCACCAACAACAGTTACAGAAAAGTTTGCAGATAAAAGAGCAGCTTATTCAGCTTAAAGACAAGCTTCAAAAACAAGAGATGAGCCTGAAGCAACAGCACCTGACAGCTCTTAATAGTAAGAAGATAGATGTTGAACGCCATGCCCTGAGCTCTAAAGATCTTATAATGCAACGAGCTAAAATAGAGCTGACGATTGCGGCTTATGCAAAAGAAATGCAAGAAATTGAACAGCGCATAACGGCAGCAACAATCCAAGCAGACGTCTTGAGCAAACAAACGCCACTGATAGAACGTGTAGAAAGACAATTTGAGCGACGCAAAGAATACTATCAAAAGTTCATTGCTCAAGGCACGTGGATAAAAAATGAGCTTGAAAGTTTGACCCAAAAAAAAGAACTCGTGCATGACGATGATAATCCAAGTTGCCCCCTGTGTGAGCAAAATCTTTCTGCAACTCGCAAGAAATTTTTGAAAAACAGATTTGAAGCTGACGAACAGTTTTTAACTCACCGGTTACAACGGCTGCGCAACGTGAGTTTGGCACTCAAAGAACTGTTGATTGAGCAACATAAGGCTGTAAGTTCTCATAAAAAATTAGCTGCTGATGGCACGCTGGCTCTGGCAACGATAGAAGAGCTACGCAAACACGCTGATAAACTAGCAGCTGCCAAGACACACGAAGAAATTGCTTACATAGCGCTCACCCAAGAACTTAACAAACATGAACATCAGGGCACTCTTCTTGGCCAAGAAGTTGCCGCACTCCACAAGCACGAGACGGTTATGTTACAGCAGGATGGCAACTATATGGCGCTCGTAACTTGTTACAAGGATCAAGAATCTGTCTTGACTACCATCAACTATAAAGCAGACGTTCATCAGCAAACCGCTGTCCAACTAGCCAAAGTTGAACAAGAACTCAACGAATATGCCCATATCACGCAAGAGATTGCCCATCAAACACAACGCCAAGAAACCGTAGCACAAAGCTGCGTACAACTTAAAAAAATCCGTGCACACCAAAATCTTCTGGTAAAAGAGCTGGCAGGCTTCAAAGATCTTCAACAAGCGATGGCTGGGCTGGAACAGCACGAAGCAACGCTGCAAACACAAACGATAGAGCTTCGCAAGCGCAAAGAACAGCTTTTACAAGAACGTGGTGCGCTCGAACAACAGCAAGCACGTATGATCAGTTATCAAAAAGAGTATGGCGAGCAGCAGGCACTGAGCGCCCAGCTGACTGAAACAATCCACGATTACCAAGCAATTGCTTTGGCCACCGGCAAAGATGGCATTCAAGCATTGCTCATTGAAGAAGCAATCCCAGAAATCGAGCAAGAAGCAAATCGCTTACTCGCCAAGCTCACCAATAATACGGCTCAAATATTTATAGAATCATTGCGTGATTTAAAAAGCGGTGGCACCAAAGAGACGCTCGACATTAAAATATCGGATAATGTTGGCATCCGCCCCTACGAACTATTCTCTGGTGGCGAAGCATTTAGAATAGATTTTGCGCTGCGTATTGCGATATCAAAATTGTTAGCACGCCGTGCTGGCACTTCACTGCAAACACTTATCATCGATGAAGGGTTTGGATCGCAAGATGAAGATGGCTTGGGCACCATTATGGATGCACTGTATAAAATTCAAGAAGATTTTTCCAAAGTTATTATTGTATCGCACTTGCCAGCCATGAAGGATCAGTTCCCCGTCCATTTCTTGGTGGAAAAAGGGCCCAATGGCAGTATTGTGCGGGTGATGGAACAGGGGTAGAAGAAACTGCATAACTCGCTTGCCCTACGAATCTTTAGCGAAGTAGGGAACTACTGCTTGAAGAACTTAAACTCGAGCTCATTGGTGATGGCGTAGAAAAACTAGCCGGTGCTCCTGAGGCCATAAAATAAGATTTTAACATCTGCGTTAAATGTTCCCGCGCTCTTGGAGGAAATGTTTTCAATATGCCCGATGCATAAAGTTGCGCACAAAGATCTGCCTTATGTGTTTCATTCGTCATTGCAGAGCTTAATGCAAGCAAGAAAAATAACTGATCTAATGTGCAGCTGGTAGGATCAACCATGAGTTGGTAAATAGCATCAGAATCGGCATAAAATAGCGAGCCTTCGTCATCAAAACCAAAAGCAAGTTCATGACTGTGCCTGAATGAATCACTGTCAGGAAATCCCAGATCTTTTTTATGAATCGTACTTATAATACCTGTCTTTAAATCAAGTAGTTTCAGATAAGCAGTATCGCCTTTACCTAGTACATACATTTCATCTTTTATATACGCAATTTTCATTGTTTTATCACAGAAAACATACGGATATCCTATCTCTATTTCTTTATCGCTATGAGCAACATCATAAAGAGTGGCCTTATAATAAGGAAAACGCCCTGATTGAATTACAAGCAATGTTGGTGACAAAAAAGCAGCTGCCTCGAAATTACTAATTCCAGAACCCTTACATAATCTCTCTTTTTCTTTTGTTAGAATATTATATACAACACCCAAAGACCAATCGGTCTGAACAAATAAACGAGTGCCATCTTTGCTTAAGACCATAACCCTATTTCTCTCAGGCACTTCTCCTATAATGAAATATGGCTCTTGTTCATCGGTGATTAAAGGAAGTTCATCTAATTTAAATAGAGCGACAGTAGATTTATACTTCATTGCTAAAATAGAATCATTACCATTAAAGACAAATTTTCCCTCTGATAATCCTTCTTTAGCGTTCTTTTTTAGAAGGTACCATTGCTTTGTTTTATTATGCTGTAGGTAGTAATCATATCTTGCTACTCTACTTTCGAATTGTCCTGTGCTTCTGTCAAAACAATAGATATTGAAGGTGCCTCGAGGACTTACCCTCGGTGCCCATGCAATACAATCGTGGCTTGGGCCTTGATGACCATCAGAAGGCTTTTCAGAACCGACACAATACGTTTCATAACTTTTTTCTTTGTAATTATATAGTACGCCAACGCATGGATGATCACGCTTAAAAATTTCATACATACACAATGGTGCTGTAGCTGACATCTGTAAATGTGTTGGTTGATTAGATCCTAGTTCCAGTAATGGCAATGGATATTCTGATTCTTCCAAGCTCGTACCAACAAGAGTAAGATTTTTAGATCGCCTTTCTATGGCAACAACCAACCCATCGTAACTAAAGAATAAATTCATCGGTTTTCCAATGTCATACCAGCCTGCGGGGCAGGGATTATGTACAGTTTTGTGTTTACGGGACTTACAATTAAATATATGCAAATCACTTTGCGTAAGGGCCGCAACATAGCCGTGTTTATCAAATATAAATCCTGGTCCAGATTCTTTGTCGATAGACCAACGTCCAATAGAAGCGAACAATGGAACCACATTTGCTCGCATTTTTGTCCCTATAAACGAATGCCCCAATAACAAACGTATAAGCGGTGCGTAAATAATGTGCGATATTTCATCTGATACCTGTTTCCCCTTAAGAGCAGGGAATAGATCATCAATAATTTTTTTCGATTGATCAAAAAGTGTTCCCAGACTATCGGCAGGGCTCCAGCAATACCATATACGAGCTAACTCCTCTACAGCTCCGCTGAGTTTTTTCTCATCGACTGTTTTTATAAGTTCTTCAGCTGCAAGAACCATTAACGGCTTTACAGAGCTCTGAGTGGTGTGTAATTCAGATGCACCCGGCATACTTGATGTACTCGATGTACTTGTAGCTGCGCGCTTTGTTTCTGTCTCAACTCTTTCTTTTTTTTCTTCTTTGCCTTCTTGGGCTTCAGCCGTACTTTTTGCTATCTCACGTTCATACTGACCCACTTCTGCCATAAGCTTGCGCTGCATTTCTACTCTTTGCAAACGCTCAGCTATCGTTAACCCTGGTACCATTGACGAAAGAGGAGCCCGTGATGAAGACGATGATGATGAGCTAGAACTTGAGCTCGAGCTGCTACTTGAACTGCTACTCGGGGTAGCCGGATAAAGAGAAAGGCAGGTAAGCCCTACCATGAGAACTATAGATCTGATAACCATACATAACCTCACATTAAACCTAATTAAAGAAATAACCTTATGTTTTTTTATCTATTTCAGCCGATCTTACTTCTATCTGATGAGCCCTTGCGGTGAGTAGGGCAAGGATCTTAGACACCATCCCAGAAGCTTTCTCTAAGATAGTCTGATCTCCATCGAGCCCAGTCAACTCCTCATCTGTATGTTCTCTCAATATTTTTCCAATTTGCTCAGCATCAATTACTCTAAGCGCTCCATATAACGCTTGCTTTAATTTTTCTCTACGTTCACGAATTGTCTTCTCCTGAAGTTTACGTTCGAGGCTATGGAGCGATTCTATATGTTCCTTTTCACGAGCAAAACTTTCTGGCGCTGCAGGCGCTATACCAAGCCGCTCATGAGTATCTTTAATTAATTCTTCAATATGCCTTGTCAGATGCTCTATCGCCTTAGCAGGAAATGTTACAAGAATAGGCGATCTTAGAAGATCTCTATAGATTTGAATCTTTTGTCTATCATCTGCACGCGCCGCTCGCGTAAAATATAATAAGAAAAACAGTTGATCTGGTGTGCAGTTGGTTGGATCAATGACAAGTTGCTCAATCGTATCAAGATCTGCACAGATTAGGTTACCCGCAGCGTCATAGCGCCAATCTTCTTGGATCTCATCATGATACTTTTCTCTGCGTATCAAGGATCCCACCTGCGTCAATAGATTAAGGGTAGATAGGTATGAACGCGTTGGCGTGTTGTAATACGCTATAGCGCTACCATTGGTTCTAAAATTGTAGGTGTCGCACTTTCCTACAGCACGACTTGGTGGACCCTGATAAACAGAGACTAACTTTTCTCTATCGTGTAGGTAAAAGGATATGCTGGAATGACCAGAAAGACGAATAACATTATCATGTAACGGCATAAAAGCAGCATTGCCAACATCCGCCCACCCCTTAAAGGTGCTCACAATTTTTCTTGTCGGAAGATCGTATATATACACATCATGTTCCGCTGTAACTAAAAGTCGACGCTCATCATTATTACAAGCTAATCCAAAAAGTGTTTTCGCATATGGTAAACGGGCGTATAACTCTTGTTCCGTTGCGTGGGGCTTAAGATCAGCAACTCGGTGGATATTAACTCCTCCTCTTCCACTTCGTTCTTGCACTATCAGCATCGATTCAGTTAACAATAATGTAGGATCAGAAGCATGCCATGTATATTTTTTAATGATAGAGCGACGTTGTGTTTGCAGGTCAACTACTACAACAGCACGGTCACTATTATAAATATTCTTAGGATCAAAGTTGAAATTATTGAAAGCTATATATGTACCCAATGGACTTATAAAATAATAAGAGTCCATGAGGGGGTCGCTTATGGGATACGCACGCAGTTCTTTGGTGCGGTAGTTATACACAATTATGTCAAATAAAACACCTTCGCTATCATCTGTTCTATCTTTTCTATACATAACAAGTGGAGCATAAGGAGATGTTTTAACATCATATTTTGAGCTCTTATCTGAATAGAGTAATTCTCCAGAATCAACATCATAGATAAAAAAACCGTTCTCTTTTACATTCCGTATAATGGCAGATCCATCGTAGTTAATGTCCAACCATGTTGTGGGAACTGATGGATCATATTCTATCTTCATGATGTCAACGTCTGACGTGTGGTTACGTATATAAATTTCTTTTCCTGTATCCTTTATCACATCACCCGGCTGTGTGATTCTAATGCGCTCTTTCCCTAAATAGCAATAGCCACTTTTGGGCCATCGAGCAAGAACCTTAAATAATGGTGCTTCAACTATTTTTTCACCAATACGTAGATTACTGAGCAGCTCTTTCATAATCGGCGCATAGAGAATTTTTACAATATCCGTAGGGAATCCTTGTGAGTACATTGAAGAGAATTCTGCACGCAATTTAAAAGATACCCCCGTAAGTGCTTTTTTTGACCGCTCCCATAACGTCAAAAATGGTTCATTGACCTCAGATGTCCATATTTTAATAAGCTCATCAGCAATATTTTTTACAACGACGGGATCAAGCAGGCCTGCTGCCTTTTCTGCGGCCATTTCTTGTAAGCTTCTTACTGAACCTCTTGGAGGTAGGGAACTACTTGATGAACTTACTGACGAAGACGAGCTGGGCTGGCTTGAGCTGCTAGATGAACTGCTACTTGAAGTAGCCGGATAGAGAGAAAGGCAGGTAAGCCCTACCATGAGAAAAAGTATAAATCTACTAACCATATTGATAACCTCCCATAAGAAATAACCTTATTCCATTATTTTAAGGGTAGAAGATCTTAAAAATAGCACAAACGGCCCTATTAGATGGGATCATCCAATATATTTCTTCAAGTACGTGGTACAAAAAACCCTGTACTGTCCCAATGGCAGCCGTGTACGGGTTATGGAACAGGGATAGAAAAGCATCATATCTATCGCACCCAAGAAGCGGGGCATGGTAATATGAGTTAAAAGTAACGCTACGTGTAACCTTTAGCTCATAATTGATTATGAAGCCAATCATCAGAACATTAAAGTAGAGATTAATAGAAGAGACTTCGGATCAAAATACGAAGTAAAATTGGAAAATTACTCTGAACAGCCACATACGCTACTTTGATTATTAGCGCAATGTGCTGCAGGTCCCTACACATGGAACAGGGATGATAACTAATGCATCATCCCCTTATTACTTAAAAACCTACTTAGCCGTTGCTGGCACGCTATTTTTTGCACTACGGCGATTATGAACTATTTTGGCAATGACGAGAGCTGCTACGACTACTGCAATCGCAGCGCCTCCTGCTCCTACGAGCTTTGCATTCCGCGTGTAGCCGCACCAAGCTCCATGGGATTCTAAATTGCATTCTATCCTGCGACTTGCGTTTACTATGCCCTGTGATCCGCATGTACCAATAAAACTCATCTTATGAACACTATCTCTATACCGATTCCAAAAGTCTTGTGATTCTCCATATACCTGTCGAGTCTGTGTCATATGGAAATAGCCGGTTGATCCGTGTTGCACGTGCGCAGGAACAACGTTTTCTGATAGGACCGTCCTTGTGAATTTTGTAGTGTAGAGAGGGAGTGGACTTTGTATTCCATAGACCGGATAGCTCGCTGAAGATAAGGTACCTAATTTTTGGGCAACCCATGCATCAAAATGAACTTGTGCGTCAGCAAGATTAGGCTCCTCGTTCCTTGGACCATGTATTAACTCTCCATGATCACTACATGCCACCGTCCATAATGGTACTGTTGCCTGCAACTCCGAAGCACGGATACCAACAGTTATCAAAGAAGAACTCAACATGAGTACTAGTAGTTTTTTCTGCATAATGATCCTTGTTTAACATAGAATTTTAAATAACAGGTGATCATTATAGCGGTTACCTAATGAAATTCAATGTAGTGCAAAGCTTGGCTCAATTCTGAATGCGGAGGACGACAATCACTGCCAAGGATCTTCATTTACATAAATTTTTAATTGTTTGGAAGTGGGTGCCATTTCTAGTAGAAAAAGGTCCGAATGGCAGCCGTGTACGGGTGATGAACAGAGATGAGAATATGCATATAAAGCAAGAGAGTCTCTGAATATTTCAGAGCTCTCTTTTTCTAGATCAACTATCTTTTATTCCGCTATCAACCCACCAAACTGTGCCAATGTATCAAGGTCGACGAGTATATAAGGAAGATGTAATACCATATCTTGATAGGCTCGCGTAAACATCCATTGATATATCGGACTACTTTGGTCAAAAGTAACAAGAGGTGATGCATCTGGATTTTGAAGAGTAAATGTCTGTTGCATGCCATCTCTTGTTCGTATAATACGCGGTGGGTTACTCTTTAACAGAGATATTCGTTCTGGGATTTTATAGTAATCATATTTGCTTTGAGCTTCTTTTTTTAATCGTTCTTGTCGCTTATCTGCCGATTCATTTTTTCTTTCTTTTAAATCATAGGGAGACAGCAATATGGAACGATCTTTTTCCGCTGCCTCAAGTCTATTCTGATACAAAGAATCACCCACAAAAACAGAACCTGCTGGCATTTTTTTAATAATAATATCCCGCATTGCTGTAGCAGGCGCAGTAAGCATATATACTTTTCTAGGATCTTTTAATTTCATCACTTTTGCTGCAAATGAATGTAAATGGAGCGACTGATCTGGATGTTTTTTACGTGTAGGTGGCGTTCTATCTAAACCTAATGCCCCTTCCCATGTGCGCGATATTCCCATATGAGAAGTAATAAGCGCATCTGGTGATGTTATGGCAGTAACAAACATTTCTATATGAGGGTTTTCATCTCCTTCATCTGTATTAAGCTCAGCCCTTTTTGTAACAGGAATATCAGATGCGTAGGCAATCCACAGCTCATTAGCTTTTTGATGTATAACGTTGGACTTGTATTCTTCCAGCACCAATTGGAAATGCTGCGATCCATCTAATGAGGGCAGCGATTTAAAATTTACACGCTCACCGGCTACAACTTGCCTTTTAGCATATCGCAACCAATCACCAACCGTTTCAGGAGTTACTCGTTCCATCGCTAAATAAAATTTATCTGCAACTTTGCCAACATAGAGATCATCATTAATCTTTTTCAAACCAGGAAATGACACGGCTCTTGCTCGCGCAACTTCTACTTTACGTTCTGCTGGTGTAACTGTAGGCACTTTTGCACTTACCGTCATTGATTCATCAGAAGGAACAGGTCTTGAGGAAGATGATGGCAATGCTGCTGTTTTTCTTTCTACGGAACTTGAAGAAGAAGATGATGATATTGAAAAGTCTGGCTGTATCTCAAATGTTAAATCACGCAACTCTAAATCCGACGCACTAATACCTTTCCCCTTCAAAACGTTCTTTGGATTTGAAGGATCTACTATCTCAAGACCGGTTATTCTTCTAAACTGATTTCCTTTCTCTTCTTGTAGATCTGTACCGCTTAACTCCTGTTGTTCACCATCAGCTATAATCAATAAACCGTTTCTAATCGCTTCCCGTTGTTCTTCGCGGTTATAACGATCCGGAGCATTTACCAAATACCATCCCCAAATACCAAGCGTTCTCTTACTATTATTTTTTATTTTAAGCACCTGTAGAGGTATTGCCGGCATTGATGATGACGATGATGTTTTTATTTCTTCTGGTCGCTCTTTAATCACCCTAACTGAAAGATCTGGCTCTATTTCAAATACTATAAGAGGAGATGCTAGTTCTTCATAGCTGTAATCGGTGGGCAAATAGAACTTTTTACTACGACCTTTTCGTACATCCTCTTTAATATCAAAACCATAGAGAGTGTACATTGCTTCCTTGATCCCATACTTTTTAACAAGAACCCTCGAATCTACTTCTTTTTGTTGAACATTTTCCAACTCGCCATAAGAATCATTATGAAAAATGAGTAAATCTCGCTCATCCTCAGGTCTGAGATTAGTAAATGAAGGTCTTATTTTATTATCTGGTGTTTGTGGATAAAAAAGACCCCGGAGCTTAAGATCTTTTTCACTCTTATTTCTGATCGTAAATGGATGCAGGGGTGCCGCTATAAGGGCCATTACTATTAAAAAGATATTACTACATTTGCTCATACTGCTTCCTCATTATAATTACCGATTTACTTGATCACATCTCATTATTTTCATCGTAATCTTTCATCTATAGCTACATTCATTTCTTGAAAACTGTTTTATTAATGTAAGTGCTCTATTGTTCGATAGCATACGCAGCAAAAAATCCAAAACACAATATATGAGACCAATACAACGGCCTTTAATGTCATCATTTAATTATTAATTGGAGACTGATTTTCCATGATAATCAAGACGGCACAGTGTTAGACAATGTTGATAGCGTAATAATTCCACTCTCTTTGAAAGTGACACATCGCCACCAACCATTTTTAACGCACCATTTTTTAATAAGTCATCACAGCGATAAGCGCATTCTCGCAAAGCCGCTGGTCCTCCCAAGTGCACTTGGGCAACCCAATCATGAGTGCCCGGGGTGCGGCCTGTGGCAGCATACAGCGAACCAAACCAGATAAAACTAAATAATGTTTTTTTTAATTGCTCCATACGATCCTTTCTTTTAAAGTGCTTTTGGTTATTATTAATGCTATGCATCCATCTATCATTTTTTATCAAAAAGAACCATAATTCATCGCTCAAGAAAATCCATTTGTTTAGGAGTAATGCTATGCATACTAAAAAAACATTGTTTCTCATGATTAGTTTACTCTTTTTTATCACTACGCATTGCAAAGTATTGGAAGCTACTCCCACAGAGACTGATTTAAGACATGTAGCTGGCTATATAGGATCTCACGCCAACACCCCAGATTATGCCTTCCAAGAAGCATTACGAAGAAACGATCTAGGCCTTAAACAAAGTATCGAAAAGTCGGGCCATAAAGATGCTGAAAAATTTTTTATTAATGGGTGGGGTCAAGTTATTGGAGCGCTTCTTGCTTTAAATAATCATACAGTGTCTCCTGAACTGCATGCATTAGTAGATCAACATATTGATACTGCGATTGAAAAAGGCACTAAAAAAACCAATCCTTTCGTTCACGTAAATGTCAGAGAACAAACAAAACAGATCATGATGTATCCTCATCAGGGCACCTATCTTCCATGGCGCAAAACAACTATCACACGCCCCATCGCAACATTAAATGAGATGTTGCCAAAATACCCTGCACGCTTTTCTTTAGTTGAGGGCAAATGTTATGTCACGATCGGACAATCAGGGAAACCGACTATTTTTAATGAATTATGGGCGCGTGATTTTGCCACCACTCTGCATGAACACCAGTACCGAGGATTGCAACCAAATCGGGAGCATCCTCATATCACGTTAATTAACTCCAATGTCATCGCAGCTATTAAGGACAAGTTTATCGAAAAATATGGTGCCTATGGCGCAAACAAATTTAATAACTTTATAGAGACATGGATGCTGGCAGCTAATGAGGAATTAAGAAAAGAAAGCAATCCTATCGTCTTTACCCAATTTGATTCTGCCTATTCAGAAGATTATTCCCCTTTTGAGGAGGTACTCGTAGCAAAATTAAAAGCGCCAGCCATTAAAAAAATGCTTACCTTATTAGGGCAGCAAACTAAAGATGCAGTAAATTATACCCTTCCTATCCAACATGAAGATTCATTCCACGTAACCGTGGCAACTAAATATAGAAAACCACACGATATGGGCGCTACAACAATAGAAAATATTGTTAGCTCGTGCTCTAAAAAGTCAGATGCATTATTACAATTTTTAGAACAATTTAAACAGCAGGCTAATCAGGTATCATAAGGAATCATATGCAACGCAACATCTTAATTATCACATTGATTACATCACTCACACTCCCCCATACCGCAGATGCCGGCATCTCTCAATGGTGGGATAACTTATCACCAAATACACGAAAAGCTGTGATTGTAAGCGGCACGGTGGTTGCGGCTGCTCTTATCTATTCTCTACGCCCCCGTGGAAATAGTGGAGGCAACATAGTATCTCAAAGATCTCGTCAAAGGGTTGCCCGCCGACGGAATCTGCACTCCGGTCAACGCACAACAATATCAACATCAGGGGGTATAACGATCACTACGGACGAAATATCTTCAAGATTTAATATTGGTCAACTCGGTCCATCTGGCAATGGTTCATCGGGCACTACAAGTACGCTTAAAGATGTAAACGTCGGCAATGGTTCCCTTACGGTCTCTGGGGACGTTACCGCCGAGCGGGTAACCTGTGGTGAACTTACCTGGTCAGGAGGAAGCGGTGCTACATTGATTGATTGTAGAATCAGATCATTAACACGAGTAGCTCGAGGGGACTCTGATAAATCATGGATAAAGTTAGTAAACACAGAGGTTACTGAAGATATCCACTTTCCTGCAGTTAAAGATGCCACTGGGAAACTTGTTGGCAGTGGTACTTTAGAGCGTGATGCAGCATCAAGTTATCGGCGTGCTATGAATATAAGTGGTCCGGTAATTCGCAGTTAAAAAAGACACTATTAAGGACAATCATGACCAAACAATCAGTAATCACTCTCTTATCTCTATTTTTATCCTCTGCTACGACCATAGACATAAAGGCGGCGCAGGAACTACAACAAACCGCTCCCACTGCTACACATATACACACTGACTATTTCTATATAAAGCGATCAGAGAGCCCAGAAAGTATCTCTTATTATAGAATAAGCTATTTAGAAAAAGTAACTGACAAAGCTACCTTCCAACCAACAACAGGTACATATAATGCATGTAAAAGCTACAAAAATGAGGATACCTTGATAAGGCTGACCGAAGCAGATGGTCTAGATGCGCAAACTATGTTTAAAGATCTTACCGAACATTATGCTCGTCTTACATCAGCTAATTTTGCTGAGCTGCCCTCACAAAACTAAAATATTGTTAACTTCTCAAACATAAGGATGACAATGAATACGATCTCATGGGACGATTTTAGCAAGGTTGATATCCGAGTAGGCACTATCACCAAAATTGAAGATTTTCCTGGCGCGCGAAAACCTGCCTATAAACTTTGGATCGACCTAGGTCATGAAATTGGCATAAAACAATCAAGTGCTCAAGTTACTAATCTGTATACAAAAGAAGAATTAATTAATACTCAGGTTGTATGCGTATGCAATTTCCCTCCTAAGCAGATTGCCACATTCAAATCTGAAGTCCTTACAACAGGGTTTCTTAATGATCAAGGGCATGTGGTACTAACAAGACCACAACAAAATGTGCCTAATGGCTCAAAGTTAATGTGATTCATGCATTTGAATACTCACATCGACCAATATCTTTCAGTGCACCTTCGTGGCAAAGAATACCCAGTAACCGTCAGTGGCACCGGCATCCCTATACTATCTATTGGTCTTGGGCAATTAGGGCAACGCACATTATCAGAGCGATTTAAAAAAACATTTAAGGTTTATGCATCAAATATATATTGGGATGCTCGATATGCTTTGGATAATCCTGAAAAGCTTACGCTTGACCTGATAGTTGATGATATAGCAGAGTTGGGCCACCAATTACAATTGCCACGTTATTTCATATTCGCTCATTCTGCCTACGGCATCGTAGCCCTAGAATTTGCTAAAAAATATCCCGATCTTGTGCAAGGTATTATTATGTCCGGAACTCCACCCAATTCTAATGCAGAAGTTGCGGCAATCAATAATGATTATTTTGAACAACACGCAGAACCACATCGTAAAATAATTGATGAGCAACGGCGAACAGAGTACGCACAACAAGATGCGACTCATTTAAATACCTCAGAACGATTTTTGCGCCACTACATATGGCGCGATGCCGCACGCTATTGGCATAACCCTAACTTTGATTGTTCTCCCGTATGGGAAGGCATTATTATCGATGATGTTATAGATCATTTTTTCTCTGGTATTTTACCCAAGATTGATGTTAGACATAATCTTGAAAAAGTTAGTTGCCCAATCTTTTTAGCCGCCGGCGCAAGCGATTATGATTGCTGCCCATTTTTATGGAAAAAAGTAAGCAATCTACCTAAAAAGATGGTTATTAGTGACTTTATGCACAGCGGCCACTGGCCGCATTATGAAGAGCAGCAGCTATTTGATGAGCGAGTCGAAGAATGGATAAGAAACTATTAATAACTCTAACATAGAAGGAGTAACCAATGAAACGTATCATATTTGCTCTAAGCTTATTGACTAACCACCTCCAGATCACTCAAAATCCCCTCACCATTAGAAAAGTCGAACAATAGGACTTTGACACGATAAAAGCATTAGCCGTAACTACCTTCGCTCGTGTCGGTAATTACACAGCCCCAGAAAAAATACAGGAGCTCACAACGATCTACGGCAAGATTATCGTTGAAGAACAATCACACTTAAAAAATAATCCGCGTGCCATCGCTTTAGTAGCAATCTATAATGGCACAATAGCTGGCTATCTATCTGCAAACCCAACTGAAAACCCCCATGAAATGTACGGAAGATGGTTTATGGTAGCACCAGCATTGCAGCATTTAGGTATTGGCACACAACTTCTAAAACAATGTGCCGCAGCATATCCAACCATGAAAAGAGGCGTTTGTGTAACCAATAAAACCAATATGCATGCTCAAAAATTATATGAACATCTTGGGGGTACTAAAACTGAAAAATCTACATGGATGGGCTATTTATATAAATGCCTTAATTCAGATAACTACATTGGCTATGAATTTGGCGAAAACGCCTTAAAAAAATTTAAGTAAATAACCACTATGCTTACTCACCTACCCCGCGTCGGCATTGGCACCAATGATATTTTTATGGAGGATGATAAACATTACGTGACTATCATCATGCGTGCTGATTATGTAGCAGGGGAAGCCACCGTATTGGAGCCGGAAAAATGTCTTGAATGGCAATGGTTTGATTGGCATGAATTGCCAGTTCCGTTATTTTTGCCGATTCAGCATATGCAGCAGCAGGGATTCGAGTTGTGATTTGTTACTTACATATTGATTCCTTACTCTTTCCCCAGCTATAATCCAACTACTCCTACGTTATTGCATAATGTATGATACAAGAATTCCTTACACGGTAAGCTGGAGAACGAGAATGAATATGATCTATAGATTATCCGTATTATTTATGTTTCTGTGTTGCCACTTAGAAAGCTACACCGCAGCCACGATCTCTTCTGAGCGACATGGTAAAGAAGAAGCTACGCGAACTCATAAGACATCATTTCCCCATCTAGAAAAAATAAATGATGATCTGTATGTAGGTAAAGCAGCTCCTCATTTTTATCTTGCCATGGAACGAGTAACTCCTGAGAATATAGATATGTGGCTCGATTACGCAGATAGACAAGCATCAAATGGTGGCATATCTCCTAAATATCTTCCTGATGCCGGTGGATCTAGGTATTTTAAAAAAGCTCTTCAACATTATAAATCTGGCGCTATTAACAAAGATGCTAATGAATTGTGGGTTGCTTACGCATCAGATATTCCTGTTACAAAAAAAGCGCATCTTGGTGAAATAAACCCTCACATTGAAATGTTTGTCACCGTTACTACAGCTCCAGAATCTCCTATTACGTTCCATATGGGTATATCGCGCACATGGGAAGCTGCAATAGATCTTGAAGAGCGCTCTGAACGCTTTGGACGTCCAAAGCGCATAAAACACCCAGATCAATCAATCCATCTCCATTCTTTTGCTGCAAAAGTCATGAAAGATATCAATCCTAAAAGAGTTTGGATGCTTACAACCCCAGCACCTTCTATGGGTAAAATTTTACTTAACAAAATGCCTCCCCACTCGACATTCATTGGTGACAATCTCTATCAGGAGGGCGTTAATGTTGCCCAAAAAAATCCCCGCACAAGACTTAATAAATGGGACCTGTCGGAATGGCCTGGAGAAAGTCCTGAAAAGCGCGAAGAGCGTTTAGATAAAAAGGCTCAACAAAGATATATAAGCGATGAAATCGAAGAAAAAGTTAAATTATTAAAAAGCAACCCACCACGTATTATTAGAACCAAAGATGTAAAAAACCAACAGATAACTTTTCAAAATCCCGATGGAAGCCCTCTCATCACCGTTGATCAATCAAACCCACAGTATCAATGGCTTTTTATACAGGATTTTCTTCCTTATGGCATAGAGCTTGCCTATGTTCTTACCGACCTTACTATGTTAGCTGCAAAGACCTCACTAATTGCCGAAGAAGCTCCAGCGGTAACTCCCACACCAACGCCAACTACTACTCATGTCACAAAGCATAAAAGAATGATTCATGATAAAAAACAGATTCTTGTTTAAGCATGATGCGACTATCATCGTGCATGCTGATATGGCTTTGTGGTGTGATTATTTTTTACAACTTTGACCACACCATCGTATTGCTAGGTCATTAAACAGATTTTAATGGCGGTTTTATCATCTTGTCTGCTGGGTTATAAGCAAGATTGCTAAAGAAGATTTTTTCATATTCATAGCCTTCTTTGCTCATGCGATAAAGCGCTTGGTCCATTTCATCTGCTCCCTCTTGCAAAGGCTTAGGTTCCTCTAGCACTACACGCTCAAAGCCTTTTCCTATGCCATGTGGCGAATATCTATATAATCCAACTGTTTGTATTGGTCCCTGCAAGCGTAGAAAGGGAGCAGGGCATGCCCGCATAAAAATACTCACAGCCATCGTATTATGAGCAAACACATAGTCATTGAGTTTTAAATAATCAATATCTGCTTTCGAAAATCCTAACCCTAAATCAATAGCACCTATTACACTCGCAATCTGTTCTGGATGCAATGTACAGAATGCCTTATAACTATCCAAGCTATCATGTACAAATAATCGACATTGCCTACGAGGATGCATTTGTTTTAAAACAATCAGGCAATAATTGAACATCTCATGCTGTTTATAGGCCTCACTTAAGGCCGTTAGAGAAACTTCCTTTTTAGCCTTGTGCCAAGCAGCAAGCTCCTTAAGGATGTATCCGGGCATATTAGCAAAAAATGTGCCCATCTTTTCATGCTCTATTTCTATGCTCCCACTTACCCCTAAAGATTTAATATAGAGGTTATAGCCTGTATCAATAAGATGAATATTAAAAGGAGTAGTAATAGTATGTGAACGTAAAGCCTTAATAAGCGGTCGTATGTGAGTAATCATGCCACTGCTTGCGAAAGCAACATAATTCTTAATAGGCGCTTCAGCTATTTCTAGAGCTATCTGATCTTCAAAAGCTTCTCTTCTATGCGGATTATGCAGACGAAACAACGAACACTGATCTGCCACACATTCATTAAAAAACCATAATGGGTTTTTCTTTCTTTGCTCTTCTATTTTCATAGACATTTGTTTGACAAAATCATCTAGAGCGAAAGCCCATACATCAGCACCTGCTGAAGGATCATTAAGTGCTTTTGCAATAGCATCATCATTATCTGGGATTATTTTGATTTTATCATTAGCCAATGCAAGTGAAGCAGGATTATGTAATAAAAGATCAAGCGGATCGGTTTCTACTATGGCCCGCTCAAGACTTACTGACGGTGCAATTTGACCTGTTATTCTATGCAAACGATTAAGAGCAGTAGTTGAGCTTGCCGCTTCCAAAACAACATTTCCTGATATTCCAACCAACAAGCTATAAGTAATACTTTTGATATATTTCATTGTGACTCCATTTTTAAAATAAACCTAAGAAATTTAACCTCCATACCACCATCGAGCAAGTCGATTAGATGCAGCAAACATGCCTGCACCAATAATACCAGTAATACCTGCATATTTTGGTTGTTTGTTATAAAGCAAATAGGCTGATGATGCTATACCTGCTACAGCAGAAATTGTTCTAAGACCTTTGATGAGTGAATTTTTCTTTTGGGAAAAAACTAAATGAAGTTGGTCATTTTGTTCAAGCTTTAATTTAATTACTTGTTCTCTTTCTTGCTCACGTAATTGTATGATTTCTTCTTCCTTTTCTTGATTATAATTTTTTATTAATGGTCCTATGCAAGCAAATATTCTCTCAAGATCGATAACCTTAAGTTCCATATTGATGATCGAAGTAGTGAAACCACTTTTCTCCGTCTCATCATTAACTAATATTTCTTCGTTATACATTATTCTGTAACCTCGCTGAGCCATATATTCTTTCAGGCAAGATGCATCACCATGAGTGTTAATATGCCCTCCTCCAAATAGATAGAAGTTATGTACGTAGCCAGTTGTATCATGCTGATCAATGTGATAATACATAACTGCATCCATGAGATAACTCATAATCTCTCTTAGATCTTCATACTCAACACTGGTTAATGGTTTAGTTGATGTAGTATTGTATAGCTCGTTCATGCGCTTATTATCAGTAATGATACGTTTATATACTAATTGCGGTATTACCGGGTACCATGGCGGTGAATCTTCTTGCGCTTGCTTGATTTTGGCAAACCAACTATTAGCTTCTTCAATGTATTTGCTGCGCGGAATATCTGAACGATTTTCATCCTTTGAACCTATTAAAACCTGCCTAAATTCTGCGCCACACGTAGAAACATTGCCCAATAATCGAATCTTATCAAGAATAGAAAACAAAGGTGTGTCATGTTCTCTTATTGTTCTATACAATCCTGTAGTACCCTGTTCTTCTGGTTCCTGAGCACTCGCATTGGCCCTTAATAACTTTTTAGTCAAGAGTTCAATAGTTTTACTATCTGACCCTGAATATTCCCACGGATCTTCCGCAACAACCATTGTAGGTTGCCCACTCAAAGTACGAAGATAATCTAGAAGTGCTTTCTGTTGACGTCGTGAGAACAAACAGTTGGCATAATCAACATGCATATCTTTTAAAAAGTAAAAATAGCGATATTGTGTAGATCCATCAGGCTTTTGAATGGCCTTTTGAAACACATAAATCCCATAAAAAAAGGCATGACCTGTTGTAGCAGCTAGGGCCATGAAAAGAGCAATAAAAAAACTAAATAGTCGTTTAATAATCATATAATCTTCCAATTTCCTGCATTATCTCTTACAATCGTGACCGTAATTTTGGCGTAGACTCAGCCTCTTTTTTGGCCATTCGTTCTTTATCAACAGACTCATCATGAGATCGCAAGGTACTGAGATCGATAGGGTGAGTAACTGCAAAAGCTGCTGCCCAACGACCCCTTGCCCCGCTTCCAAACTCAGACCGCACGCGTCTCATTTCATCAAACGTGTGTCCCAATAACTTTTCAAATTCGCGAACAATTACAACCTCAGAATCAGTGTTTCCATGTTTTAAAATTTTTTGCAGTTCATCAGAAATGACACGCTTTTCTTTATCTTCAACATATCCCATCACAGATAAAGCAACCGCAAGTGGAAGTCCATGAAGACATCCTCCCACAAATATTTGTCGCTGCACACCCTTACCGCTATTGGTAAAGATTGTATGTACAAGACGGCAGTCAAACAAATAATCTTCCTCTACTCGTTCCCACCCTTCTAATTTATTGTAATAATCGGCCAATAGAGGACCATCCGCGTAAACAGAGATT
Source organism: uncultured bacterium (assembly GCA_963738145.1). Lineage (GTDB taxonomy): Bacteria > Babelota > Babeliae > Babelales > Vermiphilaceae > CAVTVH01. The sequence continues at coordinate 77,593 of CAVTVH010000001.1, forward strand.
TCCTTATCTACATGGCTAGAATCACGCTGATCTCTAAATTCCACATTATTATAAGCAACACCACTCTTTTTTAATAAAAAATCTAAACCATACAAAAATGAATAAGGCAGCTTATAACGATCTGGATATTTGTGCTTATAGAGAGGATAAGTGTCCTCTATAACCACCTGAATGTTTTTCTCATAGGAGAGCCAATAATTGATAGCATCTTTTCTTTGCTTATCAATAACATCATTAACACAATTACTTATCAAAAGATCTTCTTGTTCTTGTTGTGCATAACCATAATAGCCGCATACATTCTTGCTAAAATATTCCGCATGCGTATCGTACCAGATCTCCACTATTTGGCCCTTAGGATTGCTCCAAAATGTTCTTGACCAGATAACAGCCTTCACAGATGTAGCGCCCAAAAGCGATAATGCACTGAATAAATAGAATAAGAGCTTTTTCATAAGAAATTTAACCTCCATAGTCAGCTTGTAACAATAGCAGGGGCATCATCTACCCCTGCTATTACCTTGATTGTACAGCGTACTGTTTTTGTTACTGTTGAGAAAGCATGCCTCTTTCAGCTAATAGTTGTAAGGCAACTCTTCGGATCTCTGCTTCACGCTGACGGTTAGCTTCATCTTCTTCGCGTCGCGCTTGCGCGGCTTTCTGCTCTCTTTCGACTAGGTGTGCATGTGCCATCCCTGCCGACCATAAAAACGACAAACCAAAACTACATGGCACTTTAATCCCAGCAGCACTTAGAACAAGGCCTATAAGGAAGGTACCACAAGCTACATCAGGAACCATAGCTTTTCGCTCAGCAGTCCAAAAACTATTCCATCGACTTCTGGCATCACCAAACCAACCTGCCTGTATAGGCTGAATTGCTACCATGCTTACAGCAAGTATCATTGATTTAATTAAGAATTTTGACATATATCCTCCAATTTGAAATGACCATTAATATTCATATGATTTCAGGGTACCATATCCTACCTGGGGCGTCTAAAGGGTGCCCTGATTCGCTATATAGAAGGAAAACAACCTGAATCCCTTCTGCCTTATGTGAACTATTGCGCCATAATGTGCGTGTCCAAATGACTGCACGCATACTGCTACTTATCGTTGCTAGTAATATAAGGGCTAGGAAAATTAAATTCTTCATGTGTATATATAACCTCCTTGGATTCATTAGCAGCTCCCTAATTGGCTCTCAGCAAAAAGTGTTGCCTGCACAAACGTTTTTCTTTTTCTAAATTACCCGCTAACTCTTTTACCTTATCATGGAGTAGGTAAGGGTCTGGTGGCCCCCCTCGCCAACGAGAGTAATCATACTTTGGACAACTTTGTGCAAATTCATTAACGCACTGATAGCAGCCTGAGGCTTTAATTCCTTGTCGATCAGCCCGAGTTTCAGGATGTTCTCCTGTTAGATTATCCCATACAGTAGCTGCACCCGCCAATCCAAGCAATACCATATAAGGATCTTTTTGAATAAAGTTTATAATTGCTTTAGGTAGAAATTTGCCTAAACATTTAAGCATAAACGTACCTTTAAATTTGATTGCTCCTAAGAAAATAAGGAGCTTTAAAAGACTACGTTCTATAAAGGTACTATCATAATTTTTTATGTGCGCATATTCATGAAATAGTATTACCCTTCTTCGCCCATAGGATTGCCAATTTAAATTTGATTCGTTTATATATACCCCACGAGGACCAGCCATAGCCGCTTCGCTACCAGCAAATCTTTCAGGGATAATTTTAATAGGAACATGCTCTTGGAGTGGAATACCATGAGCCGCTTGAGCTTCTTGGGCCATTTTTTGATATTCTTCAGGAGCATGTACTGTACGCGACTCATTAAAAGCAGTCATAGCAAATCGTAATGCGCTTACAGGACGCACTATCTTATGCAACCATCTATCAAGTATAGACGGAGATTTTTCAGCAGCTTGCAATGAACCCGAAGCGGCCATAAGTAGAATGAGTATGCTTGTTGAAATCTTAGAGACCATAGCCCTTTTTCCCTCCATATAAACCCCATTTAACCTCATTATTGATTTAGGATACAGCTAACCTGCATGCACCACAAAGGGTGCCACTGGTTCGCTATATCGGAGAAATACAACCCTGAATCCCCCTGCCTTTAGGGGCATTTGAGAAAAAGGCCAGAATCTGTACCCTGAGAATAGGTTGTTATTAACGTTATTTTTATTATTAGGGGATTTTATGAACACAAAACTTACACTTACATTGTTAGCTGTCGTTGCGGGTATGGGTACCTTGCAGGCAGCAGGTCGTTTACAACGTATCATGGGGCACATCACCCCGTCAGTTCCAGTTCCTCAGACTTTGGTCAAGCCTACGAGTGATAGCGAAACTCAACCAAAAACAGATTATAGGAACATACCAGTTGTTCTTTCAGCTGAAGATGTCATAGCATTATTCAGTGGTGAACCATTATTTGAAGGTAATGTGAAAACTCGTGAAGGAATTAACAGTCAATATGTAGGCAGGGTAGCTTTTTTCAGACGCCAGACTCCAGAAACTCAAAAAGCCATAATGGCAGCATGGAGGGTACATGAAGACCGTCGGAAACTGAAAAGAGATCCATATATACCTACACAAATAGAAGCTCTCTATTGGTCACCAAAAAAGCTAAAGGACTTAGTGTCACAACGAGCAATGGTAGATGAAATTGATAGGCATGATGCTAAAGAAGACAACGAAGCATTAGAAGCGTTGTCAAGCTTACATCGCAAGGTTAAGGCAACTGAATAACTCAACTCAACACTAAAAAAAATATCGGATAAGTGGAAAGATCACTCCTCTTGCCCGATACTCTTTACGTATTCGGAGGTTTGTTAGTATGACTATGACGAAAATTGCGTTATTTATTGCAATGGCTGGAATCCTGTTTTCACATCTACTCAAGGCTGATTTCTTTGTTTACCAGGAGTGGACTAATCCAAGAACAGGACAGGTACTTAAAGAATACTATGACGTTCATCGTTCATATGATTTTGAAGTTATGCTACAACAACAAGAAGATTTTATGGCTCAAGCTCAGTCATATGGTGACAAAGGATTATGCCTTATAGAAGATATGCCGTCTAGAGCGTTGAATAAGGATATTTCAGAGCACTCTTTCAATGCATTTTTTAGAGAATATATATACGATTCTAACCATTATTGGCATCTTCCAATCGAAGCAGCACCTGAGTATACAAGCCTTATGTATCTATATACCAGATGTAAAATTAAGGACATTCCGGCAATAAATGTTGAATGTAGAAGTTTCGAAGGTCATGATGCAGATGAATTTAAAGAAAATGAACTGGCATTCTATGATGATGGTCCCGTGCTTAATGAATACTATAAGTTGTTATCATCACCAGATGATCCTGGCACCGAAAGGTTGTGCGTTGATGCCAAAGTTTTACATATTTTGCACACCAATCCTGACAAGAAATTTTTTAATTTTGCTGCCGGCTCACTGCATATTACTGGCGTCAATATCATGTTGAAAAAATTGGGATGGATCCCAACGGTGCCTCTATGCCATGTAAATGTTCTCACCTTGCGGAGCTATTTATTTGATCCATATGCCAATATCTCGGAATCTTCCACGATAGAACAAATCAAAAGCGCATTGGTAAAACTATGGAACGACGCATTCACTGGTGATAAGGGAAGATTTAATTTTCTTGCCCAATATCCAATTGACATCAGTGCGGCCATCAAAGCAAGCCAATCTTCATCATCAAGTTCTTCATCGCGCCAGCCCGGCGTAGCGGGATCCTTCGAGGGTATTGCTCCGGGAGTAGGGGCGAAGCCTGGGTCCTCATCAAGACCAGTAGCGCAACTGCGATCTCGCTTGTAGAAAGTGATTGAAATGGAGTTATCATGATGAATATAAAACAATTATTGCGAACCTTTTTAGTTGTAGCATTGCTAGGAACCTTAACCTGTCAGGCACTTATCCACAAAGTTAATATATGGTACAACCGAACAACCAAGCAATATCTTATACTATGTGATGACATTCACATGGATGTAAAAAATGGGTTAGCTACAGCGCAACAAAAAGAAGCTATCATTACGTGGGCAGCAAAGCTTGGTATCACCATTCTTATTGAAGATTTAGGTACTTTGCCTGAAACTCCTTCTGCCATAGGCCTATCAGTAGATTCTGCATTGTGGAAAAACCTTACACGGTTACAGCAAAAACATGACGAAATTGAGAGAAAAAATCCCAACCTAAAAATCAAAAACTCACGTGGAGATCGGATCAAATTAATATCTATGCATGATTCTCGAGAGCCCATAAAGTGGCACGATGCTTATTCAAATTCAACCATGAATGGGCTTATACCATTGTGTAAAAGTAAGCATATTCCAATCTATAACGTAGAATGCAGATATAGACACAATACCTATTTTGTTTCTGCTGCAAGCCTGGTGGCGCTTAATGAAGCACTCATTAAAACAATACTATCATGGGAGAATGATCCAGTACCTCTCAGAGATTTTTATTTTCGCAGCATAATTAATTACCGCAATAACTCTTACATAAAAGCATTAGTGGCGCATGCAAAAAGTAGCCCTCATAATCACTTGAAAACTATGCTCTATACTCATGTTCTCTATAGCGCGTATACACAATGCCTATCTCGAAAATCTGTTGATGCGTACAAGGCAAAGCTTGAACATAATGTACACATACTTGATTCTTCTTTTTTGGATGCCTATTTATTACACGCGTTAGCAACGCATCGCACTGAACCTCTACTTCTTTCTCTGTGTGGAGGAGCTCATCATACTTCTCTACAACGACATCTACACTTATTAGGTTTTGAAGAACTTATAGGCTGCTCATTTGGTGGGGAAGGATGGAATAACCATGGCACAAACTTTGGAAAAGGGCACCAATATATTATTCCAGTCGTTGATATGGATTACGTATTTAAAGTAATCGAATTAAGACTGGCTACAAAGCCAATCAATGTTCATGATGAACATGGTGATGAGCAAATGATCAAAAAAGAGACCCAAATTATAACAAGATGCAACGATGAATCCAAAATCCACATGAATGAACTAGATAACGTCATACGAGCAAAATTATAATTTATTTTTGACTATCCTTTTTCTCCGCTAAAGCACTAAGCCATTTATATGCAAAGCTATCGGGCGACAGAAGAGGAGTAAACGATACCGAAGAACCCCAAGGAGACGTTGTGGACGAAGAGGACCCAGAACTTGAGCTACTGCTACTCGACGACGAACTACTCGATTCACCGGTCTCTAATCCAGGCATTACCCCTAAAGTCGAAACATCAACCTCGATGTATCCCTTGGAGTTTCTTCTCCACTTAGTCGAAGCAGTCACACACAACCCAGAACTGCTTGAGCTAGAAGAACTAGAACTCGTAGGCGCATCCCACCCCTCCAATTCTCGCATATTCCCATCACTTCCTATAAGCCAGCGAACACCGGAAAGATCATGCGGCGCATAGGTGTCTGGCGTCCAAGAGGCCGATGTCTTAACAAGTTTACCGTTTACGTATACACCGGTTGTTTTAAAATAACTGCCAGTTCGTTCATCATAGGCCATATACGATGGTGGCTTAACATCTTTTTTGAGGTGTTCAGGTGTTGCGGCATGGTTATAGGAGATGCAGAAGACGAGGGTGATTGCAGATATTTGAATTCTTCTTATCATTGTATCCATGTATATCCTTATTCCTTGTTCTACGATCATACAGTTTCTTAGCCACCAAGATAACCAGCGGCACTGCGACCACTACCACTACCTTTGCTTGCGTTGTATACCCACAAAATTCTCCATGGTGTCTTAAAATAGCTCTGATCCGCGGACTGGTAAATCCTTGCGACCCACATTCGGCGTCAAACCACATTGTATGGCTACTATTTTTATAGCGATTAAAAAAACTTTGCGAATCACCCTGTACATACTTACACTGCGACACATCAAAATAGCCACAGTTTCTTTGTCGAGCAGTTGGTTCTTCAGCAGGACCTATAGTCGTAAATGTTGTGGAGTACAAAGGTTTAGCTGACGTCAGATGGCGATACACTGGGTGCTGAGTTGAAGACAACCGATTTGTTTCAAAATTAACAAAGTGGTTAAAGTGGCGTAATGCTGCTTGCTCATGAGGCGTCTCTATCACAGGCCCAGATAATGTTATTATTAATCGACTATCAGCTGGACCTTCCGCATTGAATACCCTCCACAATTGCCGCGTTTGTTCAGAGCTTGCGCTGTGAATCGCTCCGCACCAAACCAATAGAAGCACTAGTATTTTGTTCTTTTCCATCTTCATTTTGATGTAACCCACTGATTCAACCCATGATAGCGATTAATAAAATCTGCCAGCGGTAGAGTACACGTTATATGCGCGATAACTTTGGTAATACCCTTTTGGGATGCTGTATTGTTCTTTTTTATAGCTAATCTTGTATCATCAACTATCACAATACCACTAACCTTTGCTGCTGCTAAAACTCTATATTTAAATAGTTGTTGTGCATGCAGCGGTGGTTTATACGTAGACTCCACTTCGTTAGGTACACCCCATATATCCGTATGAATGGTTATGGTATCACGTTGCTTATCAATTGAAGCATGGAAATGAACACCATGAAGCGTTGCAAAGTTATCAATGATAGAATCACCCTGTAAGAGTTTACCTAATGGCACCAATGGATCTTTCTTCCCTCCTTTAAGTCTTTCAAGCCACGCACTCCGTGCCATGATATAGACATCAGGCAATTCATCCGCCAGCCCGATAAGGGATGGTACCTTCGCTGCCTGCAGCGCAGCCATGCATGAAAAAGCCACCAATAACAATCTTGTCATCTTCATCTTAATCTCCTTGACGCATCATTTTTTTAAGTCCGGACGGTTGCACTACCTCTTTCTTGCTCCTTTGAATCTTATTATATCGTGCAAGAACTTGGATAAATGGCCTGTAGTGCGTAATAACCAACCCATAATATCGAGCATCTTTCGGTACAAACAGCGTAGTAGACGCTGACACGGTATAGGCATGATCAGGTTTTAAATGGCGGGTTGATTGCAAAAGGCGAGCAGCGTATGGATATGATTCTCCTTGTATAGAGATATCTGCTTGTATAATGGCCATCCCGTCTTCTTTGCAGGCCGTAAAATGTACAGCCGTGCCGCCAGCGTATGCGGGTGAATCGGAAGAACTAGAACTTTCAATAAGTTCTTTCATAGGTAACTCTTTAAACCATTCTTTACGAGAAGCGCAATAGAGATCGGTAAATTCATCGTCATTCAAGGCTGCTGCTAATCGATTGCTGGCAGAGCTTGTTAGTGATAGGTATGGAATAGATAGGATTAACAGTGTAACTATTTTTTTCATACGTATTCTCCTGGTAGGGATGGGGTGGATATATGCTGTGCGATTATACTCTATATCAGGCTAAAATAAAATTACATAAGAGAGACGCAATTAATTTTAAACGAGCATTATTAAAGAGACAGTTAATCACTCAATAGTTTCTTGAGCATAGGTACTGATCCGCTTAACCCATCCGTGAAGGAATCGTACTGATTTATAATCTGGCGCCGAGTTTTTGAGAAACATCACTATCATGTTCGTTGCTGAGATAGTGAATGCTTTAGTAACATTTTCTCGCGTAACAGTTCTGGGCATATCAAGCAATAGTTGTAATAATCCCCATCGTTGTCCATTAAGCTCTTCACGCGGGTTTAAACCATCACCTCTAAAATTGAGATAATCAACAAGTACATATGAACCGGTAGAGGTTGAACGCATGAGATCATAACAATTTTGAATATGCGCACGATCTGCTTGAGGACATTCGTTGAGAATTAAAGGCCAACTTTTTTCTAAATGTTCCACCATAAACTGTGCTTGCAAATCAATAGTAGCTGCCAATAAAGTGCGCAATTGATCTGTTCGCTCGCGGTCATTTAAAAATTCATGACGTGATTTCCAAGGAGCCCCAGTCTCTTTCGCTTTTTCCAACCATACCGGCAATTGGACACCATGATTCTGCAGATAATTACATAGATGGGGGAATCTTTGTGTATAAGGGCCCTGGTAACCATGTGGATACCATATACAATGGCCAATACCTAATTCAGGAAACGCTCGATGCTCACTCCAAAATACAAGGAGATCTACTCGTTGACTCGCTTCGTTCTGCCATATTTGTTTACCAATTTTATTAATTTCATCTTGATGGAGTGAAGAAACACCATACATAGCGCTTGATACAAGAACACTCAACATAATCTGATGAAGCTTTATCATAGTCATCTCCTTTAATTGATAATGGACTTGGTTCACACACCATTATTTATAATAATATGTTGCGAAAAACTCAACTTAACATACTTCCTTACCCTTTGTGCGATCATATATTTTTTTAGCAAGCCATAGAACGGCAAGTGCGGTACCTGTAGCCAGTAATTTCGCCTCTAATGTGTATCCGCAGAACTTTCCATGTTTTTCAAAAACACACGTCATCTCATGTTCCGCAAGACCCTGCGATCCAACTACAACATTCATATAAACCCTCTGCTCACTGCCTTTATATTTCCTGAAAAAATCGTATGAATCACCATATATTCTTGAAGCAAACCTCATCTGGAAGTAGCCGGTATCGAGTAGTATTGACGGTAAATTTCTACCCAAATTATTACATAAAACAAGTTGATCCCGTGTTACGTTCATCTTATATAATGGCTTCTTATTGGTCCCTTTACTATCGTATACCTGCAATTGACCTTCACGTACCACATTCTTAAGCGTATATTCAAACCAACGATTAAAATGCCTATCGCCTTCTAAATGATTTGGTTCTTCTTGTCGCGGGCCGTATACCAATTTACCAGAAAGAGCACTTGCTTTTGTCCACAGGGGTATTAAATCGGAGGAGGCACCGTAGATACATCCAAAAATGTTGATCAACGATGATAGCACTACTACACTTGTTTTCTGCATGATATTTTTAACCTCTTCTTTTTTTGAGAGAACAAAACGTATGAATATTCTTACCGTACTGTTAGCCACATTATTCATTACTCATAATGCTTATATTATACCTGTCGATCAAGCAGATCATCCTAAAAAAGAGACCCCACGCCTTCACACAAATAGACCTGGGATTTACATCCCTGCTCCGTATGTTGATAGCAGCGGTAGACTTATAAGAAATCCAGCCATTCTTGAATTGGTCGGTTGGGAAAATGTTATAGCAGAATATGAAAAACAAAAAAAAGCCGCTACAAACGGAAGGATAAAAACATCTGATGGTTACGCACTACCGGTTCATTCACAAACCATGCCGATTGCTACGAGTTATGTGATAACCTCATGGAAAGGCCCAGTATGGATTTGTCCGTCACATTTATCGCCTTTAAAAGAAGAGATCGATAAAAGAAAACAATAGACCTTATGCGAATTAGATCCATTCATATCCTTCGATCCTTCGAGTAACCTCAGGAGTGAACCTTCGACTCGCGATATTCGAAGGACGTTTACTGCTGAGCGCGTCGAAGCATCAGGATGAACGGATCTGAACAAGAAAGCCCCCGAAAAACTCAGGGGGCTCTTGTTAAGTATAGGTTTTAAAAAACTAATTTTTTACATACCTGGCTGATATTCACCCAATGATTTCCTACAATCCGCAAGTTCTTTTCTTAATCGTGCAACTTCGCTTTCTAATGAAGCAATCCTATCTTCAAATGCTTTTGTACTTATGCCACTTGGGCCACCAGGGGCTGATGGCATTGAAGAAGAAGAAGAAGAAGAAGACACCGACGATGATGATGGCTCACTTACCGGAATGATTGTAAAATCTGGTTGTATTTGCAAGATAAGGTTGTCCGAATTTAAATCAGCTAATGTGTATGAACCAAAATAATATGGTTTCCCATAGGTAGTCATAGCATTGAATGCGTTTATTAGATTAAAACCTATGAGTGTTTTTTTACGTCCACTGAAACTTCCTATTAAATCTGAACCACTAATTGTTATTTCTCCTCCAGGTCGGATCTTTAGGTTCTCTAAATCTTTCCCTTCTCTTATTCCCATTTCTATATCATCACTCATATCTTGTATTTTAAAATGTCCCCACGGAGTAACAACTTGTTTACTCCTGTTACGTAAAATAAATGCCTGCATCAAGACCGGCATAAGCACGATAGATAACAAAATTCCATACTTCTTCATTAGATCTCCTTTATAAAAAGTAACACCAATAACTTATCTGAGGAATTATATACATATCAGTAGCAGTGAAAGCAATAGTACCTGATTAGTAAGGGGCTCATTAATGAATCGCACCCATGTGGCACATCACATTCCCGGCTGATATTCACTCAATGATCTTTTACAATCCGCTAGTTCTTTTCTTAATCGCGCAGCTTCAGATTCTAATGAAGCAATTCTGTCTTCAAATGCTTTCGTATTTATGCCAGTTGGGCCACCAGGTGCCGAAGACATTGAAGATGAGGACGAAGAAGACGATGATGATGACGGCGTTGCAGACGAAGAGGATGGCAATGCTGCCGCTGTTCTTTCTTCTGCCGCTTCTCTAATTACTTTAATTGAAAAATCTGGTTGTATTTCAAATGTTAAATCACGCAACTCTAAATCCGACGCACTAATACCTTTCCCCTTCAAAACGTTCTTCGGATTTGTAGGATCTACTATCTCAAGGCCGGTTATTCTTCTAAAATAAGGTTTTTTAAAATAAGGTTTTTCTTCTTGTAAATCTGTACCGCTTAACACCTGTTGTTCACCATCAGGTATAATCAATAAACCGTCCCTAATCTCTTGCCGTACTTCTTCGCGAGTATCCCGACCTGTACCATTTACCAAATACCATCCCCAAATGCCAAGCGGTCTCTTGCTATTATTTTTTATTTTCAATGCATGTAGAGGTATTGCTGGCATTGAAGAAGACGAAGACAACGGCGATGATGATGACGACGAACCGCTTGCGTTAATGATTGAAAAGTCTGGCTGTATTTCAAAAACAAGACTATCTGATTCTAGCTCGGGAATTGTATATGCGCTAAGATCATATGGTTTTCCATACTTCATTAAAGCATTATAGGCATTAATTATTTCAAAACCTACAAGCCTTCTTTTTTGTCCATTGACTGCGCGTACCAAATCTGGGCCACTAATTTTTATTTGCCTATCTTTCATTAGTATCAAACTATCTAAATCCTTCGTTTCTCGCATTCCCAATGCGTTAGTCCCCCATTTTTCCATTCCCTCTATTTGGTATTCTCCCCACGGCATAACATGATTTTTACTCCTATTTCTGAGTATAAACGCCTGCATCGTGCATACCAGCGTAAGTGCCATGCATAGCAAAATTCTATATCTCTTCATCAAGTCCCCTAGTATAAAAAATGACACCAATAATTTAACTAGAGGAATTATATACATATCAGTAACAGTGAACGCAATAGTATCTGATGAGTAAGAGATTCATTGATGTCTCACACTCATGTGATACATTAGAATTCATCTCATCAAGATATAAGGAGAATGTATGTTACTTTATCGCCTTTAAAAGAAGAGCATAAAGGTACCGATAAAATAGAATAATGCTGCATAACAACAAAGCCCCCGAAAAACTCAGGGGCTCTTTTTATTGCGCAGGTAAATTCTGTAACCTTACCTCGCTTTGCTTTTCAAGTCAGCCACATCTTTCTCAAGAGATGCAACGCGTTCTTCGAGAGACCTCTCAACTTTTCGCTCAGTAGAACTTACGGAGGATGAGGAAGAAGGTGAAGAAGAAGAAGAAGAAGAAGAGGATGATGTTGATGATGATTGTGGTGCTTGAAGTACAACTAAAAAATGATGAAGAAAATTGTGCCGTATTTCAAAGACTATAGAGGGAGAAGCCAGTTGCTCATAGGTAAGTTTTGGGTATTTATCGGAAAAATAAAATTTTTTGAATGTGGACGGTGCGTCAAGGTCCTGAACACTAAAGCCATACAATTTTAAAGTTTCATTCGTAATAACATTTGGTTTAGTAAATTCACGTGAATTTACTTCTCTTTGTTGATTATTTTTAAACACACCGAGAGCACCATCAAAAATAGGCTCAGGCATTTCTTGTAACGGGTTTACCTCTGCCATCATCAGTGGCTTTGGAATGATCTCAGATCCTTGCGGGTAAAAAATACCTTCAATTACAATAACCTTTCCACTTTTATTGTCGATAGTAAAGGCTTGTAGCACGCATGCCGGCATAAGCACGATAGATAACAAAATTCCATACCTCTTCATTAGGTCTCCCTGCTATAAAAAGTAACACCAATAATTTAACTAGAGGAATTATATAGATATCGACATCTTTAGGGCAATAATTTAACGGCACTGAGTCAAGCACTATACCATTAACAGTCCCTAATCGCACCGCTTTATAAAAAACCCCACCTCTGCTATCTTTAAGGCAATGACTATTAAAGGGTTAAGGGGGATCAAATTATGTCTAAAAGACCGCTGTACATTCTATTCTTAGGTGCACTAGCAGGGCTACTGTATCCAGTACTAAACTACGGCGCCACTCATTCATCTACAGGGCAAAAAGCCCCTGTTGCTTCGACGAGCACGCCTATTGATCATAGGGAGGCAATTGCCGCAGAAGCTCCTGCTTTACTTGTGGATACAATTCAAGGGATGAACCAAAAAACCAATCCTCATATGCACAAAGACCTTATAGTTCCCATTGAGAAATATATCCATGCGCATATGGTGAGTTATATAAATTCTATGCCTTTTTATGATGTGCAAGGAACCCTTGTACTAGCTCATAAAGACGCAAATATTCCTATAGCTGATCTTATAGCCAATACTAAAAAACATATTAATGCTTTCAGCAAAGGAAAAACTCGTGGTGCTGATGAATTTAGCCAATGGAAGCGTAAGATGGAAGATATCAAAGAAGAAATACTCTTTGAGAGCATTATCAATGCCCTTATTCAGAAAGCCTATCTACAACGTATAGCACAACTAAACATGGGATCTTATTCTCCTGCCCTTTTGCCTACTGAAGTGCATAATGAAATTGGTAAGTGTTTGGGTGAATTCTATATTCCCGATGAGATTGAAAGTAAGCACCTTGAGGCCGAAACGAAAGCAAAAGAAGAAGCTATTGAGCATGAAAAACCACCTGTTACTATTATAGATGGCAATTCGCTCCTATTGTGCTCCCACCACCCCATCCATGCTGCAATGAGATCTCAAGAAAAAATTATCTATGCCGTAGGTGATTATATAATTTACCGCTCAAAAGGATCTTCTCTAATATGCATAAAAAATAATCGAACCAACAGCATTGTTGAAATATCGACCATGAGTGATAGCCCCGTTGTTTTTTCTAAGAATAATGAATATATGGCTGTTGCTGATACGAAGCAGCATTTTCTTATTTATCATATACCTACAGGCACATACTTCAGAAGACCAAATCATTTTGTAGGGGAATGCGTGTACTGGCATGCACATCTGCCGTGTTATTTTAATAATAATGGATCGATTGTTGCTCTTGTTAATGATTATACCTATCTGCAGGTTATAAGAACCTCAGATAATGCTCTACTTAACACGATACGTTTTGAGGAAGGCCTTAGTATCGACAACGTATATTGTTTTTCTAACAATACGCTCTTAGTAACAGCACATGAAGAGAGTAATCATAAAAGAAAATTATACCGCGTAGCCCTCTCTAAATCTGGAATCACTACCTTATCTTCCAAAAACATTATCCCAAATGAATCTGCTGGCAAACCAGCTTTTTTTGCGGTTGATACCGATGAATCTTATGCACTACCATATCGCTCTACAGGCGGCAATGGTACCACTCGCATCAAAATATTTGACAAAAATCATAGACTTGTAAAAACGCATTCTCCACCTACAGATGTATCAGGCCACCATCCCGCAACATTTGTAATGCATAATGGCGTACTCTATTTCAAGCAAAAAGTAGCATCAGACTATAATGTAGCTTTTGTATATAACACGAGAAGTAATCAATATTATGTTCCTCATCGCAGACATATGTATATGCTTTTTAATCATCATGATGGAATATTTGCATGCATAAATAACGAAAATAGAACAATTACTGTTTATGAAAAGGATTTTACACGACGCGTATATTGCCTATCACATATGGTATCACTCAATGATGCTGCATTACTAAAGCATGGTAATAACCATATGGTTGTAAACGCTTCTCACCACCATGAATCCCCTTCGACTCATTATCTAAAGAGAACCGAATACTACCCGGTCCTTATCAACCTCACTCAAGACAAAACATATGCTTTTCACTCTCAGCGTATTCTTGGTATAGATCTTTTACCTAACAACGTGGTTGCACTTACTGGCCCTACCGCCGCTCTTCTATCCCTTGAACATCTTGGCCGCTCTACAACGCTGGAAGAATGTCTTCTTGCAAGCAATTTACACAAAGTTCGAGGCCTTACAAAACAGCCTTTACAAATACTACTCCCAGAGCCTGTGTCTCCTGCATTGGTAGAAAGATTTAGAAAAGCACCAGAAACTTTTGTAGCACCAGAAGCACCTATCGTGGCAACATTACCGCAAACAACTCCTAGCGCCTTATTAAGCTCAAGTTCGCATACAACACCAGCACCACAATTCAATCCGCTATCTTCACAAAGATCAGCGCCAGTCATGGAAATATCACCAACTACAATAAACTATGCCGAATTGCGAGTTGGCTCACTTCCTTCCACATCGTCGATGGTCCTATCAACTGTATGGAACTATCTGCAACATCGCTTGGGAAAAACAGGAGCAACTGTTGTTGCCGCAGGTTCTGCTGTATGTGCCGTAGGACTTGCCGCACTTGCTGTTAAAAAAGGTGTCAACATCTACAAATCTCCTGGCTTTCAAGAGCTGCTCACTAAGAATCTTCATCACCAGTTGAGCCCTATGGCTGCATATACAGTTGCGCTCTAGTTCTACCACTTTAACTTCATTTGATGTTTGCAAGGCTAAAAGAACTATTTTAAACCAGTCACAACACACTATATTCGACACACTCTCCTTTATAAGGTATGTTGCGAAAAACTCAAACTTACTGACTGAGGATTTTCTGTGCATATCTATAATAGTTATTTCTCGATCACATGGCGCCTTGTACTAGTTCTTCTAGTCTCTACAGCATCCAGCATCTACAGCTACCAACCAACACAAGACAATCTTGCTGCGCGAGAGTGGTTCCAAGATGCCCGCTTTGGCCTCTTTATTCATTGGGGAATCTATAGTCAGCTAGCTCACGGTGAATGGGTTATGCAGAATCAGAAGATGTCATTAGAAAACTACGAACAGTTAGCACCACTCTTTAATCCGACTAAATTTAATGCCCAAGAATGGGTATCTTTAGCAAAAGCAGCTGGCATGCGCTATATAACCATCACAACTAAGCACCATGATGGCTTTGCTATTTTCCATACCAAACAAAATAGATGGAATATTGTTGATGGCACGCCCTATGGCCAAGATGTTATCAAACAACTTGCTGATGAATGCCATAAGCAAGACATAAAATTATTCTTCTACTATTCCCAATTAGATTGGCACCACCATGACTATTACCCACGCGGCGTTACTGGACATCTGCAAGGACGCTCAAAAACTGGTAATTGGAACGCTTATATTCAATTCATGAATGCGCAACTGACCGAGCTCTTAACTCAATATGGAGACATTGCTGGCATTTGGTTTGATGGTTGGTGGGATAACCCCGATGCCGCATGGGATCTTAAAAACACGTTTGATTTAATTCATGCACTACAACCGCACGCGCTCATAGGATCAAATCATCACGATGTTCCTTTTGAAGGCCAAGATTTTCAGATGTTTGAGCAAGATTTGCCAGGGCAAAATAGTGCGGGATTTGAAGAGAATGCGCATATCAGCCCATTGCCTCTAGAAAGCTGCGTCACTATGACTAAACATACATGGGGCTTAGATTTAATCGACGCACATGGCGGTAAGTTCAGAACCACCAAAGAGATCATCCATGATCTTGCTGGCGCTGCTGGTAGAAATTGTAATTTATTGCTCAATGTCGGGCCGCTTGCGGATGGCACATTCCCTGAAAAAGCGATAACGACACTTAAAGAAATTGGTGCTTGGATGGCCGTTCACGGCGAATCTATCTATCAAACTAAGAGTGGTCCATTAGAGCCACGTGCATGGGGAGTAACTACCCAAACAGCAGATAAAATATATGTGCATCTTTTAGACTGGAATAATGGTGATGCCTTGTGGCTGCCGATTGAAGGTATTCATGGCGCCTATTATCTACGTGATCGTAATCAGATGGTTTATGCGCCACTCAATAATGGTATCTTGTTGAAAAATCTAATCTTAAATAATCCGTATGATACTGTGATCGTATTGGAGAAATAGTAACTCAACACGTATAATCGACTATTTTTTATGAAACAGAGGTGATCCTAACTACACTGAGTAGCACCGTATGCCAACGATGCTCCCCACCCAATAATGCCACCTAGTGCTGTAGCCATTATTGCTCTGCCTATATTCTTTTTTACCTGGTGTGAATCTTCGTCTTCTTTTTCTCGGCACAAAAAATAATTTTGTGCGCACAGGGCAACAAGAATGGCCAACGATTTCAACTCAGTGCCATTAACAAGCGGTCCATTGCCGGTGAACGTAGCAAATGACCTATTGAGATTTGTCTTAAGGTAGGCTGGGGCTGTTAACCCTTGAGAAGAAGTTACGTCGAATATATTGTACTTAGCTTGTAAAGCCAAAAATTCTACAGCTGTTATACCGATTACGACCGATAAACGAAGGAGACTGTTTGCTTGTAGCTGCACAAAGATTGAAATGAGGGTGATACAGAATACAAACTTTTTCATAAGACACTTAACCTCATTTAACTGGCTGACCATACGCACGAGCATAGAGTTTTTTAATAAGCAGCACAACAAGCAGTATGAAATTCAAAATAGAGTTTGTTTATTTCTTAGCAGCTTTTTTCAATAATTCTGAATATGCTCCCTACAGCACTGAGCCCGAACTAAACACCAAGGCTACCACACCGCAAATTCCCGCGATCATGCCCGCAATCGCTGACATGCCACCGGCAACTACTTTAACAAACGTAGCACCTTTGCCGCGTGTTTGGATGTTGCGCTTGGATCTGCGTGTTCGCTTGGTAGTAGTTATTGCAGCATCTTTTTGATTGGTAGCAACTGATGCAGCGCATGGCTGTTCGTGATCTTTTGTTACCACCACCTCCGATGCGTGAGCTAGATGGCTTTGTTGTGTTGAGATAAGAAATAATAAGATACACCATAAAAACTTTGTTCTATTCATCATGATTAAGATCCCCACCTTACAAACTTAATAACAAACCAGCACCGGCTGCTACGACGCTCACAATGCCGCCAATAAACGAGACAACCGTGGTAATGATGAGCGATTTTGTATGTCTTTTTTTAGAAGTCACTTTTTTTGGAGAATGGCCTTTGGCCGATGTTGATACGACACTGCTTGTTGTTTTTTTGACTGATGTTTGAACTGTCTGCGCTTGCGTAACTGGCGCCTGCTGTGCAGATAAAGCGCTTATATAACCGATACAACAATATAACGCTAGAGTTATTATACAAAAACGTTTTATCATAAAATCCCCCGATTAAATATATGTCCCTAAATATGAATTCGATTATCGCACACAGCATGTGACAACAGATGTAGCTATACCTATCCCAAAGATACAGCCAGCAGCACATGCAGCGCCTTTTAAGAATGATGTCATAATGCCCGGTGAGCTCGATGACCTTTCATACACCACATAGTCATTATTATAGGTGTAGTTATCTACACAATAGTCGTCATCACTATCATAACTATAGATAGTTGTGGTTACTTTTTTTGGTCGTTTTTTATGGCTTGGCTCGTGCGTATCACCACGAGATTCAACAGATTTTCGAGCTTCAAGGAATATCGTAGATAAACTGCTTACTACAATAAAAAAGAGAATACGTTTTTTACACATAATCCTTCCTCTCGAACATATCAAAATAAAAAAAGAGAGCTGAAATAGGTTCGCTACTTAACTCTCTTTTTTTAACATCTACAAGATTTTACTCGACCACAGTTACGCGTGTAATGTGGGGTAATCGTTTTCTGACCGCCTCTTCAATACCAAACGTAATGGTAAAGAATGATGAGGGGCAACTAATACAGGCGCCATGCAACCGTACATAAACAATCGCATCTTCAACGTTCACTAATTCAATACGTCCACCGTGACCTTCAATCATAGGCTGCACTTGATCAAGCACTTCCTGTACTTGAGACAGCTGCAGTGCTGTATCCATCATGGGATTTAACTTACCCACTCAAGCTTTGCAACCATTGCCGTATCGCTACGACGACGGCCCAATGAAATAACGCGCGTATAGCCACCCGGGCGATTTACATATTTAGGTGCAACTTCGGTAAACAATTTGATTAATGCTTCTTCTTTGTAAGGTAACAACGCCTTTGCACGGCGGCGAGCATTAAAATGGTTGCCTTCACGAGCTATAGTAACTGCTTTTTCAGCAAGTTTTTGGACTTCTTTAACAACTCTTTTGGTTGATGTTAAAGAGCCATAGGTAATTAAATGAATAACTTGATTACGCAACAGTGCTTTACGGTGCGCACCATTTACATTGAGTTTTCTTCTGCCATTTTGATGTATCATGGTATCTCTGTCAGCCTCAGTTAATAATATTCACCTTATTCGTCGTTTTCTTGCTCTTTTTCTTTGAGTAATCTCTTGATATCAGATTCTTTTATATCCATACCAAAAGAAAGGCCAAACGCCTTCATACTTTCCTTGACTTCGGTCAAAGACTTACGGCCAAAGTTTTTAATTTTAAGGCCTTCTTCTTCAGTTAAGTTCACCAGATCAAGAATGCGTTTGATGCCCGCATTAATTAAACAATTATGAGCCCGTACCGAAAGTTCAAGCTCATCAATAGGCTTAAGCAATAGATCGACAGGAACACCTTTAAGCCCTAATTCATCAAGCTCTGATGGTGCCATTTCTTTCTTTTCTTCAGGCATAGAAGAAATAAGATTGAATGGAATTTCTGCACTTGCCAAGAAATGTTCTAATTGAGTACGTAATACCGATACTGAATAATGCAACACATCAAGAGGGTTTTCTGAACCATCAGTATGAATCTTAAAGGTTAATTTATCGTAATCTATCTCGCCACCAACACGAGTTTTTTCAACATCAAAAGCAACTTTTTTGATCGGTGAGAACATAGCATCAAGATAAATGCGATCATCCTCTTGTAAGCCTTTATCATGAGGCCACTGAGCAGGACGATATCCTCTGCCTGATTCAACAAAAAACTCTATTTCAAGGGATCCCTTGGGTGATACGTGAGCAATAACATGGTCAAGGTTAATAAGCTCCAAATGGGAATCTGCTTTGATGTCGGCAACGCGAACGGCACCTTCTTGTGTAACCTTGAGATGCATCTTGCCGGCTTTGCCCTCTTTATTGCGTACTACAATTTCTTTGATATTGAGGACAAGTTGCATAACATCTTCAATAACTCCGGGCAACGAAGAGAATTCGTTATTTACCCCTTTGATAATGACAGATGTTACTGCAGAACCTTCAACACCGCCCAACAATACTCTTCTTAATGCGTTACCTAACGTAGCACCAAAACCCGGTTCCAATGGTTGAGCAATCAACTCCCCATAGGTGTTACTGAGCACTTTCTTGTTCCAATTTAACCGTGGAATTGTTAACGGTCTATACTGTTTATTATCCATGTAATCTCCCGAACCCAACCAATAAATAACCCTTGAATATCAACGCTTATTTTGAATACAACTCAACAATCAAGTGTTCTTCAATTGGTGTTTGAATGTCTGCGCGTACAGGCAAGCGCATAACACGTCCCTTACGATCTTTCTTATCAACTTCCAACCAGTCTGGAACCTTAATCCCCATCTTAAGACGCTTTTCTATAACCTGTTCAACAAAAACTGGTTTTTCAAGCGCTTTAGGAGTCAATGAAATTTCATCATTCACTGATACTAAAAATGAGGGCGATGTAACTTTATTGCCATTAACTCTGACATGGCCATGCACAATAACTTGACGAGCTTGTGTACGCGTTGTTGATAACTTCAATCGGTACAAAGTGTTGTCGAGGCGACGCTCTAAAAGGCTGAGCAAATTTTCGCCTGGCATACCTTCCCGACTTTTGATGGCCATCTTAAAAAAACGCTTGAATTGTTTTTCTCGCATGCCATATTCATCTCTAACTTTTTGCTTCTCTTCAAGTTGTTTACCGTATTCGGAAAGCTTTTTAGATCTCTTTTGACTTTGTTGTTCCGGAGCATTTCCTGAAGAACCCGTTCTAGATTTTCTTTCTGTATCTTTGTTGCCTACCATAATAAATGATTACCTCTTTATCGTATGTTACGTACCGTTATACTCTACGTTTCTTTGCTGGACGACATCCATTATGTGGTAAAGGAGTAACATCACGCAAGACCGTAACGTTAATACCTGAAGCTTGCAATGATCGCACCACAGAATCTCTGCCTGAACCTGGACCTTGCATATTAATTTCAACCGTTCTGATGCCCATAGGAGTCATATCTTTTGCCAATGTTGCCCCGATCTGAGATGCCGCAAACGGTGTTCCTTTGCGAGCGCCTTTAAAGCCAAGTTTTCCAGAGCTGCAGCGTAACAATACGTCACCTTCAAGAGTTGTTATAGTAACGAGGGTATTATTAAAGCTAGATTTGATATGAGCAACGGCTGAATCAACCCGCACTTTTTGTTTTTTTGTCTTCTTTTTATATGCCATCTGTTATTCACTCATTTAAATGGAATAGCTATCCGTTAACATTATTTTTTGGTTACTTTTTTCTTCAATGCGATAGATGCTCCACGAGGACCCTTACGTGTACGCGCATTGGTACGAGTACGTTGCCCTCGAAATGGTAATCCCTTTTTATGGCGAGATCCACGGTAGGAACCAATTTCTTGCAAACGTTTAACGTTTAATTGAATTTCTTTACGCAGCTCACCCTCAGTTGTGTAATTATTGGTAATCTCTTTTTGAATTGCTGCGACTTCATCATTTGTTAAATCTTTAACTCTTTTATTAAGGTTGATACCAACTTTATTGAGAATATCGCGAGCCGATTTAACACCAATACCAAAAATATAGGTCAATCCATACTCTATTCTTTTTTGAAGTGGCAAATTTGCGCCTTCTATTCTAGCCATACCCTAATTACTCCTTACCCTTGACGTTGTTTGTGTTTGGTGCTTCTCACGCACAATACTCGAACTACACCTTTGCGCTTAATAATACGACAATTATCGCAAATATGCTTTACCGATGTTCTTACTTTCATAACGCAGATCCCTACAACAATCAATTTTTATACCGTAGAACAATTCTTCCTCGCGTCAAATCGTATGGAGAAAGCTCCAGAGCGACTTTATCCCCTGGCAAGATGCGAATATAATGCATGCGCATTTTGCCTGAAACATGCCCCAATACAACATGTCCACCATCAATTTCTACACGGAACATGGCATTTGGTAATGTTTCTTTAACAATACCATCAACCCTGATCACTTCTTCTTTTGTTTTTTGCTCTCGTTGTTGTTGCTTTACCATACCAATCTTCATCCTACACCTTACCCAAGCTCACCTAAGGGTTGCGCTTGGGACCCGAATATTTTTTTACTTCTTGAGTCTTTTCGACCCAGATTTACATCCAGGGGCCTTGTTAAAATTTTTGGATCCCCATGTGTGATCACTATCGTATCTTCAACATGAGCAGCCCAAGCTTTATCGCTCATTTTCACTGTCCAGCCGTCATCTGTAACATACACTTCATAATGGCCCATCGCAATCATGGGTTCAATAGCAAGCGCCATACCTGGTCGCAATATGGACCCTTGCCAGGCTTGCCATAGTTGAGAACTTCTGGGTCTTCATGCATTCTTTTACCAATGCCATGACCAGCAAAATCCCGTACCACACTAAACCCTTCGACTCGACTTCTGCTTGAATCGCTGCCGAAATATCAGATAGATGATTTCCTGCTCGAGCTTGAGTAATACCTACAAATAAAGCTTTTTCAGCAACTTCTGCCATTTTTTTTACTCGAGAATCAACAGAATCTATCAAGAATATTCGAGCCATATCGGCACAATAACCATTCCATGAAGCACACACATCAACCTTAACAACATCTCCACTCTTAAATATTTTATGTGCACCAGGTACTCCATGAACTACTTCATCATTGATTGATATACAACTAACGTGCTGATATCCCTTATAGCCCTTCATTTTCGAAACCAAACCAGCACTGAGCAAGCTCCTGTGATATCCATCTATCAACCTCTGATGAATTTTGACCGCTATAAACAACAGCCAACATGCGATCAAAAATAGCGGACAATAACCGTCCCGCTTCTTCCATTTTTGCAATAGCAAGTTTATTTTTTATTGTAATCATACCGGCTGTAGATCCATTAATTTTTTAAAATCATTAAACACGTGCGATAAAGGAACATCTGCTTTGAGCTCTATAACTGGCTGCTTAATGTCCCTATAAAACTGCAAAAGATCCTGCGTATGTTTATGATAAATATCAAGCCGCTCCTTTGCTGCAACTAGAGTATCGTCACTACGCTGCACAAGAGGAGAGGCACACATGTCACACACCATCGCTTTTTTTGACTGCTGAGGAGATCCCGGGGTTGCGGTATAGACAGCTTGACACTCACTATTACTACAAATAACTCTGTTGGTTAGGCGAGAGATAATTATTTCATCCGGAACCACAAAATTTACTACGTGGAGCTGTAGTGATGGGAACTTGTCTTTTAGAAGACTTTTAAGGGCTTTCGCTTGCGCAACAGCCCTTGGATACCCATCGAGAATAACAACAGAGCCGTTATCTAGTTGCTCTGTCAACCATACATCTACCATAGAAGTAATAAGATGATCAGAAACCAGCTTACCAGATTTTATAGCAAAGGCTATCTCCCTACCTATTTCCGTTTGTTCAGCAATATGGCGCCTGCAGAGATTTCCTGTTGATAATTGAACCCATGCAAGCTCTTGAGTACACAAGCTCGAAATGGATCCTTTACCTGAACCTGGTGGTCCCATAAAAACGTACAGATCTTTTTGCAAGGTGCTCAACGTACCATCCTACTTTTTAACCTACCTGATGACAAAAACCCTTCATAACGATGCTCAATAAGATAGGATTCAATTTGTGCTGCAATATCTAATGCTACACCAACAACAATCAAGATTGCGGTACCACTTACATAGAACGGCAAATTATCAAAAATCATATTAAGAATATTAGGCAAGAAAGCCATTGTACTTAAATACAATGCGCCAACCAATCCTATACGAGTAAGAATAAAATTGAAAAAAGTAGCAGTTTGTTTTCCTGGACGTATCCCAGGAATATAGCCTCCACCCTTTTTCATATTATCTGCCAACTCATCAGGATTAAATTGTAATGCCGTATAGAAGAAGGTGAAGAATATAATCAAGGCAAACTGAAGCACGTTATAAAGAATACCTGTTTGCATAAACGCATCGGAAATCCATTTGAATATCGCAAAGCGCTCTGAAAGCATTGTTGCAATAAATATCGGAATGTTCAGTACAGCACCCGTTAAAATCAATGGCATAACACCAGCATTATTGAGCTTAAATGGTATATAGGTGCTTTGGCCACCATACACACGTTGCCCAACCACACGGCGTGAATATTGCACGGGAATTTTACGCTCACCACTCTCCAAAAAGACAATACAGGCGGCTAATGCTATAAAGCCTAACAAGAGTATGGTAGCGATGAGAGGGTTCATCAACCCTTCTTGTACTTGGTAAATTGTTTTAATAACATCATCTGGAAACCCGGCAACAATACCGGCAAAAATAATCATCGAGCTACCATTACCTATACCAAAGATCGATATTTGTTCGCCTAGCCACATAACAAAAAGTGATGCAACGGTTAAAGAAAGAACTACCATGCATTTAAAAGCCAATCCTGGTTCAAGCGCCAAGTTATATCGCTCTAAGAAGAAGGAAATACCAATTGCTTGGAAAAAGGCCACAAATAACGTTAAATACCGCGTATATTGATTAATAATCTTACGTCCATATTCGCCTTCTTTAAGCAACTGTTCCAGCGATGGAACCGTCATGCCCAGCATCTGCATCATAATAGATGCGGTAATGTAGGGCCCGATGCTTAATGAAAACAGTGTAGCTTGACGCAACGTTCCACCAGAAAACATATCTAAATACGACAAAAGCCCGCCAAGTCCTCGAGCTTTATCCATAAACTGTTGTAAAGCACCAATATCAACGCCAATAAGCGGAATATGCGCTCCTAATCTATACACAATGAGAATAGCTAACGTAAATAATAGTTTTTTACGTAGTTCAGGAATAAAAAAAATATTAATGAAATTTTTTAGCAGTACCACAGCTTCATTTCTCCTTTGTGAACTGAGTGTCTCCGCCAGCTTTTTTAATTGATTGCTCTGCCGATTTGCTAAAAGAATCCGCAACAATCGTTAATTTTTTAGTCAATTCTCCGTTGCCCAAAACCTTAACTTTAATGTTCTTGCGCATTCCTTTTTTAATCTTAAGAATACCTTTTTCGATTAAAGCAGCCATATCAACATGTGAGCCATTGTCAAAAAGATCATTCAACTGTTGAACGTTAACAATCTCGGTAACATAAGCAAATTCCGTGTTAACAAATCCACGTTTTGGAAACGACGGTAGATAGGCATTTGACCACCTTCAAAGCGAGGACTTACATTACCACCAGAACGAGCTTTTTGACCTTTATGTCCTTTACCTGAGGTTCCTCCACGAGCTCCCCCACGACCAACTCTTTTACGTTTTTTACTAAACGATCTAATTTATTGAGCTGTAACATGTCTGCTTCCAATCATGTCGTTAATAGATGTTAATCCTCTGAGTTTTAACAAATGATCTGCGGTACGTAATTGTGCAAGTGCATTCAAGGTAGCTTTAACTACGTTTTGACGATTGCGAGATCCAACACACTTTGCCAATACGTCTTTAACACCCAGTGCATCCATGACTGAACGAACAGCACCACCAGCTATAACACCGGTACCTTTGTATGCAGAACGAATAACCACTCTGCTTGCACCATGAGACCCGACAACTGGGTATGGTATTGTGCTACCCCGCAACGGTATAGCAATCATACTTTTACGAGCTTGTGTTGTAGCTTTTGCTATCGCAGAAGAAACTTCACGGCTTTTTCCTTGTCCTACGCCTACATTACCTTGCTGATCCCCAGAAACCACAAGCGCTGAGAATGAAAACCGTTTTCCACCCTTGGTAACTTTTGTTACCCTTCTGACATGCACAACGTGATCTACTATCTCGTTTTCTTTTCTTGCCATCTTATATATCCCACACGATCATATGAACGTTGTTAAATTTTTAATCCACCTTCACGCAAGCCTTCAGCTAATGCTTGAATTCTTCCGTGATATAAAAAGCTACCACGATCAAATACCGCATTTTCAACGCCATTACGTTTTGCTCGTGCTGCTAATTCAAGTCCAACAGAACGCGCCTTAGTTTTCTTATCGCCAGTTGTAAGATCCATTTCTAACGACGAACAACTTGCCACAGTTTTGCCGATAGTATCATCGATGAGTTGTGCATAAATATGATTCAGACTTCTGAAAACAGATACTCGTGGCAATCCACTATCATGTTTAATTCGACTACGAACTCGCAACTTTCTTCGCTGCACTCTTTTCTTAATTTTTTTTAATAATGACACTTTTTATCCTCAGAATATAACGGCTTTATGCTGCTTTTGTTTTACCTGCTTTACGGATAATGACTTCATCCGCATAACGCACACCAGTACCTTTATAAGGTTCTGGCTTTCTTAGCGAACGTATTTTACTACATACATGGCCGAGCAATGCCTTATCTGATGATCTAAAGGTTAATTTCTGACCAGTCTTATCAATTTCAAGTGAAACACCTTTTGGAAACTCAAAATCTATTTTATGAGTGTACCCCAAATTGAAGACAACCTTATTACCAGAAAGCTTGCTTTAAAACCAAGCCCTTCAATAACAAGGAGTTTTTCAAATTCAGTTGCTGCACCTTTTAGTGCGTTTGCAAGTAATGCTCTATGAAGCCCCCATATTCTACGAACATCAGCCACATCTTCTTGGGGTGTTGTTATGTAAAGAAGGCCATCTTTAAGTTCTGCGCCTAATTGCTCTGGAAGAAGATAAACACCAGAACTTTTTGCCCCTTTATAGTGGAGCTCTTTCCCTTTTAGTTCAACTTTAACGTTGCCAATTTCTATAGGTTTTCTACCAATTTTGGACATAGCATCACCTTTTACTGGATCATCGTTACCAAACTGTGCATATTAACTTCACCACCAACACGAGCATCTCTTGCTTGTTTGTTGGTCATGATACCACGATTTGTTGTTAGGATTGAAATACCGAGGCCACCAATAACAGGTCTAATTTCACCCGCACCAACATAGGAGCGACGTCCTGGGGTACTAACTCGTTTAATTTCATGAATAACCGATTCACCACTAACATACTTGAAGGTTATCTGAAGATATTTTTTGCCATCTTCTTCTAACACTCCACAATCACGTATGAAACCCTCTGATTTTAAGATAGCACCAATGTGAGCATGAACTTTAGAATGAGGAGCTACCACAAAAGATTTAGAGGCTAAAATACCATTTCTTATAATCGTCAAAAAATTTCCGATTGCGTCGATTGACATCCCAATCCTTCCACGAGAACCTTAATTTACCAACTTGTTTTTTTAACACCAGGAAGAACTCCGTCGAGCGCATGCTTTCTAAAACAAAGCCGACAAAGCATAAAGAGTCTCATATATCCGCGAGGTCTTCCACACAATTTACAGCGATTATGTGCCCGCACCGCAAATTTAGGTTTTTTATTTGATTTAACAACCAAAGATTTTTTGGCCATAGTACCTTTTTCCTCAACGTTACGTTATTTTACGTTTTTGCGAAATGGCATACCAAAACTCTTCAACAACTCGTAGCCATGAGCATCATTTTCTGCGGTTGTTTGAATCGTAATATTTAAGCCATGTTGCTTATCATCCATCTCATATTCTACTTCAGGAAAAATTGTCCATTCTTTTAAGCCCAAATTATAATTACCACGACCATCAAGCTTAGAAGGAACCCCCTGGAAATCTCGCACTTTTGGCAACGAGACATTGATAAACTTATCTAGAAATTCATACATTTTTCTGCCTCTTAGGGTAACTTTTGCCCCTATAGGCATACCTTCACGCAGCTTGAATCCTGCAATTGATTTTTTTGCAGACGTACGCAATGGTGCTTGTCCTGCAACTCTTGTAAGAAGAAGGACGATACTTTGCAATGCCTTACTATCAGATACGGCACCCTTGACACCAACATTCAATACGATTTTAGATACTTTTGGTGTCATCATTACATTTTTTAAACCAAGAGATTTAAATAACTGAGGAGCAATCTCTTTGTCGTATAATTCTTTTAAGCGAGCTTTCGTGCCATGCTTTAATCCTTACGTTGCTATGGGAATGGTTACATTATTTCTTCACAACGATGACAAGCACGCACATTTTTTCCATTTCCCGCTTGTTTTACTCGGGTCCTAGATGGCTTCTTACATGAAGAACAGACTGGCATAACTTGCGACATCTTGAAATATGATTCAACTTTTTTAATGCCACCAACATCACCTTGTTTACGTGGCTTCATGTGACGAGTAATTAAACCAAGACCCTTAACCATCACTTTATCTTGTTTAGGCGAAATTTCGATGACAACGCCTTGCTCGCCTTTATCTCGTCCAGAAACTATCTCAACTGTATCATTTTTTTTAACGCGTGCTACCATACGTATCCTTACACAACTTCGGGCGCTAAAGAGATTATTTTTGCAAACTTACCTTGTGCACGTATTTCACGAGCAATTGGACCAAAAATACGTGATGCTATTGGCTCATCATCTTTAATAATAACCGCAGCATTATCACCAAAACTAATATAACTGCCATCAATTCTTCGGAACTCTTTTACGGTTCTTACAATAACAGCAAAAACAATTATCACCTTTTTTAACCATGCCGCCTGGAATAGCATTTTTTACGGAACATTTAATAATATCCCCTAAATAGGCATAGCGTTTTCTTGTACTTCCAACGATATGGATACATTGCAGTTCTTTTGCACCAGAATTATCTGCTACTACTAAATATGATTCTTTTTGAATCATTGTAACCTACCTTAACCTATCTTATGCTTTACGTTTTTAAACCACACGCGACAAGATACATATATTTTGTTTTTGATACAGGTCAACCTTCGTAAAATTCAACAATATCACCCACAGATGCTATCTCTTTTTCATCATGTACTTTATATTTTTTCTTACTACGCATTACTTTATGAAACTCTGGATGCACGTGCGTACGCTCAGTTTCAACAACAACAGTTTTTTCCATTTTGTCTGAAACAACTTCTCCGTGTATATTTTTTTATTTTTCATGTTTTGTTCTTGATTTTTCATCACCGCGCCTGTTTTGCTTTTTGGTGTTTATAAGCCATTCCTCGAGCAATATTCTTACGTAGCTTCTCAAAAAGAGAATAATCTTTAACATGCGAAGTAAGTGCATTAAGACGCAAAGTCAAAAGCTCTCGTCGATACTGCTCAATGTCGCACGGTTAATTCTGGTACTGTCAAACTAGCAAGTTCTTGTTTTATTTCATCTACCTTCATAATAAACCCTATACTTGCACATTCTTCTTTTTTTACAAATTTTGTTTTTAATGGAAGCTTATATGTTGCTTGTTTTAATGCTTCGCGAGCAGACACTTCATCGAATCCAGCAACTTCACAAATAATGTGCCCACGCTTTACTACAGCAACCCAAACTTCAGGGTTACCTTTACCTTTACCCATACGAGTTTCAGCAGGTTTTTTAGTAACTGGTTTATCAGGAAAACTCTCAAAAAAAATCTTCCAACTTTTTTAAGCTTTCGAGAAACGGTAACACGCATAGCCTCAATTTGCTGAGCGGTCATCCAACAAGGCTCTATCAGCTTGCAATCCAAATTCACCAAAAATAATTTCTGTTCCACCCTTTGACCTTACCCTTCATGGTCCCTCTTTGAACTTTTCTATATTTAGTTTTTTTTGGCATCAACATGATTGTTTTCTTTCTTTAACTAAACGCCTACGATCCGCAAGGATCACAAATCAATGCACATTAGGAATGTTGATATTCGCCTTTACAAATCCACACTTTAACACCAATAATACCATAGGTAGTTTGTGCTTCTGCTAAAGCCATAATCAATATCTGCTCGTAATGTATGCAGAGGAACAGACCCAACTCGAGTCCATTCTGTTCGTGCAATTTCAGCGCCATGTAAACGCCCCGCACAACAGATCTTAATTCCTTTAGCACCACTACGTCAACGCAGAAATAGCTGCACGTTTCATAGCTTTCTTATAACTTCCTCGTTCCAACAAGTTGCTCAGCAATATTTTTTGCAACTAACATCGCATCTAATTCAGGAGATTTTACTTCTTGAACCGAAATTTCGATAGTGCTCTTTTCCACCCAGACGCTTCATAAGCTGTAAACGCAACTGATCAATTTCTTGACCTTTTCTTCCAATAACCATACCTGGACGAGCAGAATAACGATAACGCGAACATTATCCCCAGCTTTTTCAATTTCAATTTTCGAAATTTCCGCCTCTTCCAAGCGCTTTATTCAAAAACCTTCTAATTTGAATATCTTCTAAAGCTTCCTTGCCATATGAATCGCGGGCAAACCAACGAGAAATCCAATCACGATAAATACCAATCGAAACCCAATTGGATTAACCTTTTGTCCCATACTAACTCTTTCTTAGCGCATTAGGTTCTAAGACCACACTAATATGACTCAGACGTTTTTTATAGATATTCGTACGCCCCATAGCGCCTGGTTTAAAGTAACTGAACATAGGGCCTTGATCAACTCGAATATCTTTAATAAACAAGTTCTGACTTATCAAGTTTTGCTAATGTAAGCATTCGCTGCCGCCGATTCAATAACTTTCTCTAACTGGCATGCCTTTTTTAGCTGGATACGTTGCTAGCCAATTCAAAGCATACGCAACATTCTGATCCTCGAATAACATCAACCAAAGGTCTCAATTTATACGGTGAAAATCGAATATAGCGAGCTTTAGCTACAAATTGCATGTTAAAACCTCATCAACTAACATCAATATTTTTTCTAGCATTTATCTAATTTTACAGCATTTTCGGGTAAGAGCAACTCTCTTATCCTTCAGAAGCCCCTGCTTCTGCCTTGCGTTGCCCACTATGCATCCTAAATGTACGTGTAGGAGAAAACTCACCAAGATAATGCCCTACCATATTTTCAGTAACAAAAACAGAAATAAACTTTTTACCGTTATGTACCGCTATAGTTAACCCTACAAATTCAGGCGTAACCAAACTGCTGCGCGACCATGTTTTAATAACATCACGCTTACCACTATCTTTAGCTTTTTTAACCTTCTCTATCAACGCAGGTTGTACATAAGGCCCTTTTTTGGCAGATCTAGCCATATACAGCACCTTTTAATTCATAAAAACTCAAATATGTCTTCATTTATTTCGGCGCTTTAATATTAAAGCGATTCTTGCGTTTTCTTGTTCTGGTACCCTTACAGCCTTTACCCCATGGAGACATTGGATGTGAACCAGATTTAGAACGACCTTCACCACCACCATGCGGATGATCTACCGGATTCATCGCCATACCACGAACAGTTGGACGAATACCACATGACGTCTAGTTCGTCCTGCTTTACCCCAGGTAATATTTTTATAATCAGCATTACCCAAAACACCAACGGTAGCCCAACAATCAAGCGGATACCATACGGATTTCTCCTGATGGCATCTTAAGCGTTGCATAATCATCCGTTTTAGCAACGAACTGAACAGCTGCACCAGCACTGCGCGCAAATTTGCCACCTGATCCCGGCGTCATTTCAATATTATGAACCGTAAAACCAACTGGAATAGCTACGTAAGGGTAGACAGTTACCTACTTTTGCTTCAGCATTTACCCCCGCCATCACCGACATCGCCCACTTTCAAACCTTCTGGCATCAAAATATATTTTTTTGCGCCATTTTTGTAAATGCACGAGCCCAATACGAACATTGCGATTTGGATCATATTCAATCGCAAGCTACCGTTCCCAAAACATCTCGCTCAGAGCTTTTAAAATCTATAAGCCGATATTTTCGTTGAGCTCCGCCACCACGATGGCGAACGGTAATTCTACCATACGCATTACGACCACCGCTTTTTTTAAGGCCAACTACCAACGACTTTTTCAGGTCGTTTTCTCGTAAGATCACCAGAATCCAAAAATGTTTGAAACCTTAATGATGGATTTCGTGGTCTTCTATCACGTATTGCCATACTATACTTTCGATCATTCTGTCGCTATTGTTAGGCTACTTTTTCTCTGGGTTAACAACATGTTGTCCGGCTCCAACGCCTGAACCTGTTTGATCTAGGAGATCAAGAGAATAACCTTCTGCCAATGTAACTATTGCTTTTTTACTTGTCGCACCCTTGGTTATCTTACGGCCAACTCGACGCGTTTTACCTGCACGAACAAGGATTCTAACATCTTCAACCTTAACGTTAAATAATTTTCATGAATGCTTCTTTAACCAAGGCCTTATTAGAAAAAGGATGCACCCAGAGCGTCAACCTTTTTAAACTTACGATTCAGCATATACGCTTTTGAGTAATAACTGGCCCTTGAATAATATTATAAATACTTAAATCCATCGCAGTGCCATTTCTTTAAATTGATCAAGATCTTTTTTCAGAACAATCCAATGTGTATTGTTTACCAAGTCAAATGCATTAGCTTGATCGAAAAAAAGAATTGCTACATTTGGTATGTTAATGAAAGATGCATAATTGAGTATGTCATCATTGGGTAAAAAGAGCGCAACTTTTCGATCATGAAGTCCAGCTTTTTTCAATGCAGCATATGCAGGAGCTGTCTTTGGATGTCCGCCTTCCAAGGCCCAATCCAAACAGACCACTTTGCCATTTTCAACAAAGTCAAAAAGGATATTATTGAGCACACCCTTTTTAGCTTGTTGTGATAAGGTCAATGTTCTCACACGCGCTTGAGGCCCAAAAGTTACACCACCCCCACGCCATAGTGGAGAACGTGGCGACCCTGAACGTGCACGACCCGTTCCTTTTTGCTTCCACGGCTTTTTATTTGAACGAGATGTTACATCAGCTCGCCCTTTGCACGCTACTGTACCTTGTCGCCAATTTTGCAACAATGAACGCACCCATGTAGAAAAGGTAACGCTCATTTCCGCTTTTTTTTGCGTTTCTAGCACACCTAAATCAGACAAGGAAATCGTGGCAACTGATTCGCTTGCTGCTCGTGGAGCTGCTACGCGTGGAGCCTTTTTTTGTGTTTTTTTTGTCGTTTGATTCATCGTCTAACCTAAGCTTTTTTAAGGAATAACAGCGAACCAGTTTTTCCTGGAACTGATCCCTTAACTAACACAACATGCGCTTCAGGCTCTATTCTCACAACCTCAAGTGCCTTAACTTTTACAAAATCAAATCCCATGTGTCCTGGCATACGTTTTCCTTTGATAACGCGGCCACGACTACGCATGAAACTCAAAGATCCTGTACGCTTACCCATGGTAGCACCGTGACTTGCTGGCGGACCATTAAAATTATGGCGCTTCACAACACCCGCAAAACCACATCCCTTGGTTCTTCCGGTCACGTCAACAAAGTCACCTACGGTAAGCAATGTTTGCAAATTAGCTACATCTCCAGCAGCCATATCCTTAACTTCTTGATCTACTTTAATTTCTCTCAAAAAGTAAAAGTATGTTTTTGGCTTTTTAAGCCAATCAGCTGAAAATGGTTTATTAATATATCTATTTCTTAAACGACCAATTTGTACTGCGTCATAACCATCAGCATCTTTGGTTTTAATATGCGTAACAAACCAATTGGAAATATCAATAGCAGTAACAGGAACAACCGCTTTATCTGTGAAGACTTGGGTCATTCCAATTTTTCTACCCCAAAGACCTGCTAATCATTTGAATTCTTCCTTTACTATTTAATTTCCACATCTACACCAGATGAAATATTGAGCTTCATGAGAGCTTCCATAGTTTGATCTGAAGGCGAAACAATATCTAAAATACGACTATGAGTCGTGAGTTCAAATTGTTCTCGTGATTTTTTATCAATATGGGGAGATCGTAACACGGTAAAACAACGACTTTTATTAGGAAGAGGAACAGGTCCCACTAAATGGGACCCTGTTCTTTTAACCGTCGAAACAATTTGCTTAACCGCTTTATCTAACAATTGATGATCATATGATTTAACGTTAAACGAATTTTTTGTTTTTTCATCGATCACCCACATTCCTATTCAATAATTTCAGTAACAACACCAGAACCAACAGTTCTACCACCTTCACGAATAGCAAAACGCAAATCTTTATCCATAGCAATAGGAGAAATCAATTCAACCGTTAATTCAACGTTATCGCCAGGCATAACCATTTCACGACCAGCTGGCAATGTAACAATACCGGTTACGTCAGTTGTTCTGAAATAGAATTGTGGACGATAACCATTAAAGAATGGACTATGACGTCCACCTTCTTCTTTGCTCAAAATATATACTTTACACTTGAATTTCTTATGCGGCTTAATAGTTCCTGGTTTTGCAATAACCATTCCGCGTTCAATTTCTTCTTTCTTAGTACCACGAAGAAGCAATCCAACGTTATCACCAGCTTGACCTTCGTTCAGAAGTTTTCGGAACATTTCAACGCCAGTAACGGTTGTTTTAATGTTTGCACCAAAACCAACAATTTCAACTTCTTCACCAACTTTAACTTTACCATGCTTCAATTCTACCGGTAGCAACAGTACCACGACCAGAAATTGAGAATACATCTTCAACTGGCATCAAGAATGGCTTATCAATTTCACGTTTTGGTTCAGGAATATAGTTATCAAGAGCATCCATCAATCTTTGCCATTGCACCGTAACCAAGCTCACCCTTATCACCATTCAATGCTTTAAGCGCTGAACCACGAATAACTGGAATTTTGTCGCCAGGGAAATCATATTTCTTTAACAAGATCACTGAATTTCTTCTTCAACCATGTCAACCATTTCAGGATCATCAACCATGTCAACTTTGTTAAGAATACAACAAGCGCCGGAACGTCAACGTTCTTTGCCAAAACAATATGCTCACGAGTTTGTGGCATCGCACCATCAGCAGCAGAAACTACAAGAATAGCGCCATCCATTTGAGCAGCACCGGTGATCATGTTTTTTACATAGTCAGCGTGTCCTGGACAGTCAACGTGCGCATAGTGACGCTTTTCAGTTTCATATTCAACATGTGAAGTAGCAATGGTAATACCACGTGCTTTTTCTTCTGGGCATTATCAATTTGATCAAACGCTTTAAGCTTGCAGCGAAACCTTTTTCAGCCAAATACTTTGGTAATTGCCGCAGTCAACGTTGTTTTACCATGGTCAACGTGACCAATTGTACCAACGTTTACATGCGGTTTTTTACGTTCAAATATATCTTTTGCCATCGTTATATTCTCCTAACACATTAATATAAAAATTAATCTTTATTTCTTTTGCAACGATTGCATCTTGAACGTTTTTAGGAACTTCGCGATAACATTCAAATTCCATCGAATAGCTTGCTCGTCCTTTAGTCATAGAACGCAACTCTGTTGCATAACCAAACATTTCACCAAGCGGAACTTCTGCCTTAATCATCTGATTGCCACCTTTTGATTCCATTCCCAAAATTCTACCTCTTCGAGAGTTAAGATCACCCATTACATCACCCATATATTCTTCTGGCGTATCTACTTCAACCTTCATGATAGGTTCAAGAACACTGGAGATGCTTTTGCCATAGCCGCTCTTAAATGCCATTGAACCAGCAATTTTAAACGCTATTTCAGAGGAGTCGACATCATGATATGAACCATCATACAATGTTGCTTTAACGTCAACAACAGGATAACCAGCGAGAATACCTGCATTGCATTTGCTTCTTCAATACCTTTTCAACCGCCGGAATAAATTCACGTGGAATCGTTCCACCAACAACATCATTCACAAATTCAAAACCTTTACCGCGCTCTAGTGGCTCAACTTTAATCCACACATGACCATATTGACCACGACCACCAGATTGCTTGAATAAATTTACCTTCAGCATCAGCTGGTTTTTGAATGGTTTCTTTATAGGCAACTTGAAGTTTACCTTGAACAACTTCAACTTTATGTTCGCGCTTTAAACGATCAACAATAATTTCCAGATGCAACTCACCCATACCCGCAATAACCGTTTGACCAGTTTCTTCATTATAAGAAAATCTGAAACGATGGATCTTCTTGCATCATTTTGCGTAAAGCAAGACCCATTTTTTCATAATCAGCTTTATTTTTAGGCTCAACTGAAGTTGAAATAACTGGAGTTGGAATATCAATTGATTCAAGACAATATTGGATGACTCTTCATCACAAAGCGTATCACCAGTTATGCATCTTTAACACCAACAATAGCGGCAATATCACCCGCGCTTACCGATCTAATTTCTTCACGCTTATTAGCATGCATTTTGCAGCAAACGACTTACACGCTCTTTAGCACCAGTACGTGCATTATAAACATAGGAACCAGCATTTAATTCACCTGAATAAACACGAACAAAGTTCAAAACACCCACAAACGGATCGGTCATAATTTTAAAAACTAAGCGC
This sequence comes from uncultured bacterium, assembly GCA_963738145.1. Classification (GTDB taxonomy): domain Bacteria; phylum Babelota; class Babeliae; order Babelales; family Vermiphilaceae; genus CAVTVH01. Next base: position 113,693 of record CAVTVH010000001.1, read on the forward strand.
ACAAAATGGTTCTTTAGGATCGGCTTTGCGCTTACTGTTTTCACCAGTTTCAGGATCAATACCTTCAACAGGAGGAACATCAAAGGAGATGGCAAATAATCAACAACACGCATCCAACGCAAGCTGAACACCTTTATTCTTAAATGCAGTACCACAAAAAACAGGAACTACTTTACGCTCAAGAACACCTTTACGCAAAGCCGCTTTAATTTCATCAAGAGATAATCTCTTGCTTCTAAAATTTTTCAGCCAAGTGCTTCATCAAAGTCACAAGCTTTTTCAACAATCTTAGTACGCAATTCTTCAATTTGATCTTTATATTCAGCAGGAACATCAGACCACGTCAATATCGAACCCATTTCACCTTCAAATGTTGCCATTTTACGGGTCAAAAGATCAATAATAGCAGCAAAATCTTCTGATGCACCAACAGGAATTTGCATAGCAACAGCATTAGCACTCAACTTTGTCATTAACATCATCAATAACCATGAAATAATCTGCACCAATACGATCCATTTTATTAACAAAAATAATACGTGGAACTTTATAGCGATTAGCTTGACTCCAACAGTTTCAGATTGAGGCTGAACACCATCAACACCACAAAACACAGCAATAACCCCATCAAGAACACGCAATGAACGCCCAACTTCGATGGTAAAGTCAACGTGTCCTGGAGTATCAATAATATTGATATGATGATCTTTCCAAGTACAGGTGGTTGCAGCTGAAGTAATCGTAATACCACGCTCTCGCTCTTGCTCCATCCAGTCCATGGTGGCTGCACCTTCATGCACTTCACCAATTTTATGAGAAACACCGGTATAAAACAGAATCCGTTCAGTTACTGTTGTTTTACCCGCATCAATATGAGCAGCAATTCCTATATTTCTATATCTTTCTAATGGAATAGCTCATTAACTATACCTCTATTACCAAGCATAATGAGAGAATGCTCTGTTTGCTTCTGCCATCTTATGCACATCTAATTTTTTCTTAATGGCTGCTACCACGACCTTCTGTCGCATCGAGCAACTCATGTGCAAGGCGTTGTGCCCATTGTTTTATCCGAACGGCTTTGCGCAGCTTCGATAAGCCAGCGCATTGCCAAGGCATAGCCACGGTTACGGTCAACTTCTCGCAGGAATTTGATACACACTACCACCAACACGACGAGAGCGAACTTCAACCGCGGGAACAATTGCTCAAAAAGCTTTATTGAAAAACTCAAGAGCTTTTGCCCTATCATACCACCAGCTTTTTTAATAAGATCTCAAGAGCATCATAAACTATCTTGGTCGCGCACATTCTTTTTGCCTCGCTCCATGACAACATTAATAAATTTTTGAACCAATTCTGAGCCATAGACAGGATCAACGCCAATATCTTTTCTTTTAAAATTCTCTTTTACGCCTTGCCATATATCAATAAACCTTCTTTTACTTTTTCAGGACGCTTAGCACCATACAAGGAACGCGCTTGTCTTCTTTTTTCAACACCAGCAGCATCCAATGCACCACGAACAATATGATATTTAACACCTGGTAAATCGGGAACCCGACCACCACGAACCAACACTACAGAGTGTTCTTGTAAATTGTGGCCTTCACCACCAATATATGCGGTTACTTCGATGCCTGTTGATAACTTAACACGAGCAACTTTACGAAGTGCCGAGTTAGGTTTTTTAGGTGTCATGGTAAAAACCCTTGTGCATGTTCCGCGAGCATGCGGCTGCCTTTTAAGCGCAGGGCTCTTTGATTTAACTTTGATAGCTGATCTTCCAAAGCGACAAAGCTGATTTATCGTGGGCATAGCACCAACTTCCTATATATGACTTGTTACTTCTTTTCTTACTAAAAGCACCACGATAGCAAGCTGTGTATCGTGTCTTTTGTACAATTATTTAGTAGAAACTTTAAAGATTCTTACACTGAACGTTAGTAGTATTTTACTCTTTTCAAGAAATTTTTCAAGAGAAATTACCCTGGCAAAAGCCTTGCTTACAAATAGACTTATATCGACATACATGCTAGGTTAATGACACTTTTTTAACATAGTATGTAGTATATTAGATATCGCATAAGCGACAAGGAGTTTTCATGGTTCTAACTACTGTTACGGCCTTTGCACACAACCTCTTTTTTGGGCTAGCAGGGCTTATTGGCATTAGTTTTGTCGTGGCATTTCACGAATTTGGCCATTTCATCTTTTGTAAACTATTCAAGATCAAAACCCCCTCCTTCTCGATAGGCTTTGGCCCTCGCCTACTCAAAAAGAAGATCGGCGACACTGAATTCGCCATTTCAGCCATACCTCTTGGTGGTTACGTAGAAATAGCCAATAGCCCAGAAGAGACTGGCACCTTACCCCAAGAACCCATCAATGAAGAAGAATATTTCAGAAACAAACCCTGGATACAACAATTTGCCGTTATGATCGGCGGCATCGCCTTCAACATACTCCTCGCCTACATTATCTGTGCCATCCTTTTCATGGCCGGCATGCCCGCTTCTCCTATCCTCTATCCAGCTAATGCCAACGCCACCATCGATTCTATAAGAAAAGAATCCCCTGCCGATAAGGCCGGTCTTCAACTCAATGACCGCGTCATCGCTTTTAACGGACGCACTATAACTGACGCTAACGCACCAGAGATGGTTGAAGAGATCATTAATTCTCCAGGCAAAAGTGCTACCGTACGCATTGCTCGCAGCTCGGCATCGGCAACCCAACCAACCGAGTTTGATGTGACGCTCGACATTCAACCTAAAGATTTTCTTGGGAAAATTATTGGAACTACGGGCGCTACGTTTAACATGCATTCCATGGAAGGATTCGGCATTGGCCAATCGATAGTTTCTGGCATCTGTATCGCCAATAAACTGATGTACGACTCAATCATTGGATTAAAATATATCTTTTCAAGCGGCGACACTTCCAAAGTGACCGGCCCTGTTGGCCTTATTTCCGCAACCATGGGCGGCGCAAAAAAAGGCATCAAAACCTTCTTACTCTTTTTGGCGTATATTAGCGTCAGTCTTGCTATCTTGAATTTGCTGCCATTACCTATTTTGGATGGTGGCCAAATTGTTTTCTATACCATCGAAGCTCTTGCGGGCCGTCCAATTCCTGACCGCATACGGGAATATATCCATATTGGTTGCTGGGTCCTATTTATGATCCTTGTGGTGTTCTTAACCTACAATGATCTCAAATGCATCTTGAGCCCGTATTTTGAGGATATTCGAAAGTTTTTTGGGAAGTGAATCTATTCTTAGACGTCTCGTGTTTTTTCTTGAGCCAGCAATTTGCTAATTGCAAAAAATGACCAAACACCCACTTGTGACAGCAAAATTGCTGTGGCACAGTCATTCATTCTGCTATGATATTGCCTAACTATAGGCGTAGGATGTGGATTAGGCCCTCCTGAATAAGTTACCAGTCGATTATAGTCAAGCCTAGCCTTAAAGTATCCGACAGCAGGATACAGTGCCGCTGCAGCACTAACACCTAGGAACGCTATTTTTCCTGCCAATTTTTTCTTTGCCTTCCATTCCGGAAACTTACAGATAAGTACATAGCTACCTCCCAATAGACCATTCACAACCAATGGTGTCAACAGAGCAGGCGATTCATACCTTTCAACCTGTTCCTTACAGTGATGCATCTTTTTAGCTAAAGCAATACCCCTCTGCATATATTCGGCATTGAATGTTGTTCCTGGAATTGGCGGTCCATTTACTAGCTGATTATAGTTATGCCTCCATCTTATCCATTGCGCTGTAGGATAGAATGAAGCTACAGCGCTCAGCCCCGCAAAACCTTTTATTTTTGTTGATGGCACTGGCCATGAAGAAGCCGCCTGAAGCCCTTGCATGCCAAAAACTAATAACATCGCTATCAATAACTTACTCATATCTAAAATTCCTTTTACCCGTTGCCTTTTTCAGCCTTGCGCTGTGGATATTTATAGAACCGTAGATAGCCAACAACCAAAAGACCACCCACAACAAGGGGTGATAGCCATGCAGGCGTTGCGTACTGCCGTCTCAATGCAAGATAATCGTTCATATTTCTACGAAGATTTATTCTTTGTTGGCCTAAAGCTCCCATCTGATCCGCCATCCCAACATGAGCGCTGCTAGCATGATCAGTACTAACAACAGGAGCTGAAACTGTTGGCATTGCCTTCCATTGAGCTTTTGCATCAGCATGTTGTAGCGCATACCTTACCCACTGCGCTGTTGGATATAGCGATACCGCAACATTAAGACCCGCAATGGCTATTACTTTGCCAGACGGCACCGGCCATGAAGAGGCCTGGATACCTTGTACACTCACGAAAGCCACTATACCAACCATAACTTTATTCATTTAAACTCCCTTGACCAGTAAAAAGGGTGGACGTTAGTCCACCCTCATAAAATCTCTTGTATATCAATGGTGTTCGACGAGCTCACCATGATTCTACGCAGCTTGTGCTTCGATTTGTCCACGATGTGGATGCTCTTTACCAGCGTATACTTTTAATTTTTTAATGACTTGACGATTAAGCTTGTTCTTAGGGAGCATGCCTTTAACCGCGTATTCGATAATGCGTTCAGGATGTTTGGCAAGCAATTGCTTTGCTGTTAATATCTTTAATCCGCCAATCCAGCCGCTATAGCTATGATATTCTTTAATTTCAACTTTTTTACCGGTCAAGACTATTTTTTCAGCGTTGATAACTACGACATAATCACCGGTATCGCAATGAGCAGTGTACTCTGCTTTATCTTTGCCACGGAGTATATCGGCAATTTCAGTTGCCAAACGGCCCAACACTTTGCCTTCAGCATCAATAATACGCCACTTTGGCACGCGGCCTTCTTTCTTGGCAAAGAATACTCTATTCATATCCATAATAAAGAACCTCTTGAATCCTGCGATGACTTTTAATTTTAAATCTTTTAGACTAGCGAACGAAGCTATAGGATAATGGTAGAGGAAAATAAACCATCGGTCAATTAAAGCCCCCTAGAAATTAAGGATTATCATGCAAAATTCGTGGCTATCGCTCCTACCCCCACTCATTGTGCTCATCATCGCCTGCACCACAAAAAAACTTAATCGATCCTTGACCATAGGCTTATTCATCGCCGCACTTATTGCCACTAACGGCTCTGTTGTGAACGCCGTCTCCTTACTTGCCAACCGTCTCTACGCGGAAATAATTGATTTCGACAACATCTGTAACTACTCATTCTTGATTATCATCAGCGCCCTTGTGGTACTTATTAGCCGCACCGGTGGCGCTATCGCTTTTGCTCATGCCATTACGCAACGACTAAAAACACGCCGCATGGTAGAAACTACTTCTCTCATGGTTTCATCAACGCTTTTTATTGACGATTATTTGAGCAACCTCACCACAGGCTATGCCATGCGCCCAATCTCAGATCGTTTTGCCATACCACGCGTAAAATTAGCATTTTTAGTCCATTCACTTTCGTCGCCACTCGTGATTCTCGCTCCTGTTTCCAGCTGGGTTGCTATGCTCATTGTACAACTTGAAAATGCTGATATTTCCACCCATCTAGGGCCCACCACCAAGATAGTTGCCGAGCCCTTTTACACCTATTTGCAAGCAATTCCTTTTAACTTTTATTCATTATTGCTCATCGCCTCTACCTGGATCATTGTTCGTAAAGGCCTTTCCTATGGCCCTATGCGTAAGCATGAAATTATCGCACATACTGACGGCAATCTTTTTGGCGGTAAACAAGCGCCACAAGAATCGTTAGCCGTTCATGAAAATCCACGCGCTACCGCCTTTGATTTGATCATCCCTGTGGGACTGTTGATCGCTACCGTGTTTCTTGGCTTTTTATATGACGGTGGCTTTATGCTATTTGGCGGAGCGTACGGCGTCATAGAAGCTTTACAACATGCTACGCACACGCCTCAAGTGTTACTTGCTGCTGGCATTATTACTCTTATGCTGAGTAGCTGCATAGCAATCATGCGCCAAACGATCGCGCTAGGTACGGTACCCACGATACTTCGTGAAGGTACTCTCTTTATTTACTCATCGATTCTTATGATTTTTTTAGCCGCCACACTCGGCAAGTTCTTAAAAGTTGATTTATTGACGGGTAACTACTTAGCATCTTTGTTGCTGGGATCGTTCCCTTTCTGGGCGCTACCAGCAATGTTTTTCTTGGTCGCAACTATTATATCGTTCTTTACCGGATCTTCATGGGGCACTATTGCCCTAACCGCTCCCATGGCGACCCAAATTGTTACCGTCATGACTCCAGGAGTCGCTCCCTTTGCTCTAGAAGCAGCCCCTATGCTCCTGCCCGTCATTGGTGGCCTTTTTGCTGGCGCCATCTGTGGTAACCATATTTCGCCCATTTCCGACACTACCATGCTCGCATCAGCCAGTTGCGGCACCTACCCACTCGATCACGTCTATACCCAGTTCCCCTACGCACTACCAGCCATTATCAGCAGCGCCATTGCCTTTATCGCCGTCGGCCACCTGGTGAGCTACGGCAAGGCAGTCATGCTGGGCGCATCATTGGGAATCGGGGCATTATGCTGTGTGGTAATGTTGGCAGGGTTGCAGCGCTGGTATAAATAGCCCTAGATCAGGCCTTTTTACAAATATACGATATTTACCTAACCTGTAATTATTATCAATTAAATGGAGGTTTAATTATCATGAAAATAGTACGAATATTTCTTATCAGCATTCTTCTTGTTGGATCGTTTAACACCGATTCTCTAATTGCATCTTCATCCTCAAACATTTCGTCATCGAGCAGTTCAAGCAGCAGCAGTTCTTCATCCAGCAGTAGCAACTCGAGCTCATCTTCATCCCTACTTCGCCAATCCGGGCATCCAAGTTCGGCTGGCTACGAAGGGCAGGCAGGTCAAGCACCATTGAACCGTGATACTTTATTAACGAAATCTGAAGAAGTTCTTATAGATCTCTGTGTAAAGAATGAAAATCTGCTTAAGGATGCACCACATAAATATAATCCACGCATGTATGCAGGAACGGTGCAACAGTTGAAACCTTATTATCAACGTCGCCACCCACTTATCACCGCGATATCTAAAAATGATGAAACTACAATTGCCCAAATAACATCATCTGTTGATATGAATGAGTCTGATAGCACGGGATCAGCTCCTGAGTACGCGTGTGCCTCAGGAAACCCTAACATTTTTTGCCATCTCATCGACAATGGAGCTCATGTATCAGACAGCTGCCGACTCTGCGTTAAGGTTATAAAGACGCCACAAATATTCGGCAAAAAATTGATTGTAACGCTGCGACACCTCATTAGTAACTATCACTTTGCGGCTGCAAACAAACTGTTAGAGGTATATAGGAGTAGCATAACCCCATCTATACTCACATTACTTATCCAGTTCGCTGTAGACGCGTACGAAACAGTCAACTTTGTCGATACTAATAATGATGGACTTGCCGCCTCGATAACATCACGAGCGACGGAACTGCGCAGAATAATGGCGTCGCTGTCGGCAGAAAACATAGAAACAATGAAGACAGATCAAGCATCAGCCCTTATTACAAAGCTCGTCACGCAAGGTGATTATTTTGTAGTTACCCCAGAAAGCGGTCTTGTAGTTAATCTAGAAGATGTAACTAATCGGGACGGTACTACCATCGAGCGAGATCTACTTGACCTTGACCTACTAGCTATAAAACATCCTACAACAGGAAAAACCTCTTACCTTAAGTTAGGAGAGAGTCCTATTGCTCGAGGTAGAACTCAAGAAATCATTAGGGAGCTATCAGATATACAAACCTATCGACAAGAGGCTTCAACAGAAGATGGGCTAATCTCAGCAGAAGCACGCCGTGTGCGCTGCGCCCTCCTAAAGCCCTTGGTCAGCAAAACCCCTGAGGCTAGAACCAACAATATTTTCTCACACCTTCGAGCCCTACAACATAGAGTAAGTCCTCACCATCACAGCAAGTATGCCAAAGCAAGTTTACCTGCCCAAAGCGTAAGGATACCTTCCTGGAACCCACGTAGTTCAGAAGACTCAACTTCAACAGCTTTGCCAGTCCCACGGACTTTCTTATCAAGTCCATTAATAGAAGACCATCCATCATCGTCATCAAGTTCCTCTTCAACCCCTGGAACCAGTTCGCTCTTGCAAGGCGAGGACAATAATACTCCAGAAAAGCGTTTACGTGAGTAGTAGAGCGTTCCTACCCCCCTTTTGCGCTTAGATAGAACTTCTTTATACTTATTTAATAAATAAAGGTATTAACCATTCCCTAGTAGGAATACCCAAATCGATCTTTATGAGATTTGGGTTTAATTGAGGTTATTTATGTTCGGACCAACAAAGGTTTCTATTATTCTCGATAAAATGACGGCAATCAGTGGTATCGGTTTTGTTCTAGCTGCCTGCGGCTGTATGATGCTCAAAAGCAGCATTGAACATCTTATCCATGGCGGACAACGATGGACACGGACTAAGAGCCTTGTCCTATTGGGGATTGCCTGTGGCTTTGTAACTGTCGGTATTGTCACGATTCTGGAGACGCAAGTAATTGCAGAATTCTTGTCGGGATTAGTGGATGCGTTGATGGCGAAGTTGGGGAAGTAAGGTAGGTTATTTCACGGGCATCCCTCGATACAACGCTCACAAAGTTCGCGCCACTCGGGGCGAACGGAGAAAAGAAACAATCTCAGATTAACAAGAATAACTCTGATGTATCGCTTGGCTACGAAGGGCTATCAGCGTTCATAAGAAGTTCCTCCCACTTGATTGCTTTCAAAACCGCGTCAAGCGGAAACCCACGCCAAGTGAGTCAAAAAGTAACCCCGGCCATACATGTGCGACATGGCGACCGGCCGTGAGGTCGCCCGTATGTCGCATAAGAGGTCCGGACGCAGTCCGGCGTACAGGAGTCCAGAGGACTTTTACGCTAAAGTCCTCTGGTTCATCACGAATAGCGATTAAAAAAAATTAGGCCTCATATCCTTCGTCATCATCATCAAAACCCTCTTCATTTTCATTAAAATCACGCGGTTCTTCATCGTCATCTTGTTCCAAGCCAGCACGCATGAACTGCTCAATTTCATCAGCCGTTTTTGGTAGCGGCTCGCTCAGGCAGATAACGCCATCTTCAACAATCCAGTAATCATCTTCGATGCGAATGCCAATGTGTTCTTCAGGAATATAAATACCAGGTTCAATGGTAATCACATCGCCTTCTTGCAGCGGCGTACTGTAATCACCAACATCATGCACATCAAGCCCTAAAAAGTGGCCGATGCCATGAGGAAAGTAGTCCCCATACCCACTTTCTGGCTAAAAATTCATTTAGCCAAATGGTTGAGGGACTGATCTTGATGATCTTTATTATAAAGCCACATGCCCGGTTTTGCAATGCTGGCAATATATTCTTGGGTTTCAAAACTATGTTGTAGATTTGGCGTTGACGCGGGGTAAACTTGCCGGAAACCGGATAGGTACGTGTCAAGTCTGCGCAATAGTAATCATATTCTGCTCCGATATCAACAATAACCAGCCCACCATTTTTGAGCGTGTCGCTATTGATCGATGTAGTGCAATACCGTTGAATTCTTGCCACCAGCTACAATACTCGGGAATGATGGCCGTGCTCCTGAGCCCGTAAACATATATTCTAAGCTCGCTTGCACTTCGCATTCTTGCACACCATCTTCAATAACCCCTGCTGCAGCTTCATGGGCTAACGGTGGTAATTTCAACTGCTTTATAAAGACTTTCGATCTCACCCATATCTTTTTTACGCCGCATGGCAGCAATGAGAGGAGAAATATCAACAAGATGTTTGGCTACGTCCGGCACAAAGTTTTTTAATCGTTCGAGCAAGAATCGCTGCTCAACATATTCATGCGCATTATTAGGGATCAGCGTAAAGATAGTACCACCGTCACGCACTAGTGCCTCAAGATGTTCAAGTAAGGCTTGATATTCAGCTCTTGGGAAAAAGTGATAAAACGTATAGCCGGGGCACACGGCGCCTAATTCTTTAATTGATGAAAAACCTAAATTGGCGGCATTTTTTTGTGTAAGTTCTACGGCACTATTAACCCACTTTGCCCGTTCGGTTGCACAGTTGGGCACATATAACTGCGTAGCACCTTGCAGATCCATCACCATGACGGTACCTGGTTCTTTGATGCCCGTCATATAATAAAAAGAAGTTTCTTGCCTGAAGCGATGCGGTGTTTTTGGTTCAAGGCCCCCAAAAAGGAGGACCGCACCCTTTTTAATATCGGGATATTTGTGAGTAATGGCTGAAAGCAGGTCTTTGCGACGTGCGATGTTGATGGAAAAGTTATGTTTCATAATAGTCCTTAGATAGGAGATCCCGTTCGTCCTGAGTTTATCGAAGGATACGAACGACCGTCGTATGGTTCGACAAGCTCACCACGAACGGCCTGTAGAAAGTTTTAAATACTACAGAGAAAGTTGTCTAATTTTAAATCACTAACTACCTTATACCTCGTGATGACGAGTTTTCGAGTCATACACGAATCAAAACGGCCGCCGTTCAGATAGTGCTTTATACACCGTAATTCTATCCATATATTCCAATGACGAGCCAACGGGGATACCTCGCGCCAGACACGTCACGTTAATCTTAGTTCCTTTTAATTTATGTGCGATAAAGGCAGCCGTCGCCTCGCCCTCTGGCGTCTGATTAGTTGCCAAAATAAGTTCATGCACATTAGTTTGTACGCGGCTCACCAGTTGCTCAATTGTTAGATTCTCAGGTCCTACACCTTCAAGAGGGCAAATGACGCCACCAAGAACGTGGTAAACCCCTTTATAGCCGCCTGTTTTTTCAATTGCCATAAGTTCTTGCCATGTTTCCACCACGCAAATTAATCCCTGATCGCGCCGTGTGTCAGCACAGAACATACATGCATTATCTCGCTCCTGCCAAAAAAAACATGTTTGGCATTGCATAATATTATGTTTTGCCTCTAATAATGTTTGGCAGAAAAGCTCAAGACGCTTATGATCCATTTCCAAAAAATGAGTCGCTACGCGATACATATTTTTAGAGGCAAGATACGGCACTTGCTGTAATGTTTTGAGAAGCTGCGCAAGTGACGGCAGGTTGTGTATCATTTACGCTACCTTAAAACGTTGTTGAACCATGGTTTGCAGCACGCCCAACAAGGTGCTCATAAAGATATACAGGCACAAGCCGGCAGAGAGATTCGCGGTAATGGCACCAAATACAAGCGCCATCACAATAAGCTGTACCCGCTGACTTGCATCAACCGTCGTTGCCTGCAGTAACATAGAAACAGCAACCAAGAGTGGTAAAACATAATAAGGATCGCGAGCTGAAAGATCGGTAATCCATCCAAAAAATGGTGCCTGATATAATTCAATAGAAGTCGACAGCACTTTGCTGAGAGCAAAAAAGATTGGCAATTGTAACAAAATCGGCAAGCAACCAGATAAACCGCTCAACCCTTCTTTGCGCATCAGTTCGGTACGCTCGCGCATAAGCGTTTCAGGATCATCTTTATATTTTTGTTGTAGATATTTGAGCTTACGCTGCATCTCTGCATGTTTTTTCATGCTACGCGCACCTGAAATGGAAAAGGGAAGTAATACAATTTTTGTGAGTATGGTGAGTGCGATAATAGCTAGGCCGTAGTTGCCTAAGAATCGATACAAGAAGATCAATAATCTCAAGAGCCAATACGCTATTGGGGAAAACCATCCAGCATAGCCTAGAGTTTCTTCAAGGCGCGGATCAACGGCACGCATAGCACACGCTTCTTTTGGCCCAAAGTAGAATTTTAACTCCCACGTTGTTGTTGTTGCAATTGAGGGGCTCTCTAAAAAGGCATAGATATCCTGAGCGCCCGACAACTTATAATAAGCTCGGTCCACAAAATGGTTTTCATCTTTAACTAAAGCGTGCACAAAATAACGATCGTCAAGACCAAAGAATGTTGGCGCATGCCAATAGATATCAGGATTTATTTTTGATCGAGGTGTTGTGACAATAGAACCGCTTTCATCATTGTAGATGCCGGATTTGGTGTCGTCCGCACCAAGAGCTGGAAGCAGCGGCGCCGGATAGAGTATACGTGCTTGTACAGGGCCTTTTTTTGGCTCAATGGTAAGCCTTAGAGAGATGCAATTAGTACTACTAAAAAACGTAAAGATTTTTGTAATGATGGCCGTTTCATTTTCAGCCTTATAGGTCAACATAGTTGTTTTAATGTCGTCGTAGGTATGATCAACAAGTGTGTAATAGTAAGGAGTATCTTTTTCCAGCGCAACCAAGAAGCAACGTGCTTCACGATCTCCTTGAGCTGGTGGGAAAATGGTAGTCAAATCAGATCCTGGATGGCCCCCCATTCTATGTTCAAACCGTTCTAACGCTGCCCCATCAGTTGAAAACACACAGAGAGCGCCGCGGTTCTTCACCTCAGTCAACGTCGCCGGTGCCGGCCGTTTTTGTTCACTAAAAGCAACTTCGATGTTGAGTGGACGTAGCGATTGTGGATTTTTAGGTGCTACAAAACTTTGGCCTGCTTTTACTTCTTGTTCTGTCCCTGGCTGATCCTTTTTACCCCTATTCATGAAGTAATCAATAGTCCAGGTAGTGACCAGCGCTAACCCTACAACTAACAACAGCTCTTTAATGTTCATCTATCCTATCCTTGACTGGAAAAGTTATTTAAAAGTAGCCATCAGGATAGCAAAGAAATAGTTATGCTGCTAGGCACCTATCTTGGCAAGGTTCATTGTCTTTTGCGCTCACTGCTCGAAGAAGAACTTGAAGATGATGAACTTGAAGACGATGGCGAGCTCGGTAAGAAAGTTGCCGAATATGCAGGCGCATACTCAGTTTTTACTTTCATAGCCGGCGGTGGTATATGAGGCTTAATCTCATACATAAACTTCTTTTTTAAGTATGTATTAAATGTTGTCAAAATTGGCGATCGCCACAATTGTAGGTAATCTCTTGTGCTGTTATTCATCTCTGCTCTGTACGCGCCAAGAATAAAAAAGAATTGTTGCAAAGATAGTATCGGCTTTAATCTTTGTATAGTTCCATCTTGACATACAATGACCGGTCTATCTAACATATCAAAAAATGCCGTAGCTATCTTTTTGTTGGCATACAGTCGGAAGTAAGGTTGAGATCCGCTCAAAAAAATTATGTTGTATTGAGAACTTTTTTCGAAGGTAGCCATAAAATAATTCTCTGCGTGATTCAAGTATATTCTTTTTGGTGATTCATAAGAAAAGTCACGTAGTGCAATAGAATGGCGCGTAGCAAAATCATACAAAAGCAAATCCCAAGATCCTGAGCCGACATACAACAATTTATTTGCGGGTGTAAATGAGCTCCAATTAAGTTTAGTTTTAATTACGTTACCTGTTTTTGTAGAGATTATATCTTGCCCATATTCCGGATGCGGCAACCACCGTGCAAAAAACTCCCCGTTGGGACTAAAAACGTCCATATTCCGGTAATCGTAGTAATCTAGCTTTTTCATTGTTATATAGGGTTTTAACTTAAAAGGCCCAAACCACGAAGATGATGTAGATAAACGTATTAGATCAAAAAGCTGTCCACTAAAATCCAAGACCGTTTCTTGGTCATTGAATATGATATTTGCGCGAAATTCACCTAAGCGACCGCCAAATAGCGCGTCATACGCAAATTCGGTTATGTTATCTTTCCTAAGATCGAGCTTATATTCTTGCTTGGTGGCAGTATCGTATAAGAAATATTGGTTTTTGCCTTTATCAGCATAATGGCCAACCAATAAAAATTTTCCTGTTGCGCTCACCCGTAAGATAGGGCCTTGCGCGTAAGGAATAATCTCTCTATGGTGTGTTACACCATTAAAAAGAACCGCATTATTGTCATGGGCAATACATCTGAACAGATTTCCAAAAACTGCAGGACGATCATATTCAAGCACATCACGGTGTCCTACGCGCTTCAAAACGGTTCTATAGAGCAGCTCGTTAGTTCTCCAATCCCACACTTCAAAGATATCCCTCGTTACACGCCCAATACAAGGAACATTCGATGCCAAAAGTAATATAGAGGATTCATACCATTCTTCTTTGTGAGGTATTTTATAGGCTGAATCGGTTTGACAATCAAATATATAGGTACCCTGCTCACTATCAAAAGCACATGCCATAATTCCTTGATTAGACCTGCCAAGTACAATGTTTCTTTCATTTAACACAAAAGGAGTGCTGGATTTCCCACTCGATGAAGATGATGTGCTTGTTGTAGATGAAGTAGCTGCAACGCCTGATTGTTTAAATGCAGCAACGGTACGTAATTCCATTGCCTTATCATACGTTGTTGCCAACACCATTTTTAATAGTTCTTCTTGAGCACATAATCTTTCAAAAACATGTAATTTTTCAAATCCATAGGTAATAACGCGATCACGTAGCATGCCCTCAAGCTTTGGTCCGCGCACATGCTGTCGATTTAACCACATCGTTACATACTGCTCTGAGCGCGCAAGTAGCGTATCAAAATCCATATCTGGTTTAGATTTCGCCCACATATTAGTTAGCTTTGTTATCAAATCTGGCACAAAGGGTTCTAGCTCAGAAACGAGTTGATCTAATGCCAAGGTCATGAGTGGAGGTACTGACGACGTTGTTGATGATGAACTACGCGTAGAAGATCGCTTAACCTCACATGTTGCCTGAGCTTCTTCAGCTTTACCTTCCTTGCCTTCTTCGGCCTTTACCTCTGCCTCACGCTGTGCTTGTACACGCGCAGCTTCCAGCTCTTCTTCTTTTTTAGTTCGCTCTACTTCTTCTTGTCGATGGCGCATCCGAGCTTTGAGCGCTTCCGACATTGTTGCGCCATAGAGATCGCCCATCAGCACCAACGCACAAAGAACTTGTGAAACCATTCTTATTTTTGACATTGATCCCCCTAAAAACTACGCATACTTGAAGAAGAAGATGATGATGATGAGCTGGGACTGGAACTTGAAGATGCGGCAGATGATGCCAACCATTTCTTAATCATCGCAGTGTACTGCCCTCGCAATGGCTCGTTGAATGTTTCTAGTATTGGCGATGCAAGGAGCTGCTCGTACACGTCTTTACGCTGTGTTTTATATGCTTGGTGCACACCAAGGGTGAAAAAGATTTGATCAAGCGTTAAGGTACAGGTAAGGCGATGAATAGATCCATCGGCACAAATGACCGCAAGTCTGTTGAACAGATCAAAGAAAAGATGAACAACTTCAGAAGGCGATGTAAACCCACGAAGTGTGCCTCCTACTGCACCTACGACAAAACTAGCCTTCGGCATGGTCTGACGAATACCAGGAATAACTGGCGCAGTAGCAATCGTCCCTCGATATATCGGCGCAGCATAGAGGAGTTCATCATTGCTCAATGCGATACTATAGTAACCCTCTGCTCCGTCAACAAAATGGAAAGTTGATCGTGCATCAATGGCAAGCGCCGCTTTCTTTTTTGTATCAAAATTATAAAGATAAAAGGTTGAATCATCCGTTATAAATAATAATTGATTATGTGGTGTAAAATGACGCCATTGTCCGCTAGGTAATGGTAACACATCCGAACAGGTTCCAACATCAAATACATCGCCTTTCTGTTTCCCTGAAAAATATCTACCGTTCGAGCTAAATATTCCAGAATCAATGGGTATATCTTGTGCACACGGCTTTAGGCTTTTTCCACCCCACAAAGGCGACTTAATAGCAGACAGACTCTCTAACTTATAAAGTGCATTAAGGAAGTTAAATGCCGTTTCTTGATTGTTAAAAGTACCACCAAGAAGATATTTTGTGTCTTTATCAATCACATACTCCTGTTGAGTAGTGGTGTCATACAATGCGTGGAAGCCCTTACCACTAGCTACATGTAAAAAACGCCCTTGCGGGCTTATAGCCAAAATATATCCTAGTTGAGGATCAAAAATTTTTTCCGTTGCTGTTGTGCCATCGAATATAACAGCCTTATTATCTGACCTAATATATCTAAATACATCCCCAAATACCTTGGGTTCAAGAAAGGTAGTATCCGGCGGAAGATGCAAAGCCCTTATGAGGTTTCCAGGGTGCACTAAACGATCCGTTTTCCAATTCCTTATCTGGCACGCTCCTGTATAGCGGTTTGATTGGCATATAAGAGGTACGTCTTGCGCAAAAACAACTGACGCCTGAGGCCCGCAACTATTGGTCACATGATAGATTCTGTTCGTCTGGCAATCGAACACCTGCATACTGCCTTGGTTATAATTAAGCGCGCAACAGACAACACCACCCCTACCACGTCCTTCCTGAGTTTTTTTGTGCCACCTATCACCTACTGCCGGTACCTGCGCAACTTTATCAAGGCTAAATGCACCTTCGCCCGCGATTTCTAAGACACGTTCTAAAACAACTTCCTTTATTAATAATTTTTGAGCGGTATGAAATTGCTCTAAAAGGTACGCCGTCAGATCATCACGCGTAGCTTGTGGTAACAACTCAATATCTTTGATATCACCATGTTCTTTAAACCATACATCAATAGTGTCGCTAGAATTATTTTTCAACGTATCAAAATCAACAAATGGAGATGCATGTGCCCATACTCTATAAAGATTTTCTACCAGTTCAGCTGCATGTGGAGCATAATGAGCTCGCAGCCTATCCATAACAAGTGAATGTAGTGATGAAACCCTCGGTGCCTTCATAGCCGGCACAATAGAAGTACAAGGCGCGCGCTTTCTTTCAGTCTCAACTTTTACTTGAGCTTTCTCTTCTTTTTGCTCTTTATTTTCCTTTTCTGAGGATGTCGATGAAGAACTCGATGACGGAAGGTGACGTGCGCTATATATATCACCAGTTGCACACGCACATAACAAAAACATTATTCTCATTTTTAACATGCATTCTCCTAAAAACTACGCATGGTCGAAGAACTCGAAGATGATGAGCTTGATGATGAAGAGCTCGACCTTGACGATGATTCTGCCAACCATCTTTTAATCATCGCAGTGTACTGCCCTCGCAATGGCTGTTTGAACGTTTCTAGCGTTGGCGATGCAAGAAGCTGCTCGTATGATTCTCTGCGTTGCGTTTTGTGCGCTTGATGCAAACCGAATACATAGAATAGTTGGTCAAGAGATAGCGTACATTCAAGACGATATATCAACCCGCCATAACAGATGAGCGTTAGTCTGTTACAATAATCAAAAAAGAGGTTAAGAAGTATAGCTGGGGACGTAAAAAAACGCCAAATACCGCTCAACGGTTTTATCATAAAATCATTGCCGCTTTCCTTAGCCGGCACAGCATATATCCGTTCATTATGAGTAAAAGTTATCTTTTTATAATCAACCATGTCGCTATCTATATAAAGAGGTCGTTGCTTATGAGTATCAAAGTTATAAAGGTAAAGATTTCTATCAAGATCGCGGGGAATACAAAATAAGAGTTGGTTATGAGGGGTAAACCTCGTCAATGTATTATGAAGTGGCAACACCAATGAACACATCCCCACATTAAATATGCCAGCCATAGTACGAGCAAACCTACCATCTGGACTGAATGATACTTCTCCACTAATTGCACACGACTTAAGCCATCGTTCTTCTCCAACGGTGGGTTTTATAGCTGATACGTTATCCAGTTTGTAGAGATGGGTTAGAAAATCGAAAACAGTTTCCGTGCTATTGAAAGCACCTTGAAAAAAATGGGAGCTAACTGGAAGCAAATATTCTTGTTGTGTACGGGTATCATATACGACATTGATAAGCTTTTCTCCTCGAACTCGGGCAAGTTGCAAAAAATTGCCGTGAGGACTTATAGCTAAAATATGGCCACGTTGTGGATCAAGAACTGTTTCCGTTCCTGTGGCTCCATTAAACATAACTGCTTTATTGTCTGATGTGACATATCTAAACACAACGCCCGATACTTGTGGTTCTATAGGAGGTGTATTATTAGGATCGCCGAGATAACCGGCGGGCGCGGGCATTGTTTTGAGCTTGCCAGTCCGCAGAAGGCGTTTTTTTTGCCAATTCCATATCTCGAATTTTGTATCAAGACTAAAGAGGAAAATGAGCGGCGCTCCCTCTGCCAATATAAAATCCGATTGAGTATTATTAGGAATGCTATACATTCTGTCAGTCACGCAATCGAATATGTGTGTAGTAGAGACATGATTAAAGGCCCAACATACAACGCCATTATCGTTACGGCCTTCTTGCACGTTGTCATACCACAAAACATCCCTCATCTGAGTAACTTTATGCAATTTAAAAGCATCAACTCCCGCGCTATCGAGTAGTTGTTGCAAGATCACTTCTCTTTGCAATAACTGCTCAACAATTGGCAATTTACCTAAAAAATTATGGAATATTTCATTGCGCAGTATTCCTTCGATGCCACTAAGCCCTTTTATATCCTTGTCATACCGCTCAAACCATTGATCAATAACCACATAAGAAAGCTTTTTCAGCTCCTGAAAATCATGGTATGGCGATGCAAAAGACCATACCTTATAAAGTTCGGTTACCAAGTCAGCAACATGAGGGAGAAGTTGAGCTCGTAGTTGCGGAGCAACTTTAGTGATTAGTTCATCAATGAGAAGCGTTTTCAGTGATGGAACTGCCACCCTGGGTGCCTTCATAGCCGGCGCCATCACCGTACTCGATCTACTTGAAGATGATGATGCACTCGATCCACTCGTAGAAGATCGCTTAACCTCACATGTTGCCTGAGCTTCCTCTGCCTTTTCTTCTTCACCTTTCTTTTCTTCTGTCTCTGCCCCACGCTGTGCTTTTACACGCGCAGCCTCCAACTCTTCTTCTCTTGTATCTCGCTCTGCTTCTTCTTGTCGATGGCGCATCCGAGCTTTGAGCGCTTCCGACATTGTTGCGCCATAGAGATCGCCTATCAGCATCAACGC
This sequence comes from uncultured bacterium, assembly GCA_963738145.1. Lineage (GTDB taxonomy): Bacteria > Babelota > Babeliae > Babelales > Vermiphilaceae > CAVTVH01. Next base: position 132,680 of record CAVTVH010000001.1, read on the forward strand.
ACAAAGAAACAGCGTAACTATTCTCATTTTTAACATGCATTCTCCCTTGAGCATCCGTATTCTTTCATATCAATCCATCTTAGAAAAAAACGCCACATGCTCACAACAGTTACATAAGATTATTGAATTGCTCACCACATTACCGCTATAACGAAAATAGTAATTTAGAATTTTATTCAAGGAGCTACGCATGAGAATGCAAAAAGTACAATTCCGCATAGGAGAGCTTGCCAAACATCTTGAGGTAGAAAAGTTTGTTATTCGTTTTTGGGAAAAAGAGTTTAAATTAGCAACTACCAGATCGGATGGCGGCCAGCGCTTTTATAGCCAAGAAGATTTGGAACAGTTCAAACTCATTAAAACTTTGCTCTATGAACAAGGCTTTACTATTGCTGGTGCAAAAAAATATATGTCGAGTGATTTGGCACCCGATACCATGGTTGGATCGTGCAAAACAACGCTGCAGGGAGATGAGCAACCACAGGGAACTTTGTTGGAGAAGTTGGTAGAGTTAAAAAGGCAGCTTGTTGAATTGAAAAAAGTGCTGTAAATATTGGATGTTTTGGGTATATTAATTTCCATGTATAGAAAAAAAGCACATGTACATTTTGTAGGCATCGGCGGCATTGGTATGAGTGGCATCGCCACGATATTAAAATACCAAGGCTACGAGATATCAGGCTGCGACCTTGATCTTGATCAGCACAGCATACAAAATCTTAAGGATCTGGGTTGTCACATTTACCACGGAAACAACACGCCGTTGTGTCATAACCCCGCAATCGACATTCTTGTCTACTCCTCTGCCGTACATGGCCATAGCTCAGAAATTGTTGCTGCTCAACAACGTGGTATTCCAACCATACCCCGCGCCCTCATGCTTGCAGAACTTATGCGCACCAAATATAGCATCGCCATCGCAGGTGCTCATGGCAAAACAACAACGACTTCTTTAATTTCTCACATTCTTATGGAAGCAGAACTAGATCCAACTATCGTCATTGGCGGCCATTTAAAAGCTATTTCTAATAACGCCCGCTTTGGCAAAGGTGATTTTTTAGTAGCCGAAGCCGATGAAAGTGATCGTTCACTCGTACGCTTGCAAGCCACCTTGGCCGTTGTCACTAATATTGATAGAGAACATTTAGATACCTACAAAGATCTTGATGATATTAAGGCTACCTTCAAACAGTTTCTTGCTAATTTGCCCTTCTACGGCAAAGCATTTTTATGTGTCGATGATGAACATGTGCGCTCATTATTGCCTATGCCAGATCTAAAAATAATTAAGTATGGCCTATCACCTGAACATAAAGCGGATTTGTATGCATCCGATCTTGAACTGGGACCAACTCATTCTCGCTTTAATGTATGGCACAAAGATAGTAATACCCCTCTTGGTTCCGTACATTTTGCCATGCCAGGCCGCCACAACGCTCAAAATGCCCTCGCTGCTCTGGCAGTATCATTAGATTTAGGTATATCTTTTGCAATAATTGCCCAAGCTCTCAACTCGTTCAAAGGAGTAGAGCGCCGCTTTTCGTATCGCGGCACCTACCAAGGCGCAGAGATTTTTGATGATTATGGCCACCACCCAAAAGAACTTGCTAATACTTTTTTGGTCGCACGCAATAGAACGCAAGGCAAAGTTATTGTTGTGTTCCAACCACACCGTTATTCACGAACCGATAAATTATGGAACGAATTTATAGAGACGTTTACCCAAAGCCCCGTCGACCACCTTATCATCACCGATATTTACCCGGCAAGTGAAGCCCCTATTCCCGGTATTACCAGCCAGAATTTGATGGCAGCTCTTAAAGAGCACAATCCTTCAGCCACTATCACCTATATTCCTCTTGACCCCACTTTTCAGGGAATTATGCATCACCTTGAACAGGTTGCCGCCCCTGGCGACCTTATTCTCCTTCAGGGGGCAGGCAAGATCAATAAATTAGCCACCCTTCTTAATCCCGATCATTACACCCAGAAATAGGCAAAAACCCTTTATTTTAAAGCTCTTTTTCTTGTTTTCTGCCTCGCGATTTTGGTAGATTAAAAATAGAAAGAATGATCTTTAAAAATAGGGAGAAAAAGTATGAAGTTTTTAAGATATGTGATGGCCATTTTGGTTGCCCTCATGGCAAGTAACGCTTTATTACAAGCTGGCCCAGCGGGTCGAGGAGCATTCGGCGGCGCAGTAGTCGGAGCCGGCTTAGGCGGCGCATTAGGTGGTGGACGTGGTGCGGCTGCTGGTGCTGTAACTGGTGCCATAGTTGGTGGTTCGATAGGTGCAGCAGAAGAGCGTAGAGGAGAAGGCTATTACGGCTATGATAATTACGGCTATGGCGAAGATTACGATGATGATGGCCCAGAACTTGAAGTCTTCGAATATTAATTTAGTTCGTTAGCTATTTATAAAAAAAGGGCATGGATTTGGAACACTCTGTGCCTTTTTTTGCGTCTAGAATCGACCAAACCCGCAAGAGTTGCAGAATCGTTGCACTCAAACTTTTCATATTGTAAATTATTAATAACAAGCAACAGGTTCATGTTCTCTAACCTTACCAAAAAAGCGGGCTCGCATAGTCTGCTTTTTTTTTAGTTTTTTACATTTCAAAAGTTTCATGAAGCCGTTCGTGGTGATGCTTCGACAAGCTCAGCAGTGAACGTCCTTGAGAAAACGGCCTATTCGTATCCTTCGATAAACTCAGGACGAACGGCCCTCAGGATATGTCTACCTTCTTACCCTAACGACCCCAAATAGAGTATCAACTCTACTACTCCACGTTGACCACTTGTCCGCCCAACAACCGTGCAAAAACGGTGGGGTTTATGAAAGGTCATAAGCAACTCATCACCAACAAACGTCGCGATATGCCGCCAACCATTACATTCCATCTCACCTTCAAAAAGTAGGGCAACTTGAGCAAAATCTCGAGTTTTGTATTCGTAATGTAGGGTTATTTTGTCGGCATCGTTATACGTGAAAGCCTGACGGGGAATAATGCCAAGAGGTAGCGAGATGTCTACAAGGCGTGCCTGATATTCGTGTATATCGATAGGTTGCCTATCTGCGGTTGGGTTTACCTGTAAATCATCGATCATTTTTGCCTGTTGGGTCGTGGGAGAAGCAAAAGTTGCTTGGACTATCTGGGCATGCTTTTTTTTACTTTTTTTCGCTTGATGGCTACAGGCGGATAGGAGCACTGATAGACCAGTAAGAAGAGCAATACACATAAAAAAAGCCCAAACATTTGTTTGAGCCTTTTTTATTATTCTTAATGAGCTGATGCTAAACTTTTTCATTTGAAGTTTTTACGCGAGCTGCCTTACCAATACGACTTCTCATGTGATACAACTTTGCCCTACAAGCTACTCCTCTTTTGACAACCGCCAATGAATCAAGCAGCGGTGAGTAGAGTGGGTAGATACGTTCGATAGCAATAGAATTAGCGCCTATTTTGCGAACGGTAAAGGTGGTTGAGGCACCATTATTGTGTATAGCGATAACGTCACCTTCAAAAACTTGTAGACGCTCTTTATCCCCTTCCTTGATGCGTTGCGATACGGCAACCACATCACCAACATAGAATTCTGGGAATTCTCTTTCGTATATGCCTAAGGAAGAGATTGTTTCGCGAGTTAAGCGATTAGCCTTCATTGTGGAATCCTTTGTCTATCAGATAGAGCAATTTATATCATTTTTAATTAAAGAAACATCATCAATATAACGCAAAACAACCCTGATGCCAATACGGATTATTCAGCCTTTGTAACCCCTAACCATTTATCCAAAATAATAGCAACAGCAGAGCGTACCGATAAGTGGTTAAAATCAGTAAGACCTTCAAGCGGTGGCACTAAGAAATCGCATTTTGCAATGCATTCAGGTGTCAAACCTTGACCTGTCCCAAAGACAAAAAGCACCGGACGGTCATCTTCCCACACTTTTGCCTGGTCGTAAAAGGTAATATGGCCTTTATGCTCTACCGTGCGTGCAGAGGTGGCTATGACAAGTGGCTTTTTATGCTCTAAAGCTGTGATTTTTTCTATAACATCAGAAAGCGTAGCTTCCAACCGAACAGCATTGACGGCCTCATGCCTGCTTTTATTATAATCAACACCAAAACCTGTTTGCCAAAAATCGATGAGGACCTTTACAATGTTTTGCTGGTCAACAAGGGGTGTTACTACAAAATAGTTTTTTATACCGTAGGTGGCACATGAACGTGCTATATCATGCATATCAATCGAGGTAACCGACGTTGTGCCTGCCTCTTTAACAGAACGGCCCACTAATACATCCCCATGGAGTAATGCAACATAATGGGGCGGGATATGTGAACGTGCGTATTTTTTATCTTCATCAGAAATGCCCCGTATTTTGAGCCAATTCATATGGCCCATCACCGTACGCCGTGCAGACTGGGATAAACGCCATGCCTGCAGCTGTGCGTGATTACCTGAACGGACGACTGGCGGTACCTCCAACCCCTTCCAAACCACAGGTTCTGTGTATTCTGGATAATCTACGAATGATCCTGAAAACGATTCTTGCTCAACTGATGTTTGTTTACCCACAACTCCTGGTAATAACCGAAGCAAACCCTCAATGAGCACCATAGCCGGCAAATCGCCACCCATGAGAACAAAGTCCCCAATGGAAATTATTTCATCGGCATAGAGCTGTTCAACACGAGCATCCATACCTTCATAGCGACCGGCTACCAACATCAGATGTTCTGCCTGTTGCGCACGGTTGGCCAGCTGTTGTAGATCTCGCTGATCTAATTTTTTGCCGTGAGGAGAAAAAAAGATTTTGAGTGCTTTTCCACGTTTTTGCTCATTATCTTCAATCGCTTTTTCCACAACATCGGGGCGGATAAGCATGCCGGCGCCATGGCCAAATGTAGGAGCATCGATACGTTCTTTGGGGTCAACGTACGAGAAAAAAGTCTCTACGTGAAAGGAGACAACTCCTTTTTCTTGCGCACGGTGCACAAGGCTTGTTTGGAGGAATTGTTGGTAGAGATCTGGAAAAACGGAGATTATGGAGATTTTCGTCATTTATTTTTTGGCAACATCAATATGTACTTCTTGCCCTTCTGGAGCAACGGCTATGGCTAACGATCGAATTGCTCTAATCGTTTGCCCATCCTTACCAATAACTCGTCCAAGATCTAAGTCTCCTACCGTGATTTTTATAAGAGATTTGCCATCTTCTACGGTCACGGTGACCGCTACGGCATCTGGACTATCAACAAGTGTTTTAACAATATAGGCAATTAATTCCCTAAGCATGAGCAAATCCTTATTCTAGGGCGCATAGGTGGTTCTTCTGGATGAACTGCTTACGCTTGAGGTTGTTCTGTAGGTTGTTCTGTTTTTGAGCTTTTTGGTTTGACTGTTTTTTTGACTGGTGTCGTTGGAGTAGCAGGATTGGTTTCTTTTTGATGCACCTTATAAATCCTTTTGACCGCATCCGTAACAATAGCACCTTTAGAGATCCAGCTCTCAATACTTTCTGGAATAATGCGCACTACTTTACTTTCGAGTACATCATACGTACCAAGATCTTCAAGACATGCACCATCACGTTTTTTACGAGAATCCACTGCAACTATTCTAAAGAAAGGAGCATTTTTTTTACCAATACGAGAAAGCCGTATCTTAACTGCCATTAAGTATCCTTCAAAGGCTAATGAGAATGTGTGTAATGATCTATTTTCTATCAAAGGCGGGGCGAGCCACTCCGCCAAAATCTTTTAAAGAGTTTAGCATATTGTTGGCTTTGTTCAAATCGCTCAAGTAAAAGATTAACATCGGCCACGGCAACCCCTGCTCCCCTGGCAACTCGTTCCTTGCGAGAACCATTTAAAATACGGTGATCAAGCCGCTCCTTTGCTGACATCGAACTTATAATTGCTCTAAATTTCTTGAGTTCCCTATCGCCCTTTTCAATCATATCCGGAGAAATCTGAGCACCGCCTATACCAGGCATATATTTAGAAAGCTGCGACAATGAGCCGAGTTTATTAACCATCGCCAACTGATTGGCAAAATCCTGCAAAGTCATACGGCCTTCCATCATGGCCTTATAGAGAGCTTCTTGCTCCGTTTTTTGTACCTGCTCATCTGCCCTTTCTATCAAGCTGAGCAGATCCCCCATCCCTAAAATACGACCCGCCATACGATCTGGATGGAATAGTTGGATATCCTCCTTTTTTTCACCACAACCTACAAATATGATTGGTTTTTTTTGTACATAGCGGAATGCAAAGGCTGCACCGCCACGCGTTTCGCTATCCATTTTGGTCAACATGGCCATCTGATAGCCAACGCCTTCTTGGAACGCTTGGGCAACATTGAGTGATTCCTGGCCTGTCATAGCATCAACTACGAGAATTTTGTACTGCGGTTTTATCTGGACTTCAATATCGCGTAATTCTTGGAGCATAGGGCTATCTACATGTAGGCGGCCCGCGGTATCGAGAAATAGAAGCTCATAACGCTCATTTTTTGCATAACGTGCGATATCCCCTGCGGCTCTAACCGGGTCAGTTTCGGCCGAACGATAAAAATGTACCCCTCCTTGAGATGCCAAAAGCTCTAATTGGTCGATTGCCGCTGGACGATAAAAATCAACTGAAGCGCACATAATGCGGCGACTTTTATTACGTTTTTTTGCTGATTCCTGTACCCAGTGGGCGATTTTGGCAATCGAGGTTGTTTTGCCCGATCCTTGCAACCCCATCATCATAATGGTGGCTGGTAGTTGAAAGGAGAACTCTACCGCATTTTGGCCGCCCAGAAAAAGCTTAAGGCGTTCATGAACGAGCTTAATAAACTGATCACCTGGTTTTAATGAGCTGGTAACCTTTTTGCCTAAGGCGTCGGCCTTAACTTCTGCCATAAAGGCTTCCACTACCTTGTAGGGAACATCCGCCTCTAGAAGAGCTTCTTGGACCTTGGACAATGCATCAGCCATATTTGATTCGGTTAAATGGCTTTTGCCGGTAATGGTGGAAAAGATCGATGAAAACTTATTTGTTAAGAAATCGAACATGAATAATCCTTAGAATTGCCATAAAATAGAAAGAGCACAGTAGATTATAGCAGATGAGCATAAAAAATCATGTTTTACCCTGCCCCTGGTAGTCCCAGCCATACTCCAGGTTCAAACCTGGGCACCCCCCGCTTTTGACGACCCAATCAGTTTCTAATAGAATTGTATGTATGAGTAAAAACTCAATTTTGTTAATTCTCTAATGGAGGCTTTATGGTAACCAAATTACGTCTATTATTTTCTCTATCCTTGGCCATGTTCGTATGTTCAATGCCAGGATTACAACAAGCAGCAACATCATCGACAGCAATTAATCCTGAACTACAAACAGCTCTGGCCGAACTAAAAATAGCTATGGATAACAAATGTGTTAGTCCTGAGGATCAGGAGAAATTATCTACTGCTGCCAGATTTTATCACCTTGATTCTGATGTTCGCAAAAAATATAACCTTACACAACCGAATGGCATTTTACTTATGGGTCCCCAGGGGACGGGAAAAACGGTCCTCGTAACTACCTTTGTTAAAGTGATTAAGGGCCATCTAATAGAATTTACGGCCGCTGATTTAGCATCACCAACCACCATCGCCGCTGCATTTAAACGTGCTCGTGAAAAAGCCGCCGAATTAGGAAAGCTTCGTCCCTCGACACCTGTCGTGCTTTTTATGGATGAAGTAGATGACAAGGCAAAACCAAGCTCTGAAACACTTAACCAGCTTCTTGTCGAAATAAACTCAAAAAAGAATACCAACATACAGCTTATAGCAGCAACCAATTATGCCCATGTTCTCGCTCCCGCATTCATTCGTTGGCAGAGATTTGACTATCACATCTATGTACCACTACCAAAAGGGCCAGCTCGCTTGCGATTGCTCAATGAAGAACTTGCAAAAATAGATCCAAAGCTCATTGCTTTAGACGACACAAACAAGATACATGTCGCAAAGAAAACTCGTGGACATGCTCCTGCAGGCATAGCTTCTTTAGTAGAACGCGCAAAGCACCACGCAGCAAAACAAGGAACACCAGTTAACGCGCCTGCTTTCCTCTATGCCCTTGAACATACGCCCGTAAATCCAGTTCCTTCAACTTCTTCAACATCATTCGTTGCTCGACTTACCTCCAGATTGTAAAAACAAAGAAAGCTCTTGATGAGTCACCCTTGATTGCATCAAGAGCTTTTCTCTGGCTTAACAGAGTATGTCTTTATGTTTATACTGCCTTTATCTATCAAACAGTACCAAACATAAGGAGTTACCTTTGGTTACTAATCAACGCATACTATTCTATGCCAACATTGCCTTCTCAGTGGCCCTATCACAAACAACACTATCTTTCACAAACCCGATGCTAGAGACCAGCACCATCCTCAATCAAGAACAACGTCTCCATATTCTTAAAAAAGAGATCTCACATATCGACCCCACAGTGATCGCCTTAAGTAGCGATGATGAAATAGCCATTGCACGTATGACAGAAGGCCATACACAGGCAGGCCTTTGTGCCACTCTCGAACGAGCCAAACTACTCGCAGCCATTGACGGTAAAAAAATCGGCCTTGGCACCTTTAAAACAGCCATTGCCACGATTCCGGCTAATCCCCTGGCGCATATACCCCATCTACCATCGCTCGAAGGCCAAAAATAGCCCTTTCTCCTGCATTCTTGGCAATCCCAGCCATACTCCAGGTTCAAACCTGGGCACCCCCCCCTTTTTGACAAATAGAAACATTCCTATAGAATTAGGAGTAGATAAAGGGAAAGTTAAATGGTTTCCCTGGCTTCCAGGTTCAAACTCCATTAAAAAAGGGAGGTTATATGAAATTCTTAGTTAAATTAGCTCTTTTGGCTCTATTTTTAACCCCATTTGGGGTATCTATGGGTGTATCTACTCAAGCAAACTTCTACCGTAATCAAGAAACAGGAAACATGATTGTTGGTCTTTCTGATGCCCATATGGACATCCCTGGAGGGCAAGCAACAGCTCAACACCAAGACGATTTGATTACTGTAGCCAACGCTCTAGATGCGCACGTGGTTATAGAAGATATGCTTACCGTCCCGATTAACACCTTACAAGAATTAGGTGCCAATAAAGAGGGCATAGAACAACTCACACAATTTTATCAAAATGTTGCCGTAAACCCTGCGCCATTGCCACAAACAATACACCTTGCCCCTGTTAACAGATACCAAAAGAATGCCGCAACCCCATCTGATGATACCCAATGGCAGAAAGCTTTTATGCAATCACCATTATGCCAACTTGAACGTAAGCTTCGTGAAGCCAATCTATCAGTCTATAATGCTGAATTTAGACATGCGTACGGACTTTCATTAGAAGGGTACTCCATACCTATCACAGATGTACTGAAGTTAAATGAAGGCATATTTGAACTATGCAAACCATTAGCGACTGCAACCGAATCGTTACAAAAACTTTATCAAGAAACGCTGGACAACTACTCACAGTGCCCATTGCATAAGCTCTTTAATAGCATGATTAAGAAAAACCCTGCAGCTACTATGCTCGATGCACAAAACAATCAGGATACGCCGCTTGATTTCTATGACTGCGAGCTTCTGAATCTCTTGATACTTAATAATGTTGTACGCAATCAACACAAGAAAACAATGATCGTATATGCCGGAGCGACGCACATGAAGGCCATTCTTCCTTTATTGCCTGATCTTGGTTACGAAGAAGTTGCTGATAGTTGCATAGGGCACGATCAAATCATTGATGAAGAAAATTGTCGAGGCATCATTCCTGTTATAGATATGAAAGATCTTATAACGATCACACGAGAGCTCCGCGGTGGTGACGATAATCAACAGCCATGGTGGCAACAGATTTTAGTATCAACAAGCTTAGTAGCACCCTATTTTATGCCACTGGGATATTTCGTTCGTCTTCTGGTTTAAAAGGAGGTTATATGAAATTCTTTAGAACTATTCTTTATCTACTACTTTTCAGCACATCTTTGCCCACGCATGCAGTTATTGGAAAAGTAACAAAATTAGAACACCCCATCACACGCCAAACATTACTTTTAGCTGATGATGTCCACCTTGATATCCGCTACGGAAAGAACACGCAAAAACAACAAGACGACCTCGCTTTTGGGTTAGACGCGTTACACGGTCATCTTAAAGTAGAAGAAATTACTGCCCCTACAGCGAGACCATCCGATCTTGGCCTTCCACCTGATTCTCCTGCATGGATAGCTATAACGGATAGGCTGGATTATTTAACGAACATTGATCATTGGATCGGCGCAAAAAGCAGCGAAGCTATTAAGATAATGGCTGTCGACCTTAATGGAGAAGGTGATGAAGCGCTTAGTACGTGGGAAGATGCTTACGGTTTTGCACCGATGATTGGTTTAAGCAAAAAATGTGCTCCTCTCAATATCGAAATTGATAACGTAGAGTGCCGTTTTCTTACCTATGAAGCCACGTTACCAATCAAAACATTCATAGATGCTTATGAAGCCATTATTAAAACAATACGTAGTTGGCACAATGATCCACAAGAATTACAAGCAGCTTACAACCAATTAATTAACCAGTATTGCGAGCATCCCTTCATTAAAGAATTACACACGCATCTTAGTGATAATTCAGCCGCTACTATGGCAGACGCTATTGATGCAGGCAGTTATTATGGGACCTATTACGATGCAGTGAGCCCTTTAATAGATGCACGATTACTTCACTCGATTTATACAACACGAAACCAATCAGTTGTTTTCTCGCTCTGTGGAGCCGACCACCATAAGAGTATTATGCCTACCTTACATGCTCTTGGTTATAAAGAGAAAGCAACATATGGGCAAAATTATGCGTATGACGAGGTTAATAACCGATGTGTTATGCCACTCCTTAATATAAACACCATGTTTAATGATGTTGGCAACCACATAACAGCGCGTAAGGCATGTGATGCGATTACCCCACTTATGGCATCTACCCTTAGTTTAGCCCCATTCCCTATGGCCATAGCACTCGCGTTAGTGTAGGAGGAATTATATGAAAAAGATCACTTTAAAAATCCTGGCTATCATCGGACTTACAATCTCAACCATATCACATGCGATTATTACCAAAGTGGAATCGTTATACCACCCCGCAACCAAGCAAACATTGCTGTTAGCACATGATACCCATCTTGATTATCAAGGGGGGAACATTACCCAACGCCAACAAGATGCTATCACGAATCATTTAGTCAACCTTAAAGGCGCCATTGTCGTAGAAGAAAAAACAGCTCCACCTAAACATGCAGAGGCCTTAGGATTAACTCCTGATTCGAATGTATGGCAACATTACAAACAACATGAGTATGGACTTCACAGCAACCCAAAAAATTTTATTGGCAAGAAAGATGGCATGTTCCTTAAAATTGTAGACGCTGCACAACCTATAAGTCCAGAAGACCATACTGATCTTACCTGGCAGCAGGCCTATCAATATGCTCCTATGCACCAGCTGACCAATCGAGCAAAAAAGAAGGGCATTTATCGTATTGAAAACGTCGAATGTCGATTCGTAGAATTTCGCTTCCCCCAACATGACACTATTATTACCGCACAACTCATTGATGATGGTAATAATGGAATTATTTCTATGATTAATGGTTGGCAGGAAGACCCAACTTTACTCCAAGAAGAATACGCTAATGCCATCCAAGATTATCTCGATCACAGTATGACCAAATATGTACAATCTTGGCGCATCAAGAATCCGACTATCACTGCTCACGATTTAATTAAGCACCAAGAGGCTCCTGATAATGCTTATGGACTTTTAGCAACCAACACTTCACGATTATTGGATGCTGTTTTACTCCATAAAATATATGACGCACGGTATGAACCTGTTCTGTTTTCTTTGTGCGGATCGGAACATTATACCGCCATTAGAAAAGCATTCATTAATCTTGGCTATGTTGAACAAAAAACATTCGGTTATGATGACTGGTCAGATAACGACGAGAGCCATTGGATTATACCAGCTCTGGACATGGATACCGTATTTAATGACGTACGAAATCAGATAACAATCAATAAAGTTTGCAATGCCATTACACCACTCATGCCATCGGCTCTTAGCTTGGCACCGTTCCCTGTAGGTACGGCGTTTGCGTTAGTGTAACTGTTTCTAAAAAGAGGTTATTATGAAGAAATTAATTACCAAAATAATCTGTACATTACCTTTAATCCTCAGCGTCCCCGCACATGCTCTCATTACCAAAGTGGAATCGTTATACCACCCTGCGACCAAGCAAACATTGCTGTTAGCGCATGATACTCACCTTGATTACAAGGGAGGTAAGGCCACTCAGCAACAACAAAATGCTCTTACGCACAATGTGGCAAAGTTTAGTGGCGCTATCGTTGCTGAAGAAAAAACTGCTCCACCACAAAAAGCTGCTGATTTGGGAGTAACCCCAGATTCAAATGTATGGCATCATTACAAAAATTATGAATATAAGATTCACAGCAACCCAGAGAATTTTATTGGTGAACTCGATACTATGTTCCTTAAAGTGGTAGATATCACAGAACCTATCAATCCAGACAACTACGCTGATATGACATGGCAACAAGCATACCAATATGCTCCAATGCACCAGCTGACCAAACGAGCAAAAAAGCAGGGTGTTAACCGTGTTGAAAACGTTGAATGTCGATTCTTAGAATGTAATAGTATTGCTACAGTACAACTTATTGACGATAGCAATAATGGCCTTATTTCTCTGATTAAGAGCTGGCATAATGATCCAGCATTACTCCAAGAAGGATATGCGCATGCTATAAGCGATTACCATGCAAACACCATGACCAAATATATACAATCATGGTGTAAGAAAAGCCCATCTATCACTGCTCAGAATATGCTGCACCACCCAACAGCCCCCGAATATGCCAATGTGTTACTAACAAGCCACAATGCCCGACTTTTAGATGCCGTATTACTCCACAAACTCTACACTATGCGCTATGAGCCCCTCATTCTTGCTCTGTGTGGATCTGACCATTATACCGCTATTAAAGATACTCTCATTGATCTTGGCTATGATGAGCAAAAAACGTATGGTCAAGATGACTGGTCAAATGAAGATCGTACCCACTGGATTATACCAGCACTCGACATGGATAGTATGTTTAAGGATGTAGGCCACCACATAACAGCACGTAAAATATGCGATTCGATTACTCCACTCATGCCCTCGGCACTTAACCTGGCGCCATTCCCTGTGGGGGCGGCACTTAGGTTGGTGTAGGCCCGGATAAGCGTAGACTGGTTGTAAGCTGGTGGTAAACATATATACTACTTCTTACCCCAATAAAGGCTAAAGCTACGAGTGAATACATTTTAATCGAGCGGAATAAATATATTTTCTTAATACTATCTCTATGTTCAGCATATTCCTTATAACACATCACTCGCAATGAACGTAGTGAAATGAGAGTGATTTTAATCTATGCCAAGACAATCCGAATACCTAACCCATTATCTGCCCAAAACACTTCTCTTGGGAATCCATGCCCCCTATCATAGAGGCAACATGGACGCCTATTTTGAGGAGTTTCGCAATTTAGCAAAAACCAATAACATCGCCTACCACGACGAGCTCTATGTTAAACTACGTAATCTCGATCCAACCTATTTTTTTACTGAAGGTAAGCTCAACGAAATTAGCAAATATTGCGTTGATAATCAGATACGAGAAGTCATTGTTTCTGAAGCCCTTACACCCTTGCAAGAGCGCAATCTTAATGAGGCATTCCATTGCAAAGTCTATGATCGAACCCAACTTATCTTAGAAATTTTTGAAAAAGCTGCCCATTCAAGTGAAGGCAAAACCCAAGTCGCTATCGCCATGCTCAGACACCAAAAAACACGTATGGCTGGCAAGGGAATCCATATGTCCCAACAGGCTGGCGGCATTGGCATGCGAGGTGGTCCTGGTGAAACGGCTAAAGAAAAAGAAAAGCGGCATATTGAAACCACCATGCTTCGCTTACAACGCCAGCTTGACCAGATACAATCATCACGCGATACACAGCGTAAACAAAGGCTCAATTCAGCAGTTAAACAAGCCTGCTTAATTGGTTACACCAATGCCGGCAAATCGACCATTCTTAATGCGCTAACCAAAAGCACCGTACTTGCGCAAGATAAACTCTTTTGCACCCTCGATACCACAACGCGAGAACTCTATATTAATGGGCACAAAAAGGGCGTTTTGTCTGATACTGTAGGTTTTATACAACAATTACCCCATCAACTTATAGAAGCATTCAAATCTACGTTGTCAGAACTCCATTATGCCCATTTGCTTATTCACGTCGTAGATGTTTCTGATCCTAATTGGCAAGCTCAGGTTGATGTGGTTAATGGGATTGTTAAAGAATTAGGCGTATTGACGCCTATGCTGTATGTCTTTAATAAAAGCGATAAAGCAGAAACCATTGATGAGTTCGCATTAAACCGCTATCAACCACATCTTCTTATTTCAGCCGTATCAAAGGAAGGCATACAACCTTTGGTTGATTATTTGGATATATGGCAGTAATACACAAAAAAATTTGATTTTCTCGCGTTTTCATGTTAAAAGTTAGCAGTTTGCTTTTTGCTTGAAATCGATTGTTAACTATGTAACTCACGAGGAAATCTATTATGAAGAACGCACACCTCCTGTTGTTGGTATCTATAGTAACAGAAGCCATAACCGTACATGCCGCTGCGCCAAGACGTGGCAGCATAACCCATAGGAGAACAGGCGTAAGCTATGCTGCTGCGACATTGATTGGAGAAGCATTGACACAAACAAAAGCATCCTCAGCGCCATCTACGAGAATACAGCAACCTCCCATAGCATCTTCATGCTCTTCGAGCACCAGCCGTAGCACCTCACGCACATCGTCACCTTTTCCCGCTAAAAAAGCTTCCATACCTCCTGCACCCTCCACACCACCAACTATGATTATTCCTGCCAAGATTGCCGCCACACTTGTTACCGCAATTTCGCCACGATTCTCTGCTCCGAGTACCCCGCCAGCATTAATAATGCCCTCAAGTTCGCTAGCATCAATCTCTTCACGTGCAACTTCACCTTCCCCTGAATCATGGCTTGGAGTAAAAGCTCCCTCCTCACCAACTACGGCTGTAGGAGAAGAATATACTTTCGTAGATTATGCGGATTTTAAGGGACTTACCATTCTCAAGAGCGAATCAGCACCAAATGGCGCTCCTCTCAAATCAGCTTCTTTATTCACACGCATGTTCGGTTTTTAATATAGGATAACTATCTATGAATAATCTTAGCAAATCACTCTTACTGGTAACTCTCATTGTAGAGTGTGTGGAAACAACACCCGTTTATGCTGCCGCCACTCCCCATGCTCGACGCACCATATTTGATAGGTATCGCTCAGTTAAACCGAATCTTACGTATGCTTATGTAACTGCATATGGCAATACGCCAAATTTAAGGGCTAGACATACTTTGTTTTTAGGTATGTTTACTCGCTTGGTAGCCAGCACCACACGATCCTATAGACCCGCTCTACGGACTATCACGGAAATTTAATAAAATTTGGATGTAGCTAAGGATTGACAAGTTTCTTTGGTTTTTAGATAGGAAATCAGTATGACACTCGTAAACACAACATTCTTGCGACTATCTTTCATGATAACTTGTCTACATGTAATGCCGATGCATACTGCAGCTGCCCGACGCACCATATTTGATAGATATCGCCCGGTTACACCGAATCTTACGTACGGTTATGTAACTAGATATGGCAATACACCAGCGTTAAGGCCAGGCCATAATTTATTTTTAACTATATCTGATCACTTGGTAGCTCGACGTCCACAATACTATAGACCAGCCCTACAGAGTATCATGGAGGTTTGGATGTAGTTGATGCTTCAAAAAGACCTTTTGATCAAAATTATTGCGTCTTTCATACCCCACTTTGTATACTAAAAATGCTCTGATAAATATCTGATTTTAGGGGGATAACGATAATGGTACGTAAAAAAGTTACACGTAAAAAAACAGAAACGAGTAAAAGTGGTAAAGATCGTCTTACACAAGCTCGAGAAAAAGCATTAGCCACTGCCCAAGTACTCGCCTTTCTTGAAGATATGTTTGCCGTTGAAGAAACAGCAGAAGCAAAAAGGCCTCGTAAACAGCCAAAAAAACGTACAACTAAGCGCGTCACAAAAAAGACAGGTGTTAGAAAAGCAGCCAAACCACGCACATCTGCTCGTACCCGCCGCACTAAAAAGAAATCGCTCAGCGTACGCTCAAAAAGCTCAGCCACTCGTTCGCCTCGCCGTACAACACGCACACGCAGAAAAACTCGCATAAAGGCATAATGCATACTCAGCTCGGTTAAAAAGATAAAGACCTTAATCTCGTTTTGCGCTAGAATGAATGCGTTTCTAGTATCAAAAAACGGAATAGGTCATGATAAACACTGAAAATAACTTTGCCACGTTCATCAGTCAAAATCTCAACACTGAACAACAACAAGCTGTCGCGCACAAACAAGGATCGTTGCTAGTCGTTGCCGGCGCGGGGTCGGGAAAAACCCGTGTTATTACCGCTCGCATTACCAATCTCATTCTTCATGAAGGTGTTATGCCGGGATCCATCGTTGCTCTTACCTTCACCAACAAAGCAGCAAAAGAGATGCAAGAACGTGTTGCTTCTTTTTTAGGCACACGGCGCGAACTTCCTTTTATTGGCACATTCCATGCCTATTGTTTACGCATATTAAAACATAATAGAGATCGCATGACCCACCCCTTTATATCTATTATGGATACCGACGATCAACATACCTTATTGAGCAGCATATTAACGCGCTATAACCTCAAAAAACAAATCAGCGTTCAACAGATAGCAGCCTATATATCACATCACAAGAATCAGAGCCTTGATGCACGAGACTTTAACCAGACGAGTTATGGGCAACATCCCCTTATGCTGGAATTGTATGCTACCTATGAACATGAAAAACGGACAAGCAAGTGTCTTGATTTTGATGATTTATTAGTTGAAACAGTACAACTCTTTAAAAAAAACCCTGATTTTAAGGCGCTATTTCATGAGCACATTCGCCATATTTTAGTTGACGAATACCAGGATACGAATGTGGTACAACATGAACTCCTTCAACAGATGGCAAAGGCAGACAACCTGATGTGCGTTGATTCCCTCTGTGTTGTTGGTGATGAAGATCAATCGATTTACTCGTGGCGGGGCGCTACTGTCGCCAATATCATGAACTTTAAAAAAGATTTTGCCCCTACGACGGTCATTAAGCTCGAGCGCAACTATCGTTCCGTACAACCCATTTTAGATATTGCTAACCATATTATTAAATATAACCGTAATAGAACGCCAAAATCATTGTGGTCAGAGCGTGCGGGAAATAATTGCACGCAACAGATTCTCTGCCTTTCCGATCATCAGGAGGGGGAAACCATTGCCGCTTTTTTAAAAGAGATAGCATTAACCCAGAAGCTGAGTGATACAGCTATTTTGTATCGTACCCATTTTCAATCACGAGCGCTGGAAGAAACACTGATACGCAACTCTATCCCCTATACTATCATTGGCGGTATACAATTCTATGAACGTAAAGAAATTAAAGATTTACTTGCCTACATGCGTCTTATGGTGAACCCCTTTGATCGCACTTCATTTTTTAGAGTAGTCAACTGCCCCACACGATCTCTTGGGGAAAAATTTGAAGAACTTTTTTTCGAGCATTGGCAACAGCAACCATTTTTAAGTTTTAGCGATCTGAGTAAAAAACTTATTGATGAAGGTGCCATTGTAGGTGCAAAAAAATCGTCACTCCTTTCCTTTGTGAGCATATTTGACAGTCGTACGGCAAATGATAGCCCAAAAGAGAGTTTGGAACACATTATTAATGCAACCAATTATCTACAACATCTTAAAAAATCGTATGGCCAAGAAGAAGCTCAGGAGCGGATAGAAAACGTTAAAGAGTTATTACGTTCCGTGGCACACTTGGAATCACAGCAACAAAGCAGCGTACAACTTTTTTTAGAAGAAGTTACGCTTATGCAAGAACATCGTAAAAATAAAAATACCGGTGATCCCGTACTTCTTATGACATTGCATGCCGCAAAAGGGCTTGAATTTAAAAATGTTGTCTTGGTTGGCCTGGAAGAAGGTTTATTGCCAAGCTCACGATCACTTATAGATAATGAAAAGCTTGAAGAAGAGCGACGACTTTTTTATGTCGGTATTACGCGAGCAGAGGAACGGTTGTTATTAACCTTTTCTCGCTATCGTTCTACCTATGGCAATACTTCTACCCAAACTCGGTCTCGCTTTTTAGATGAGATCCCTAAAGAACTCCTGCCAACTCACGATCTTTCAAAATCATTGCCAGCCCAGATCAAGCAGTTTTTTGCACAATGGCTTTCCCCTGCGACACAAGAAAAACAACCTTCGTCCGTTCTTACTTTTGGCACAAACTCGGTAAAAAAAGTCCCCAAAAAATCAGCCTCATCAACTTCAACAGAAAACGCATGGAAGAAAAACCAACTTGTGCACCATGCAACTTTTGGCATCGGCATTATCAAAAATGTTGAACATAAAACCGGGGGTACTACATCCGTAGAAGTAAGTTTTAAAGAAGGAACTAAAAAAATAGCCCATACGTTTTTAAAACCTGTAGCACAATAGCTAATTGGCCTGAAAAGGGATTTGACAAACAATAAAAGTTTGCATACTTTTACTTTCATATTTGTTGAATGGTTACTACATTTATATAAGGGACTGTCTCCTATGAAATCAGTTGCAACACTGTTGTTTCATCAACTTTTAACCGCTATCGAAGCTTGCTTTTTAGCAGTTTTTGGTACACAAGCAGATAAACAACAACAAGCTTTTGCAGAAGTTACTTCACAGTACGCTGCTTGGGATGATGAAGAGGAAAGCGAAGAAGATGATGAAGACGACGATTGGGATGAGGATGAAGATTGGGACGAAGATGACGACTGGGATGAGGATGAAGACGAAGAGGAAGAAGAGGTTTAAAAATTAGAGCATTCTTTAAGAAATTCAAAAAGCCGCACTTTTACAAAAAAAGCGCGGCTTTTTTACATCCTAAAACTCATTTTAACCCAACATCCAACTTACGATCTTTTGTGAACCACTTCTTCCTCCAACCAACTTTGTTGAGCTTGTGCCATATCCTCTATAACAAAGGCATCAGCCACTGGTGCCGTATGATCTAAAATTTTAACCGCCAACGGCTTATCCTTATAGCGCAATGTGCCATCGTACACCAGGGATTCAATATCAGTATGCTCGTCGATTATAAGATCTTTGCCAATCACTTTCCCACCAGGAACTTTTACGCTCTCTCCGGGGATTATAAAATAGCCAAGATCGGTAACGACTACCTGATATGCCCTGCCCTGCATAGTAAGATTATGAGTAAGATACGGGCCCTCCCAACGCTCTGGATAGGTTAAATTCATCGGGCCAACTTCAGAGCCAACAAAACCATCTTTTTTAATGGTAAGAAAATTAATTGGACTTTGTTTTTCATCAAATCTAATAATCTTACACGCTGTATCAATGCGCTTAAAAATTAGTGCCAATTGTTCAACATGTTGAGCCATAAGTTCACCAGTATCCTCCTTGGTACGATACCAAAAGGTGAATACTGCTACTGCTATGAGCGCTAAAAATAATGTGATGGTTAAAATTGGCATTAAATAACCATAGAAAATGCCTTTTTCTGGCATAACGACTGCGTGCTTCATGATGACCTTACTCCTTCAATTTGACCCAGCTGTACTGAGTTATCTATTATGACTATCCCTACCCAAAAAATTATTCTTCTTTTCAATCATCCCTCTCATTCAATCATCCTGAGCTTGTCGAAGGATCTTCCTAATCAATCCTTCGACAAGCTCAGGATGATTGAGGATTGTACATGATTTTGTGCATATAGACGATTAAGTTTTGTTTTTTGTAGATAATTGAACTTTATACACGGATCTATTTTTAATAGAACAAATACAGGGCACTCGTTACTCTACCAAACATTACCCACACAAGTGAAGAATCTTTATACCTCGAATCGCACAAAAGCTCAATCAGGGATGCCAAGCTCACTCCACTAGCCTTGACAAATATTGATGGTGAAATAAGTTAGGAACTATGAAAAAACTTCCCTTAGACGTCAGTAATTTCAAATTCATGATAGAAGGTGGCTACATTTACATAGACAAAACACCTATCATTATGCACCTCCTGCGTGACCGCAGATTGTTCTTTCTTTCTCGCCCCCGCCGTTTTGGCAAATCGCTTCTTATATCGCTCCTTAAAGAACTATTTTCTGGTAATAAAGATCTTTTTAAAGAGACATGGATATATACAAGTGATTATCAGTGGACAGAGCATCCTGTTATACACCTAGATTTTTCTCTATTCTCTTATGAAACTTCGGAAGAATTTAAGATTGATTGCAACAGGTACTTAGAAAAAATATCTGAAGATTATGAACTAGATCTTGCAAGAGAATCAACCTTACAAGGAAAAATAGAGCGATTAGTAAAGCTATTATCGAAAAAGAATAGAGTCGTAATTCTTATCGATGAATACGACTATCCAATTCTAAAAAATATACATAATCCGAAAATAGCACGCGCGATACAACAAGTTATGAGTGGATTTTTTGCTACTCTGAAATCACTCGATGCCTCGGGATATATTCACGCTATTTTTATAACAGGTGTCACTAGATTCTCTAAAACATCTCTCTTTTCGGGCATGAATAACCTTAATGATATTACCCTCACTCCAGAATCATCGGCCCTTTTGGGCTATACCCGTAAAGAAATAGAGGATAATTTTAAGCCTTACCTAGAAGAATTTACTGCAACTGAACAGATGCCCTTGGATGCTTTACTTGAAAAAATACAGCAGTGGTACAATGGCTATCGCTTTTCAAGTGATGAAATCAAGGTGTATAACCCCTATTCGGTAATCCATGCTTTACGTGCGAAAAAAATTGCAAATTATTGGCTCGAAACTGGTACCCCCTCGTTTCTCATTGAGCTTTTAAAAACTCAATACAATGAAATTGAACATCTTGAGGAAGAAGGGCTTAGTAGTGAATTGTTGGGAAACTTCGACATAGAGACTATTCCACTCCCAGCTCTGCTCTTTCAAACGGGATACCTTACTGTTGATAGCTACGATGCAATGGATGACACTTATAAACTCACCTATCCGAATAATGAAGTTGCTTTGTCATTTAGACGTTACATTGTTCAATCACTTACCAAATCAACTGCCCTATCGGTTAATCAATTTGTTGTGCATGCCCGCAACGCACTCAAAGACAATGATCTTGAAAAATTTGTTACCTTCATGAAAAGCATTTTGGGCAACATTCCCCATCAACTCCATATCGATAAAGAAGCTTATTACCACACGCTTTTCCATGTCATCATCGACACCTTAGGACTTAGAAGCCAATCAGAGATTTCTACAAGCAAGGGTCGCATCGACTATGCTGTGGAAACCGAGAAATACATGTACATCTTCGAATTCAAACTCAATAGCGATCCAGCTAAAGCTATGGCTCAAATAGAGTCCAAGGGATATGTGGAAAAATATCTGCGTTTTAACAAGAGCATTATATTGGTTGGCCTAGCGTTTAACACAAAGAAAAAAGATTTAGCTATCGACTATGTAACTAAAGTTATTCCGTAATCTCATCAATCCCAAGCTAGAGGACGATAATATTTGTCTATACTAAAATACTGAATCCCCGTTGCTTCACGCACCTGAGCCATCGTATGTTCTGCAACCGCACGTGTTTTGTTGGTGCCCTCCAGCAACATGGCTCTGACGTAGCCCATATCTTTGGCATATTCAAGGCGCCGTTGTCTGATAGGTTCCAAAAAGGCATTAAGAACATCATTAAGATACCGCTTCACTTTTACATCCCCCAAGCCGCCACGTTGATAGTGCTCTTTCATGCGTTCAACTTCTTCTTTATCCGGCGCAAAAACATCTAGATACATAAATACCGTGTTGCCTTCTATGTTCCCTGGATCATCAACATGAATATGGTTAGGGTCGGTGTACATGCTCATCACTTTTTTGGTGACTATATCGGCTGGATCTGATAACAGTATCGCATTGCCCAGTGACTTGCTCATTTTTGCTTTGCCATCAATGCCAGGAAGGCGGGAGATCTTAGAAACAAACGCTTTTGCTTCCACTAAAATATCAGTCTTATAGATGCGGTTAAATGAACGGACAATTTCGTTTGTCTGTTCAATCATGGGTAACTGATCTTCGCCAACCGGCACTAAATTGCCTTTGACCACCGTAATATCAGCAGCTTGATGCACCGGATACATAAAAAATCCTGCTGGCAGATGTTCGCCGAAGCCTTTTTGTTGAATTTCCGCTTTGACGGTAGGATTGCGTTTAAGACGGTTCACCGTCACAAGGTTGAGGTAATAGATGGTGAGTTCAGCAATTTGAGGAATCATCGATTGGATAAATATCGTCGTTAATTTGGGATCAATGCCTACGGCTAGATAATCGAGTGCAACCTCAAAAACATTGTCCCGTACTTTTGTTGGATTTTCGTAATTATCGGTCATCGCTTGCATATCTGCGATCATAACATACTGTTTATACTCATGCTGCAAAGTGACTCGGCTGGCCAGTGACCCTACATAATGGCCTAAGTGGAGCGGGCCTGTGGGCCGATCGCCAGTTAAAATAACGGTATTTTGGTTCATATCTGATATTCCTTATTTTGGGGAGAAATTTAAGAAAAATCAGCATATCATATTCATTTTCTTTCTTGTACTTGCCTTCTTATTTTTATGGACTGATGCAACGCGTTTGCTTTCACCAAAAAAACTTTCTGGCGCTGCTGAAGAGGTACCAAGCTGCTGTTTAAGGCTTATGTGATAATAATAAAACAGTGATAAGAATGTAGTTCATGAATAGCTTCTCCCTTTTTGCGCCTTTAAAATAACAACTTCCGTTCGCCTCAAGTGATTTTTCGTAGAAAAATTGTATCGAGAGGTATCATTATAAAAACCAACTCCTCGATACATTGATCCTATCGGATCAGCACTCGGGGCGAACGGGAAAAACATTTAATCATTTTCACATACTGTATAATTCACATCACAAATCCTACTCATACCACCACCTCCATCACAAGAATATCATTCTCTATACAACGCACCCCTCGTTTTTCTAGACTTTGGGCAGATGTAAGAATACGGAACTTAAGGAGATCAAATGGTCCTCTACGAACTTGGTACGGGCATAACCAACGTACTATTTATGCGAGATATTGTAGAAATTCTCTTTCTGACAGCAGCAATCTATTACGTAAGCCAGTGGCTCAAAAAAGATCGCCATAAAAACCTTCTTGGCTATTTTTACGGCTATTGTTTGTTAGGAATCATCTCGTACGCAGCACACCTGACGATCGTCACATCATTACTCGTGGCAACAGCGCCAGTAGTCGCGCTTCTTTTTATTGTGCTTCATCAACATACGCTGCAAAAGAACTATATAACCTTGCGCACTGCTGTCGACCATGGCGTACAGCAGAATAATGATTGGTTAGAAATTCTTATGCGTTCAGCATTGAAAGCGCTTAACAACAACAAAGAAATTATCTGTGTTATTGAACATGGCAACAGTATCGCCGATCTTATACAGACACCTATCGCCTTTAATTCTCCCATGCAAGAAGAGTTATTGGATCTCCTTTTTGAAAGTAACTCATTTGATGCCAAGCGCTTACTGTGGATTAATTCAAAGGGGATCATTGTGGGCGTCAATGCATGCTGGAAAACTCTTGGTGATGCTCACTGGATTGCAGATGATCTCAAGGAATTAGCGCTTTGGAAACAAGATGCTCTTTGCATGACCAGCAAGCTAGACACTCTCATATGCCGGGTGAACCCTTCAAAACGAGCCTTTGATATTGTAGTACAAGGTAGATGTTTTGATGATGTAACTGCTGCTCAAGCGGTCACCTTGATTAAGAAACACGTTAGTCAGCCATTAACACCTTCACAAGGAGGATCTCATGTTGTTAACTCTAAAAAAGCTACTCACCCACAACGCACTACTTAAAGTTGTATCCTGCATACTGGCATGCAGCATATGGTATATTATTTCCCATAACCAAAAAATCACCTTGCGCTTTAATCTACCTGTCTGCTTTGATTGCGGCAATGACCCCCGTTACGTGATACAAGCTCCTGAACGGTTGATGGTAGACATAGCTGGTAAACGTAGCGACTTGGCAGATCTTGATTTAAAAAACTTAGCCGTCCACATTCCCGTTCACACCATACAACCGGGGATATACCCACTTATTGTTACTGAGGCAACATTACTTTTACCTGCATCATGTAACGTGGTACACTATTGCCCGACAAATCCGACTATTTCTATTGTAGAAAAAATGAGTTCTTCACCTGCAACAACAACATAGGATAGATACATAAATGTCTGAAAATATTTTTGGGACTGACGGCATTCGCACTCGGCTTGGCGATCCTCCTTTTACTCATGAACAGTTGTTTCGCCTTGGCCACGTCCTCGGCCGATGGGCATGCGAACGTTATGGGCAACAACCACAGATAGTTCTTGGCCATGATACACGCGAGTCGTGTTCATTTGTAAAAAGTGCCTTGCAGAGTGGCATCTTGCTCAACCCCGTCACTATCTATGATGCTCACATAGCGCCCACACCAACTCTCTGCCAACTCACACGCGTGGGAAATCAATTTGATTGTGCCATCGTTATTTCCGCTTCCCATAATCCCTACCACGATAACGGCATAAAAATTATTGATCGCAGCACGGGCAAATTGAGCCATGAGGATGAACGATACATTACAAGCCTCTTTTATCAACCAGTTCAAGCGCATACCTATACAACATTTGGTAACATGCAAACACTTCATGATGCACTCAGATATTATGTGGACCACCTACAAACATTTTTTAATCCGAATTTTTTATGTGGTAAAAAAATTGTTCTCGATTGTGCGCATGGTGCTACCTATCGACTAGCACCAGAAATCTTTACACTCTTTGGTGCTACCGTCATAACTATCAACAATCAACCTAATGGTACTAACATTAATCATGGATGCGGAGCACTGCATCTTGAAAGCCTCCAAGATGCCGTTATAGACAATAAAGCCGACGCAGGATTTGCATTCGATGGGGACGGTGACCGTGTTATGGCGGTTAATCACGATGGTGTAATTAAAAATGGCGACGATATTTTAGCCCTTTTGCTTGACCATCCCATCTACAGATCAACCAGAGCTATTGTGGGAACTATCATGACCAATCAAGGCTTTGCAGAGCTTGTACGCACACGCAACATACAACTTCTACGTACTCCCGTCGGTGATAAATATATTACTGAAAAACTTATACATGAAAACCTTCTTATCGGCGGTGAGCAGTCGGGCCACATTATTTTACGGGACTATCTTGATACGGGTGATGGCATATTTACTGCGCTGCGTGTTATGGAAGCAATTCTTGAAACTCATAACACTGCTATGATAACGTTTGAAAAATATCCTCAAATCATTATGAATATTCCTGTGGCAATAAAAAAAGATCTCAATAGTCCTGTATTAGCAGCTATCATAGCTCAAGGCAATGAGCAACTTGTGGCCGGAAGAATGGTTGTCCGTTATTCTGGCACCGAAAACCTCCTGCGCATTATGATAGAAGATATGCATCTGAGCAATGCGCACTACGTTGGCACCCTTGTATGCCAAGCCTTATCCAAAGAACTTTCTACTATTTAGGAGCATATATGGCTAACCAAAAATCACCTATCCGTTCTTTTTTCTTATCACTACGATCATTCTTTTTATCAGGGCTTTTGTTTATTTTGCCCTTTACGTTGACTATAGCCTTATTCAGATTTTCATTTCGATTGATCAAAGGATGGTTAGAACCTATTCATAACATCCTGCCAGAAACCCTTGCGTGCATCCCTCATCTTGAAATTATATTAGTTGTTTTTTTTATCATACTCGTTGGCATCTTGTTACGAGCTTTTATACTCCGCCCCCTTATCACTATCGTTGAATCAATTATTTTTAAAATTCCCCTCGTGCGGCCTGTCTATTCCGGCCTGCGCCAACTCGTACGTGCCTTTAGCCCACAAGACACTATCAGTTTTAAGCAAGTTGTATTAATTGAATTCCCCCGTAAAGGCGTCTACAGCGTCGGCTTTGTCACCAGTGAAGTGCCAGAACAACTCAAGCCACATGGTGATCCAAAAAAATATTATTGCGTTTTTAAGCCGACAACACCAAACCCTACCACAGGATTTTTTATGTTTGTCCCTGAAGATGAGGTGGTTATTGCAGATTTGAGCCACCAAGAAGCGATGGCACTTATTATTTCTGGCGGCATTATACAGCCTGATAGGTTTATGAAACGGTAAAAAACGGTCAAGACACACAAAGCAAGCCAAATAGCAGCCTTTTTGTTTTTACCAATCATTGCAATCTGAATCGCCAACCTGGTATTCTTACGATAAATAGCTCTTATCTAAGAATAAAAGGATCGTTTATGAAGCGTTTGGCCATCTCTATTATCTTGAGCCTTCTCTCTCTCGTGGCAACACAGGAACTTTCATCTGCTGCCAGAACTGAAGTTGAAGAAAAAAAGAAAAAGACAGCAGAGGGTCGTGAGGAAAAGAGGGCTGCGGCAGAAACCATGGCCAGTGAGATTCAAACTATACAAATCCCAGATGACTCGACAGCTTATAAAATAGGCTATAAGGCGGGTTATTATTTGGGCAAAAAACTTGGTACCGAACAAGGGCAGGAAGATCGAAGATTTGATTATTATCAGGAACCGCCAACCGAGCTTAGTGAAGGAAGGATCGCACTACTTGATGAACATGTATCTTTAAACAGATACTCATTGTCTGACACGCTGGAAATAGAAATCCAATTTAACGATGAAAGCTATGTAGAATCCTTCAGACAAGGCTTCCTAAATGGCTATAAAGATGGCTACACAGATGGTTACCAAGAATCATTTGCACTTGGTCGTGTACCTCCAGCTCCTATCAGTTCATTACTAGCTGCTGCTGAACGACGACCAGCAGCTATTGCAGCTACAACACCAAGTGTTTCAACCGTGACACCTGAAGAAGAGCAAACAGAGCCAGTAGTTCCAACCTTAGAAAAAATATTAAAAATTGGTTATCAGATGGGATTCGATGCAGGTATATCTGATGGGCAACGTGAGGGAGAAAGGGCAGCAAGGTATAGTTACTCGCCAAAGCCTACCGTCAGTCCTAGCCTCCTTGATTCAATCGTCAACATAAACATAAGAAATAACGCAGCTCTAGATCGCTTTTCTAAAGAGCATAACTTCTATTTTGCAACCGACAGCCAAGAAGCACGATTTGTACAAGAATATAGACGTGGTTATGAAACTGGCTATACAGATAACTATCAGAAAGCTTATGGCGCAACAACGCACCCTGAACCTGGTGAGCCAACACCCACCGAGGAGCAACCAGTCCCCGTGGGCCTTGAGTATATGTTAGGCAACATAAATCCCGCATTGTTCAATATCAATACAGCCTTCTCTGCTCTGGCACCTCAAAGCGAATCAACACAAACCGAAAGTATGGCACCTGAATTCACAATTTCCCCTGAAGAGGAAGCAGCTAGTATGACCTTCTTTGGCGGTGGATCAGCCCCAACGGAAAGCTCTATGCCTGATTAAGAATTAAACTCACCAGACAAAAACTTTGCATAAAAGAGATCTAGTCCATAGGACGGGCCACCATTTTTAAGGGTATAATCAAGCTCATATAAAAAAGTATGAGCCGATTGCACCTCATGCAATGATATTTTTTTCCAATCGCGTTGTACTAAAGAAAAGGGCAAGCGATAGGCTATACTTTTTGCTTCCGCAATCTTGTTCTGCTGCATATAACGCACATAACCGTGTGTTCGCCACAACTGTTCTGACCAAAAAGTAATCCAAAAAAGTTCCCCATACTGTTGAGCACAGGATGTCCATTCTGAAAAAAATGGTGCTGTCTGCTTAGCAAAAAAGTATTGGCTGAGCGTAAACAGTGATGTTTCTTGAGAGATAAGTGATCCTAATACCGTGCGAATAAACTCTTGTTGATTATTGCCTATGATGCGCATATAGCGTATGAGAATGCATGCAGTATCAAGAGATATCGTAGCTGCATGGGCAAATATTTCCTTAATAACTGCGCTATTTCTCTGTATCACCGTCGGGTTTTCTAATTCTAGGAGAGCCAGGAATAACTTTTTATCCAGAAGATCGGGCAACTCGATTATTGCATGAGCATCGAATGAAGTTGGTGCGGTAGAACTAAAAAAGAGAAGAACATTAGGCCCGGTATAGCCGCGTATATGGGCAAGTAATTGCTTACGATCTTTATCGGCAAAATCGCCAATATCACGCAGCCAATAGGAGCTTGTTGTTCCCAAAAAACTCATCTGTAGCTGAGAAATTAATGTTGAGAGATTGGTAGTTGTGCTATCTATGGTTTGCCACCCTTTGCGGTGCAGCCCCATATGATCGAATAACCATGAAAAAAAGAGTAAGGGATACGAAGATCCGGTAAAACAGGTATACGGCCTTGAAGCAAAAAAGTCTGGCTCGCGGCAGTGTGCTAGGAATGTTGGTAGGTTCATGGAGGGCCTTCCGTTTCGCTTCGCGAAAACACTCGAGACGAACGGGAATAGAATTATTAATTTCGAGCAGTAGTTATCGTAGCAATTTTTCCGAGAGTAAAGTGTCCCGTAGCTAAAGGCGCCTCTTCATCACGCTGAGATTCATGAAGCTTAAACAGCTCCTGCGCTCCTTGCTGTGCTAGTAAGCGTGCTTTATCAAAGTCTGACCACAGCACCGGTTTCAATTCAGCTGTCCCTTGAACTTCAACCAGGGCTCCGGATTTTGTAAGAACAAAATTAAAATCCGCATCTACCGTGCTATCTTCTTGAAAATCTAAGTCCAACAGGGCCGTATCACCACTCATACCAACTGATACAGCCACAAGAAGATCCCGCATGCATGTAGCAGATATTTTACCGGAAGCAAGCCAACGTTTATTTGCTAATGCGAGCGCCAAACATGCCGCCGTAATAGATGCCGTTCGCGTGCCCCCATCTGCCTGTAACACATCACAATCAACCGTCACTGTGTGTTCACCAAAAACTGACAAATCAACAATAGATCGCAAGGCTCTGCCAATAAGGCGAGATATTTCTACATTGCGACCATTTTTCTGATAGCCCGTATCACGCGAAGTGCGCACTGTCGTGGACGATGGCAACATAGCATATTCTGCTGTTAACCAACCCGTTTTTTTGCCTTTGAGAAAATGGGGTACGCCATTTTGTAAACTAATAGCACACAATACTTTTGTAGTACCAAGTTCAAATAAGACAGAAGATTGAGCATAGCCATATAGATCGTAGGTAACACGTACCGTACGCATCTGTTCAGGTAGTCGTCCACTGAGCCGTTTCATGATGTCCTTAATTATCCGTTCGTGGCGAATGTTTTGCGCAGCGTAGCGAGCTAGCGGAAAATCACTCAGGGCGAACGGAAATAAAACAATTTCTAACTAAATTTGCACACAAAGCCTACGCAGCCTCGATCAAACGTAATCTGATTCTACCGCTCGTGCGATCATAATCCATGACTTCAACGGTTACGACATCATCGACTTTGTAAAGCTGTGCAAAGTTACGTTGCTTATCGCGTGGTATCTCAGATACATGCACAAGACCATCTTGGCCTGGAACCAGTTCAACAAAGAGTCCAAACTCTACAATACGTCTTATTTTACCAACATAGCGAGCACCAATATCGATTTGACCAGCTAGGGTTTTAACCCAGTTCACTGCCATATCAAGATCTGCATCTGGGCCACCAAATATTTTAACTAAACCATCAGGCTCAATATCAATACTCGTTTTAGTCTTATCAATAATTTCACGAATTGTTTTGCCACCAGTTCCAATAATAGCACCAATTTTATCAGTATCGACTTTAAATGTAACCAACTTAGGCACCAAACTCAGAAAGCTCTGCGTTTGGCTTACTCATGACTTTCTTCATCTCACCGAGAATATGCAGCGTCCTATACGTGCTTGCGCAAGAGCGCTTTCAAAAATGTCACGCGCTAAGCCACCTTTATATTTGATATCCATTTGAATTGCAGTGATACCAAGCTCAGTACCGGTAACTTTAAAATCCATCAAACCAAACGCATCTTCAAAGCCCGAAATATCAGATAGCACTTGGAAATCACCTTTTTGATTAGTCAAAAGACCCATAGCAATACCACTTACCATTTTTTTAATCGGCACACCCGCTTGCATAAGAGCCATAGTAGTACCGCACGTAGTTGCCATTGATGTAGAGCCATCAGATTCAAAAATATCTGCAACAATACGAATGGTATACGGAAACTCTTCTTTAGACGGAAGCATACGCCTCAAAGCTGAAGCAGCTAAATAACCATGACCAACTTCACGTCGACCAGGACCACGCATCGGACGAACTTCACCAGCAGAGAATGGAGGGAAATTATAATGAAGCATAAAACGTACCATTATCAGTCTCATCACCCATCATAGTTTCAATCCTTTGTTCATCCTGACCACCACCAAGCGTCGCTGTTACTAATGCTTGAGTACGTCCGCGAGTAAACAGAGCTGATCCATGGGTGAATGGTAAGAATCCAACTTCAACCGAAATAGGACGAACTTGATCAAATGATCGACCATCAACACGTTTTTATAATGTAAAAATAAATTCAGTAAGTTTACGTTGTAATTCTTGATCAAAAACATATTCAAGTACTTTAGAAGGGACTGCATCTTCTTCTGTTTCTTTTGCATACAGCTCTAAGAATGCTTTTTTCAATTCATCAAGATATGCGTAACGCTCAACTTTATCTGTTTTATATGACATTGCGCACACGCTCATCAGTTAAATAATCATTAACCTTTTGCTGCCAACCTTGCCAATCATAAGTATCAGCAACTTCAACTTTTGGAGCACTGTTAAATTCTTCATTGAATTTTAGTTGCCATGCAACAAGTTTTTTAATATATTCATGCGCCAAGAACAGCACATCAACAAATTCTTGTTCAAATATCTCAAGCGCAGAACCTTCAACCATGTTGATACCTTCTTCTGTACCAGCAATAATAAGACGTGCATCTGCCGTTAAGCTTTCTTGATAGGAAGGATTAAATATCCATCTTCCATCCGATTTTACACATTTCAACAGCGCCAACTGGCCCCAGAAAAGGAATATTTGAGATGGTCAAAGCAAGAGAGCTTGCAACCAATGCCAATACGTTTGGTGCATGTTCTTTATCAACAGAATAGACAGTTGTAAGAAGTTGTACTTGATCAAAAAATTTAGAAGGAAACAATGGACGAACTGCACGATCAACTAAACGACCCGTCAAAACTTCTTTATCAGAAGGTTTACCTTCTCTTTTAAAATAACCACCAGGAATTTTTCCTGCCGCAGAAAATTGTTCACGATAATCGACAGTAAATGGTAAAAATCCAGGAAAATCTTTCGAAGGTGCCGTAACAGCCGTTGATAAAATAACAGTTCCGCCTTGTTTAAACCATGCGGCACCATCAGCTTGCTGAGCAAATTTACCCATCTCTACTTCATACCCAAATTCATCCAACCTAAATTTTTTTACCATTAATATAACCTATGTGTTATCAGCATATCTAAAAACTTTATGCTATTTTTTTAAACCTAAGCGTTTCACAACACTCTTATAACTATCTTCACTTTCTTGTTCAAGATATTTCAACAATTTGCGTCTTTGCGCAAGCAAGTTGAACAAGCCACGTTTTGAAGAAAAATCTTTTTTAAATTCACCCAGATGTTTGCTCAGCGTATCAATTCTTGCTGATAAAAGGGCAATTTGAACAGCTGTGAGCCCGTATCTTTGTCATGAGCTCTGAATCTTTTACGAAACTTCTACCTTCTTTATTTTCTACGTTTGCTACCATGTATACAACCTTATGGCTTATGTATTAAATATTATCCATTCGTATCCTTCGACAAGCTCAGGACGAACGGTCTTAATATTTGTTCGCGTTGAGCATGTCAATCTATTTCACATCTGGTAGGCGCGAGCGGGATTGAACCGCTGACCCTTGCTACGTCAAAGCAATGCTCTACCACTGAGCTACGCGCCTATGTTGTTTTCTGTATATTCATTCTATTTGCTGCATCATTCATGCATGTTCTTCTTGTTGTGCTTGCCGTTCAAAATCAGAAACATCATCACCTAAATATTTATCTCTAAATGATTTAATACCAGTACCTGCAGGAATTAATTTACCAACAATCACATTTTCTTTTAAACCATACAAATGATCAACTTGTCCAGAAATAGCTGCTTCTGCTAAAATTCGTGTTGTTTCTTGGAATGATGCTGCAGAAATAAAGCTTTCAGTTCCCAACGATGCTTGCGTAATACCCATCAATAATAGGTTTTGCAACAGCAACTCTTTTACCTTCAGCTTTAATCAATGCATTACCGTTTTAAAATGAATACGATCAACACGATCACCAATTAAGAAATCACGTATCACCTGGATCAACCACACGAACTTTACGTAACATTTGACGAACAATAAATTCAATATGTCGATCATTAATATCAATACCTTGCAAACGATAAATTTCTTGAATTTGATCAACAAATATCTTTGAACCACATCAGGCCCTAAAATACGTAAAATATCATGAAGAACTGGAGAACCTGAAGTTAATTGATCACCTGCACTTACATGATCACCATTAATAACATTAAATTGTTTACCACGAGGAATAAAATAATCAAACGATTCTGCACCAGCAACAACACTAACTTTACGCAATCCACGATGCAATCCACCAAAGACAACTTCACCATCAATATCAGCTATAATTGCTGCATCTTTTGGCATTCGTGCTTCAAAGAGCTCTGCAATACGCGGCAAACCACCGAGTAATATCTTTAGTTTTTAGAAACTTCACGAGGCATCTTTACAAAAAATCACCAACTTCAACACGTTGCTTATTCTGTAACGCTTAAATATGATCCTGCTGGTAAGATAGTATTGCGCTACTTCTTCACCATCTATCATCAACAATACTTAATGCTGGCTGATATTTTTCACTCTTATGTTCAAGAACAATATAACTTGATTTATCCTGTTGCTTCATCAAAACGTTCTTGAACTGTAACATTTTCGATAAGATCAACAAATCAACGTTCCCGCTTTTTCAGTTAAAATAACTTTATTATTGGATCCCATTCAGCTAACTTTGTACCTGCATTTACTTCTTGTTTATCATGACACATGAATAATAGAACCATATTCAACATCATAACGTTGTAATTCACGACCATCTGTGAGCCACAATTAATAACTTTGCTTTACTACTCATAATAACCAATTGACCTTGACGGTTATTAACCATACGCACTCCACGTAATTCAACAATACCATCATGTTTTGCACTGAATGAATGGTTGCTCTGCAAAACCACTCGCTGTACCCCCGATATGGAAGGTTCTCATAGTAAGCTGAGTACCAGGTTCACCAATCGATTGTGCTGCAATAATACCTACGGTTGTACCAACATCAACTAATTCACCTTTTGATAAATCATAACCATAACAATGCGCACAAACACCACGTTTTGCTTGGCAGGTAAGTACAGAACGAACCAGTAACTTTAGATACCGCAGAATCAGCAAGCTTTGCAACTATCATCACGACCAATCACTTGTCCTTGCTTGAAAAAGTTCACCCGATACTGGATCTTTAACATCTGCATGCCAGAACACGCCCAAATACACGATTTGCCAATGGATAAATGATATCTCCAGATTCTTTTAAATCTTCAATTTCAACATAACCCAGCGATTTACAATCATCGATAGTAACCACAACATCTTGTGCAACATCGACTAAGCGACGAGTTAAATAACCAGAATTTGCTGTTTTAACGCGGTATCGACTTGTCCTTTACGAGCACCGTGGGTAGAAATAAAGTACTCAAAAACACTCAAACCTTCTTTAAAGTTAGTTTTAACTGGTGTTTCCATAATTTCACCAGTTGGACTTGCCATCATACCACGCATACCGACAACTGTTTAATTTGATCTTTAGAACCACGAGCTCCAGATTCAACATCATAAAAATAGGATTAAATGGCTTGAACTTACCTATCTTCATTTAGCAAATGCTTTTTGATCTTGTTGCTTCAAGTTCTTTACTCATATCAGTTGCAACATCTGCAGTTGCATGATCCCAAATACTCAATAACTTTATTATAACGTTCACCATTGGTGATAACACCATCCATATAGAGTTTTTCAACATTTTCAACTTCTTTTTCTGCATTTTTAATA
Organism: uncultured bacterium; assembly: GCA_963738145.1. Classification (GTDB taxonomy): domain Bacteria; phylum Babelota; class Babeliae; order Babelales; family Vermiphilaceae; genus CAVTVH01. The sequence continues at coordinate 167,322 of CAVTVH010000001.1, forward strand.
ATCGCATCTTTTTTTGCAGGAACAATTAAATCGCGTAATGAGAATGAAATACCAGCAATCGTTGAATGATAAAATCCAAGTTTTTTAATTCTATCAAGACATATACGGTTGCATCACTACCAAAACGATAATAAATTTTTCTACCAACTTAGTTAAATCACTCTTTTTAATAACTTTATTAACCCAATGGAAATCAGAACCTTTTGGCAATGCTTCAAACAAAACAACACGCCCAACTGTTGTTTGAACAATTTCACCTTGTCGGTAAACGCACATTAATCTGAGCATGTAGATCAACTTGTCCACATTGAAATGCAGTAATAACTTCATCAACATTGAGCAAAGATAATTCCTTCTCCTTGAGCATCTTTAACGAACTTTAGTCATATAATGCAACCCAAGAACCATATCTTGAGATGGAACGGTTACCGGACGACCATTTGAGGAGAAAGAATATTATTTGTTGAAAGAATCAAGTTTTATACTTTCTTCTTGCGCTTTTTTACTTAATGGCACATGCACCGCCATTTGGTCACCATCAAAGTCAGCGTTAAATGCAGCACAAACCAAAGGATGAATTTTAATAGCTTTACCATCAACCAAAATAGGATAAAATGCTTGAATACCAAGACGATGCAATGTTGGTGCACGATTTAAGAAGTACAGGTCGATTTTTTACAACTTCTTCCAAAACATCCCATACTTCTGGATGCAATTCTTCAACCATACGTTTTGCAACACGCAAATTAGGTGCAAATTCACGCTCAACAAACCAGCATAAATATATGATTTAAATAGTTCAAAAGCCATCACTTTTGGAATACCACATTGATCCATACGTAATTCTGGATCAACAACAATCACTGAACGTCCTGAATAATCAACACGACGACCAAGCAAGTTTTGTCTGAAACGACCTTGTTTACCACGCAGCATTTCACTTAATGATTTTAATGGACGACTATTAGAACCACGCACTGGTTGCCCACGTCTACCATTATCAATAAGCGCATCAACTGATTCTTGCAACATACGTTTTTCATTTTTAATAATAACTGATGGTGCTTCAATTTCTAATAATCGTTGCAAACGAATATTTCTATTAAGAACACGACGATATAATTCATTTAAATCTGAACTTGCAAAGCGACCACCTTCAAGTGGTACCAATGGACGTAAATCTGGTGGTAATACTGGCAATACAGTCAAGAATCATCCATTCTGGACTGCATATTCACCTTGCAATAAGCCAGAAAACACTTTAATGCGACGCATAATTTTATGACGAACTGCAACTGAAGTTGTTTTTTGATATTCGTCTTGCAAGTGTGCTATTTCATAGCTTTAAGATCAAGCATAGCTCAAAACAGTACGAATTGCTTCTGCACCAATTTCTGCAACAAATTCAGTATCATCTGGATGCGCATCAATATAATTTTCATATTCAGCATTACTCAATAATGTTTTACGAGGATAAGGAGAATGCCCTTGATGGACAACCATGTAAGCATCAAAATAAATAACACGCTCTAAGATCTTTAACCGGCATATCCATAATAAGACCCAAGATAACTTGGAATACCTTTTAGATACCAAATATGACATACAGGAGCAACAAGTTCAATATGCCCCATTCGTTCACGACGAACACGTGATTGAATAACTTCAACACCACATTTTTCACAGGTAACCCCGCGATGTTTCATGCGTTTATATTTACCGCAATTACATTCCCAATCTTTTACTGGACCAAAAATGCGCGCACAAAATAACCCATCTCTTTCTGGTTTTAACGTTCGATAGTTAATCGTTTCAATTTTCTTAACTTCACCATACGAAAATGATCGTATTTTTTCTGGCAGAAGCAAGCCCAATTTTAATGGCATTAAATTGCGTAACATTTACATATTCTCTAAAACGATCTAGCATTCGATTACTCACTGACTTTCTCCTTGCCAGCTCTTGAATAAATCCACTTGTAAGACCTAAACTTTGAAGTTCTTTAATTAATACATTGAATGATTCTGGAACTCCTGGTTCTGGAACATCTTCACCACGAACAATTGCTTCATACACTTTATGTCGACCAGTCACATCATCAGATTTATATGTTAACATTTCTTGCAAGGTATATGCAGCACCATATGCTTCCAAGTGCCCATACTTCCATTTCTCCCAATCGTTGACCACCCATTTGTGCTTTACCACCCAATGGTTGTTGCGTTACTAATGAGTATGGTCCAACAGAACGAGCATGCAACTTATCATCAACCATATGATTTAGTTTCATCATATAAATAGTACCAACAGTAACTGGCTGATCAAAGATATTCACCCGTTCGACCATCACGCAATTTAAATGCACCTGATTCAGGTAAATTAAGATCTTTCAATAATGGTTTAATATCGTCATCAAAATCAGCACCATCAAACACAGGAGTTTTAAAATGAACACCATGTTTTACTGTTTTATGTGCAAGATCCATTACGCCATCTTTGCCATATTATTTTTCATAATCGAGCAATAAGCTCTTTACCATAATAATTCTTAAATCTTTTTTAACTGCTTCATAACCTTCGTTTCTAGCAATTGCTTGTAAATTGATTCACCAATTTCTCTACCAGCAAGCCCAAGAATTGTTTCTAGAATTTGACCAACGTTCATACGAGAAGGAACACCAAGTGGATTCAAAACAATATCAACTGGTGTACCATCATCCAAATATGGCATATCTTCTCGAGGAACAATGGTAGATACAACACCTTTATTACCATGGCGACCAGCAATTTTATCACCAACAGAGATATGTACGTTTCATAGCAATGTATACTTTAACCATCTTAATAACACCAGATGGTAATACATCACCTTTTTTAAGCTTATTAATACGTTCTTCTTTAAGACCAGTCAAAATACGCAATTGATTTTCATACGAATCTTTAAGTTGTTTAAGTGCTTCATTAACTTCTTTATCTGTTGACTTTAAGTTCAAAAAGTTCTTCAAGCGTAGTTTTTGTAACAATTCTTGATCAAACTTACCATCTTTAACAGTCTTTTTGATACAGTTGCAGTGCCTTCTTACCATGCAATGCATCGCAATGTTTTTCAACAACCATATTTGTCAAGATAATATCATGATCATTAAAGTCAGTTTCTAATTTAGCAATTTGTTTAGCAACTTCTTCTTTATAACGTTTATCTTTACGTAACACCACTGCGAGAGAAAATTTTAACATCAATAACAGTACCTTCAACTCCTGGTGGTACTCGCAATGAAGTATCACGCACTTCACGTGATTTTTCACCAAAAATAGCACGTAACAATTTTTCTTCTGGAGAATATTGAATATCACCTTTAAGAGTTACTTTACCTACAAGAATATCACCAGGTTTAACACGAGTACCAATACGCACAATACCATCTTCATCAAGACCAGCAAGTGCTGTTTCACTCACATTAGGAATATCACGAGTAATTTCTTCAGGCCCAAGCTTGGTATCACGAGCATCTACAATATATTCATCAATATGAACTGAAGTAAGTACATCATCAGCAACCAGACGCTTATTTAATACAATAGCATCTTCAAAGTTGTAACCATGCCATGGCATAAAGGCAACAAGAAGATTCGAACCTAATGCCAAGTTCACCATCTATCAATAGAAGAACCATTGGTAAGAATATCACCCGCTTTAACCACATCACCACGTTTTACAATCGGAGTATGATGAATCCATGTGCTATAGCTTGATCGTTGAAATTTTCTTAAATGATAGGTATCAATACCTTGAGAAATCCAATCTTCAATATTTGTAAATTCATCTTCATCAGCACGAATAATAATTTTATCTGAAGAAACATATTCAACAACACCATCACGTTTTGCAGTAATAACAGCACCTGAAGCTTTAACAATTTCTTGTTCCATACCGGTACCAACAATAGGTGCTTGTGTATCTAATAAGAGGAACTGCTTGACGTTGCATGTTTGCACCCATAAGAGCACGAGCTGCATCATCATGTTCTAAGAAATGGAATAATGCTGCAGAAACAGAAACCAACTGTTTTGGAGATAAATCGATATAATTAATTTTATCTGCATCAACATACAAGAAGTTACCTTCATGACGCGCAAAAACTTTACCATCTTTTAATTGTTATTGTCAGCATCAATCAGCATCTGCTTGTGCAATATAATTATCTGCTTCTTCAAATGCATCAAGAAAGACTACTTCATCTTTAATTTTACCATCTTACAACCGGACGATATGCTGTTTCAATAAATCCTAAGATCATTCACCATTGCATAGGTAGCAAAGATGAAATCAAACCAACTGTTTGACCTTCAGGTGTTTCAATAGGACAAATACGACCATAGTGAGAAGTATGAACGTCACGAATTTCATATGTTGCACGATCTTTCAAAACACCACCGGGCCCGAGAGCTGAAAGACGACGTTTATGCGCAATTTCTGAAAGTGGATTAGTTTGATCCATAAATTGAGATAATTGACCCAATCCCAAAAAATTCTCGTAATAACAGCACTTAATGGCTTAACATTAAGAAAATCTTGTGGCATCAATGCGCCATGCGATTCTTGCATTCTAAAGCGTTCACGAACAATACGTTCAATACGTAAAAACCCAAGATACATTTGATTACTTAACAATTCACCAACCAAGCGAACACGACGATTACCCAAATGATCAATATCATCTAAGTTCGCCTTCTCCACGTTCACGCAAATTAACCAAATAACGAATTGTTGCAACGATATCTTCTTTTGTTAAGACCGTAATTGATCTTCAGGAATAGATAAGACCCAATTTCGATTCATACGAATACGACCAACTTTAGTAAGATCATAAAAACGGTTATTGAAGAATAAGATTATCAAAACGCTCTTTAATTTCTTTAAGTGATGAACTATCACCAGGCCACACTTTTGCATGCAATTCTTTAAGTGCATCATCTTCGTGAGATACAACGATCTTGCGTAAGCGTCATTGCAATAGTTGGTTGAAATACATAACCAGAAGATTGAATAAGATCAAATTGCAATTGTTTTATATTTTTTCAACAATTCAAAATGTTCTTCAGTAAACATTGACCTTGTTCAATCAAAATTTCACCCGTTTCAGAATCGATAACATCTTTACCAAACACACGATTAAGCAATGCTAGTCTTCTTTAATAGTAAGATGATCTAATGCCTGCTTTTACTAAACTGAGCAATAATTTCTTTGGTAACTCGTTTACCCAAAAATGCTTTTTCATCTTTTCAGGCAAGCATTCCTTTTTCAATACGTTGACCAATAAGCCTATCATCAACCGTTCGATAGAAATCACCTTATCACTTTTAATAGTCATCAAAATTATAAAAAAGAGGAATAATTTCATCACGAGCAATACCAAGAGCTTGTAAGAATGTAGTAACTAATAATTTTTTCTTTTTATCAATACGAACATAAAGATAATCATTGCTATCAAATTCAAAATCAATCCAAGAACCACGCATTGGAATAATACGAGCAACATAATATGGTCGACCTCGAAAATCTTTTACTTTTTTACTTTGAGAAAACACAGCACCAGGAGATCGATGCAACTGACTAACAATAACACGATCAACACCATTAATTAAAAATGTACCTAAATTACCAAGCTTAAAACGTTCCATTTTCTTCATAAAGATCTGCCATAACTGGCACATCTGCAAAGAAAATATCTTGTTCTTTAATATCACGAACAACTTTATTGCCCTGCTGCATCAATATGCCCAACTAATAAGTTGAATTTTGATCTTTAGTGGCATAGAAAATGTTTGTCCACTTGAACGACATTCATCAAGAGTCATAGGCAATTTAACAGCAACACGCGCTAAACAGTTAGAACAGTTTTATAGCGTGCTGTTTTTTTTTTACAAAAAGTACATGTTAAATTCTCTATCTAAGTCGAGAACAATCAGATTTTTTGCAAGAGGAACAACTCCACTGATATCGATTTTCAATACCGGTCAGCTTCCCACATGTGCATGCCCAATGACCTAATTCATAACTACATATTCCAAGGACATTTTATCGTTATAATCGATAGGAAAAACATCCCTAAGTACTTTTTCAAGCCCAATTAGCTACGTTCTTCAGGCAAATAATCCAATTGAACAAAATCATTAAATGATGTTGATTGAATTTCAATCAAATTAGGAACTGGAACAATATCTTTAATTTTCCCAAATGACCTACGAACAGTATCTCTTGCCTATATGCAAGTTAGACATTAAGTTGCTCCTCGTCTTTGCAAAAGATCATATTAAATATCACCCTCAGGCGACTAATACCTAAACCACAAAGAGCCGCTTATTTAAGAAAGCTGAACTTTTGCTCCAGCCGCTTCTAAAGCTTCTTTCATTTTCTTAGCATCATCTTTAGCAGCAGATTCAGCAATAACTGCTGGCTGCTTCTTCTACACTTTTCTTTAGCATCAGCCAAGCTCAACTGAGTAACACTGCTTGTAATGCTTTAATTACTTTAATTTTGTCGGCGCCTGCATCTTGCAAGGTAACTTTATATTCAGATTTTTCTTCTGCTGCTGCAGGAGCTGCTGCTGCAGGAGCCGCTGCCGCACCACGCATCATAGGCATAGCTGGCATAGCTGAAACACCAAACTTTTCTTCAAGTGCTTTAACAAAATCTGCAAGCTCCAACAACAGACATATCGCCGATTTCTTCGATCAACTTTTCGAATGATTTGTGCCATAGCATTCTCCATGCGTTTAATTAAAATATGTCACAATAATGTATATACTCATTTACTCACACTTATAATTACGTAACTTGTTGTTGTTTTTGCTCGCCAATTGCTTCAAGAACACACAACGAGCTTAACTGTAGTCGCATTTAAGACCGTAACAAGCCTCGTTGCTGGAGCTTGTAATGTACCACAGAGTTGCGCCAAGAGGATTTCTCTTGATGGAAGTCGGCAATGACGACTAATGGCCGTATGATCTAAAAATTTTTCTTCTAAAGATCCAGCAACAAGCTTGAACGCTTCATTCTCTTTTGCAAAATCATACAAGCGTCTTTGCTACACCAGGAGATTCCTTACCAACAAAAACAATACCAATTTGATCCCTTGAAATAAGGCAATAAGCTCTTGTGATCCCGCATTCAACTCTGCCAATGCACGCTTCATCAAACGAGCTTTAGCAACTTTAAGGTTGCCCCACTTTTTGCGCAATTCTTTTCGTAAATTTTGCAATTGAGCTACAGTAATCCCTTGAACACCAACAAGAAAGGATGCCTGGCTTCTTGGAAAAACTGTTTTTGAATAACTTCAACAACTTCTGTTTTTGTTGACGATTCATGCGCTAAACCTTTTTACCATATCAAGACCGTAATAATTCATCAGGATTCACCTGAATACCAACACCCATTGTAGAAGCAGACAGTCATTTTCTTTAAGAACTTACCTTTTGCGGTTGCAGGCTTTGCAGCAAACAACGCTTTAACAAACTCTACAAAATTATCATGCAAGCTTACTCGCATCAAACGAAACTTTACCAAAAGAAAAATGAACAATGCCGCTTTTATCATTTTTAAAGAACACACGCCCCTTTTTAAGATCATGCACAACAGGTCCAACATCAAAAGTAACCGTTCCTAATTTTTTATTTGGCAGCAAGCCCCCGAGGCCCCAAAATTTTGCCAACTGTACCAACAACACCCATAACATCTGGTGTTGCAACAGCAAAATCAAAATCCAGCCAACCACCATTAATTTTTTCAATAAGATCTTCCATGCCAACAAAATCAGCTCCAGCTTTTCGCGCTGCTTCGGCATATTCACCTTTAGCAAATACAACGACTCTTACTGTTTTTCCTCTGACCATGAGGCAACACAACAGAACCACGAACCACTTGCTCACCTTTAGCAGGATCGATACCCAAATTGACATGCACATCAACCGATTCATCAAATTTGGCAAACGCAACGTTCTTTAACTTTTGCAAATGCTTCATCAACCGGAAGTACCTGATTCGGCTCAATCTTTCTTCTGTGCCTCTATATATTTTTTACCATGCTTAGATCATATTACACTAGATCCCTGCAACTACTGCAATCAATCATACATCAACACCCATACTGCGCGCACTACCAGCAATAATTTTTTTAGCTTGCTCAATATCATCAGCATTTAAATCAGGCATCTTAATTTTAGCAATCTCTTCAATATCTTTCCAACGAAATTTTACCAACCTTATTAGTATTGGACGCGAAGAACCTTTGCAAGACTAATTTTCTTTTTAATAAATTCTGACGTTGGAGGAGTTTTTACAATAAAACAAAGTTTTATCGTCATAAACAGTAATTACTACAGGAACAGTTTCGCCTTTTCGACTTGCTGTTTGAGCATTAAATTGCTTACAAAACTCCATAATATTAACTTGATGCTGACCAAGAGTATAACCAACTGGAGGAGCTGGAGTTGCTGCACCACCAGGAATTTGAAGCTTAATTTTTGCTTTAATCTTTTTGCCATAGCAAAAACCTACCTTATACTGATTATTGTTTAACTTGATTAAAACCTAATTCAACCGGAGTCATTCTACCAAAAATACTACCATAACAGTTAATCTTTCATTTTCTTCATCAATTTTATCAATAATACCGACAAATCCTGCAAATGGACCTTCATTAATATCAACTTCACTACCAACTACAAAATCACTCTTTTCTTGCGCAACCGCAACTTCTCCCTTAATTTGAGAAATAATACGATCAATTTCTTTTTGACTAAGCGGACAGGATCTTTCCCCCCAAAAAACGCAAAACACGTAGACTTGAAGTAACCAGACGCATAGCACTCAGGAACTAATTTCCATTTCAATAAAATATAACCAGGAAAGAGCTGCTGATCTTTGGCTTCATCTGCATCAAAAAAATGTTTTAATCGTTGCCGAAGGAACAAGAATTTCACCAAAATAATCTTGCATCCCCTCTTCTTGAATTCGCTTACTTAAATCAGCTTTAACAGCTTCTTCATATCCAGCATATACCTGAACAACATACCAACGTTTCATGTTGCAACTCTATCCCTGATCACTCTAATATACCATAACTTTTAAATAACATACTGCGCAAACTTGAGAAACCCAAAATCAAGAAAACCTAAATAAATAGCAAAAGCAACAACCAAAACCAAAACAACAACCGTTGACCCAACCAATCATCAACTTTAGGCCAAATAACCTTTGCATTAGCTCAACTTTAACTTCCTTCAAAAACTGCAGTTACCCTAACATTCTTATTCATCATCTAATACCTTATTACTCTAACTTCATCTTCAACTTTTTGGCAGGCCAGGAGGGATTCGAACCCCCAACCCGCAGATTTGGAGTCTGCTGCTCTACCAGTTCGAGCTACTGGCCTACAATACAGCCTACTTTGTTTCTTTATGATCATTTGCTTGCGACAACGAGAACAAAACTTATTCAACTTTAAAGAACCAATTGTTCGTTTTTTTGAAACAACTTGCGTATAGTTACGCTCTTTGCACTATTTCACATACCAAATGAGTAGTTATTCTATTTTTTGCCATATAATCTCTAACTGTTACGACTTAAATGACCTTAAATTCATATCTGAGCTATCTGGAGCCCGCGACCGGGATTGAACCGGTGACCTCTCCCTTACCAAGGAAGTGCTCTACCACTGAGCTACGTGGGCACAATACCTTAATCCTTACGATTATACTATATAGATTAAATAAAAAAACAGAAAAAAACAAACTTTTTAATATTTATAGAAATCAGAACTAATTCTTTAAAATTATGGAGCTGGCGACTGGATTTGAACCAGTGACCTGCTGATTACAAATCAGCTGCTCTACCAACTGAGCTACGCCAGCATTACATCTTCTATTTCTTACAAATATGGAGCGGGAAACGGGGCTCGAACCCGCAACCTACAGCTTGGAAGGCTGTCGCTCTACCAATTGAGCTATTCCCGCGATACATTTCAACTATCAATTCTTATATATCGAAGTTTATGTTTGCAGCCAGACCCTTCGATACGCTTGCGCTAGCTCATGGATAAACTCCGCTTGCCTATTTTCGGGCCCCAATCGCAGCCTTTTGGCGAAGATTGGGTGAAAGATGTGGCGAGAGCAGGATTCGAACCTGCGAAGGCATAAGCCAACGGATTTACAGTCCGTCCCCTTTGACCGCTCGGGAATCTCGCCGTTTATGTCAAAAATATGTACAATTTCAAGCTCGTGTGACTATGATAGTGTTTTTCTATGGTTATTTCAACCTCAATTTACACTACTTTTCATCTATGCCACGTGCATCGCGCACAATATCATTAATTTCAGCAACACAGCTTGAACATCCTGTTCCTACTAAAAGTCGTTCCTGTAGGTCATCAAAAGTCGCTGCACCGCTTTCTATTTCCCGCAAAATATCTGAATACATAACACCCATACAGGTGCATACCAAATAATCAGGACGTTCATACAAAGGACTCAATGGCTTTTTCATCGTTATTTTTCTCGCACGACATCGTAGCTCAATATTCTTTTGTCATCACCATAATAATCTAAACTAATATGACATACATTGGTAGGTAGCAACGAGCGGATAGCCTCAGGCCATTCAATAAATGACCAACTATTTGGCTGGTATATATATTCACCAAATCCGGCTTCCAAAAAAGCATCTAACGTTGCTATGCGATAACAGTCGAAATGGTAAAAAGTGGCGCCTACATAGTTATGATAGACATTAACATAGGTAAATGTTGGACTTGTAATAACTCCTTTAACACCATTCAACCGCAAGAGATGTTGGATCAGCGTTGTTTTGCCCGCACCCAAAGGTCCCGTAAAGGTGAACACGTCACAGTACGATGTGATGTGTTGCAATGTTTGTACAACAGCTTCTATATCTTTCATCGCATAAATAAGTTCTTGCTGTTTTACCATACGTCCTCCCCTTATAGTTTTTTTATTTTACGTGCCGCAGCCCGTTCTTGTTTTGAATCTTGCCGGCGATTACCATCACGAAGATTATTTTTTTGATCATCCTCCTCTTTAGTATCTAATGATCCGTAGTAACCTTGCATCATAAGCTCATCAAGTTCTGCTACTGTATTTTGCGAGGTTTTTACTGGAACATCCGACTCTTTTTGCACCACACGATCTTCTTTTTTCTGGGTAGCCATTTTAAGCGTAGTGTAAAAAGGCACAGCATCTACCGATTCCACCCGATGCATCACTGCCCAAGAACACAAGGCTCTATCCGACGTTACCAATAAAAGCTCTTTCTCCTTATTCCCCTGAATATAGGTACGAATATACTCGTCAGCCGTTTGACGTGTACCTGAATATATAATTTCAACGCCCCCTCGCTTTTCTTTATGGGGCCACTGATGGGGACCACCATCAAATACCACCACAAGAATAAGCTTTTTTATTGTCGCATATGCACCAACCATGCTCAGAAAACGCTCTCGCTGGCGATCCGTAATATGCAATGTAGGCATAACTTGTTTTAAAATATTGTAAGCATCAACCACAACTATCATGATCCCCCTCTAGATCTCAGCAGATAAAACACCCTTAAATATCATACTCATACTACGCTCACTCTACAATCAATTGCCAAATAGATGCTCACACGATAGTATAAAATCGAATTAGATCTTGCGCTTAATAAAAGTAAAATTATGGGTAAAAAACTATGGCCCACTTAATTCAGATGCGTCAGCGTATCAAGGCAATTGAGACAATCAAAAAAATTACTCATGCCATGCGTCTTATTTCTATGTCACACCATTCAAGACTTAGAAGTAAAGAAGAACCGCTCGCTTTTTACACAAAAAAACTCTCTCATCTATTTGGACAGATAAAATCTGCCACTCCTGACTGGCATAATGAAACGTTGTATCCATCGCCATCTATGCAGGCAAAAACATTGGTAATTTTAGTTGGTTCTCAAAAAGGACTTTGCGGTAACTTTAATACCGCACTCTATAAAGAATATGAACGCTATAGCACCTATACTCAATTAGATAACATCCACTACATTGCTATTGGCAAGAAAAGTATTGATTATATTACTGATCATATACAACAACAAGGCGGCACTTTTGTTCAAGGATATCCATCTTTTTCGGCCATCACCCTGACGAGTATAGTAAAATCTATTGTTGAAAAAATAGCTGGCCAAGGCAATAATTACACGAACGTACTCATTTTTTCTAATAAAGCCAAAACCTTTTTTATTCAGAAAGCTCACATTACACAACTTATTCCTTTTATACATGAACACGATGTTCCTCCAGCCTCATATGATCACCAGGGCTATGAATGGGAACAATCACCAACAGCAATTCTCGATCTCCTCGCACTACAATCTCTGGAGGCAATGATTCATCTGCTCTTATTTCAGTCCCTTCTTTCGGAACAATCAGCTCGTTTTTTATCAATGGATAGCTCTACCCGCAATGCCGAAAGCTTATTACAAACCACACGATTACAGTACAATAAACTACGGCAAGCTAAAATAACTAAAGAGCTGACGGAATTAAGCGGCTCTATATAGAAATGATGCTCAAAAATTTTTGAAAAGTCGGATAATAAAATTAATACCTTGTCCACGATTCAGCACTGCTCGCTCCATATAGAGATAGGCAAAGAATCTGAACTTATGAGGTAACACGTACATTGCGCTGGGACCTATTGCAAAAACACGCTCACGGCTATCGGGGATGGGCACCCCACACAATGTGCTATCTTTTGTTTGTTGCAGATAGTAGCCACTTATGGCAAGCCACATATCCTTATTCAATTCAAATTCAACACTATAATTTAAATGTACGGCCTGGCCGCCATTAATAAATGTTTTAGGGCTTTGCGTACTCCATAAATAGTGCAATCGCCATGATACCGCAAACTTGGGCAACATATATAGGGTAGCTGCCCAGTAGGGATCAACATAAAAATGAGATGTGCTGGGGTTGATAGAAAAGAAAGGCGATCTGTTTTTCCCTATCGGACAAAAAAGATCGAGCTCTAATCGATGAATAAAAATGGGGCGCTCCCGCCGCTTGATCATATCCCACTGCAAATAAACACCTAGAGCCAAATTACAAAGGCCTGCACCACTGCTTCTTATACCTAACGGATTATTATCTATACACGAAGAGAGAACAATAGGAAGCGAAGCCGCTATCCCAGGCTTTGCTTTAAATATCAAATATCTTGGCGACTGATAAAAAAACTGTGTAACCAAACCCCACACATTAAAATTTGGTGAACATACATTGCCCAAAAGATTCCCCTGCGCATCAAGAAATGTGCTTGTACTATATATTTGCATATATTCTTGCCAATAAAAACCTGGCGACGGCCTTAATGGCCCTCCATCCAGAATATTACCAAGCCCCAAATTAACGGGTGGCAAGTAATATCCCATAAGAGGCATAGCAAGTAATATCACTAAAACAGTACAAAAATATTTGCATTCATTTTTTTTCATACTACGTTCTTTAGAGCAACAGTTGAAAACATTATGACAACGTTAATGTAACCACCACTATTAATGATATTTAAAAGAAGGGCAAGCATGAATGGATAGATTTTGTTTACTAGACACCGTTACCTATGTTATTAATTTTTTACTTCTTTATGTGAGCACACGCGCCCAATAAGTGGACATAACCCGTTATTAAGGAGAAATCCCATGAAAAAAATAATTTCTACGTTCCTTGTTATAGCACATGCTATCTCTCTTAATGGTGTATCAAATGCCGACAAACTTATACAGTTCAAGGAAACAGAAGCTCGCCATAGAAAAGAGATGATCGATATCGTTAAGGGCCAGGAAGCAGCACATATGGATATTGAAAAAAAATTTCATGAAAAAAAATTGGGACTCGAAGCGAGCCACATGATGGAATGGACCAAGTTAGAAAACAGAGCCATCGAAAATTTAAAAAAGAGCAAAAATGAAAAAGACAACGATGTTGCCTTTGGCAAAGAACTCAACGATTCTTTAGCGCTTTACAAACAACAGAAGAAAGAATGGATGGATTTTGGTACTTCACGCGAAAAAGAAGAGTCATCACACTGGGAAAAGTTCCACAAGCAGATGGCAAAAACGTCTAAGAAACATGCTGAGGAATTAGCAGTTTTTGAGAAGTAAGGCTAGATATATATTTCCGTTCGCCCCGAGTGATTGCGTAAGCAATCGTATCGAGGGGTATAAGTTACGGGTAGGACTACACCAAAGACACCGTGCCCTGCCGATACTGCTGCATCAATTTATCAACCTCGTCAGGACGATCTTCCTCAATTGAACGCAGGGTGATGCGTGCGCCAAGATTTGCTAATGTTGTTTCCATAGATTCGTACCCACGCTTCCAATGGTGCACGCCCGTCATCACTGTTGTCCCCTTAGCCGTGCAACCAGCTGCAACCAGCGCTGCTGATGTACGAATATCAGTTGCGATAACGTGTGCCCCGTACAGTTCATCAACGCCAGTTATGATAGCTTTATGAGCATCAAGTTGAATCTGTGCACCCATTTTTTGCAGTTCACGCACGTGTAACAATCTATTTTCAAACACCATTTCTTCGATGACGCTCGTTCCTTGCGCTAAACATTGCGCTGCCAACATAGGCGCTTGCAAATCAGTCGGAAATCCTGGATAGGGTGCCGTTTTGAACGAAACAGCGCGTGGATTTTTAGTTGCTTGTAGACGAATACCAACACCATCTTTGCCGCACTCAATCGTATGGCCCATTTCTTGCAACTTCATCAAAAAAACATCCATCATTGCTGCCGGGGCATCGGGAAGATACAACGAGCCACCCGTTATTGCTGCGGCAATAAGCAATGTCCCTGCCTCAAGCCGATCATACATAATCGCATGTTCTACAGGATTAAGATGATCCACACCTTCAATTTCAATGGTAGCTGGCGCTACAATAGAAATACGCGCCCCCATTTTTTGCAATATAGTTATGAGATCAAATACTTCTGGTTCCAATGCCGCATTAATAATACGCGTTGTCCCTTGTGTGAGCGTTGCGGCCATAAGAATATTTTCTGTAGCGCCAACACTTGGATATTCGAGTGGATATACACCTGATTGTAATTTAAAAACTTTAGAGCAGAGGTAGTCGCCATTAATTTCAATATCAACGCCCATCTTTGCAAAGTTATTAAGATGGTAATTGACAGGGCGAGCGCCTATAACACATCCACCTGGCAATGCAATATCTGCTCTTCCAAATCGTGCTAATAAAGGGCCCATTACCAAAATAGATGCGCGCATTTTTTTCATAATATCATGGCTGACTTGATAACGATTCACCGTAGATGTGTCAACGTATAAAGTATGTGCAATAGAATCGTACACAACAGCCGCACCAAGCTCTTTCAATAATCTAATCATATGCAGAATGTCATCAGAACACGGCACATTTTTTAATGTTGATTTACCATCCGTTAACAACAATGAAGCCATAATAACGAGCACTGCATTTTTTGCACCGTGAAGATCTGCTTGCCCTGTAAGCCCTAACGATTGTTCAACGACGAGATATTCATATGCCATGTATACAACTCCAAAATGGTGAGGATATTATTTTTTATGGACGAGTTAAATCAGCATATATTCTTGTATAATTTGTTCTACTTATTTTTAATCTCTTTATATTTTTCTTGCTTTATGCGGCTGCGTTTCATGTTGCTCTTGAACTTCTTTTTTTTCTTCTTCATTGTGAGGCCGCTTGGTCCCATGTGGCTTGCTTGACGATGAACTACTCGAGGTGGAAGATCCAACTGTTGGCGGCGCCGATGGAACACTATAAAGGAGTGAGCTTAAACTGCTTGACGATGGTACAGTAGGCCTTTCTGCCGGAACTGATGATAGCGTACCCAATGGACTTAAACCTTTTTCAGGGATAGCTGTCGGCGGTGCTGATGGGCTGGTTAGCGGTACAAAGGCAATGCCACTTGTCCCACTGCTTGAAGATTCGCTTGTGCTTGGCGTTAATGGCGGTAAAGAAAGGAGCCTTCTAATGTCTGGATCGGTAAAATTACTATTTTCATAAGCTCTTATAAAATCTGTACGCCGATCTTCTGTATTTTGTATGATATCTTGCAACAATGGAAATCCTGCTACGTCGTCCAACGCTTCATTAAATGCATCTTTAATGTCTTTCTTTCTTGCTTGCCCTTCCTTTGTATCGAGTAAGCTGTGTAACAATGCATCCATTGCTTCACTTATGAGTGCCATAAAATATACATTGTCATTTTCAAGACACTCTTGCCATGTATAAGTATATTGGCCTGCGTCCCTCAATATGCGGGCAATAATAAAAATAAGCGGATAATCTTTATTCTTAATGGATCGATGCATAACATTAATTGGTTTTGGTGCCATGAAAAGCATCTTAAGTGCTACACCGTTTCTGTGATTAACAACATCAATAAGCGTTGTCTCGAATCTATTAAGATCAATGGCTCTTTGTATGAGTAAATTGAGATACTCTAGGCTTGAACGTGTGCCATGCAAAGCTACTTCTTCTACCATATCTTTTTTAAAGCTATTAACATTGATATGTTTTAAAACTTGGTCTATACCAGCCAGCACTCTTGCATTAAATTTGGGATTTCTTGATTCATCTTTAATAATTTCTTGAACAATATAATAGATTTTATTATATAAGGCATGCCTTGCTTGTTCATTAAAGGGTAACGACAATAGTTCATTTAATAAGCGTTGGATAGCGCCAACACTTCCTTCGTCAATATATTCTACTAACTCATTTTCAAACCTTTTTAAATCGAAGGTCCCAGCTCCCCCACCCATTCTAGAGATCGATGAACTTGAGCTACTGGACGATGAGGATGTTGCACCGTAGATGCCATGAATAGAAAGCAAAATGGTTATGAACGCTCTATTTTTTTTATACGATGAGAACATATGCGATTCCTCACTACTATTTCAGGTACTCTACAATTTTTTTAATCGTTCGGCCTAGGGCGCCTCTCAGAACGACTTGCGGCTTCCTCATCACTACGACGTCGCCTTACCCCACGCGATGACGACGAACTGCTTGAGCTACTGGAACTACTTGAAACTGCAGATGCCCCAGGTGGCGCTGATGGACTGCTTAACGGAACCAATGTTACTAAGCTGGCGCCACTGCTTGATGAACTACTCGAATTTGAACTACCTGAGCTGCTTGATGATGAGCTTGATGAGCTACTTGAATTTGAGCTGCTCGAACTACGTGTAGCTGATACTAATGCTAACGGCGGCAAGGCAAGGAGCCTTCTCGCTTCCGGATCGGTAACATTATAACTTTCATACTCTTGTATAAATTTACTGCGCGCAGCGCGATCTGTTATAATGTCTCTGAGCGTTGTATTGCTTCCCGCTCGCTTTACTGCGTCTTCGAATAAACCTGCAACCAATTTTTGCAGCGCATGTCCTTCACCTGTATCTGGTGCGTTCTGTTGTAACGCATCCATTCTTTGACCCAACAATGCCACAATATATTGTAGGTCCTTATAGCTCGGTTCTTCTTCATAGTCTTGTCCAAGTATCCTGCTTCTTTCAATTTCCTTGAGAGCCAGTGTAAGAGGATAATCATTACCATACGCAACCAATCGACGCATTACATCAAATGTAGGCACATTAAGCAACATTCTAAGATATTCTCCATTGGAAGAATAGAGTAAATTAGGGATTAGGGTCTCATCTTTATTAACATCAATACCTCTATCTATAAGCATCTTAAAAACTACTAAGCCAATCCTGTCACTAATCTTAACAATTTCCCCCAATAAACCTTTACCTAGCAGAACAGTAACATCAACCCCTGTGCTCAAAAGTACCCACAAGCACTTTACTACCGCCTTATCAATATTCTCATCTGCCTCATCTCTTTCTGCAATATCGCGAGCAATCTGACCGATTACACGAACTACTTCACCAAGGCTTATGAGTCCATCTTTTTTAAATGCATTTAATGTTTTTTTAAGGCTTTCATAATCCCCCGCTAAGGCAAACTCCGATATCAGAGTATAAAAAACATCGTCTATTCTTTCTGACAACGTTCGATCTTCTCTTCTTTTCTACCGCAACTGATCCACTTGATACAGAAGCATTGTCAAGCCCTGGCCCACCTCCATAACCTGCAGCACCATAAGTGATACTATGCGCAGAAAGCAAAAGCCGTAGAAAGATTCTATTTTTTTTATACGATGAGAACATGTAAGATTCCTCACTACTACTTCAGGTACTCTACAATTTTTTTTAGTGTAGTGAGAGGAGATTTTGACCGTCAACAGTTTTGACTAGTGCCAATATTCTTAAGATCTTGAACTTCTTGCATTGTTAAATAACGCCATGAACCTGATGATAAACTCTTTTTAGTTAATCCCGCGTAACTAATACGGTCAAGTTTTTTGACCTCGTATCCTAAATGATCAAATATACGACGCACAATACGATTACGCCCAGAATGTAAGAGGATTCCTACGACCGTATTTTTGGTACCAGGTATTATCTCCAATTCATCAACTTCGATTAAGCCATCATCAAGCAGTATGCCTGCCCTAATTTTGGCAATGGCACTTGCAGAAAGCCCTGGTTGAACCGTTGCTTCATACACTTTATAGACTTGATGGCTGGGATGAGAAAGAAGGTTGGCCAAATCACCATCGTTGGTCAGTAAAAGGAGTCCTGTTGTAGCTCGGTCCAACCTGCCGACAGGGTATACGCGAACGTTGGTAGCCCCCTCGATAAGATCCATGACTGTCTTACGCCCCTTTTCATCAGCTACCGTCGTAATATAATCTTTTGGTTTATTGAGCAAAATATAGACTTTTTCCTCTGAACGTATGGTTTGGCCACTCATCTTAACCACATCTCCTGGTTGTACCCTATAACCAGGTTCGGTGATAACATGGCCATTAACCATAACCATACCCTCTTTAATCGCCTCCACAGCTTTACGTCGTGAACATACCCCTGCATCGGCCAAGTATTTATTTAATACAGACATTCCATACCCCACTCAAAAAGACTTATACAATAGATACTCTATTACTATACCATTAAAAAACCTTTCTTAAACGATTGTTTCCCTTAGAAAGAATGGGGTATAATTTTTAGTAAGAAGTCCTATAAACCTTAAAAAGGAGTATTTTATGTGTAACAAATGCAATAATGGTCGCTGTTCTTGTGATCAAAACAAAAAAACCTGCAGTTCTTGCAAACATACCTGTCCATGTGGCGAGAATAAATCATGCGAATCTTGCAAATGCAAAGAGTGTTCAGGGAAAAGCCAAAACAAATATTTTCAAAGCAAATAACCATATATTTCCGATTTTTTGAATTTTTTTCTTATATCTTTATGATTAATTCATGAATTTTTGAGTTGCATAAAGATAAGGATAATCATGGTAAAAAATCAAAGCAAAGGCTGTCTGGAAGTAGTTTGTGGCCCCATGTTTTCTGGCAAATCAGAAGAGCTTATCAGGCGCTTACGTCGGGCGAAAATAGCTCGCCAATGTGTAATAACTTTCAAAAATAGCCTTGATAATCGCCATGAAAACGCCTTTGAGTATGTTGTATCCCATGATGGCACCAAACTTGATGCCCAACCTATCAACAGTGTTGATGATATACTTTCTATTGCCCAAGCAGTTGACGCTGATGTTGTTGGCATCGATGAGGTTCAATTTTTCCCTAATACTGTTATCAACATTATCTGCCAACTTGTGGAAAATAATAGACGCGTCATAGTTGCTGGCCTCGATCTTGATTTCCGTGGTGTACCATTTGGCCCTATGCCGCTCCTACTTGCCATCGCCGATAAAATCACCAAGCTCCAAGCAATTTGTTCACTCTGTGGCGTTGACGCACACTTTACCCAACGGCTTGTGAATAATGAGCCAGCAAATTTTGAAGATCCCATTATTTTAGTGGGCGCACAAGAGGCGTATCAAGCACGCTGCCGCGGTTGCTATAGCATTAATAGACGGGCGGTGTTACGGCATCAGGAGATTGTGGTGGGGTGATGCTTGGTTCCACCATTTTTCTCTTCATCCCATCATTAAGATACCGACCGTACGGAATAACCACTTCGAATGGACCAGCCATTCCCCAGGCTACTTCATAGGTATTAAACGTAACGATGAGCTCTGTTGGCGTAATATTCCAGCTACCCGGTGGGAATCCATACAAAGGATTGGGCCACATGGTAAACCGAATATTAACACCACGATTAACATCTTCTTGAGCACTCTTACACTTTTCATGATAATCTTCAGGACAGTTAGCCTGTATTTTAAGGCTAATTAAATGCATGAGCTCTTTTCTGGAATACTCAAGAAGATAGTTCTTATAATTTTTGTTTTTGTTAAATATATCCATCAATTCAAGAATACGTCCTTGCTTGCGGTCAAAAGTAATGCTGGCAAAGACCTCATAAGGATGCATCCAACCGCACCATATTTCCCGATGAAACCGGACACTTATAAGATCTTTGTTAAGAAAGAATATGGTATAGGTAATGTGCAACATGTTGAGTAACGCACCACCAGCAACTGATTGATCATAATATTTTTCAAGCTCATCAGACACATAGTCTTTAACCATGGCATTAAATGTTTGTTCATGTTTGGTGGGGTTAATAATTTGAGGGTAGTGTATTTCGATTTCCCTACAATACGCCGGATCATCTTGCTGAAATCTATTGGGATACTTTAGCTCTTGCAGATAATGGTCATCGATACAATTTCTCATAGAGATAATGACTTCATGACGAGGTATATTGCGTTCATCATCTCTGCTGAGCCAAGCGTCATATGACAAAAAGATGATCGCACTTATCAGAAGTAAGTAACCGTAACAACATTCTACTTTTAATCTCATTTCTTATGTCCTTAAAAATGGTGTATACTTCCTTGCACGCAGTCATTTATCATACAACAATTTTTGTAGAAGGACTTGTCCATGAAGAAAGCAATACTAACATCAATTATCCTATGTTCAACCGTGTATGCAGCCTCGCCACAACAACAGCTCGCATCACACCCTACAACACCACCACCTTCAACGTCCACCCCAGCTCCATCAGTCACAAGTAGCAGCTCGTCAAAACCTGCACCAAGCACACCTCCACCTAGCGAACTCAAGATCGTCGCGACTGCTGCTATCAACCGATCACCATCACCAACTACAGAACACATTGTCTTTCCTGGCTATGTAAGGACCAGGCCTTTAAGACACTCATATCAAAGTGAACCTCACCACAATAACCCCTTTAACCCATCATTTTAACCCATCATTAACCCCCTAACTAAAAGCAACCTCATTGCATGCAAATTTTATTTCTATCTAGAGGAATATCAATGAATTATAAAATGCTTCTCATCTGTTCCATTCTATGGAGTGTTACTACTATCCACGCAGCGGGCGACCCAAAAAAACTGAGCCCACAGACAAGTCGTAGTGTAAGCCGCTCAGCCTCTCTCAACGACCTCACAGCATCCACATCACCAATAACTCCCACACGCATCGCGCTCCAAAGCAGGCTTGCACAGTTAGCTTTAGCACCCTCGCGTGAAAGTAGCCCTCTACACTTTAGCCCTATCACAAGCCCCCTAAGCTCTCCGCGAAGCTCTACAACTTCGAGCGTAACAAATCCACCACTTGTACCTGAGCTTTCTACTACATCTAGTTCTTCAACTGCGCCGGCTCCACGCATATCACTACGTCGCCCTGCAAAAACCGTTCCATTCGAAACGACAGTTAAAAGATCACTTTCTTATGACGTTATAGAATTTCCAGGATGGGTAGCCCCGGTACCACTATCATCAACCACCTCCTCATCTTCGGGTACTCTTCCTTCTTCAGGTGGCCATCCCGCAGATTTTTTCCGCCCACAAACTTCGCCACAAAAGCCATCATAGAAAATCATGACCAAACAAAAAAACTCATTTTCTTGTTCCGGATGTGGCTATAAAACGGTCAAATGGCTCGGGTGCTGCCCCGAGTGTAAAGAGTGGGAATCTTTTGTAGAAGAGCACGCAACGATACTTAATCAAACACAAAAAAAGTTTACCGCGAGCTCTACTATCACGATGGTGGAGCTCAACCGTGTCGCCATAAAGCCAGTACAACGGCTACTATCTGGTATTAAAGAATGGGATCGTGTGATGGGCGGTGGTATTATGCCTGCATCACTGCTGATTCTAACTGGCGATCCTGGTATTGGTAAATCAACGCTGTTGCTACAAATTTCTAATCGATTAGCAGAACAAGCAAAAGTATTTTATTTTTCAACCGAAGAGTCGTTAGCTCAAGTCAAGTTGCGCGCACAGCGGCTTGATTGCGTCAGTGGTGATTTGCTTTTTTCTGACCAGGCATCCCTGGAAACTATTATTGCTACAGCGCAACAACAAAAACCCGACGTGGTGATCATCGACTCAATACAAAATTGTTATATTTCAGAATCACGTGCTACGCCCGGGAGCATTGCTCAATTGCGTGAAGCTGCATTTGCTCTTATGCGGCTTGCCAAAGAAAATTCTATCACGGTTATTGTGAGTGGCCATATCACCAAAGAAGGCGCTATGGCAGGCCCAAAAACATTAGAACATATGGTTGATGGTGTCTTTTATTTGCAAGGCGAAGATCGTTGGCAAACGCGTGTGCTCAGATCGGTTAAAAATCGTTTTGGCACTATTAATGAACTTGGATTTTTCCACATGCGTGAGCATGGCTTGCAGGAAGTGCCTAATATTAACGAACAGTTGGTAAGCGAAATCAGTTACGCTCCTGGTTCTACACTCATAAGCTATATTGAAGGATCTCGACCTCTTTTGCTAGAGCTGCAAGCACTCAGTATTGCATCAAAACTTACTATACCGCAGCGTGTGGTTTCTGGGTTGGATCAAAAACAAGTGGTACTTATTGCTGCTATTTTAGAAAAATATTTGCAAGTAAAACTGAGCGCTCATGATCTTTTTATTAAAATTAGCGGTGGCTTTAAAGTAAAAGGAAGCTCAACCGATTTAGGCATTGCTCTTGCTTTACTTTCCAGCTACTTTCAGCAGCCATTGCCTCAAAAGTCGATTGTGTTGGGAGAAATCAGCCTCACGGGAAATATTAAGCCAATCAATCAAATTAGTATGTATATACGAGAAGCAGAAAAATTTGGTATCGAACAACTTATTGTTGCCCATAATCAAAAGATTGAAGGCACGACCTGCACAGTGCGAAGATTTAAAAATGTGTATGAGTTGCTTACACTTTTTAGTGAGTGAAGAGTTCCGATAGTTATGCATGATTTTTCAAGAAGGTAGATCATATGATTACTCTTATTATGCGTTTTTTATTTTTATCTTTTTTGTTAGTAAACATCTTCCAAGGCTACGCCGCTGAAGAAAGTAAAGAAGAGGCTCACCGTAAAGAACAAGAAGCTTGGGATACAGAAATTAAGCGCCCTAAAGAATTAACCATCACCTGGGAGAAAGGCCTTACTCCTACGGAGATAAAAAAGAGAGAGGATGAGGAAATAAGAGTTCGCCCTACAGCCCCCCCGCTAACAAGCCCCGAAAAAAGGGTAACCCGTTATCTCAGTGAGCAATCCGCTCAGTGGGATGATATTAATACATTAATGAAAAAACTCGGCTACACGGTATCTGAAGCACGAGTGGTTGAAAACGAATACAATACTATTGATCCCATGGAACGAGTTGATTGGCTAGAAAAAAAGCCGCTGGAAATTCTTAGCGAAGAATGGTTTACCGCTGCGCAACTAGGCGATCTTGATAGAATGAAATATCTTTTAAATGGTAAGAATCTTAAACCTTTGGCCTTTTTAGCCGAACGTCTCTATCAACAAATTGATGAAAAGGGTAAAACGGCCTTTACGATCGCCATTGAAAAGAGCTATAAAGAAATTCTACAATTTCTCAGCGACAAATATCCTCTCTACCTCACAGAAGACAATCCACTCATTACCGCCGTCAAGGCAAACCGATTAGACATGATTAATTTTTTGGTAACCAACTTGCATTGTCCTATTAACCAGCAAAATTTTGAAGGCTTTACACCTCTTATAACCGCCGCAAAAAAAGGTAATGATGCTATCGTTCGATGGTTATTGGCGCACGGCGCAGATGTCACGCTCACCACCATATCCGGCCAAACTGCTGCTGATTTGGCAAAAGATCCTACGATACGTGATGAAATAACCAAACATAGAGAAGAACAAAAAAAGGCTGCCTCTTAGCTGCCTATTCATTATCCGTTCGCCCCGAGTAACACGAACCTTGTGGTGTTGTATCGAGGGGTATTTTATAATAATTGCATGGCTCGATACATTTTGCTCATAAAATTCGCAAAACACTCGCCACGAACGGGTGCGGGGCTTTTCAGTGCTCCGCCGCTTTGTTTTCAATCGGCATACTTTGAATAACCCCCGCCTTCCAACCATCGCGATAGCCTTCTAAATATTCATGTCTAAAGCTTTCTCGTTGGGCTGGTGTCATGCTGAACATGGCAATTTGAGCTTGGAAAGCTTGTTCTGCTTTCCCTTCTGGGAGCATTCGGGTAAATTCACGTGATTCGCGCCATTCGAGTTCCGCCTTATCAACACCAGCACGCTCGCCATCCTGGAATCCCAAATCTCGCCAATCTGAACGGTTCTGCATACGCTCTCCTTGAAGTTCTAGCTCATATTCTTCTTTTCCGCTCAGAGGGAGAGGATTTTGCTGGCCTTGCGATACATTAGAATCTATATCCCATACCCAACTTTCCCCATCAAGGAATACAAACATGAGACTTAAGCAACATATAATTGCTATAACGAGCAGCCATACATGTAATTTTGGTCTTTTTGATGCTTGCATGGTTACATCCCCGTCATACTCATCATTCTATAGGCAACATAGGGCTCCGATGCTTCACCTGGATTTACATAGCCTACATTATCTATAGTTTCTGCCGCTATTTTGACTGGCATACGATCTTGCCCATTATCATTGTTTTCATTGAATCTGTTGTTGCGCTTTCCAGCCATTTTTGCTGCACGCACCCTACTTAAAAACTTCTTATCTACTTTATAAATTGGTGTACCGGCAGTTGGGTAGTAGGGGACAGCGTGGAGGGCGGTACCTATAATGGTCAATGTTAGTAGACCGAATAATAATTTACATACGATGTGCTTCATACTATCTCACATTGATTTAGCTTGCCGAAGGATAGACGGAATTTGTAAATCCGTTCGTCCTGAGTTTATCGAAGGATACGAACGGCCATTCGCACCCTTCGACAAGCTCAGGGCGAACGGCCAAAAAAATCTCACTGTGACAATCTTTTTATCAACATATCAAGCTCATCCTCGAGTTGGTTAAGCCGTGCAACATCAAGTATATTTCGCGTAGAAACGGATTTGATTCCGCTTAATGCTTTTCAGCATTCTTTCTATTCAGCTCTTCCATGGCAAATTGAAGCATTGCTGCAATATCTTCCTTTGTAGCGTTTGGTATAACGCTCCAGCGAATTGCGTCTATGTTTCCATATCGTATTAGTTCTTGTATCGCTGGTGCTAGTGCTCTTCCAGATGATGAGCTGCTTGAACTTGATGATGGCGTACTTGAGCTCGAGGAGGATGACGACGACCCTGATCCCCATACCGAGAGCGTCACACTACTTAGCACGCAGAGTATTAGATATGTATGCTTCATACATTATTTCCTTTCCTTTGTATTCTCTCTCCCCTCCAATCTACCACCCCAACATTTCAGTGTGCAACAATAATGAAAAATAAGAACGCCCGGCTTTATGGGCCGGGCGCTTGTCAACATACTTTTAATTGAGTGTTGTTACTTATCCAACGGCTGCACATCAGTCTCAAAATAGCTATGCACTTCTTTAGGCAACTTTGTGTAATCAGTATCTTTGACCACCGCATGGGCACAATAGGTGTTCCAGAAAAGCACCTTTTTACCCTTTAATTTACCAGAACGCGCATCACGCACTAAACCACTAAATCCTTTGGCGGTATAGGTACCATCCAAGGTTACACCCTCTTTTTCTTGTAATAACTTCTTAGCCGCCATGCCTTCAGGGCTAAACACGCCATAATCGTCGCCGCAGCAATCGTAGATAATTGGTAGATCTTCAGGTTTTATGTCATACAAGGCAAATGATGGATCAGCGGCATGGAGTTTTTCATTTGTTTTCTTACTTAAATCACAAATCGCTTGCGCATAGCTTGCTTTGTCTTCCGGTTCAACACAGACTGGGACAAGTACCGATTTTAATCCAGCGGCTTTAAGTCCCAGGGCAAGACCAGCTGCTGTTCCTTTACTACCGGTAGACACGTAGATGTAATCCGGTTCTGGTAATTCGCCTTGGCGTATTTGTTTTCTCAACTCAAAGGCTGCCTCTACATAACCAGCGGCGCCATCGGCATTTGAACCGCCGATTGGAGTGAAATAAGGGAACTTACCATAAAGGCGCTTATGTTCTATAAAAATTTTTATAATACCTTGATCACGGGCTTCGCTTGAGGGGTAGAAATGTATGCTGGCACCGTGTTCCATATCAAAAAGGAGATTTTTACGTACCGCTTGGGAATTAGGCTGATGTTTAAGTACCGCGTAACTGCGCAAGCCAAGTTGCTCAGCCGCATACACGCCAGCCGCAACATAATTTGAACCAACACATCCTGGAAAAATCATGGCATCAGCGCCTTGTTTCAGAGCCTTAGCACATTGAAATTCATCTTTGCGCATTTTGTTACCACCCATGACATTGTTGGTAAGACCATCTTGTTTGTCATATACCTCTGCACCTAATTCAGCTGAAAGTTTATCAAGCCTACGTACCGGTGTTGGCAAGTCACATAATTGAACACTTGGCATAGTATGTTCAAGGGTTGGATAGGCTTCATATAGGGCAAGTTTATAACTACGTTTTGGTAGAGGAAGATCATCTGGTGCAGCTGTATGGTCAGCAATGGCATTAAGTTGCGGAAGATACTGTTTGGCTGCTTTTACTTGAGAAAGTAAGGTTTGCAGCATTTGCTCATCATTGGCATGAGTTAGACAGCTGGCCACGAGAGCGAGGACTAAACCTCTTGTGTAAAAAGCACGGGTAATCATAAGAACTCCTCATATATGATTTGAGTGTAACACGATTAATATCGTATTTTATAGTATACTTGTGCCTTAGCAACTTATTCATTTATCTACAAGATATACTCATGCTTATATATATCCTACTCCTTACCTTACTCACTTCCTCCCTTCAAGCAGCCTTCGTGCCTGCTCCTGTTGTACTTCAGCCAGTTAAACCTGCAGCTGTTAAAAAAATTCTGAAAAAAATAAAAAATGATAAAGCACTCCTTGCCGCATGTGAATGCGAATTTCTTGAAGGTTGTATCCCCTACTACGCAGATATCAATAATGATGGTGAAAAAGAGTATGTTTTCCTGGAGCATCAAGGATCGGGTGGCTACCTTGTCATACATGTGTTTACTCAATGTGGAAAAAAAATCAGTTATCTACAAGACTTGATAGAACATAACGAATGGCACTTAGTGCACGAATTTATTAATCCCCTCACACGAAGTTCAGAATTTTTAGTGTGCGCGCAAGGAAAAACCTATATATGTCTTAATGATTCGGGTAGTTATCAAGAAGGGGTGCGATCGGTCTATCTTTGGGAAAATAACAGTATCTCGTTCTGTTGCGACTCCTACTGGCTCGATCAACAACGCACGTTCTTCAATGAATTGTGCACCAAAGAACGTTATAGTAGCGCCTATGCATTCTTATATGGCTTCCAGCATAAAGCTTCCGGCCATATAGATCCCAAAACCGAGCTGTTACTCCTTAAAGATTGCGCTTATGCCGCATACAAAAATAGATGGTATTGTACTGGTGTAACTCTTTTAGACAAGATTCAACAGCACGAGGCCTTCGCCACAACAACCGCTGCATTCCAGCAAGAAGTTGCCCAAACGCGTACTGACTCCTCAAAGGCCATCGAAGATGAAAAGAAAGATGTTCGACGTACTACCTATGATTATAGCTGGTTACTCGATGTACCAAACGATAGCTCAATTATGTTTGATCCGCGCATTGATGCATTTTTAAGCGCTACATTGCCTGATACAGAAACACTACACTCTTTAGCACGAGATCGACACTTTCAACATGAAGTTAAACAGCATTTATATCTATCAAACCTCACGATTATTAACAATCGTTATGCGATTATATCTGGCTGTTGGCCACACAATTGCATGGCAAAAGGTTTTATTTGGTGTGATACGCACAACAAGATCAGTGTTGCAGCATTGGCAGATACGTATACGAATGAATTATCATTGGTGACATCGCGCACAGTTACCTATCCTCAGCTGCCGCAGCGATTCTATGCAGATCTGAGGGATTGGCTGGCAACCATTGGTGTTAGCGCATCGTCTACTTTATTTTATGATGGGCGTGATACGACGTGGGCGATGGAAGTGAGATTATAGTTTTTGCCATATATTTGTACTTGGTTCTATAGCAGATACTTTTTTAACACCTTCACGTAGTTGTTGCTCTGCCAACTTTTTCATAAGATATTCTCTCATTTCCTCTCCTGCATACTCAGTAGCTCTCATTCCCTTATTATCACAAGCCTGAATATTAGCTCCACACTTTTCTACAAGATACTTTACTATTTCCACTCGTCCTAAACTAGTTGCCCATATAAGGGGTGTCTTTCCATCGTTGCCTCTAGATTCAACATTAGCGCCACACTCTTCTATGAGAGTTTTTATCATTTCTGTATAATTGCCTGCAACATTGTGAAGAATAGCCCTAATAAGAGCTGTTTGCTCTTGATACCTGGCTTCAACATTAGCACCATACTTTTTGACAAGACACCTTACTACATTGGTATGATTATTACTTACAGCATGCATCAGTGCTGTAAATCCACCATACGATTGAGCCTCAATTTTAGCACCGCATGTTTCTATAAGATAGTCAATGATCTCTATACGGCCATTCAAAGCTGCACGCGCAAGGGACGGTATGTTTTCATGTTTATCATTTTTCGCTTCAATATCAATACCATATTTTTGTATCAGGTAGTGCACCGTTTCTAGAGTACCTTGAGCAACTGCCACCGCAAAAGCTGTCCATCCAAAACCATCTCTAGCTTCGATACTGGCGTTAAATTTTGTAATTAATTTTTCGATGAGTGTAATGCTTTTGTGTCTTCTAATCGCGTCCCATAACATACGAGTAGGATCAAATGTGATTCCCTTACTCATGAATAGATCAACAATGTCCCACCGTTCATCATCAAATGCCCAATCCACTATAGTTTTGCCACCATCATCTTTAGTGGCTTGCACATCCGCATCAATATCAGTGCTTTCAGTGATAGCTTTTTTAAGAGCTTCAAAGTCTTTGTTGAAATATAATTTTGCTAATAAAGGCACTTCTGTGGTTAAACCCTCCACCAATGCCTCAACCTCAGGACTTATTACAACTTCTTCTGCGCTTGTTTTTGCTGCACCAACTTTGGCCGCAGACGTCATGCTTGGCTCTATATGCCCCATAATCCGCTGCAGGCGTTGCGCACAAAATATGGGTAAGGTAAGTGTGATTGCTATGATTGATAGAATAATTTTTGTCGTCATGATTTTTGTCTCCATTATTTTTTTAATATGATCCTCACGGATCATGAATTATTCGATAACAACAGTTCTTTTATCGTCACCTGGCGCTTGTCACACTCGCTGTTCTGCTTGTTTTTTGATGAGATAGTCTCTTGTTTCTATATTACGAGCAAAATCAATAACTGTTTTTCCTAAACTATCTCTAGCTCCAACATCAGCACCACACTCTTCTACGAGACATCTTATCGTTTCTATATCATTCCAGTAGGCAGCCCATATAAGAGGTGTCCATCCATCTTGATCTCCAGCCTCAACATCGGCACCATATTCTTTTACAAGACATTTTACTGCTTCTATATCGCGCCGCAAAAAGGCCTCACGCATAAGAACTGTCCTGCCATCATCATCTCTACTTTCAAGATCTCGTTTAATATCTGTACTTGTAGCAAGAGCTTTTCTAAGACTTTCAATGTCTCCTGCTGTATATCTTGCGTATAATGGCATCAAGCTATCAACCAATGCCTCCACCTCAGGACTTATCACGACTTCTTCTGAGCTGTTAGTCTTTGCCGTAGCAGCTGTGGCCGCAGCCGGCATGCTTGGCTTTAGATGCCCCATAATGCGCTGCAAGCGTTGTGCACCGCAGAGGGGTAATGTGAATGTGATTGCTAACATTGATAGAATTTTTGTGGTCATGATTTTTACCTCCATTTCTCCATTATTTTTTTAAAGCTGACGCCACTTGCTGTGCTCGTTGCTCTGCCAGTTTTTTGGTGAGATAGTCTTTTATTTCTTGCTTGAAACCACCTACATAATCGATGGCTGTTTTTCCAGCATTATCTCTAGAGCCAATATTGACACCGCATTCTTCTATGAGGAATCTTACTGTTTCTATACGACCACGGTTAACGGCCCACATAAGGGCTGTCCACCCATTATTATCTCTAGATTCCACACTGGCACCACACTCTTGTACAAGCAATCTCACTATTTCTAAATCTCCGGTAGCGGCTACCATAAGGGCTGTTCTTCCATAAGAATCCTTAGATTCTACATTCGCGCTGCACTCTTTTACAAGGAACCTTACAATCTCTATAGAATCTGCACAGACGGCCCACATAAGGGCTGTCCACCCATCTTCATCTTTAGCCTCAATATTGGCCCTATAATCTCGAATTAATTTTTTTATCACTGTTATGTTCCTGCGAGAATCAACCGCTTCCCATAACATACGAGTGGCATCAAAGCCCCTACTCACCAGCAGATCTGCCACATCCCATCGCTCTTCATCCAATAACCAATCAACTATAGTGTTACCTTCACTATCTCTTGCTGCTTCCACATCTTTATTAATATCAGTGCTCTCTGCAATAGCTTTTTTAAGGCCTTCAAAATCATCGTTCGTATATAATCTTAAGAACAATGGCATCAAGCTATCAACCAATGCTTTCACCTCAGGACTTATCACGACTTCTTCTGAGCTGCTTGTCTTTGCTGCAACAACGCTAGGAGCAGCCGACATGCTTGGTTTTATGTGCCCCATAATCCGCTGCAGGCGTTGTGCACCGCATAGGGGCAGAGTGAATGCGATCGCTACAATTGATAAAATTTTTGTGGTCATGATTTTGCCTCCATTATTTTTTTGATCATGATCCTAACGGATCATGAGTTATTTGGTAGTAACAGATTTTTTATCGTTATCTAGCGCAGCACGCTTAGCTTGTTGCTCTGCTAGTTTTTTGATGAGGTATTCCCTTATGTTTTGTGTCGCGTAGTATTCAATGGCGTCTCTTCCGGCGTTATCCGTAGCCTGGATATTAGCACCGCACTCTTCAACGAGATACCTTACTATTTCCATCTCACCCAAAAGGACCGCGAACGAAAGAGGCGTTCTTCCCCACGCATCTCTAGCCTCAATATTAGCTCCAGCTTGTACAAGGTGCTTAACCACAGACAATTTTTCTGCGTCAAATGCGGGTGTTGTCCAATTAGCAATCACATCCATAAGAGGCGTCATTCCCCAGATATCCTTCTTAACATCAATATTTGCTTTAAAATCCAAAGCAAATGTCTCGATCGCTAAACAATTCTTAAGAGCGATCATACCCCATAACGTACGGGCGTTAAATTTAGCACCTTTATTCACCAAAAGTTTAACCACATCCCACCGACCATCATCAAATAACCAATCCACTATAGTACGGCCCGCATAATCTTCTGTTATTTCAACATCCTTATTAATATCGGTACTCTTAGCAATAGCTTTTTTAAGACCTTCAACATCTCCTGCTTTATATTTTTCGGATAATGGTATAAGGCTATCCACCAATGCCTCAACCTCAGGACTTATCACAACTTCTTCTGAGCTGCTTACCTGTGCTGCAACAACTTTAGCTGCGGCCGGCATGCTTGGCTTTAAATGTCCCATAATCCGCTGCAGGCGTTGCGCCCCGCAGAGAGGTAGTGTGAGTGTGATTGCTAACATTGATAGAATTTTTGTGGTCATGATCTTTTCTCCATTATTTTTTGGCTTATAAATTAGATGGCAGTTGTTAACATTATTGCGGCAAAAAGTGCCTCTTTTTTTCGCGCTCGTTGTTCTGCTTGTTTTTTAATGAGATATTGCTTGATAACTTCTATTGCATAATCAATGGATGTGCTTCCATTTTTATCTCTTGTTTCAATACCTGCGCCACATTCTATAAGATACTTTACCATTTTTACTCCCCACTTATCCTTAGAACGCATAAGAGCTCCATTTCGGTAAAGCGTATTACACAATAAAACGGCATGCACCAGCGCTGTCCTTCCACGATCATCTCTAGCTTCAATATCGGCACCGCGTTCTTTTACAAGACATTGTACTGTTTCTGGAAAGCCCGAAGAGATAGCTATCATAAGAGCCGTTCTTCCATCATAATCTTTAACTTCTACATGGACGCCGCATTCTTTTACAAGATATATCACCACTCCTATATTACCCCTCTTAGCAGCATGCATAAGAACTGTCATCCCTTGATGATCATCTTGAGCTTCTACATTGGCGCTACACTCTTTTACAAGGTATCGCACTATTTCTATATTACCCTCCCCTGCAGCATACATAAGAGATGTCATTCCTTGGTCATCCCTAGCATTAACATCGGCTTTATAATCTTGAACTAATTTTTTTATTATTGTTATTTTTTTGCGCTTGTTAATCGCATCCCATAACATACGTGTACTATCAAATGCAACTCCTCTGCTTATCAGCAGGTCAAGTACATCCCATTGCTCTTGCGCAAGGGCTAGGGCCACTATAGTATTACCCTCATCATCCTTTGTCGCTCGCACATCTTTATTAATATCGGCACTCTCAGAAATTGCTTTCTTAAGAGCTTCAAAATCTTTTGCCAGGTACCATCTTAATAACAAGGGAACTTCACTCATCAAACTATCAACCAATGCTTCAACCTCAGGGCTTATCACAACTTCTTCTGAACTACTTGCTTTTGCCGCAACAACTTTGGATGCGGCAACCTGGCTTGGCTTTATATGCCCCATAATCCGCTGTAAGCGTTGTGCACCGCATAGGGGCAGAGTGAATGTGATTGCTAAAATCGATAGAATAATTTTTGTAGTCATGATCTTTTCTCCATTATTTTTTCAGGTTCACAGCCTAATACGAAGCGTTTCTACAACGCACTATGTAAAAAAAAGGCATAATGCTTCATAACTTTATTTGCATGTTTTGCTTTTTGGTCATTTTGGTAAGCAGCAGCCTGCTCAAGATATTTTACCATTTCAACATTGTTTTTATCGGCAAACTTATACAGTGGTGGTACATATGAATCAAATTTCAAAGTAACATCAGCCCCACACTCTTCTACCAGACACTTAACTGCTTCCATCCTGTTGTTTTGCATAGCAACCAAAAGAGCCCACCTTCCACTCTTTGAATCCCTATTAACATCCACCCTGCATTCGTTTACCAAGTACTTGATTACTTCAACTCTTCCATGGCTTGACGCAATCATAATAGCTGTTTGATTAAACGCATGTTTGTTTTTAGCGTTTATATCCGCCTTAAATTCCTCTACCAGTTTCTTTATGGACGTGATACTTTTTCCATCTCTAATCGCATTTCCTAACATACGCGTGCTATCAAGTGAAACACCCTTAATCATCAGAAATTTAAGCACATCCCACTGCTCATCATCAAATGCCCAATCCACTATAGTGTTACCTTCACTATCTCTTGCTGCTTCCACATCTTTATTAATATCAGTGCTCTCTGCAATAGCTTTTTTAAGGCCTTCAAAATCATCGTTCGTATATAATCTTAAGAACAATGGCATCAAGCTATCAACCAATGCTTTCACCTCAGGACTTATCACGACTTCTTCTGAGTTACTTACCTTTGCTGTAGCAGCTGTGGCCGCAGCCGGCATGCTTGGCTTTATATGCCCCATAATCCGCTGTAAGCGTTGTGCACCGCAGAGGGGTAAGGTGAGCATGATTGCTATAATTGATAAGAGTTTTGTGGTCATGATTTTGCCTCCATTATTTTTTTGATCTATAAGCTAGACTGCGGCTTTTCCTCTACGAACGTTGCCGAAGCAGCCGCTATTTTTTTCTGCTTTTCTTCCCACTCTGCTACCATAGCCGCGAATAATTTTTGCATTTTATCGTTATATTCACGTGCTTTTTCTGAAGCCGCGGTGCTATAGCGATACATTTTTATATTGTTTTTATAGGGATCAACCAGATCGGCATTAAATAATTTTCTTCCTTGAACAGAGTCCACCATGGTATCTTTCAAATGCTTAGAATTACCAAAAATATCTTTGATAACTCCAGAGCTTCTAATGTAACGCCCCTTTGTTGAACAAAAATCGGCTGGGGCGATAGGGTCGCCAGCGTGATTTACATAGAGTTCATGACACGGCACGCCATATGGCTTTGAAAGATAGATATACGCATCAACTAAATGCAACGGAACAAATGCTTGGGTTATCAAGCCCTCTGCTGTTGCGATCTCTAGGCCTAAAGCTTCAAATTTGGGAATATAGTCAGGGTTAAACTTCCATTTAGCAAAGACATCTTGCAAACATTTTCTGGCTTTCCCAGATCCAGCATTTGATCCACTTCTATTTGATAAAAAGTAATGAAAGGTTGATTCCCCTAAATGCTTAGCATTGCCAAATAAGGAAAAGTTTATTGATAATATCTGATCTGATATCTCTGGCATATTATCATTATACTTACTATGGCCATGCCTCATATCGTGATTATCGCAAAAATCCTGTGCATCTTTATGGAGCGATGGCTTTTCCCACCACCGAAAAAACATAAAATCATCGCGTACTGGCTTTTTAAATTCCCATACATATAAAAGTCGATAAAAATCCTGCAAAAAGCGCAGTATAACCTCATCGTTATGATAGATTGGCAGATGAGTTTTTTCGTGGTTTTCTTCACGCTGGATAATAGTCGCAATCATATTTTTATGTTTTGCTATCTGAGCCCCCCATTGTTTTTTGACGTGCTCATTCAGCAGAAGATTCTGTAAATGTGCCCGCGTGGCGCCGGTAGGTGCTCCTGTTAGGGGACCGGACATAGTTGGACTAGATAGTTCCGGTTTGAAGTGGCTCATTATGCGATCCATGCGGCTCTGCGGACTATCTGAACCTGTAATTTGAGACATCCCCAGAAGGGACAACGTTAGAAATATGAGATTTAACCTGATTTTGTACCCGAACATAGAATAACCCCCCTATTTTACAACATTTTTAACCTCATTCTTACCTCTTAGGATAGGAGATCTATTCTATCTGTCAAAAGGCTATTAGATAGGGCACAGGTTGGATTCACACAACCCTATTTATCTATTTATCCACTTTTTGACATTCTTTTAGCAAAGTCTGGCTCGAGAAAAACCTTTATGACTCCATAGCAAATAACCCCAAGAACCGCTCCCTCTGCAAGGGTTTTAATAAGGTATTTATTTGAGTCTAAAAATTCTTGCCAAGAATCACTTGTAGAAACCTCTTGATCATTTCTTTTAACATCTGGCTTGGATTGTGTGCGATTATCTGCTCCTTGAACATTCTTATCTTGAACAGTTTTGGATTCTTTTATTTTCACATCTACTACCTGAATAGGCTTGTCAGCAACTTTGGGCGCCTCTACTTTCGTTTCTGGCTTCTCTTCAATGCCACGATTGCGGAGCAGACGAATCATCTTTTCATCACATGCATAATCAAATGCGTCGCACTTCCCGAAACTAGTATCCTTTTTGTATGGATCTGCTCCGGCTAATAATAAAGCTCGTGCAATTTCAATGAGTCCTTTATGTGCAGCATACATGAGAGACGTTTGTCGCTCAAATTTAGCGGTGACATCTGGCTTTGCTCCAGCATCGAGTAGGGCTTGTACAAGTGCCGTTTTGTTATGCCAGGTTGCTAGATGTAAATAATGAGCTGGCCATGGACCGAAGCCTTCCGTGCCATTAACATCGGCACCTAATCGTATACACTCTTTGACTAAATCTCTATGGCCATAAAAGCCGGCTACTAACATCCAGAGCCCCAACGACTCTTTTGATATGTCAGCTTTTTCTAGTAAGGCTATTGCTTGGGTAGTATCACCAGCTTTGAAGGCATCAAGAAGCTTATCCAAGCCCCTGCCTATAAAGGTGAACTTTACTTCATCGATGGTGACTGTGTACGTTCGTTCCGGTTCCTCAGCTTTACTATCCGCCGCTACCGACTCAATCTTAATCACAAATTCACCGCCACCGGTTCTTTTAAACATAGCCTGATCAAATGGTTCTTGGACGATGATGACACACTTTTTGGTACACGAAATGGTACCAGTAAATTCGAATTTTTTTGTTCTGATTTCTATTTCTGGTGCTTCAAAGCGGCCATTGCCTTTTATGGTACCGCCACAGGTGAGACATAACTTTTTACCTGCGCTGGTGACGCCATTATTGTTCATCTCTTGGCCAACATGAAGATTGATGACGCCTCCCTCAAAACTGGCGTGGCTTGTTATGCTTATAAGCAGGTTCAGCGCTATAAAAATCCAGTTTTTTGGGATCATTTTTTATACCTTTAAGAATGAGAAAGTAGACCTAGAAATAGCCTAACAACAAAATAAGCAGATGCAACTCTTTGGAGGGCACCAGCTTTACTTACCGCCAGAAATAGAAACGGCGCACCCGATTAGAGTGCGCCGTTTCTATTTATAGTTTCTAAGAATTGTCTTAGCTTTTCTTATCAGTGTTATCTGATCCTGAATCGCAACCCTCGCAGCTCAGAACCATGGTTGGCTTATGTTTATCATCGCCGCAGCCACCGCACGCCAAAGCTGTCACGGTTACTTGCGCTGCCAATAAAACTGTCACAACCATCATTAATGAACGTTTCATAGTGTTCCTTCCCATTTATTGAATATAAGAGAGGTTTTTAAGATATAAAGCTGACGAATAGTATACAGGAGGGAAGAGGCTTAAGGCAACCTTGATCTTAAGGGAAGAGACATCGCCATTATGGATGAGGCAGAATCGCTATAACTGTTATGATATTTTTCCTCGGGCCATAATACCAAAAGACTCTGTATGCACCCGGGGTTGCCTGCTGCACATATGATTCGAAGATTTCTTCGTTACCGGGACCTTTTAAGGCCGAATACTTATGAGTATTAAGTGATGGATGGCGCAGATTCGTTTCCATGTATCCCAAAGCTTTGCGCAAATCTTTGAATACTCGCTGTTTACCGGGATCATTTTCTATAGCGTCATAATGCTCATCGGCTTTTTCGGTAAAGATAAGATCGAACTTCATTTTTGCTTAACATATTTGGCAAAGGAACCTTTTTTAACAGTCCCCTTCTGTTTGAGACCTGCTTTGAGCTCAGCTAGAATTTCTTTATTTTTCGGATCAAATAACCATTTTTCTTCTTCAGGGATTTCAAGAACCGGCTCAAGAATTATCTTGCCATTTTTTTTATAGATCCTAAAAAGCTGTGACAAACCTCCGGTAAACTCTTTAGGTAGAGTAAACCGATTGCGCGAATCTATCTTAATTATTATTTCATGTTCTCTTTTCATAAGACGCCTTTCTATTTTCAATATGTTTGACCATACCATAATAGGGCAAATGGGTAAAGAATATAAAAAGATCAAAGAGTGAATGGCTATTGCGACACTGCCACACTACCTCGCAACAACGCCTCCGCCTTAGCAAAAAAATCATGCTGTTCCTGTTCAATTTTACTTTGTGGCCACTGCTTTTTGGTCCCTATATTCCTAATCATGGTATGTAGTTCATCCATGACAGGTACGTAACTACTTACCAAAAGTGATGCCGGCGTATGGACAGGCTCATTAAATGCACGCACCAACACTCCTTCTTTGTTGGCTCGCGCTTCACCATAACATTCCACCGTGCGATGCACGGTCACAAAATCCTGCAGGATTCCTCTTTGATAAGTTATCCTGCGCTTGTTGCACCGATTCTTCTTCTGGCCGCTGGGATCCGTAATAGAGCAAACTCACCAAGCATACTCCCACGCGGTTATAACTTACCGGCCCACGACGATCTACAACAAGATTTTCTGTGCACGCTTTTTTGAGCTCGGGACTTAGAAAATCACTCATTGCCAAATACGAGCTAACCGCCTTGAGACACGAACTTGCGGGAGTGTTGTCCATGATTACTTTTGCGTGGAGGGTGGTTATAGTTGAAAAAAGTAGGATATAGAATCGTTTATAAGGAATCATCTATGATTTCCTTTTCTCTTGCTCATAATCTGCACGCACACGAGCTCGATGTTCGCGTTCAAGCCTACGATCTATGCGCTCCTCTTCCTTATCGTTTTCAATATCACGCCTTAGCTGAATATCTTTAAGTTCTAACGCTAATTGGTCTTTTGCTTGTTGTAATTCTTGTGCAACGGTCGCATCAGAAAGCGTAAAACCGCAGCTGTAAGATTTCTCAGCAAGATTTTCAACAAGTTCCATTAACAAACAATTTGACACGCCTTCTGTCTCTCTTGATAACAGCGTCAACTGTTCTTGAGTCAACAACGGTTTAATCCCTGCAAGATAGCTATTAAATCTACTAAACTCAGTTTGGAGTAACTGCGTACGCTGCTCAAGCGTGGGAGTTTTGACTTCAATCCTTGTATAAAACCGACTTAAGGTGCCGCCCGGCAAGAAGCTCAAGCTATCGGTTGAACCTATCACCAATAACCTTCGCTCCAATCTAAAATGATCTAGTTTCCGCATTAACTCTGAATGCTCATTTCTTAGGTCTACTTGGGTTGTATCTGATGATGCGCCGTCCATTTTATTGATGAATAGCACAACACTTGCCGCAGGATTTTTGAGCCGCTGCCTAATATCAGCAAAGGTATCTTTAACTGTTGTTGCCCCTGCGTCTTGGAAAGGATTAATAATGCCAGAACCTGATAATTCTACAAAATCGCTATCTGTTGCTCGCGCAACCCCTTTAGCAATTTCAGTTTTGTCTGTATCAAAAGAATTATGCAACATGACGCGACGCAAATGTGAAAAATTTGGTATGCGCTCATTGGTCGTTGTATCAATTAATTGTTTTCCCCGATTAAAGTTATAAACAACGGTACCAATCCTTCCATCAACGGGAATCGTAAGACCTGGTAGTTTGTAGGGAGATTTTTCTGCAGGAGCCGAAGCGGACGGAGTTTGCGGTTGAGAATTGTGATCTGATTGGCTGTAGATTGACGTGCATGTAATAAAAAAGATCAAGCTGAGCCCAACTATTTTTTCTGTAGAATAGATCATGATAGTGATATCCCCTAAGATATGGCTGTGAAAAATGTATGCTTTACTTAACAAACAATTTTATATCATAGCACTTACGTTTACACTATCAAATAAAACTACGAAGCTACACACCCTCAAC
This sequence comes from uncultured bacterium, assembly GCA_963738145.1. Classification (GTDB taxonomy): domain Bacteria; phylum Babelota; class Babeliae; order Babelales; family Vermiphilaceae; genus CAVTVH01. Next base: position 206,982 of record CAVTVH010000001.1, read on the forward strand.
AACCTTGGCAGCCATAGCCCGCAGGGATTTCCCATACTGTTCGATGGCGCCTACTCCGGCCCCAAAAATTTCCGTTCTTCTTCTGTCAACTTATCAAATGCAATTAAATCCTCATTATCAGCATCATAATAAAATTTACGCATATCGGCCCTAATTACTGCAGCTGCAGGCGTGCCTGGATGTTTAACTGCCCAGTCAGCAAATGCTTTGCGTTGATGTTGTCCGATACTTATCTGATATGCAGTATTGACGGTTTTGTCACGTCTTTTGAGTGATGGATCTGCGCCATGATCAAGCAATAAAGGGATTGTAATTTGCCCCATCACACTTGCTGCTGCTTGCATAAGAGGCGTTAGGCCCCTACCATTATAAACATTAACCGCTGCTCCTTGTTTAATAAGCCATTGAGCGATATCAACATTGTCTTGGTTAAGGGCACGCCCAAGTGCTGTGTTATTGTCGTACACTACTGACTGGTCATTAAGATATCGTTGTTTCAAGGCAGGATCAGCTTTTTGGTACATAGATTGCAATTCCGCAAGGAGATCATCAAAATCTAATGCTTTAAAGACAAGTTTTCCTTTTTGGTAGACGTCTCCACCTTTTTTATCTTCTGCTTGAGCAATGGTTGCCATATCAGCTATCAAGCCTAATACTCTTGATCCCAACTCATCTTCAATACTATCTGATGTTCTGGTCGTGGGCATAAAACCCGCAAGACGTTTAAAGCGATTCACTTTTGCATCCGAGCTTAAGGCCTCTACTTCTAACGCTTTTTTACGCTGTAGTTCTCTGGCCCTTGCTAATTCATCATCTTCTTCTTTTGCCTCTACTTTGCGTTCTGACGATACATCCACCGGCGCCTTCTTAGCTTTAGCTGCTTGCTTTTCAGCAAATGTTGATGGGCCAGATGGTGGGGCAAAAAACGATTCTGGCGCTGCCTTACATGTTGTACGTTCACCTGATACCACACTTGTTGAACTGCTGGTAGCTGAATAGAGGTATACATGAGAAATTAATGCTAATGCACCACACCAGACAAACAATGCAAATTTCATACGGATCTCCTTTTAAATAGATAACTAAGAAAAAATAGTGGGTTGTAGTGCTATACCAATAGGATTGCTACCAATGATCACAGGGTCTCCCGCTGTATGTGTTGTAAGATCGATAGGAGTGACAGATTGACTAGCGGTGTTTGTTACGTATGCCGCTGAACCATCTGGTGTTATGGCGATAAATATGGAAGCCATTCCTCTCGTAGAAATAGGAGTTTTTATCACCGGTGTAGGCGCTCCAATATCGATAGGAAAAAGTTGATTATTAATGTCATCAACAACATATGCTGTGCTTCCATCTGGCGTTATAGCTATACCAATAGGACCAACTCCAGCAGGTAGTGTAATTGGATTGCCAACGGTATCTGTTGCTACATCAATAGGAACGACAGTGGCTGTAGCATAGCACGTCACATAGACAGTTGAGCCATTAGGGGTTATCGCAATTCCAAAAGAGGTACAATGTACATTGATAGTCTTGATTACCGTAGCTGATACAAGATCGACAAGAATAACATGGGTGCCACCTCTATCGGTTATATATGCACGCTTGCCATCAGGTGTTATGGCTATTAAATAGGGTAGTGCAGCTATTCCAGAGAGATTAATGGGCGATAATGGAATATCTGAACTAAGATCGATCGACATAAGAGACATACCGCCTTGATTTACCACGTAGGCCTTGTCTCCACGAGGAGTTATCGCAATTCCATAATTAGATGAAGAGCCAAGATCAATGGGTGTTCCAGCCGTACTCGTTACAAGATTAATAGGGATTACAAAGTTACTGATTGCGCTTGTTGTGTAAGCAGTTCGACCATGAGGAGTGATCGCAATTCCAAAAGAAGCTTGATTAATGGAGATAGAAGGGCCTGGTAACTTAGTTAAGGTGTTAAGAGATGCTACAGCTGTATTAGTGACGTCTGTAATATAGGCAAATGGTGTGTTTGTTGAGCTATTTAATGATACATGAAGATGCATAGGTGATAAAAAAAGTAGTACAAAAATACGAAGCTTCATAAAGCTCCTCTGCTCGTAAAGATCAAAAAAACTTCATCCAATATATACCGAACTCGGACTCGCAAAAGCAAGATTTAACACAACTGTTGACCGTAAAAAACCCTTATCATTATTCTCAAATACGACCAAATCAATGTGTAATATGGGAGAATTTTCATGTCAGTGTGGTATACAATTCTAGTAATACTTGCATTCGCATCATCTTCACCTTTAATTCATGCCGCTGCAGGCATGGGCGGTGGGCAAGGGCCTGTGGAAGTTAGCAGTACCAGCACCTCCTCAAGCAGTTCAAGTTCGTCGAGTGTATCTTCTGGTATAACTTTGGAACAAAGATACGCTGATATTTTTAATAGATTGCTATTTACGTATACCACTCAAGGGAACTATGCATGTCTCGCAGATGTAGTGGAAGCATTAAAGCACCAGGATCTTATAAGTGGCTACACAAAAACTTTGGATATTGTTGTTGCGTCTATTCTTCTTCAGGCAGAGCAGGGTATTCTTGATAACAATGCATTCCAACGCATACAGCTATTATTAGATTCTCTGAATATTTCCGCTGTGGTTTCACGAGATGTGCGTGATGTTGCTACCTCATTAGGCATGCATTTAGCAAGTGTTAACCACTACTTATTAGCAAACATTATTGCTCATGGTAAGGAACCAGCTTCTTTAGCATATTTTAAAATGTTGCTGGATCGAGGAGCCGATATTAATTTGGATCCTGAGCTTATGCCTACGATAATAATATTGGGTAAAGCAAAATATCTAAGAATGTTGATGAATCGTCCGTCATTCAATCCAATGCTTCCATTAACTCAACATAACAACCTCCCTCCTCTTATATTTGCTCTTAAAATATTGACGTTCCTTGAAAGAAGAAAATTACTCGAAATGCCGAGCGCTGCCTTGGGGACTTTATTACGTAATTGGGATGCAATGAATGCTGAAATGGAGGCTATAAGCAGCCAGCCTTTAAGTGATTATGCTGCTGATAGGCGCCCACAGATGCGCTACATTATAGCTCTATTGAGTAAGAAGATGGGTGAATTATATGATAATGCTCGCGCAGATACTCCCGAAGGTGCTGCATTAAAGGCATCGATTGAAGCAGTCGTTAAAGAGGCTTTAACACTTACATCATATGATGCCACAGGGCTCGGCGAAATTATAACTGATCCGAAAAAGCGAGATGCATTCTTAACATCGTACGAAAATACCCAGATTACTAATCCACAAGAACGCGAGCTGCTTGGCTTAGCCAGAGTATCAAGCTCAGCGAGTTCTTCATCTTCAAGTAGCTCATCATCTAGTTCGAGCACTCCACCATCACTTACTTTATTAACAACCCCACCAGCGCCATCAGTTTCCTCCTCAAGTAGCTCAAGTTCTTCGAGCGTATCATCTAGTATGACTCTAGAACAAAGGTATGTTGCTGCTCTTGATGAGTTGTGGTTTCGGTATGAAAAAGGTAGGATGGTGCAAATTTGGTCGCCCAAAACAAACACCCCTATGTATAACAAAGGGCCTAAATCTGAGTGCTACGAGCATATAAAGAGCTTATTAACGACGCTCGCAAATGAATGTGGAAAAGATTTAAAGAATGCTATCAATAATGGCAATTGCATCAAAGCTATGGAATTAATAGATCATTTCTCCAAGTATCAAGAAAGTGCAACGAAAGAACGTCTGTTTTATCGGGGACTCTTTATGGCTATCGGAGATGTTATTGTCCAAGAAGCAAATCAAGGCAATTCACCAAATCAAGAACAAATATTCGTATGTATACAAAAGATTTTGCATAGCCATATTGATCTACTTAGTATAATTATGTCAGACCTTGTTAAAAGCAATACGCTCATTGGCTTACGATACCTAAATGCACTGCTCATGATGGGCTTTGACCCCAATGCAAGCGATGAAAATTTTAAATTATTTCTTTTTGAAGCAAGCCCTGAAGCTTACAGAATGTTACTCACGGCATCCAAACCACTTGATGTAATGTGGCAATATGCTGGCGATGACGATGGTGAGTCCCTCCTTATGGCTCTATGGGAAAAAGAGAGCCCAGATGACTATGGTATGGATCTGGGGCAGCAGCCTAATCCAGATCACCTATATAAAATTGCATTAATATGTGCAAGAATGGATGTTTTGCGAGCAGAAGCAGTTGTAGAAGGACATGTTGTACAAAAAGTCTTTGATCAAGCATTAAAAGAAGCACAAAAGTACCCACCATTGGTGCGGAATATTATAGCTAATACAGATGGATCTCGTGAAAAATTTATAAAAGATTATGAAGATAGGATTACAAATCCAGAAATAAGAAAATTAGTTAAGTTGCCACCATTACCATCATCCAGTAGCTCCCGTAGTTCTACTATACCATTTGTTCCATTATCAACTCCTCCTGCGCCACCTACCTCAACAGCAGTATCGTCGTCTTCTTCAAGCAGCTCTTCATTAAGCAGCCTTGCTACAACTTCTATCAGTTCTAGCTTTAGCTACCAGGCACCACCTACCTCAACAGCCGTATCGTCATCATCTTCAAGTTCCTCTTCGACTACTACTGTCTCAGGAGTTCGGCAAGGAGCAAAACGTCGTCGTAGTGTTAGCAAAGAACGAGAGAATCGAAAGCAACGCCCTAGTCCGAACGATTGAACGAAGCCTGCAAAGAATTACTCGCGCACACTTTAAGCTCTTCAAGGGTAAGCCCTGCAGCATGTGCTATCAAATAATTGTCCAGCAATGACGCATCAAAGAATACTGGGTCATCGGAATTAATCGTCACGTTAAGACCAGCCCGTAGCATCTGTGCAATGGGATGGTCAGATGGTGTGCTAAAAAAGCCAAGCGCAATGTTTGATGCCGGGCAGACGGTAAAGGCGATTCCTCGATCTTTTACATTTTGCATCAGTTTTTTATCATGGATAATGTTAAATCCGTGGTCAATGCGCTCTACCTGCAAAATATCAATCGCTTGACGTATGCTTTCCGGTCCGCCCTCTTCTACATGCGCAACGCAATGATAACCTTGTGCACGTGCACGTTCAAAAACTCTCTTAAATTTGATCGGCGGGTTGCCATGCTCAAGACCAGCAAGGCCGATGCCAATAACCTTATCGCGAAATGGTTCTATAAGTTTTAATGCCTTAAGGGCACTATTTTCATCAAAACTGCGAATGATACACATAATAAGCGCAGCAGAAATACCATGCATCTGCTTACCATCACATATCGCTTGGTGCAGCCCATGCACAATAGTTGCTGGCGCTATACCGCGCGGCAGGTAGGTTTGTATATCAAAAAATATTTCTGCATGCACAACTCCTTGCTGTGCAGCTTTGGCAAGATAACTCAGCATAAGATCATAAAAATCTTGTTCTTGTTGTAGAACGCGCGTTACTGCATCATAGGAGGTAATAAAAGAGGGAAAATCAGAAAACTCATAGGTTGTGCGCAAGCTATCTAAGGGTTCATCTGCATGCACAATCCCATTGCGTTTGGCGAGCACCATGTACAATTCCGGCGCCATGGTGCCCTCTATGTGGACATGGAGTTCCGCTTTTGGCAGATCTTGTATAATTGTTTTTATATCGTGTAGAGTATTCATACATTACTTAATTTCTAACATGGAGATATCCTATGTTGATTGCCTTTATTATAGCGTTAGGATTATTGGCTATGACCGATGTTTCCATAGTTGCAAAAAACAACTCACAACAACAAGAGTCTTTTACACTTACAAGTCCGGTATTTAAACATAATGGCAAAATCCCTGCCAAATACACCTGCGATGGGGAAAATATCTCGCCGGCTCTTGCATGGAGCAATACTCCCAAAGGCACAAAAAGTTTTGTATTGATTGTTGATGATCCCGATGCGCCCGGCAAAACTTGGGTTCATTGGCTTTTGTTTAATATACAAGCTTCAACAACGATGCTACCTGAGAAGATAGAGAAGGGATCTTTTATAAGCGGAGAAAATGATTTTTATCATATGAAAGGTGGTGTTTTCCAATATGGCGGCCCATGCCCACCAAGTGGTACGCATCATTACCATTTCACGATATATGCACTTGATACCAAACTAGATCTTACCAAGGACCATGATAAAGCAGCAGTTGTGCAAGCAATGGATGGACATATTCTTGCACAAACAACGTTGATAGGAACGTACCAAAGAAAAAAATAAAGAAGGGATATTTATGAACAAATCTCATTATTTCTATATCACACTGCTCAGCATAATTACTATCTCACTACACGCAGGGTCAGAAACGACAAACGCCAGTTCCATCAAACAAGCTGCAGCACAAGCACATCTCAGGATTATACCCCCACCGCCACCTCCAGCACCACTACCACTCGGATCTGGTTCAGGTTCCGGCGGTGCAGCATCGATGGAAGTTCGCTCAATAACAAGTGGTACAGGTTCTGGTGGCGGAGCTTATCCTGTATCGCCAATAGCACGGCCACCTTACCCTTCACTTCCACTAACAGCGAGTTTGTGGGGATCTTCTGATACAAGTTCACTCCCGTACTCTACTCCAATAAGAATGATTCCTTTAGGAGGAGGATTTGGCGCCGGAGCCATTCCAAGACCAGTACCTCAAATTGCTGTAAAAAGAGGTTCCACTTATCCTAGTGCTATGGCTGGCGATAGCAAATATCCTCAATGAGCAGGCGCGTGATAACGTACTAAAAAAGGCTTCATAAAAAATATGAAGCCTTTTTTTATAAAAACAATGAGCAACATTCGCTCTATGCCACATAGGCAAAATGTCCAATTTTTAACGTCTTCAAGAAATCAACATTACCCACTTTATCACTCAGCTTTTGTATAACCGATTCAGGAATGAGATCATCTTTCTTGAGAAGATCATCCCAAACTAATATATGCTTTTCACCGTTCGCTCGTGTAATAAAACGGTTAAGAGTTGCAATGCAAAAGCCTTGTGCATTGTAGAGATATAATGTTTGATTCCCTGGAGTTTTGGCCCAAGTAACTGCGGCTCGTGTCACGAGTGGCAATGCAGTTAAGCGCTGTTGAATGATCTGTATAAAATGAGATTTATTTTGACTATCTTGGGCGGTTAACGATTCACTCCGCAGCCACTTCCCATCCGCATCATAGAAATCAAGTTGCGTTCCTTTATTTTTCTTGCGACACCAGACTCCTTTAACAATGCTATGAACACCGGTATCATTAACAGCCCCTTTATAGATACGCATGCACACAGTAGATGTTGTTTCCGAATCACCAAGAATACCGTGTATTTCGGCGTACAAAGCGTTTTCAATGGGAGCAATTTCAATAACTCCATACCCGCGGCCATATATTCCTAATAAGACTACTGTCACGTATAATAAAAATTTTTTTTTGATGAGATTGATATACATATATATACCTCGTATAACAACAAACTACGATATATTGAAGATCAAATTTGCATGCAATGCTTACGGGTGTAAGGATAACAAAAAATTGATGGCGTGTATAAAAAGATGTAAGCGAAGTAGGAAACCCTTAGCGTGGGGTAACGAGACGGGGTAAAAAAAATATACCCCGAACTTTTACATTCGAGGTATATATTAAACTGGCGGTACCTGCTTTTCCAGCCCGTCACCAGGCAAGTATCATCGGCGCTATAGACTTAACTTCCGTATTCGAAATGGGAACGGGTGTTTCCCTACAGCTATCCCCACCAGAAATTTTTTATTTCAGTGCGGTTATAAAATGATGTCAACACACATGAAATATGAATTATTTAGTGTGGAGAAATATTTGTAAGCTTACTGCCTAAAGAAGTATTTAATGTGATTAAAACATTCGATCTATTAGTACTGGTTAGCTCAACACATTACTGTGCTTACACACCCAGCCTATCACCTCGTAGTCTTCAAGGGATCTTACTAATGTCAGGACTTACGCCCTGACAGGGGTATCTAATCTTGAGAGCGAGTTTCCCACTTAGATGCTTTCAGCGGTTATCTCTTATAAGCTTAGCTACCCAGCGTTGCTCTTGGAGAACAACTGGAACACCAGAGGCTTACCCATCCCGGTCCTCTCGTACTAGGGACAGCCCTCCTCAAATACCCTACGCCCACGACGGATAAGGACCGAACTGTCTTACGACGGTCTGAACCCAGCTCGCGTACCACTTTAATTGGCGAACAGCCAAACCCTTGGGACCTTCTTCAGCCCCAGGATGTGATGAGCCGACATCGAGGTGCCAAACCTCCTCGTCGATGTGGACTCTTAGAGGAGATCAGCCTGTTATCCCCGGCGTACCTTTTATCCGTTTAGCAATGGCCCTTCCATTCGGAACCACTGGATCACTAAGTCCTGCTTTCGCACCTGCTCGACCTGTATGTCTCGCAGTCAAGCTCCCTTATGCCTTTACGCTCTAAAGACGATTTCTATTCGTCTTGAGGGAACCTTTGAACGCCTCCGTTACATTTTGGGAGGCGACCACCCCAGTCAAACTACCCACCAGACACTGTCTTCCGCCCGGATTACGGGACGAAGTTAGATTTTTAAACTAATAAGGGCGGTATTTCAAGGATGACTCCACTGAAGCTAGCGCCTCAGCTTCAAAGTCTCCCGCCTATCCTACACAAATCAATCCAAAAATCAATGCCAAGTTACAGTAAAGGTGCACGGGGTCTTTCCGTCCTTTCGCGGGTAACCGGCATTTTCACCGGTACTACAAATTCACTGAGTCTATCATTAAGACAGCGCCCAACTCGTTACGCCATTCATGCGGGTCGGAACTTACCCGACAAGGGACTTCGCTACCTTAGGACCGTTATAGTTACGGCCGCCGTTTACCGGGGCTTCGATTCAATGCTTTGCTCCGAAGAGCTAACCTCTCCTATTAACCTTCCGGCACTGGGCAGGCGTCAGACTCTATACTTCCTCTTACGAGTTAGCAGAGCCCTGTGTTTTTGTTAAACAGTCGGTTGGGCCTCTTTGTTGAAACCTGACAAGTGCTTTTCGAAGACGCTCTCATAACACCTCAGGCACCCCTTCTCCCGAAGTTACGGGGCTATTTTGCCGAGTTCCTTAATGATAATTATCTCAACGCCTGAGCATTCTCTGCCCGTCTACCTGTGTCGGTTTGCGGTACGATCACTCAAATAACTCGCTAGAAGTTTTTCTAGTCAGTGTGGGATCAGTCGAATACACTCTTCTTCCTAGAAATTAGCATACCCATAACACTTCAAGGATTATAGCTTCACGGATTTGCCAATGAAGCTCCTCTTTGTGCTTAGTTTGGCATCCATGCACCAAGTCAACTTACCCTACTGCGTCACTCCTTCACTCAAACGCTATTAAGTGGTGCAGGAATATTTAACCTGTTTTCCATCGCCTACTCCAATTGGCCTCGGCTTAGGGGTCGACTAACCCTGAGTGGATGAACCGTTCTCACGGAAACCTTAGACTTACGGCGAACAGGAATTTCACCTGTTTTTTCGTTACTTATACCAACATATTCACTTCTCTTGATCAACGACATCTGTCCTCACGGTCAAGCTTGTATCTATCAGAGAACGCTCCCCTACCCCTACATCAAAGACAAACTTTAATATAAGCCATAGCTTCGGTAATTCGTTTAGCCCCGTTCGTTCTTCAGCGCAAAAACACTTGACCAGTGAGCTGTTACGCTTTCTTTAAAGGATGGCTGCTTCTAAGCCAACCTCCTGGTTGTCTGTGTATTTTCACTTCTTTTACCACTTAACGAATATTTAGGGACCTTAGCTGATGGTCTGGGCTGTTTCCCTCTCGACTATGAAGCTTATCCCCCACAGTCTGTCTCCTGTCTTCAACATTATGGCATTCAGAGTTAGTAAGAGACCGGTAAGCTTGCGCCCCCAAAACTCAAACTGTGCTTTACCGCCATAAAGAATTCAACAAGGCTATACCTAAATATATTTCGGGGAGAACCAGCTATTTCCCAGTTTGATTGGCCTTTCACCCCTATCCACACCTCATCCGAGCAGTTTTCAACCTACACCGGTTCGGACCTCCATCTCGTGTAACCGAGACTTCATCCTGGACATGGATAGCTCACTAGGTTTCGGGTCTATCCCATATTACTAATCGCCCTATTCAGACTCGCTTTCGCTACGGCTCCGCTCTTTCAAAGCTTAACCTTGCACTATAGGATAACTCGTTGGCTCATTATGCAAAAGGTACGTGGTTGCGCATACGTATATCATCGCTTCCACCGATTGTAGACAAATGGTTTCAGTTTCTATTTCACTCCCCTTCCGGGGTTCTTTTCACCTTTCCCTCACGGTACTCGTTCACTATCGGTCATCAAGTAGTATTTAGCCTTACCCGATGGTCCGGGCAGATTCCCACAGAATTTCACGTGCTCCATGGTACTCGGGATTATAAATTATTGCTTTATTTATCTTTTCGCCTACAAGGCTGTCACTTTCTTTGGCTGCCCTTTCCAGAGCAATTCAACTAAAATAAATAAATACAACTCAGAGACTGTATTCTCTGAACATTTATACCCCACAACCCCCATATCACAACACACACAGGCTATCACATGATATAGGTTTAGGCTCTTCCCCTTTCGCTCACCACTACTAAGGGAATCACTTCGTTTTCTTTTCCTGGCGCTACTTAGATGTTTCAGTTCACGCCGTTCGCCTTCATTACCCTATATATTCAGATAATGATACCTCGGGTTTACCAAGGTGGGTTTCCCCATTCGGAAATCTTCGGATCAAAGCTTGATTGACAGCTCCCCGAAGCTTATGGCAGTCTTCCGCCTCCTTCATCGCCTCTTGATACCAAGGCATCCACCAAATGCCCTTTTCAATTAATCACAAATTTTGCTGATTACTCAAAATTGAGCACTCATTAACTTACAAATATTTCAAAGATCACAATAATTTTTTATTACTACTACTAACAATTTTATATACAAAAAATTATACACAACATGAAAACACAATCTTATTAAACTATCACTAGATCTATGGTGGAGATGAGCGGATTCGAACCGCTGACCTTCCGCGTGCAAAACGGACGCTCTACCAACTGAGCTACACCCCCATTACTCACTTGACACGCTAATTGTTCAAAGCAAGTATCATTGATGAGCCTATGACTATCAATACTCTGGATCAAATTGCCTAGCACCATGGTAAATTCACAATCGCTTACTCAATTAAAACCTTGGTGGGCCTAAGTCGACTCGAACGACTGACCTCCCCGTTATCAGCGGGGTGCTCTAACCAACTGAGCTATAGGCCCAGAAGTCATAACTGCCTACTGTTTTAATACGAATCCTAGTATTTATTCACACCTATATATAACAATATAAAAATATTGTTCGTGATTATCTCCCTCGAAAGGAGGTGATCCAGCCGCAGGTTCTCCTACAGCTACCTTGTTACGACTTCACCCCAATCACTCCCCATACCTTAGGCATCCGCCTCCTTTACAGGTTGGCTAAGATGATTTCGGGTACAAACAGCTTTCATGGTGTGACGGGCGGTGTGTACAAGGTCCGAGAACGTATTCACCGCGTCGTTCTGATACGCGATTACTAGCGATTTCAACTTCATGAGGTCGAGTTGCAGACCTCAATCCGAACTTAGACTAGCTTTATGGGATTAGCTTACTCTTACGAGTTTGCATCCCTTTGTACTGGCCATTGTAACACGTGTGTAGCCCTAGGCATAAGGACCATGATGACTTGACGTCATCCCCACCTTCCTCCTGGTTTCCCAGGCAGTCCCATCAGAGTGCTTACTCCGACGAAGTAGCAACTGATAGCAGGGGTTGCGCTCGTTAGAGGACTTAACCCAACATCTCACGACACGAGCTGACGACAGCCATGCAGCACCTGTGTATCTGTCTGAACCGAAGCCCAGAAAGACCGTATTTCTCGGCTGTCAAATACATGTCAAGCCTAGGTAAGGTTCCTCGCGTAGTGTCGAATTAAACCACATGTTCCACCGCTTGTGCGGACCCCCGTCAATTCCTTTGAGTTTTAGTCTTGCGACCGTACTCCCCAGGCGGATCACTTAACGCGTTAGCTACGACACTAATCCTGCTAGAGCAGAACTAACGTCTAGTGATCATCGTTTACGGCGTGGACTACCAGGGTATCTAATCCTGTTTGCTCCCCACGCTTTCGTGCCTCAACGTCAGGAATGGACCAAGAAGCTGCCTTCGCCATTGGTGTTCCTCTCGAGATCTACGCATTTTACCGCTACTCCGAGAATTCCACTTCTCTCTTCCACCCTCTAGCATACCAGTTTCTACCGCTGATCTCCGGTTAGGCCGGAGAATTTAACAGTTGACTTAACATGCCGTCTACGCACCCTTTACGCCCAATGATTCCGAATAACGCTTGCACCCCTCGTATTACCGCGGCTGCTGGCACGAAGTTAGCCGGTGCTTTCTCTAATGGTACCGTCATCTCTCATGTCGTATTAAACATGAGCCTTTCTTCCCACTTAACAGAAGTTTACAATCCGAAGACCTTCATCCTCCACGCGGCGTCGCTGCGTCAGGCTTTCGCCCATTGCGCAATATTCCCCACTGCTGCCTCCCGTAGGAGTCTGGACCGTGTCTAAGTTCCAGTGTGGCCGTACACCCTCTCAGGCCGGCTAACCATCATCGCCTTGGTAGGCCTTTACCCCACCAACTAGCTAATAGTACGCAAGCTCATCCTTTAGCGACAGCAAAGAGGCCATCTTTCTCCCCGTAGGGACGTATGCAGTATTAACCTCGATTTCTCGAGGGTATTCCTCACTAAAGGGCAGATTCTCACGCGTTACTCACCCGTCCGCCGCTGTACTCACTCCCGAAGGAGCTTTCTCGCTCGACTTGCATGTGTTAGGCACGCCGCCAGCGTTCATTCTGAGCCAGGATCAAACTCTCCATCACAAAAGTTTGATTTTAAGGTTCAACAAATTAAAACGGTAGGCGAATTTTTTGTGTTTTTCATGTATGTCAAAGAGACTTAATTTTTTTGAACTGTTACGGCGCTTTATGCTTTGTGTCGCTTAAAGCGCCGTGTTTTCGTTTCGTTCAATCGTAGGGAAAATTATACAGTGTTATCGACGAGTGTCAACTCTTTTTTCAAATTTCTTTAAAAAGTTTTTTGCGTAGAGAAAATGAGTTATTTCAATTTAATGCATATTGATACTAAACAACTCCTTAAATGGCCTACAGAAGGCCCTTTTCGATCGATTTTATTATTTTTGTTGCACCCAATTCTTGATATATAATATCTTTAATTTTTTCTACCGCAGTTTCAAAAGAATCGTTCAAAATATGATGGCGGCACAACCTATTTTCTCGCTCTTGCGCAATCTCCTGCTTTGCTAAAATCAACCTGCGCTCTACCTGTTCAAGGCTATCAGTCCCCCTGCCCATAAGGCGCTCTCTTAATATCTCAACTGAGGGCACCTCTATCCAGATACACACCGCTCCAATAGTAAGCTTACGTACCTCGTTCACCCCGGCCCGATCAAGGATCATGATATAGGAAGCTCCCCGCTCTAGATCTTGGAGAATAGATCGCGGCGATCCATAATAGTTGCCATATGCACCGCTCCATTCAAGAAAAAAGCCCTTTTGAGCCTTAGCCTCAAATTCCTGAGCAGCTATAAAATGGTAGTCTATCCCTGAAGCCTCCCCCAAACGCGGCGTCCTTGATGTGTAGGTGATAACATGCGATAGTCCCAATTGCTGTCCAACACTGCCAAGAAGAGCAGCTACTAAAGAAGTTTTTCCCGCCCCTGAAGGTGCGCAGACTACAAATAACTTTCCAGCCATATCTATAACCTTAGCTATAAGGACTATTAATAATGAATTAGTGTAGGACTCCCAGTAATTTACGCAAACGGTGACAAGGCTTCAAAGTGGTCTCCATGGACCACCTCAACTTGCCAATTTCATTGAAGAAAGACCGTCAAATAAACTATTCTAGTTATGGAGAAGCTCTCTCAATAAGGGGGTGCATCAAACTAAAAAAGGAACTATTTATGAAGCATCTAAAATTAATGATATAGCTGTCTTATTGACCAGCGCGGCTCTGCAGGAAGCTGCAACTCCATCTTCGAGTTCATCTTCGAGCTCAAGCTCTTCATCATCTTCATCGAGCTATTATTCTTCTTCAAGTTCTACTCCATCAAGCTCGAGCTCAAGTTCCTCAAATCCTATTGCACTGGCCACCGGCAGCGTTGAACAACGCGAAGCCGCAATTGCTCAAGCATTGCAGGCCGGAGGTTATAGCGAAAACTTATTTTAAACCCGGCCCATATGATTTTTATCCCCATCATTTTGTTTCTTCTGTTACCGCGGAACATGGTATACCCGGCGCACGAGAACTTTTTACGCTTTGGAATAACAACCCTCAAAAAGATACTCCTTGGGCACCCGTGCTTCCTATAAAAATTAATCAAAGCGCCCAAAACATAGATAAGCGAACTCGGGATGGTTCAAGACTACAAGCAAGAGTCTTACCAGGAGGCACCAGAATTGAATGGTCTCTTGAATCAAATGCATATCCAGCTGTCACGGGAGCTTCATCTTCGTCATCATCACCATCGAGTTCTAGTTCATCAAGCTCATCTTCTTCAGGGTATTAAATTATAGAATACGCACCAGGTCCACCCACAAGAATGGACAATGCCATCAATAACAGCGTCAGCGAATATTCAAGGCCGCCAGTTTGTAGAAAGTAGCCATGGCCCCAATGCACTAAATAGATAGCAACGATCATATTAGCTAGGACAATCAAGGCCCCCAGCTGCGCATAGATGCCTAGTAGCAACATACAACCAGAAACCAGTTCTCCAAATGCTGCCACGTATCCCAACCATGCAGGTACGCCCATAGTTGCTAACCACTGCACAAAATGCTGCAGACCTTCCCCTCCAAATAATCCAAATACTTTTTGCATGCCATGAAGTACAAAAACTGATCCAAGCGCTATACGAAGTATAAAAAGCGCTAATGATGGATTACTTCCGATCAACATCTATTCTCCTTTTAGTTTCTCTCTTTATCGAATCTATTTTATTGAGCCAATATTGCGCAAACATTTTCTCGTAAACAAAACTTTGTTGTTGCATTTTAGCATAAATATCTAACAAAAATTCTTGAGTGACTTCGCTCCAACCATTAACCAGTAACACGTGCAGCCCCGTAAAAAGCGGGTCTAAAGGAGAATGAAGCAGTACGGGAATTGATCCGACAAGTAATGCTTCCCACGTTCTGTGACAATCAAAGCCATTGCCTTCGGGACATATTACAAATTTTGATTGCGCTAGATCCTTCAAATATTCAACATAAGGCTTGCGCGGTGCCGAGAAACAAAATGCTTTGTCTTTAAAAAAATCCCTGACATGCACACGTTTACTGCTATTAGTTCCATCAATAAAATTAAGATAAGCTAAATGTTTTTTTTCACACGTAGCACTCTCAGCTCTTATACGGTCAACAATTGCAATGTCTCCATGTGGCCAGTGGCGATTGGCAAGCCCTATGGGAATAGGAAAGATTTTTGCGTGCTGCGTGCCATCATAATTCTGGCCAAACCAAGCGATCAGAGTGGCATCATCTAAATGTTTTTTCCATTTTCCAGGAATAGCAAAATCACTATTGTGAGTTATAAGAATATAGGGCATACGAATATGTGGATGCACAGTAGTAAAAAAGAAATCCATATGATCAGCATTTACAAAAATAATGTCTCCCTGCGTCACACGCTCTGGATCGAATGGAATATATTTTTCATCAATAATAAAATCGCTAATCGCTCGGAACGTATCACCTGAAATATAGGGATAACTTGATTGTCGTGACCCTTGCATAGCTTGGGGGTGTTCCCAGCGCTTGGGGACGATAAAGGTGATGGCTTCTAGATTGGTAACCCATATACTAACTACTATACCTGCAATCACCCTGTATAATCTATTCATAACACTTCTTCCTCTCTATTAGAATGATAGGGCTGTTCTAACAAAATCACAGTAGCTTGGCAATATTCTTCTTAAATTTAGATACCCTATCCAACCCTGAGCCTTATCAAATAACGAGATGATCAATTTTGTTGAAAAAAGCCTTTTAAACCAGCTATTATAGTTACATAGAAGCTCTCTCAATAGGGGGGGGGGGGGGTGGGGTACAATTAATAAAAAAAAGAGGAACAAATATGAAGCGTTTAAAATTAATGTTAGTAGCTGGCTTGTTGACTGGCGCAGCCCTGCAAGGAGCAGCTGAAGTAAAAATCAAAGCTACCGCTAGCAAATATAATCCAAAAATTTCAGAAAACGTGAGTGTTGCCATTAATAATCTTCTTGATAACAAAGAAGGCGCTGTAGATGAATTAAAAACAATATGGAGCAAAGAATACGATCAGTACTTGGGCAGCAGCCCTTATATACCGAGATTTATGGGCTTATTACCATATTTTTCCAACTTAGCGCTGAGTCCAAAAGGAACAACTAAAACTCTAGAAATTTTAATTTCTACCGACTCTAGACTTGCAAATGCTCAAGATGATAAAGGTATAACGCCTCTCATGACCTTAGCACAAGCAGCCTCTTTATTTGAAAGTGGAGAAGCAACATGGTTGGATAAAGCCACCGCTGCTAGCCAACTTGAAAAAAGACTTGGATGGGCACGCATACTATTACAATACGGAGCAAATATCGCAGCACAAGATGACGAGGGTCATGATGCTGCTTATTATGGCCGCAAGAGTCCTTCATTTTTAGCTTTGCTTAAAGAATACAGCAAGTAGAACATATAATTTTGTAATGTACGCTTCTTTTAGAAGTCAAAGGCTCAATAGTTGTACTACAACTATTGAGCCTTTTTTATCATAACTCAACTGAACCAACAAACATTATCAATTATGAGTGTATAATATCGACTGCTTCAGTCTTATCGAGACTCATATCCTCCTAACTCCCAATTTTTTATTCTCATAATGCCATGCTTATGATGCAAAGTATTTGGGTATCCTAATTTGTTAAATTCAAATGCAAATGCCCATTCAGGAGATTCACTAATAATGATTGGCATGCCACCATAGCTATAGGCGATATATTTGGTAAAAAAACTAATGGCGTTTTTTTTGAGATCTAACTCAAAGTTTTTAAATTTAGAAATACATTGATTATCTACAAAAAATGCATTTGTCTCGGTTATAGCAACTAACGTATAACCCTTACTTTGGGCTAAACGATTCAAGGCACCAACTGAACATCCAAGTCCTCCTTCATGATCTTGATAGATGTCCAAATGAGCCGGCAATGTAGGATTGTGTTCGCAAATAATCACACGCGGGCGATATACCTTAATACTTTCAAAAATATAATAATCATCACCATCTATATCTATAGACATCAGGTCAATGGGCTCACTCACATCCAATGAAGTCAATAGTGCATCTATAGAATCATTGGCACTTATACCTACTAAAGCGCACACTGGTATACAATTATAGCCATTGATATTTCTTAAAAGTTCCTCATATCTACTTTTATCTGACTCAATTAAGATTGCCTTCCAGCCTTTGTGTTTCCACAATAGAGCAGTATTCGCATATTTAAGCCCATCCCATGCACCAAATTCAACACACAATTTTGATGATGTTCCAATGAGCTCAAAAATTTTCTCAATGATACCGTCTTCACCAAATTGCGAGTAACGATTGTATTTAAAATCTCTTAAATAACTTTTTGGTGCATCGTTACTTAGTAACACTCCACCATAAAAAAAAGAACCGCATAGTATGATTTTTTTTAAATTAACCAAGAACATCATTACTCCCTGTTTATAAAGATAGAAATTGCATCACTGATACTAGATGTACAAAAAGTCCCGGTAATTTATCAAGCAAATAATTGATTATGCAAGAAGCATCTAGGTAAGCTTAATATACATTTGCTGATTAAGGAGATGATATATGTGTTTAATCAAAAGATTTTGTCGAATTCTTATCTTGCTACTTATTTTCAACAGCCATCTTTATGCTCTCAATCAATGCATCATGAATGGAAATGGTGGCCAAATAGGCGATAACGTAACATCATTTTGCTTAGCAAGAATTTTATCTATGAAATATAAGATCCCGTTTTATAAAGGTCCCTTTGAACATCATGAACTATTCGATTTTTATTATACTACGCCTCCCGTAGACAGGACACGATATACACTCGATATTCATGTGCAAGACGAATTTGACATCATAAGCAACCTGGATAAAGATAATGTGCTTTTCTGGACTGATATAAGAACCCACATAGATGATATTGACCCAGAACACGTTGAACAAGTAAAAAAAGATTTACAACTCAAAAATCGTGAATTACTTGCCTTACAAGTAAATCCCCTACCAACCAATATGACAACAGTTGCTGTACATATTCGCAAAGGCAATGGTGGTGGGCAATATTATGATGGCGAACAATCATCACCTCAATTATTTAATTTTGACCGTGCAGAAGTACATTATGTAACATTTTTTCACAAATACCCATTTGAATGGATGGATCCACTAGAAACTCGAAGGCCTATAGATCAAGTCGGTGATTGGCAAATGCGATTTCCACCAGAACAGTTTTATATAGATCAGATTATTAAATTATCGCATGAATATGACAACGCTCCTTTATTCGTCCAAATATTTACCGATGACAGAGATCCAGAAGCTCTCATAGATCGTATTGAAACAGCAGTGAACCTATCCAACACTATCTTTTATTATCACAATATTCTCTCACTCCCTCATAAAGAAAAAATCGCCCTTGATCTGTATAGCATGACACGACATGAGGTACTTATACGACCTCAATCCTACTACTCACGAACAGCCGAATTAATTGGCTATCACAAACTCGTCATTTACCCCGTTAATTTTAGATGGGACTACAATAGGCTTATTATGAATAAAGTAATGTGGCGATGTGGCATTAATTAAAAAACCGAGACTGATAATAATCAAGTAACCTCAATTATAGGAACAGTCTATGCTATCAATAAAAAAAAATTATCTGTTTTTTGTATTCGTTTGCATTTTTAGTAGCTCTGCCAATGCGCTTAACCAAGGAATCATAAATGGTGGTGGCGGGCAGGTAGGCGACAATATAACATCATTTTGCTTAGCCAGAGTACTATCACTAAAATATGGCATTCCCTTCTATTATGTTCCCTTTGAACACATAGAAATTTTTAATTTCTATGCCACTACCAATTCTCTTGATATAACAAAATTTGAACACCGAATCAGAATAGAAACCGAGCAAGACATCATTGATAACATTGATAAAGACAACGTCATCTTTTGGGCTGACATAATAACACGCGTAAATCCCATTGATCCAGAACATTTCGCACAGGTCAAAAAAGATTTACAACTCACAGATAGCGCCCTGTTTGCTGCTAAAGTGAACCCTCTGCCTGAGAACGTAAAAACAGTTGCCGTACATATACGTAAAGGCAATGGTGGTGGCCAATATTATGATGGCGAACAATCATCACCTCAATTATTTAATTTTGACCGCTCACAAATCTCCTATGCCACCATTACTCATAATTATCCATTTGAATGGGCACCTTTTACCATAACACGCAGCAGAATGATTGATCAGGTTGAAGAATGGCAAATGCGATTTCCACCCGAACAATTTTATATTGATCAAATAATCAATGTATCAGTCCATGTAAACAATGAACCATTGTTTGTACAAATATTTACCGATGACAAAAATCCTCATGATCTCATAGAACGCATAAAAACAGCTATCAACAACCCAAACATTATTTTTTACTATCAAAACATAAGATCTTTGCCCTATAAAGAACAAATAGCCCTAGAACTCTATAGCATGTCAAGACATGATGTGCTTATACGTCCCCAATCTTATTTTTCACGTATGGCAGAAATAATAGGGGATCACAAACTCGTTATTTACCCAGTTAATTTTAAATGGGACTACGACAGGCTTGTTATGAATAAAATAATGTGGAAGGGGCATCTTTACTAAAGATCAAAGTTGGGCCTATTCCACTCGCCAATATACAGGCCCTAATCCACCCTCTATAGGTATAATTGTCGGCGTAAGACCGTGCTTGTCTAAATACTCATGTATTGCTTTTTTACAACCCGTAAGAGCATAATCATCAATAATCACGTACCCGCCTTTTGAAACCTTGGGATATAAATACTCAAGGCATACTTTTGTTGATTCATATAAGCACCCATCAAGTCGCAAAAGGCTAATGGCCCCAACTATAGTACTTTTTTTGGGTAATACATTTTGAAACCATCCCCTATGATAGATAAGCCTGAATGGCTGTATACCCCATCTGTTCATATGTAACTTAACAGTATCTAAAGGGTATACAGCAGTTTGCCCAAGTTGCGGATATACCTTATTACTACTCACCAATAGTTCACTCAGATCTTTTACTTGTATAGAATGTGCAATTGTACCTACACCTGGTTGTTGATCATCATTTGGCCCTGCCAAAGGCACCCCTTCAAATGAATCAAATAAATGAACTCGCCTGTCCAAGACATTGAAAACTTGGCATGCATACGCCATCGCTGCTACCTGAGTACCACCAGCAACCCCACACTCTACAAAATCACCCGGTATTTTATTTTCGATACATGCACATGCAATATTATACGTAGCATAGAGCGTTTCACGTGTAGAATGGGCAACGGAACCAAATTGATGCAATTTTTCCTTAATAACAGCATCAGAAATCTCATGTATCAACTTCTTTTCATAGTGCTGTTTATCATCATTTGATATTGCTTGCAAATCCCAACGTACACATGCACACAACATAAATATAACAGTAAAAGTCACCTTAAATTTTTTACCCGACATAACAATCATCCTTTTTCAAGATTCATCTCCCACAAAATCCCAATTTTTTATTTTCATCCGGAAAATTACTCAACTCGCCAATATACTGGACCAATCCCACCTTCTATAGGAATAATAGTTGGCTTCAAACTATACTTATCCAAATATTCATGCACCGCCTTTCTACATCCCGTTAAAGCATAATCATCGATAATTACGTAGCCACCTTTTGAAACTTTGGGATACAAATACTCAAGGCACACTTTAGTAGACTCATACAGATCCCCGTCAAGCCGCAGAAGACTTATTGCCCCCAATGTTTCGCTCACCTTCGGCAATACATGCTGGAACCATCCTTTATGGAAAACAAACCTAAAATTCTGTAGAGCCCACATATTTATATGCTGCTTTACTGTTTCCATGGAACAAACTGAACCTTGCCCAAGCTGCGGATATACGCTGTTGCTACTTACCAAGAGCTCATTTAAATCTTGTACGTGCACAGAATGTTTTATATCTCCTGATAACCCAGGCTGTTGGTCATCATTTGGTCCCGCCAACGGTATACCCTCAAAAGAATCGAATAAATGAATACGTCTATGGATCTCATTTAAGGTCTGGCACGCGTATGCCATCACAGCAACTTGTGCACCCCCAGCAACACCACATTCTACAAAATCTCCCGGAATATTCTGCGTTATACATTCACGCGCAATATTATAGCTAGCGTATAACGTTTCCCGGGTAGAATAAGCGACTGATCCAATTTGGTGTAATTTTTCTCTCACCGCTTCATCAAAAATTTCATGCACTTGAACTTTTTTGTATCTAATATAGTGTGTTTTACCTCCATTAAACTGTATATCGTGCCTTGAACGATATATGCTGGTTGATTCTATTACATGTTCTGGATGCCAATGAATATGTGTGTGTTTAGTTCCACTTATCAACGGTAAATCAACCCATCCCTCTGAATGAACCTCCATTTTTTGGCAATAGGCATAAATACTAAACAAAATTTGATCATGTCTACCTTCACCATATCCATAGATTGCGGAACCATCATCCTCAAAAAGCGTAAGATCTTTTGAATGCGCATAGAGAGGTTGCACATAAGTATCCATACATGCACGCGATACACCCTGAAGTCCCGCATCAATTTCTATAGTGTTTTCATCAAGCAATAGTTTTTGCATAGCTTCATCTTGCGTATACACAAGGTGCTCTAACACTTTTTTTGTAATACGATTTGCTATATTGCATATGGGAGATTGGTAATTACTCAAAAGAAAATAGCCGTGCTCTTGGATATATGAAAAAAGATCATCCAGCGGCTTTAATACTGTTGTTCCCGCATCCATGTAAAGTACGTACGGATACCGCTCTAACGCTTGCTTTATAATAACAGGCTTCCAAGCAAAATAACCCCTCACAGCTCTGCCATTAGGATGTGTTACAAAATAGGTAAGTAAGTGCGGATTGGTCATCTCAACATCATATACTTTTACGCGTTCCATCCGCTTCAGATCATCTATCTGCTGCTGAATAAGCCCCAAATTAAATACTGCAATTTCACCTAAGTTCTCAAAATCAGCATGGTGTATACTGCCAATTAAGTTTTTAAGAAGATGGTAATGTTTAGCATCCGATGGCGTACAATAGTAATGTTTATTATATATATCATCACCGACTATAGCCTTAATAACAGCTACCTGGAGGAATAAAACCCCTATCAGCACAAAACTTATTTTTAATCTTTTGTTTAACATACCAACAACATCCTTTTTTTATAATGATGGACAACGCCTCTTGACATAGAAGCTTACTTTTTTTTATGATCACCCTTGGTTTAAAAAAACGCAATATTTAATAATTCATTCTAAACAACTTAATATCTAACGATGGGATACTCCAGCATGAAAAAAATCTACGTCTTATGTTTCGCTTTAAATCTACAGGCACCTATTGTTTCAGCCGATTACACACCAGACCCCGCATCATTATTTCCTGCAGCAATAATGGAACCTATCATTATAAAAAACAGAGAAACATTATCAGCAATACCCCAATGGATAGATGATAACCTTTACCATAATTCATTTTTTTGGTATGGACTTCCTGAATGCGTACGCCATCTTGTAAACAAACCAATCGGCAATGATATTACCTATTCCGATGCTATAGTTTATTTAGCAACGTTATTAAAAAAAGATATCCGCTATCTTGAGTTGGGCACCTCGTTTGGAAAAAATTTTATACAAGTTGCTCATGCCATTTCGAATAGCTGCTTGGTCGGATTTGATCTAGAAATAATTAGCCCTGTATTGGAAGGTTTTCTAGTTTCAAAACAACAACTCGATAGTTGGAAGACCAAAGAACCTTCACTAAAAACAGACCCTTCTTCATTAACCGCATATACCCAAAAAACGAATAACAATACGGTTCTTTATCTGAGTGGCGATATTTATGATGAAAAATCCTGGGAACGTTTAGAAGGTATGAAATTTAACATGCTTTTTTCTGACGCATCTCATTATCCTGATGCGATACTTCACGAATATTGCATGCTCATTAAATATGATCTTATAGATCCCGATGAGTTCATTTTTATCTGGGATGATTTAGGTGGGGCCATGACCACCGCGTTCATGAATATCTTTGAGCTTTTAAGTAAGAAATATGATTTAGAGCCCACAGACGGATTTATAATTCCTCTACGTGGCTGGCTTGGCGTCAATGAACCTCATCACAATGTTGGTATAATTCTACATAGTCAAAAGTAAATAAGGGGCCCTATGGCTCGTATATTATTTAAAAGATATTTTTTAGCCGTGTTTTTTTTAATTCAGCCCTCACTTATTTTTTGCAATAATAGTGCAGATCAGGAAAATCGAAGAGTCGAATATCTAACCGAAGACATGGAAGCGAATCATATTTCCCTAGAAAATTACTCTCATCCTTATATTTTTATTAGTTTGGGCAATTGCTGCAAAATAGCATGGTTCATCAAAGATACAGACCTAAACTCTTATTCGTATCCTTTTGATTGGTTTATTAGCCCTTGCGACGCAGTTTGTGATCTTATTGAAAACAACTTCAAAAATTTTCTCCTGCCCCAAAATCTTAATAATTTAGGCTCCTACTGCCGAACAACAGATACCTTTCATCCTCTTCATAATAATTCTATGGTAATTGATACCGCATATGATATTGAAATCCGGCATGATTTCATCGTTAATATCCCAATCGAATCGCAACTTGAGAAAGTTATGCAAAAATATCAAAGAAGGATTAATCGTCTCAACCGAGCTCTACAACAAACAAATCTCCCGGTTTACTTGGTACGCAAGCAAATCACACGTGCGCAAGCTGAACGATTGAGTACCGTAATCGGCAAACGCTTTCCTCTGCTTAATTTTACACTGATAGCCCTAGATAACACTGTAGAAATACAAGAAAACTGGAATATCCCTCATGTAAAAAATTTTTATTTTGATAATCCTACTTTCCGTTATGATCAAAATCATAAAAAATATGTATATGATCCAAGTGTTCGCTTCGATTTATGGCAAGCTATAGTTGATCAACTTTTATCAAAGAAAAATTAAGAATCAAGTGTTCTCTTCATCTTATTTTTAACCATGCGCGCTTGACATACAAGGTTATTTTTTTCTATGATCGCCTTAGTATGTAACAGCGCTCTATTAATAGTCAAATATTAACACTATCAAAAGGTTGGATTCTTCATTTGATGAAAAAAATACGAACGTTATTTTTTTATCTTAGCTTTGTCTTTTCAATAACCGTTGCTAGTCACGAACCACTGCCATTTCCCTATAATGCTATTGAACCATTACCATTTAATGCACATAACTGGTTCACATCAGTCAATGCTGCAGAACTTGAAAAAATAATACGGGATAAAAAAATAAAAGTTATCGTTGAATTAGGTTCTTGGATGGGTGGATCAACAAGATTTATGGCATCATTACTTCCAGAAGATGGAATACTCTACGCAGTCGACACATGGCAAGGTACTGTAAGTGAATTAGGGTCACATTCTAAAATATATGATCTACAATTACTTTATCGCCAATTTTTATCCAACGTCATACACACGAAATTAACTCATAAAATAATCCCTGTAAAAATGAGCACGTTGGAAGCGGCAAAAAACTTTTCAAAAATCAAGCCTGACCTGATCTATATCGATGCATCGCATGATGAAAAAAGTGTTTATGAGGATATTCAAGCATGGTGGCCTTTTATAGGAGAAACAGGGATAATGTGCGGGGATGATTGGGATTATCACTGTGTCCAAACAGCGGTTACTAGATTTGCTACTGAAAATAATTTGGGTGTCTATGGATATGCCTCCTTCTGGATGTTCACTCATAAATAAGTAGAGTCTTATCGCGAGGCAAAATGATCCCGTCTTACCTTAGTTATAAGCCTGCTCCAATAGGTAAAACAAAGTCGCTCATAATTATATGTTTTACTTTTGATTTCTTGATACTTTTCGTCTAAAAACTCTTCATTAATCTGGTTCCAGTCATCAATCACCAAAATAGGTAACCCCTCATAAAGACTATTTAATGAAGAGTTTGTAACAATAGGAATACAACCCATAAGTACTGCTTCCCATGTTCTATGGCAATCTTGTCCGGTCCCTCGGGGGCTCAGTACAAACTTTGACCGCGCAAGAGTTGTTAAGTAATCTTCCGGATTATTATTATAAAGTACGGTACAGTACGGTTGCGATGCAAACATGTTATAGACGTATTGACGTTCTTGAACATAGGTACCAATCGTAATATTAAGTAACAAGAGTACATCCTTAGTAATTGTGCCCTTTTTCTCTACCATCTGCTCAAGTATACCAATCCCACGACACCCAAAATAATTACAATCACTAATCACCCCTATAGGGATAGGGACCAGTTTTGGGTGAATTCTATCAGCATTCATCGCAAACCATGCAATTATTTTTGGATCATCAAGATAATGGTAGTAGTCACCTGGTGAATCTAAATCAGAATTATGAGTAATGAGTACATACGGCGCTTTAATGGCGGGATGGGTAATGGTAAAATGAGTATTTAAATATTCATTTTTTACAAAGATAGTATCCGCCTCTTGCATAAGGAAAGGAATGATAGAAGGCGCTTGTTCTACTGTTGATTCATCAATAACAAAATTACAAAGAGAGCGAAAACTATCTCCTGATATAAAAGGCAAACTTGCAGCCCGAACACGATGCCCTTGCATTGACACCACAAAGAAGAAAATTCCTGTAAATGCTATTATCGCAAGCTTCGTAACCTTAGCAATCGGCTTCTCCCGCATAGTTATAAAAATAATATGCCTCATCAATAAATTCCTCTGTCTTAATAAGCATCGATCGGCTAATCTTCATACTCCAATCCGCATCCTCACCTCTGTTTATTTCTGGGAATAAAAATTGTTGTGCGATAGATTTACGTATCGGATTAAGATGATTTGGGGGGCGATAATAGACATTATGCATTTCAAACCATAATGCATAGCGCATGGAATGGATAAAGTAACGCGGATTTTTACCATTGAAGGTTATAACACCCAATAAGCTGACACAATCGGGGCTCTTAAGAAGCCTTTCATAAATCATGGGTACATAACGAATATGTACATCATCATCATCATCCACAAAACAAACATATTTCCCTGAAGCTTGCTTTAAAAGGCTATTTCTTTTAAAACCCACAGTAACTTGACGATTATCACAGTAATAGAGCACTTCTACCTTATCTTGCAGACCATAATCCGCTATTTGTTTTTGTAATTTAGTATAAAGATAGTTAAAGCTTTCTTTACGTTCTTCAAGCGTGCAAATCAAAATAGACCATATTTTCTCTTCAACCGCATTCAGCATGGTCATGGTGCCTGTTATGATGAATAACGCACTTAGAAAAAATGATTTCATCATTATCTTTCTCTATCCTTCTAAACATCAATAAGAGAATTGTGTTCTAATCGTACTTCTGTCTTTAAAAGACCCGATCTTTGCAAAATACCATACCAACCATTTGTTATCTTTTCATTATCAGGGAACGTAGATAATGCGATAATAGATCGCTTGATTGGATTAAGATATTTTAAAAATTTCCTATAATCCTGGTATTTTTCATTATCAAAAATAACAATCATATCTTGATTAAGATCTTGCATAATAACCTGATAAATAGCACATACATACTTATCTGATATAGCTGATACAGTATCATCGATAAAACTAACGTAGATACCTCTACTCGCGCCCAGCAGTACATTTCTTCTATACCCTTCCGGCATCGCGCTACTATCCACAAGAATTTCTATAACATCCTGAGCATTAAGATCCTCAATTTGTTTTTGTAGCTTTTGTACGTAAGCTTCTGGTTGAAACATGGTTACAAGAATAGTCCACCTCTTTGTACAAAGAGCGTCCAACGAGGATTCAGCAAGATCAAATCGTCGCGCATAACGAGCATACAATTCAGTCAAATCTACTGAATGCCAGCGTTCATTTTCCATATAAAGAGCATCAGGCAATGCGCGTATATGTCCGTAATGATTGTGCATTATCGGAACTTCATTCGATATATGTTCTTTGCCTAACACACGTGATACTAAAGTAAATTCAACATCGCATGCAAGCGCTTTATATGCCGGATGATACACATACCCAAAACGGTCAAAGTATTTTTTCCCAATCACTGGCAAGGTATTACATTGCCCCTTAACATAGCCATCATTGAAGTTAATAACGCCATCATAATCAGGAAAAACATCCTGCATTGTTTTAGCGATAAGCAAATCATAATGTTGCATTGTCGGAATAGCATCATCGCTTGCTACCAAAAGGATATCAAAATCAAAAAGTTCGAGATCTCTATTATAGGCTTCAATTTTTGAAGAGCGTGGTTTAAAAGAAACATAGAGATGTGGATACTTAGCCAACCTTTCTCTGCATTCTTGATTATTCATAGTTGCATCATCTTCATCACAACTTATGATAAATTGATAGGATAATTGTTGCGATAAATGAGCATAATAACTATCGAGAACGTCAAAAAACTGTTGCGGCCGAGAGCGAGTAGGAATTTTTATAGCAAATTTTAGTGTGTTAGAGGCCGCCAGTACACAACCAATACACAATAACCATACATAAAAATATGTGCGATTCATTATACTCTCAAACATTATTTTATGACGTTAAGATCGTATTTTTTGATAAATCTCATCGCCCTCTAATTTAATAAGAAATTTATATCCTTTGTTTGTAAGAAAATTATATATTTTCTTATCATCATAATTATCTTCTATCACAATCACATCAATATCAAATTTTTCAAAATCGATCGAGCTAAGAATATCAAACTCATTACCTTCAGTGTCGCAGCTCAAAAAATCAATATAGGTAAGTTCATGAGCAACTAAAATATCATTTAGATTCATAACGGGTAGTTCAATTAACTCCTTACAACCGCCATCACGCTCCAATTCTAATTCTATACGAGCCAAATGGCGTTTATCATAGGCGTTATAGAGCCCACTTAACATATTGGGCGCTCCCGATATTTTTAAAAATTGAGCTATGCCATTGTAGTTAGATACACAGGCTTGAATACACTTTGCAGTCCTATTTTTTATTAATTCTGCAAAACAATCGGGATTGGGTTCTACACAAATGCCCGTCCATCCCAACTCTTTTTCAAAGTAATAAGCGTTGCTAAAACTTTTACCGTCATGCGCCCCAATCTCAATAAAAATTCCATCACGTTTGTTATTAAAAATCTTTTCATTAAGATATTTATCTTGGCCACACTGACTGTAATAGGGATCAAATGGACGCCCACATACAGCTACTTCATTATGTGCTTGAGACCGCATTACAACCACCAAAAATACAACCAATACTTTTATAAATTTCATGTGCTACTTTCCTTTCGTTTCTACCGTGCATCAACATATTTAACATACTGCGTATGGCCCCCTTGGAAATGAAGATCATGCCGTGATCTATAGATCACCGTATTATCATCTACATGGTTACTATCCCAATGAAGGTGTACCTGCTCATCACCCGATTTCAATGGCAACTGAATCCAGCCCTCATCATGTATTTTCAACTTTAATGCGTGCGCATAGATACTGAATAATATTTGATCATGTCGACCTTCACCATACCCATAACGGGCAGAACCATCATCCTTGAATAGTTCTAAATTTTTAGAAAGCTCATACAAAGGCATTATATATGACTGCGCAAGAGCGCCTCGAGCCACTCCCTGAAGACCCGCATCAATTTCAGTAGTAGCATCATCAAGCAAGTATCTCTGCATAGATTCATCAAAACGAGAAACTACCTCATCTACTACTGTTTTAGTAATGCGATTGATAATATTACAGTTGGGATTCTTGGTACAACTTATCAAAAAATATCCCTGCTCACGTATATAATCAAAAATAAGATGGGGAGACTTCAATACTGTGGTCCCCGCATCTAAATAGAGCACATACGGAAACATCTCCAATGCTTGCTTAATAATCACCGGCTTCCACGCAAAGTAGCCACGCACTTTTCTACCGCTTGGTGCTGTGTCAAAATAGGTTAATATCTCGGGATGAGTCTTTTCTACGTTATACACACACACTTTTTCCATTGCTCCCAGATCATCAAGTTGTTCTCCTGTAAACCCTAAATCAAAGACTGCTACCTGCCCTAGCCTTTCAAAATCAACATGATGGATACTACCAATCAAATTCTTGAGCAAATGGTAATGTTTTTCATCGGATGGGATACAGTAGTAATGTTTATTGTCATTGGCGTTGTTGATGGCGTCGGTAGTACATGCCCATGCCAATATAAGCACTATGATCTTATACGACTGTTTAATTGTCATCATCAAAACTCGCTTTCCTTTTTCTACCGATTCACATAAAACTCTAAATTGCGCTTCAAATGCTGCATGTCAGGATAAATCTTCAGCCCCTCACGCAAAGCATACTCACCAACGGCAAACTCCTGCACATACCATGCAACTTGGCCAACAATATCATACCGCACATAATCATACAGCTCTTTTTCTACCAGCTCTTCATCAGGGCCTGGAAGTCCCATGGCCAAGGTTTTGCTCGCAAACAGATACGCATTCGCAGATTCACCTTTACTTACATAGTACTGAGCGATGCGTATGAGAGGTTCTGCGCGATGCGGATTGATAGTATATGCTTTTAAATAATAACTCATTGCCAATGGCCATACACCTTTATTTTGGTTTGTATTTGTATCCAACATGCGCGCTGTAGCATAGTATGTTTTATAAGTAGCGGCACCCCACATATGGCCATATTTCTCAACAATTCTTTTATCTTCTGCTAATTTTGCTGCTTCCCGTTTTCCCGTCGAAAGGCCCTTGGGGTTTTGATAATAGAGCACATAATATCCTTCAACCTTTTTGAGCACCGCCCCTCCTTCTAGAGCTCGCAACCACATTTCCCAATCACCAGAACTTTTATAGCTGGAATCAAAATGGCCAAAACGATCATGCAACGATCGCCGCCACATCGGGTTGCTGCATGGCCAACATTGGCTCATTGATTCACGTGATGCTTGCGGAGAGGGCCACCATTTACTCCCGGTATGTTTTTCAAAGGTCTCATTGGGCGTATGCGTTAAATATTTATCTGAATAAACTAAATCAACATCTGTATGTTCATCTAAATAGGCAGCATGTAGTGCGTAACATTCAGGCGATAGGCGATCATCTAAATTGGCATTGGTTATATAGTTTCCTCGCGCCATTTTTATAGCATAATTCCATACTCCATAAATACCCGGATCGGTATCTAGTTTTTTATAAATGATATTAGAATAGCGCTGCGCATATTCTTTAATAATAGGTTCCTCGTTACCTGGCGATGCCGCATTCACTATGATGAGCTCACATTGATCAAAGATTGTTTGGCATACTATATCTTGCAAAAAGCCCTCTATAAATTCATCGCCATCGTACACCGACGTGATGATGGATATTTTTGGCCCCACACCAATCATCGATGCGCTCACTAAACAGATTCCTAACAAAAAAGAATATCTACGCATAATATTCCTTAAGCACAAAATGGTAAAAATAATAGGGCTCATCTATTTTTGCCTCAGTTTTGAGACATCCTGATCGCGCAACTTGCATGGCCCAATCAGTATCTTCTCCCCAATTAACTTCTTTGAAGGGAAACTGTAGCGCTTTATCTCGTTTTATTGGATTTAAATGGTTTGGTGGCCGGTAAAAAACGCCCTCTACAAATGAGTAATCATTATAATCAAGCGAGTGGACAAAAAGATTAGGATTGCCGCCATTTTGGGTGCGTATCCCCTTGAGGCCGATGCAATCAGTATCAGTGTGCATTTTGTCATAGAGCATCTTGATATAGTTTTTGTGCACAGTATCATCATCATCGATAAAATTAATATACTTACCTCTGCTTGCTTGCATTAATTTATTACGCTTGTAGCCAATCGTGCATTCACCGCGATTATCTGAAAATATAAGAATCTCTATCTTATTCTCTAAATTATGCTCTTTAATTTGTGCGACCAGTGATGCAACAAGCTCATCGAGCTGTTGTTTGCGTTCAGTCATGGTGCATATCATAATTGACCACATTTTTTGTCCACTGCGTTGAGATCCATCACCCAGCGGCACCCGGTCAACCTTATAGATCCCATTATTAAATTTACGTTCCACATAAAATCTTAAATTATTTAAAAGATGTTGATTACCTTTATTTTTGCTCAGCCCTTGCCGCAAGGCCTCCTCACCTTTGCCAAATTCATGAATGTACCATGCCGATTGACCCGCAATGTCATACCGCGTGTACACGTACATATCTTTTTCAACAAACAACGTGTCATGCTCCGGATAGGGTATTTCTAACGCACGGCTAATAAATAAAAATGCAAGCATATGATTCCCTGTTGCTTGGTAATGTTGTGCGATCTTAACAAGCGGCTCTGCCCGACAACTTCTAACTGCATGGGCTTTTAGGTAATAGTAGAGCGCCTCCGACCAATCATACGTGCTACCTTCCTTTGAAGCTAAAATCTCTATTATTTCTCCCAGTCGGTAACAAGCAGCAAAGGTCTCCTCATCCCATACACCGCCGGGCCCCATCAACGCACGTTCTTTATAAAAATGGTATGCCTTTTCCTGATCATTAAGGCATGCATAGGTTTGCGCTAAATAAAAGACGGTACGTGGATCGCGAGGATTTTCATTATAATTTTTGAGTAGGATATCACGATCACGAATCCAACGTTGAGCAGATTTTATAGAACCATACTCAGTACGATTCCATGCAAAAAAAATAGTTTCAGGAATTTTTACTGCCGCAGTATACGAGATATATTCATGTACAGGACATTTAAACCGCATCTCCCTATGACACCGAATCAGACGACAATTATAATAATCAAGCGATCCATTTTGTAGAATGCGCAACAAATAAGCTGGTTCTTGGTCATTGCGGCGCTGCTCGCAAAACTCAATAAGCCCTTTAACATTTTGTAAGTACCATTCAGCATCAGGCATAAGAATAAAGTTGGCCTCTGGAAAATGTTGTTCTGCTAGATCAAGAGCTCTATTGCGCGATACTGAAAAATCAACAAACGGTTCTTGCATGATATGAAAATGGGTAATCCCCTTTTCATGCAAATAATCGGTAGCTTTTTTTATTGTTTGGTCGGTGGATCCTGTATCAAAGATCAGGAATGCATCTATGCCACCTTCAACAAGTGGTTGCAATGTTTGTACAATCACCGGCTCTTCATTTTTTACCATGATGGTGGCGACGATGAGGGGGTCGGCAGCAATATCCCTCGCTACGCTCAGGATGATGGGTAAAAAAAGGAGAAGATTTTTTAAACCGTTCGCCCCGAGTGAAACGAGCGAAGTGAGTTTTGTAGCGAGGGGTAAAAAATAACCATGGCTCGATACATTTTTGCTACGCAAAAACACTCGCCACGAACGGAATTGAATCATTCCATTACCTTTCTAATTTTTTTGTCCACACTTCCTTATACCATCAATTATTCGAGCACAAGTGAGAATAAGTGATATATATCACTTCACCCACGACGAATGCCAATGGTGCACCGCAAAGGTTTCCGGCCTTAAACTCATAAGAGCTTGCTGTGCCCCGCGAGCTTGCCCAAAATAGGGATACCACGGGAAAAAATAACCGGTCGGAAATATAACAGATCGTTCTATTTCCTGTTGTGGCATCACTTGCAAACACTCTTTTACACATCGCGTTACCAGTCCCGGCCCCGTACGATCACACACGTGCTCCCAACTTTTTTTACCTTCAGGAGCAGCTTCTAATGTTTCTATACACCGACGTATAATGCAACTGCCTGGCGCTGCCCCTAATAAAGCATTGCCTACTAAACATGTACCACTTTCTATCCCTGCATAGAAATCACATTGTTGGTGAAGCATATCAAATGGTCGCACACATTCAAAATCGGTATCACAGTATAATCCACCGATACGATATAAAATCTCATACCGCGCAATATCGGCTTTTTCGCCATACGTCAGCGCAGCATCATATGCTTTTTTATTTACCAACCCCAACTGTTCTATGGCCTCCTCGTTCCATAAGCGATATTCCCAGTCAGGGTGATGATGTAACCATGAAGCTTGCAGAGCTTTGCAGCGCATCGGCAATTCACTACCCAACCATATTTGATGAATAATTTTAGGAATAAGCACGGCCTTGTCCTCTAATCGCACTCGCTCTTTAAAGCGTCTGTACTGTTCCTGCACTTTTAATGCATACGGATCTTTTTCTAAAAACTGCTGATTAAAACTACAGCCGTGGCGCATAGACTCGATAAAATCGACGATATCCTCTTGCGCTAAAGAACTTTTACGATCGAGATAAAATTGTAAATTACGCTTGAGGTGCTCAGAATCTGGATGCTTTTCTAAAGCTTTGCGCAGTGCGTCTTCACCATGTTCAAACTCTCCCGCATACCATGCATATTGGCCCAAAAGATCGTAGCGCTCGTAGTCATAAAACCCCTTTTCTACCGCAAACAGACTATCGCAAGGGTATGGCTGCTCCACCGCACGCTTGGCAAAGAAACATGCCAATTTTAAATTGCCATGAGCAGCATAATATTTTGCTATTCGTATGAGTGGTTCAACGCGATGAGGCATCAGTTCATGGGCTTTTAAATAATAATACAAGGCGAGAGATCCTGATTCTTTTTGCTGTGATTGGTGAGCCATACTACCAAGCTGATAATAGGCCAAAAAAATCATCTCATTTGACTCGGCTTTTTGTATGCATGCTGCATAGGCGTGGTGAGCAGCATCAAAATCCCCCAACGTAGTATATATCTGCGCAAGTTCAAAAAAAGTTGCGCCATCAGGATTGTCTTCTTTTAAAAGAATCTCTTTATCTCGTAATAAACGCATTTTGTGAGGGATGATGCCGTAGTAGAGCGATTGTACATGAGCAGATATATGATCAGGAATTTTTTGGCAATTATCAGTGCATGGACGCGCATGCACTGTCCCTTTAAAAATAAGCCGTGCGTCAGCACGAACTAGACACGATTCATAACTCTCTAACGTAGAATCTCTTATCAATTTCATGTAGTAGACGGGGCAGGTAGCAGCTAACTCTTGCTGACAAAATCCCTGCAGTGCTTGCGCGTTGGTTATGCGCCAACCAAGTGTTGGCATAAAAAGAAAAGGTTTATGTGGATAGTTGGTGCGCACAGCGTCAAGCAAGATGTGATGCTGTGCACTATCATCACATGATAACTCGTGCTCTTCGATGTACGCGCAACCATGTTTTTTTAGAAAGGTAATAAGAGTATCGTGCGTCTGGGGAGCACGCTGACTATCCAAGATAACAAAATCTTTAAGTCCCCCTTCAACCAGGGGTTGCAGCGTATCGAGAACGCCATATTCTTCATCATTTATGATGAGGCCGACGACAATGTTACTCTCTTGAACAAAAACAGTATGCGAAGATACAAGGAAAACAAAAACAATAGTTTTTAAAAGATTCATGGTAATAATCTCCCGCCAAAAAGGTGTAGGAAACTATTACCATGAATTTTAAGAAAAAACTATCCCAATTCTTCGACAAGCTCAGAATGATAGTTACTACGCTATTCTTATCGCTAGAATAGTGACACTTGGTTTTGTTGTACCAGACCCTGCAGAAACAAGCTGAGCATTACTACCAAGAGCTTGTAATTTCACAACATCATTAACAGCCAAGACCGCCACTACCTCTTTTTTTGCTTGAAGTATTGATCCCGCAGTGAGAGTCCCACTCGTGGTAAATGAAGCTGGTGCGACACTACCCGGTATTTCTGTACCATTTTTTACTAATCTCATAGAAGCAGATATAGTACCAGAATCGCTTACAACACCTAAACAGCCATCATAAAAGAAAACATACGTGCCAGCTTTACCGCACGTAAATGACGCTGTTCCAGCCGTATGCGCCCAGGTATTTAGATAAGCATTAGTACTAAAGGTTACATCGCTAAATGATCCGGTAAGTGCCGTTTGCGTTGTAGTATCAAAAGAATGTAACCCGTCTTCACCAAGCTGATCAATCACAACTACTTGTAAAGCGTCCGAAACGAGCGTGGTCCCTGAAACAACTAAATCAACTTGTATAATATTAAGCCCAATTGGTAATACGCTCGTTGCACCTGCTGTCCAATTACCTGAACCATCGGTAAATACCGTTGTTGTTAAAACGCCATTAATAGTTACTTGTACCTGAGCACTAGCTACTGATGAGACTCCAAAGAGTACAGGAACTTTTGTGGTAATCGTTGGTGTTGTGATACTCGTGATATCAATGTAATCACTATTGTTTCTATTGAGTCGTGCAACTAGACCAGAGGATTCCCCTGATGCAGGATCCAGAGCAAAACCAGCAACTACTGATCTGCCATCCGTTGGTTGTAATACCAGGGCATTACTTCGTGCTTCACGGCCAGAAAGCGTAACTATACCGCTCTCGCCAAATGTGGTGTCCAATACACCCGCTGAAGTGTACCGCACAACTACCAGTTCATCGGTATCTATCGTCTCATATCCTCCGCATATAATATTACCATCATCTTGTACAGCAATTTCTTGTATGCGTGCAGCATCACCTAAAGCTTGAATAACAATACCAGAGGATCCAAACGTGCTATCTAGAACACCAGCCGAAGTATAACGCGCC
This sequence comes from uncultured bacterium, assembly GCA_963738145.1. Classification (GTDB taxonomy): domain Bacteria; phylum Babelota; class Babeliae; order Babelales; family Vermiphilaceae; genus CAVTVH01. The sequence goes on from CAVTVH010000001.1 coordinate 243,226, forward strand.
AATAACATTTGATCAGGAGATTCTACATAACCACCAATAACGATATTGGTAGAACTATCAAACGCAAGAGAATTTGCAACTGATGGGCTTGTTGTTGAACCAACAACAATACCACCGCTACCAAACGTTGCATCAAGTGCTCCCGTATCATCAAATCTTATAAGAAGATATTGGTCTCCAAATCCTGCTGAACTAACGCCAGCAACCACTATATTGCCGGAACCATCAAATTTTACATCATTGGCTACTGAACTCTCTCCTACAAGTTGTAAGACGACCCCACCGGTGCCAAAACCTGTATCAACTATACCGCCTGGTGTTAATCGCACCAAACAAACGTTGGCACCTCCACTACTTGCGGTACCAGCAACAAGAATATTGTGCGATCCATCAAGAGCAACGGCATTCGCTGATGCCCCATCACCTACTGAAATTAAAGTAATTCCCGCTGTGCCAAAGGTACCATCAAGAGCTCCTGCAGTTGTGTAGCGAACAACAACTATTTGTGTTGGGTCACTATCAAACGTGTAGCCAACTGCTACAATTTTACCGTCTGGTTGAATAGCAGCAGCTTGAAATACTGTTGTTGATTCAGATGAACCTATAGCTGTTGTTGTAAGACCACCAGTACCAAACGTGCTATCAAGAACTCCCGTACTTGTATAGCGAGCGATTACTGCCTGCGTATTAGGATTGGTCGTATCGCCGACTACTACAATTTTTCCATCACCTTGCACCTGAGCATCATTAAATTCCAAACCTTGCCCATTAGATGTGATAACATAACCGATTCCTGGATTAAATGATGAATCAAAATCTTGTGCAGCTTGCACAAAACTCATGACGCTCAAAGTAAGTAATAACGCGCTACTTTGTACCATGATGTTGTTTTTGAAGATACCCATACAATCTCCTTTTTATAGGGATTTAAAAATATTCATTGTCTACATACTTGCAGTCAACACTAGTCAATCAGTATCAAAAAGTCATCTTTTTTTAAACAGGCGATTTTTATAGTGATTTTATATCAGTAGAACACGGCATAAGAGGACGCTTTATGCAAAATTATTTCTTTGCAAAAAACAACCGTGTTATGAAACGGATGCTTGTTAGTTGCAAAAGTTCGCAACATTATTTTTCTTTAAAACATATCCAAACTTCAAGCATCCTTCGACAAGCTCCCGTCTACGCTTATCCGGGCGTTCAGCTCGGCAAGCTTCGCCGGGCACAGCGGGATGATTGGGGTGTAAAAATTAGGGTGTAAAAAACGCTCACGTAAAGAAAGGTCCTAAAATCATGTCGAACATACAAAAAATAAATTTATCTATTATATGCAGCATCGCAGTAGCGTGCCCTGCAATCGCAGATACCATCCCCCATAAATTTTCAGTACAAGCGGCATTACCAAAAAGGAATAGTCTTCGCGCACAAGATCTTTATTATACGCAAGCTCTTGGTCTTACAAATCCCCTAGCTGCTCCAAGTTCATGGTTTTTGACATCACAACAATGTGCTTACTTGGCAGCTATTACCAGACTTAGAGCAAGCAATGCTGGCATACAGCTTTTGTCCGATACTGGCAGCACTATTGGCCAACCATACGCACTGCGCGGCTGGGGCATTACTAAACAAGGCAGTGCGGCAAACCTTGCATTTACCTATGAAAATAGTGATCTTGCAGGTCAAGCAAGCATCCCAGAATATATTGTTATGGAGCTCGATGGTGTTAATCATAAAATCCAACTCCCCGCTCCAAATACTCAGATTGTTTTTGCTGATGATACCAATCTCTATAGAAGCGCTGCTGACACTCTCAAAACCGACGACAACCTTGTTGTTGCAACGCTTACACCAAATACCGTTGTTACCACTGATAGCAATGATACCCTTGTCTCAAGCAGTATAACCGCCACAGAAGTTGGTTATTTAGGTGGTACCACAGCTCCTGTACAATCGCAACTTGATGGTAAAGTTGCAAAAAGTGGCGACGTTATGACGGGAGTCTTGCATCTCACTGCTGGATCTGCAGCAAACCCATCTGCGCAATTTAGTGGAAGTACAAACACTGGTATATCCGCTGCAACTACCAACACATTATCTTTTGATACCAATGGCACTGAACGCATGCATATAGATGGTTCTGGCAACGTCGTCGTGAATGGCCTTAACAATGCTGGCGTTGTACATACTGATAGCACTGGAAAGTTTTCAACTTCATCAGTTGTTAATGGCGATATTGCCAATGCCACTATCACAAATGCAAAATTAGCTGCTATCTCAAGCTCAAATATCGCAAACGACATTGTTGTGCGAGATAGTTTAGGGAATTTTGCTGCAACTACGATTACTGCTAATTTAACGGGAAGTGCATCAAGCAACGTTGCAAAATCTGGCGACACTATGACGGGAACTTTAACCCACTCAGCAGGATCTGCAGCGAACCCACCCGTACAATTCAGCGGCAGCACGAATACTGGAATATCCGCCGCAACTGCCAATACACTATCTTTTGATGCTAATGGCGTAGAACAAATGAGTATAAGCAGTAGTGCAATTGATACCATTGCGCCATTGATTGTAAAAAATATCATGTGCAATCAAGCAATACAGGTAGCTGCACCTGCCAGCAGTGGAACCGTAACTACTTTGAGTAGTACCTCTACCTTGCTCCTCATTCATACTGCCAATAGAACGAATGTTACTATTGTATTCCCACCTAATCCAACGAACGGACAATTCTTTACCATCATGTTGGGAACGAGTAATAGTATTACGTTAATAAATACAGGAGGAACGGGTGGCGCAACCATTATAAATGGTATTACTGGCCTCAATCCTGCTTCAAGCCCTACCGCCGCGGCTAATGGTAATGCTATCACCTATATCTATTTTGCAACGAGTGGTACAACATCAAATGCGTGGTATCGATTTAGTAGATAAACGGAAACGAGATTATCTCTACGCAATTCGCTTAATGACAATACCAGCGCTTGGACGCGTGACACCAAGACCTGCCGGTGCTAGTTGTGCGTTAGAACCAGCAGCTTGTACTTTTATAATATCTCCCGCAGCAAGAGCAACTAATATGTTATTGCTCAACGTAAAGTTAGATCCAGCAGTAATGGTTATGATGCCCAAGGTACCACTGATCGTCAATGAGTTAGCGGTCTGGCTACCTGAGATTTCATTACCATTCTGTACCAGGCGCATGGAGGCTGAATAGGATGCTGCCGATGCAACTTCTGTTATGACGCCTATATAGCCTATTTCGTAGGTACCTGCTTTATTACAGGTAAAACTCGCTGTAGTAGCCGTATGGCTCCAGGTACCTGTTTGAACATTAGTATCAAAAGTTATATCAGAAGCAGACCCAGTCAGTGCTGCTTGCGTTGTTGTGTCATAAGCAAAGACGCCATCTTCACCAAATCTATCAATAACAGTAAAGGCTATTTCTTCCGAGACAACCGTTACCCCAGATACCACCAAATTTACCTGAATAGTATTGCTAGTCGCAGGCAATACTGGCGCCGTTCCTGCATTCCAGTTACCAGAACCATCAGTGGAAACCGTGGTAAAAAGGACGCCATTGATCACTACTTGAACCTGCGCACCTGCTGCTGAAGATGTACCAGAAATAGTAGGGATTTTGGTGATAATAGAACTACCGTTAGTAATACTCGTAATAGTAACCACATCACTATTATTTTTATTACAACGCAGTACCACACCCGATGATACGCTGGTTGATGGGTCAATTTCATACCCACTCGCAACCACTCGCCCATCTGATGATTGTAGCGCGATACCATTAACGCGCGCTTCTTTTCCTAACGCCAACGTTATGAGACCACCCGAGCCAAAGGTAGTATCTAAAACTCCGGCTGATGTATAGCGCGCAAGAGCCATTTCATCGTTGGCATAATTAATATAAATACCTATAACTATGTTGCCGTCAACCTGAATCACCAGATCATTAACCTCAGATCTATTGCCAATGGTTGCCGTTACTGTACCACCGCTTCCAAAGCTACCATCAATTACACCGGCTAATGTATACCGCGCAATGATAAATTGCTTTGCTCCCCCCACCAATACCGAACCTGCAACAACAGGTCTATCTGATGTATCAAGCGCAAGTGCATTTACTGCTGTATTATTAGCTCCAGTTACAACTCCACCAGAACCAAACGTACCATCAAGAACACCTGCCGAACTATACCGCGCAAGAAGCATTTGATTGCCATTAATACCGTCAGCAGAATACCCTCCGACTACGACATTTCTTGAACTGTCTAACGCCAGGTCATTTAATACTGTCCTAACGCCAACAAGTCCCGTTACTATACCACCACTTCCAAACGAAGAGTCTAATGCCCCTGCTGACGTCAACTGGACAATAAACGCACTCGGCGCTCCACTGATAGAGGCTGTGCCGGCAGCAACAATATAACCCGTGGCATGTACCGTTACCGCATTGAGCGAAGAACCAGCGCCATAAGAACCTATGACGACACCCCCAGAACCAAAACCGCTATCAAGTATCCCTGTTGTTGTATAACGAGCAACAAAAATTGATGTAGCAGTTCCTGTATCAAAAGTATAACCAACTACCACTATTTTATTATCGGTTTGAATCGCCACGTTTTGTATCACCGTCGTTGATACATTTGAGCCGGTTGTTGCCGTCACTGCGCCTCCCGCACCAAAGGTTGCATCCAGAGATCCATCTGTGTTGTAACGGATAATAACTCCTTGTGTATTTGGGTTTTGTGTGGAACCAACGGCAACAATTTTACCGTCACCTTGCACTTGTACTTTATTAATAGTCACTCCCTGTGCATATGAGGAGATAACATAACCAGCTCCTTGGCCAAAAGAGCTGTCTAAATTTTCTGCGTTGCTAAAAAGAAAGGTCAGTAACACAAGAAGTCCGCCAGGAAAAAATATTTTCTTAGTATGCATCATAATTATCACCTTCATTCTAGAACTGTATCTTAACAAAACCGTTAAATAACCTAATGGAAATGGCTCCACAAAAACAATAATTTAAAAATCTATCTTTTTTTCAAACAGATACTTTATAGTTTAATGTGCAGGTGTATATACCTATACGCGAGGGGGCGATTGTTTGAAGACCGTGTATAAAAAAATAGTTTTTGCAGGCCTATTCATACCAGTTATTGGTTATGGCACACCGCCATGTCCCTCCTCTTTTGGTCAAGCCACTACGCCCTACTTTAGTATTCGTTCACAAGGAGTAAATGCAGTCCGTGACCTTGTCGGATGGCAACAACTTATTCATCGTTGTTGCAATGATACTTTTTATATGGCCACCGCCCTCACCTTAGAATATGACCATACTTTTAGATCAAGCGCCATTGCACAATCTCTTTTTGGTGATGATATAAACTGCGATGATTGTTACCCCACTCTCACTATTTCTGGTAGCCAAGCAGCAAACAGGGGACCCAAAGATTGGTTGGCCGACTATTTTGGATTGCCAACAGATTTTAAAAGCATCATTACTTTCAACCCAACCATACAAAATTTTATTGCTGATATCGGCTTTTATATAGGATTTGATAGTTGTCTCAAGGGATTGTATTTCAGATGCAACTTGCCTCTTGTGCATACCAAATGGAACCTCGATTTTTGTGAATGTGTAATAGAGCCCGGTGTTAATTTGATAACTCCCGGTTACTTTACGCCATCCCCATGCGAAGAAAGTCGTGCCCATTTATTGCCAAACGCTACCGATTTTTTTTGTGGCCAAACACCAAATCTTGTGTTTGGCACTTGGGATCCTTTACAAGAAAGTTTATGGTGTAGTGCCACCCATATTAATAAAACATTAGCTGCCGTTAATATGGTACTCGGCTGGAATTTTATCTGTTGTGATGATTACCATCTCGGCTTTAACTTCCGTGTATCGGCTCCAACGGGTGATAAGCCCCAAGGTACCTATCTTTTTGAACCGATTGTAGGGAATGGTCATCATTGGGAAGTGGGCGGTGGCATTTCCGCTCATAGCCTCTTCTGGCGCGGATGTAATGATGCCACATGGACTTTGTACGCGGAGGCGAACATAACTCACCTTTTTACCACAACTCAAACACGGTCATTTGATTTGTGCGGTAAACCAAATAGCCGCTATATGTTGGCAGAAAATATGGGACCTAACATCGAAGACTTAGCGGGATGCCCTACTCCAGCATTAGCAAACTGCCCTAACGCCACATTTTCTAATAATCAGTTTGCCGATGAATTTACGCCCGTTGCCAATCTTACACGAAGCAGTGTTGATGTAAGCATACCTGTACAAGGCGACATCGTATTTAAATTTGCTTACGCACATCCATGCGGTTTCGCATTCGATCTTGGTTATAACTTATGGGCACGCAGCCGAGAAAAAATACGCAGAAGCTCTTGTTGTGCCGGTAATCCGCTTGCCGATGGCAAAAGCTGGGCACTCAAAGGCGATGCTACTGTTTTTGGCTTTGAATTTAATAACACCCAAGTTGTCCATGAGCTTGCTGCTACAGAAAGTTGTGCAACGATACATAGTGGTACTAATGGATTTGTTCCGGGAAATATATCCACTCTTGGCAACGTAGAGGCACTCACGAATCCTGGTATTGATAATCCACAATTTGCCATAGTAACCAATGTCCCAGATTTTCTTATCACCGTATCCCCAATTCCTCTAACTGCTGATCCCGTACGCACCTCAATTCAGCCGGTCTATTTAACAAGTGCTGATGTTGATATGCATGGTACCCCTGCCATATCCCACAAAATTTTTGCTCACCTTAATTATACGTGGGAGCAATGCAAAAATTGGGAGCCATTTTTAGGTATTGGTGCTTCAGTAGAACTGGGACAAAAGGGTTGTAATACTGGTTGCTTAGAAGTGAGTAACACTGATCTGATACCCACTTCATGCCAAAATAATGTGCGCAATAATGCGATAAGCCAATGGAGTCTCTGGATTAAAGGCGGATTTTCTTTTGATTACTTACCAAAATCGCAATGCTGTTACACCGATGAAATAAAAAGTTGCAAACGTACGAAGAAAAAAGTTCGAGACCTTGAACGTAGAATCCAAGATCTCGAACAAAAATTATCACAGTTAACTGAACCATCATCCTAATTTATTCGTGTAACAGTCAAATCTATACACGTGTTCGTTGTTGCACTACCAGTAGTAACTAATTCAACACTGGTAGTACTGCCAGTAAATTCAACATGGAAAACTTGCCCTGAAGAAATAGTCATCATGTATGTATTACAAAGCATAACAACAACGGCATTTACGTCCAAATCACATGATCGAGCGCTACCCGCAATTTCAGTTGCTGGGGAGGTAGGACCTATCGCCCCCCTTAAAGTAGCGGTTACAGCCGCACCTCCACCAGCCGTAACCTGCACACTAGCACAGACCACCACAAGATAGGTGCCTGTCTGATTGCAGTCGAAAGCATTTGTACCCGCCGTATGAGTCCAGCCGTTAATTAATCCATTATTAGTAAAAGTAACACCTTGAAAAGTACCTGCTCCAGAAACCGGCTGCGTCGCACTCGTATCGTATGCCCATACATAATTATTTGAAGTAGCATCTCCACCTGTTGGTCCCGTAACACCAGTTGGTCCAGTCGGCCCTGTATGACCCGTTGGCCCGGTAGGACCAGTAAATCCGGTAGGGCCAGTAGCACCCGTGGCTCCTGTTATGCCTGTAGGTCCTGTAAATCCAGTGGCGCCGGTAAAACCTGTTGGTCCAGTCGGCCCCGTAAATCCTATCGCACCGGTCGCTCCTGTACTACCGGTTGGACCAGTCGGTCCTGTAAATCCGGTTGCTCCTGTAGGCCCAGTAGCGCCTGTTGCTCCTGTTATACCCGTAGCTCCAGTAAATCCAGTTGGACCAGTAAATCCAGTAGGACCCGTCGCGCCAGTTATCCCGGTAGGGCCAGTCGGTCCCGTGAATCCAGTTTGACCGGTCGGGCCAGTAAACCCAGTTGCACCAGTAGGTCCTGTAAAGCCTGTAGGCCCAGTGGCTCCTGTGGCTCCTGTTATACCCGTAGGTCCCGTAGCTCCAGTAAATCCAGTTGGACCTGTGGCACCCGTAGCTCCTGTTATGCCGGTAGGCCCAGTCGCACCAGTTATTCCTGTTGGACCAGTAAATCCAGTAGGACCCGTCGCGCCAGTTATCCCGGTAGGGCCAGTCGGTCCCGTGAATCCAGTTTGACCGGTCGGGCCAGTAAACCCAGTTGCACCAGTAGGTCCGGTAAATCCTGTGGCACCCGTAAATCCAGTAGCTCCCGTAGGTCCTGTAAATCCAGTAGCTCCCGTAGGTCCTGTAAATCCTGTTGAGCCCGTTGGTCCTGTGGCACCCGTGAATCCAGTTGGACCGGTAAACCCGGTTGCACCAGTACTACCTGTCTGTCCCGTAGCTCCAGTCGCGCCCGTCGGTCCAGTAGAACCCGTGAATCCAGTAGCTCCAGTTGCACCCGTTAGGCCTGTGGCACCTGTTGGTCCAGTCGGTCCTGTAAATCCTATCGCACCGGTTGGGCCTGTAAATCCGGTTGCACCCGTAGCTCCTGTTATGCCGGTAGGCCCAGTCGCACCAGTTATTCCTGTTGGACCTGTAAATCCGGTTGCTCCTGTAGGTCCTGTCGGCCCGGTAAACCCGGTTGCACCGGTTGGACCAGTAGCACCCGTGAATCCAGTGGGTCCGGTTGGGCCTGTAGCCCCAGTCGCACCCGTTGCTCCTGTTATGCCTGTAGGTCCCGTCGACCCGGTAAACCCGGTGGCACCAATAGGTCCAGTAGGACCCGTCGCACCGGTAAAGCCGGTATCGCCCGTGAATCCTGTAGGTCCTGTAAATCCTGTTGGCCCAGTGAATCCAGTAGCTCCCGTTATGCCCGTAGGCCCAGTAGCGCCGGTAAATCCGGTAGCACCAATACTACCTGTCGGCCCAGTATCACCCGTCGGACCCGTAAATCCTGTATCCCCAGTTATTCCGGTAGGCCCTGTCGGTCCCGTATCACCCGTAAAGCCAGTCGCGCCTGTCGGTCCTGTAAATCCGGTTGCACCAGTAGGTCCGGTCGGTCCTGTTGCACCTGTATCTCCTGTCGGTCCTGTTACTCCAGTCGGACCTATATCTCCCGTTGGACCAGTAGTCCCAGTAAATCCCGTAGGCCCGGTCGGTCCGATATCACCCGTGATTCCTGCTGGCCCCGTAGCACCTGTGAGTCCTGTCGAGCCCGTTATACCCGTTGGACCAGTCGCGCCCGTATCTCCCGTTGGTCCTGTTATACCTGTTGGACCTGTGAACCCCGTGGCACCTGTATCACCCGTATCACCAGTCGGCCCCGTTGGTCCTGTGAATCCAGTTGATCCAGTAGCACCCGTTGGTCCGGTAGTTCCTGTACCCATAGGACCCGTACTACCAGTCGGCCCTATATTTCCTGTTACACCAGTAGGACCAGTCGCGCCGGTACCCATAGGTCCTGTCGGTCCAGTGTCACCCGTTGGCCCAGTTGCGCCAGTAGAACCGGTAGTTCCTGTACCCATAGGACCTGTACTACCAGTCGGCCCTATATCTCCTGTTGCACCTGTTGGGCCAGTCGTGCCGGTACCCATAGGTCCTGTCGGCCCAATGTCACCCGTTGGCCCAGTTGCGCCCGTACCACCAACTAATCCTGTCGGTCCGGTAGGACCAGTACAACATGGCCCCGTGGGCCCGGTAACTCCGGTATCGCCTGTTGCCCCTGTTGGCCCTGTAAATGCGGGACCGGTGGGCCCCGTACAACATGGCCCCGTTGGACCTGTTACTCCTGCGACACCGGTTACTCCTGGGTCGCCAGTGGCACCCGTAGGACCTGTGCAACATGCTCCTGTTGGACCTGTTGGACCCATATCACCCGTTGGTCCTGTATGGCCCGTTGACCCCGAAGTACCAGTACAACATGGCCCTGTCGGCCCAGTAGGGCCAGTAGGTCCCGTCGGACCAGGGGGTGTAGGGCATACGCGATATAATGGCCCAAGGCCATCGTTCGTTTTTAATCTACTACGAGCACCTAATGCAACTGCCCTCATATAACTGGACGGAACTACACACAAATATTTATTAAAGCCACGCGTCACTATCGTATCAGCAACTCTTAACAGCTCATGGCCATTTCTTAATGAATACAAATAATCAGATAGTGTTGTTTTAATGTGCGCATTTTGTTGGCTACTCTCTTCTTGTTGTGCAATATATGCCAACATTGTAGCAACTTCCGTAACCACAGAGTTGTATTCAACACTGTAAGCTCCGCAAGCAATATCTTCCCACATTTGATCATCAAAGCTGTCATGAGATACGTGATCGTATAAATAGATAAGAATATTACGTATATGGTCTGGAACATACGCAAATGGCGTACCAGAAAAGTCTGCTATACGTTCAACTTCCCAATCAGCAAGTTGAACTGATGTTCGAGCCTCTACCCTGCTCATCATAGTCAGCACGAGTAGAAACATTATTTTTTGTACGATACGAACATGACCCATAGAGTTATTTTCGCTTCATTCTAAAAGATTTTTAGACCTAATTTATTCTTGTAATGGTCACCTCAATACTTACCAACGGTGCCCCATCACCTGTTGGTGTTAATGCCAAGGTAGTAGCCTCGCCTGTATAGTCGATCGTGAATATCTGACCAGAACTTATATTCATCATGAAACTATTGGCTATAGCAAAGCCAACTTCACTTGTATTAACTGTTATGCCTCGCTGACTGCCGGGAATAGAAACTCCATTAACAGATCCACGTAGTGAAAATGTTGCTATACCACCTGCACTGTTGGCAACAGTACCACACACTACCACAAAATAGATTCCCGTCTGATTGCACGTAAAACTCGAGGTGCCGGTAGTATGCGACCACGTATTTAATTGGCCATTGTTACTAAAACTAGTTTGTTGAAAAGTTCCTGTAGCAATTACGCTTTGAGTTGTCGTGTCATACGCAAATACATAATTGTTTGATGTAGCATCTCCGCCCGTTGGTCCAGTTACACCGGTAGGACCAGTTCTACCCGTCGGACCAGTAGCTCCTGTTATTCCCGTTGCTCCTGTTGGACCTGTAATACCCGTAGGTCCAGTAAATCCCGTTGCGCCTGTTGGTCCCGTTGCTCCCGTTATTCCTGTTGAACCGGTTGGTCCAGTTACACCTGTAGGACCAGTTCTACCCGTCGGACCAGTAGCTCCTGTTATTCCCGTTTGCCCAGTAGGGCCAGTAAATCCTGTCGCACCAGTTGGCCCCGTCGGTCCGGTGAACCCTGTAGCTCCTGTTATTCCTGTAGGACCAGTAGCTCCCGTAGCCCCAGTACTACCGGTCGCCCCTGTTGGACCTGTAATACCCGTTGCTCCAGTAAATCCTGTTGAACCGGTTGGTCCAGTTACACCTGTAGGACCAGTTCTACCCGTCGGACCAGTAGCTCCTGTTATTCCCGTTTGCCCAGTAGGGCCAGTAAATCCTGTCGCACCAGTTGGCCCCGTCGGTCCGGTGAACCCTGTAGCTCCTGTTATTCCTGTAGGACCAGTAGCTCCCGTAGCCCCAGTACTACCGGTCGCCCCTGTCGGACCTGTAATACCCGTTGCTCCAGTAAATCCTGTTGAACCGGTTGGTCCAGTTACACCTGTAGGACCAGTTCCTCCAGTTGGTCCCGTAGCACCTGTTATTCCCGTTTGGCCTGTGGGACCAGTAAATCCTGTCGCACCAGTTGGCCCCGTCGGTCCGGTGAACCCTGTAGCTCCTGTGATTCCTGTAGGACCAGTAGCTCCCGTAGCCCCAGTACTACCGGTCGCCCCTGTTGGACCTGTAATACCCGTTGCTCCAGTAAATCCTGTTGGACCGGTTGGTCCTGTTATGCCTGTAGAGCCCGTTGGGCCCGTTGCCCCGGTAAATCCTGTTGCACCTGCAACTCCTGTTGGCCCTGTCGCACCTGTAATTCCCGTCGGCCCTGTTGGCCCTGTACAACAAGCACCGGTTGGCCCTGTTGCTCCTGTCAATCCCGTATCACCCGTTGGACCTGTCGTTCCGGTACCCATTGGACCAGTAACACCCGTTGGCCCCGTAGGCCCCATATCACCCGTTGGCCCCGTAAATGCTGGCCCCGTCGGTCCCGTACAACATGGCCCTGTCGGCCCGGTGAGTCCTGTATCCCCTGTTACTCCTGTCGGGCCAGTAAATGATGGACCCGTTGGTCCTGTAACTATCGGCCCTGTTGCTCCTGTCTGTCCAGTAGGACCTGTGGTACCTGTTGGTCCCGTAAAACTTATGCCGGTAGGCCCCGTAATACCAGTAGGACCTGTCACTCCCGTATTACCTGTTGGCCCCGTCGCACCCATTATCCCCGTAGGTCCCGTTGCACCCGTTATCCCCGTTTGCCCAGTAGGGCCCGTAGCTCCCGTCCCTCCAACTAACCCGGTCGGCCCTGTTGGCCCTGTACAACATGGCCCCGTCGGTCCCGTAAGTCCGGTACTACCCGTTGCTCCCGTCGGACCGGTAAATGCTGGGCCCGTGAGTCCTGTACTACCCGTTTGTCCGGTTGGACCGGTAACACCTGTACCTCCAACTAATCCCGTTGGCCCCGTCGGTCCGGTGCAACATGGACCTGTCGGCCCTGTAAGTCCGATACTACCCGTTGCTCCTGTTGGACCAGTAAATGCTGGGCCCGTTGGCCCTGTGCAACATGGTCCTGTTGGTCCTGTTAATCCCATTGGACCTGTCGGTCCGGTAGTTCCCGTACCCATAGGCCCCGTACAACATGGCCCTGTCGGTCCCGTTCGTCCGGTAGGTCCCGTTGCTCCAGTTTGACCACCTGAAGGGCATACACGATAAATCTGACCTAAAGAATTAGTTGTTTTTAATCTACTACGCGCTCCCAATGCAACTGCTTTTACATAGCTTAATGGGAGTACACACACATATTTATTAAAGCCGCGAGTAACAACCGTATCGGTTAGCCGTAATAGTTCATGTCCATTCTTCAATGAATATAAATAATCAGAAAGGGTCGCTATTGTTTTTTTCTCTTGCCCATTGTTTTTTGATCGATAGGTTTTCATGTGGGCGAGTATGTTAATAACTTCGAGTAGTACAGAGCCATATTCAACACTATGGGCATCACATGCGAGATCTTGCCACATTTGCTCATCAAATTCGTGGTGGGGGACCATATCATATAATGATAGAAGAAGGAGACGCATATTCTCTGGAACATACGCAAATGGCGTACCAGAAAAGTCTGCTATACGTTCAACTTCCCAATCAGCAAGTCGAACAACTCCATAAGAATCCCCTGTGATGATGCCTACTGTTAAACTGCATGCTAAAAAAGCTATTTTAATTGTCAAACGACGAATATTGCGCATACCATTACACTCTACTTTTTAATCTTGATAAATGATTTAAGTAAGAATAGGTTCAATATTCTTTTTTTGTCAATGCCAGTCGTATATATTTTGTACCGTTTTTGTCAGGAAAACCCTCTCGCAAAGCATCACAATTGAGTTTTGCAAAATTTAATATACCATAAGAATGACCTATCTAAATTACCCCGTTCTAAGGAATTCTTGTGTTAATTGATGATATACGCGAACAATTGAAAATTATCGAACCTGATATTGCAACTATTACTACCTACTGGAAAAATTCTGGTTTGGATACGCGCTATCACGATCTGACAACACACAGCAATCAAGAAAATTTTGGCAGCATCCAGAACAAAAAGAGATTCTCAAAGAGTTACAACGCATTAAAACTCAGCGAGAACAGTATCTGACTATACTAAAAACGTACCAAGAAATTCCTGAACTCCTGAATCTGTTTCAACATGATGATCAAGAAATCGCTAATGTAGCAAAAGAAACCTACGATCTACGCAAACAAGTCCATGCTTTCAAAATTTCTCTTTTATTGCATGATGAGCAAGATAGCTCTAACTGCTTTTTAAATATAAATGCTGGAGCTGGCGGTACTGAATCACAAGATTGGGCCGAGATGCTTATGCGTATGTACTTACGTTTTTGCGAACGCGAAAAACTCAATGCCGAAGTTGTTGACTATCAACCAGGAGAAGAAGCTGGCATTAAATCCGCAACATTATTTATACGTGGCAAAAATCCTTATGGACTTCTTAAAGGAGAGCAGGGGGTACACCGCCTCGTGCGTATATCACCTTTTGATTCGGCCAAACGGCGCCATACCTCATTCTCTGCTGTATCAATAACGCCAGAAGTTCCCGAACAAAAAATTGTTATCGATCCCAATGATTTACGCATTGATACCTATCGCGCGGGCGGTGCTGGTGGGCAACATGTTAATAAAACAGAATCTGCTGTGCGGATTACTCATTTGCCCACAGGGATAGTAACCCAATGCCAAAATGAACGATCGCAGCTTCAAAACAAAGCTGTTGCTATGAAAATGCTCCAAGCAAAACTGGCACAAAAATATAAAGATGAAGAAGATGCTAAAACAGCCGCTATTGAAAAAAAGAAGATAGAGTGGGGATCACAAATACGATCGTACGTATTACATCCGTATAAAATGGTAAAAGATCACCGTACCGATTACGAATCTCCTCAACCAGATACATGTGCTCGATGGTGAGCTCATGGATTTTATCGAAAATTATCTTGTTTCTCTATCGCAAACGACGCTGTAGTTTGAAGTTATGACATAATGGGGTATAACTCCCATACTACGCTTACCTATCGGGCTAAGTATCCAGCAAAAATGCATAATTTTGCTGGATATAAAAATAGGCCCACATTGCTGTGAGCCTTTATTAATCTAGAAATATAATCGAGGATACGGTTACCCTACAATTTTATTTTTTGCTACCGTGCTCAAAATAAATCCAAAGAAAACACCTGCGATGCGAGCACTGTAAGCATCCGCAACTTCCACACAATTCGCTTCAGCTTCTTCCACGTACTTGTTATACAAAGTGGTAGCTAAACTTGCAAGACTCATGGTTGACATACCAGCAAGTTTATCTCTGCAAATGCCATATTTTGTATAAAGAGAAGGCATATCTGGCAGTATATATTTTCTGGCGCCATCAACAACTTGAGTTGCTGCCGCACCTGCTACAAAGCCTTTGAAAAATTCAATTTTATAGGTATCCCATGTTGCAACTATTTTTGCTTTTATTGTTTCAGTCATTGAGCTTTCTGCTTGCACTATAGCAGCAGTTGCAACCATGCATAGTGCCATGAGGCGTAACATCTTCATACTCTTATCTCCTTATTGATTTTTAATAATATACAACATTAGCCACTACCCTAGTACACCATGAACGATAGTGCAATAGATTTTTTAAAAAAGTCTTCGTGTAATGAATAGCTTCAATTATCAAAAGACCGCTCTTATCATCATCCATACTGAATTAGCCGCAAAAACGCCCGACCAAAACGGATACCAATCTTGCTTGGAGGATACACAGGCGCTTGCAATTCCACCTATCATTAACCCGATAGAAATAGTAAGTGGCATTAAGAGGCCACCTAACACAAACATGGGATTCATCTTCATATATTTTAAAAATAAACCAAAAATGCCGCCTACAAACACACCAACGTAATCGAAACTTTTCACATTAAGAAGCAGTTGACGGCTCTGTGCTTTATAGGCAAAAAGCTCTGGAGAACCAAGTTTAAAGTGGTTAATCAATACCCAAAAAACTATCCCCACGCTACACGCACCAACCAATAAGCCAAGATATTGGTACGCCTTCATTTTTGCTCTAGAAATGTTGCCCATAGAAGCCATTTTCCTCCCAAATAATATATCGACTGCAACGCCACCGCACAGTTCAACAAATGTCGCTATGAGGACAATTTGTACACTCGTTACCTGGAAAATAAAAATGGCAGGAACCATAACAAAGGTGGCAAAACGGCCCAACTGAGCCAACCCAATTTTTCCTGCAATACTCGCCATCTGATAGGTGCATACAAAGCTAAAAACTAAGAGATAGATTTGCATCGCAGGAGAAAATTCAAAGTAGGTTAAAAAGGTAACTACACACACAAGAAGCAGGGCTAGCTCTATGAAAAAACTTTTGCGTAAACCACTTATTTTTTTGTGCTCTTTAACTTTGTTAATAACATTCCCCACAACTTTTGGTATACCGACTAGACCCTGTACCGCGCTTGCAAGCACCATGCCACTGCAAAAGGCCAGCATAAATTCGATATTTTTAATGGCAGGAAAGAAAAGGGTATTTATAGGATCAACCACCACGATTCTTGAAAGAGCCCCTACCGCCAGTGGTAGCGTGATAAGATCTCCTGTAACAAAACCAATTGCCCATAACATTGGCCATAGATCAACCACAATATGCGGTAGACTAAAAATCGCTAGAGTGCGTGGCGTAAGCAACGTTATTGATTTTGGTATAAGCGCCTTCAAGGTGGCTACACCATCCTGCATCGCACAGAAAAGGACCGTCGTCACAAAACCGAACGCCAATTCCCACGCCTTTCGTACCTGTTGTTGAGCAGTAATCATCCTGTAGATAAGCTGTCCAATAGGGAACGCCAATTCTTCTTGCACAATCAATCTATCTTCAATAACATTGGCAATCCATATCCCAAACCAACCAGCTACAAGAGAAAATGCCGTCACAACAGCTATAAAATAAGTAGGATTTCTCATCCATGAATTAAAAAGAATAGGATCTAAAAAATAAAGTGTTGGAAATGAAAAACCAAGCGCAGTAGCTATAATACCGCCTACAGAGCCAGCCGATACGGCTAATGCCATGCGTTCTGTGACGTTTTCATGTTGTCCCATAACTTTAAAGGTGATCATGGCAATGAGCACAAGAGTCGATGCTATCCATGGGCCTATTGGCGTTGCCATAGAAACATAACTCATGACAATCGTAGAAAAGATAGAAAGGAAGATGCTCAACACACCAGTGAGTAGCCACATAGATAAGATCCCTTTAAGATTTTGCAAGCATAAAAAACGTACCACATAGTCGTAAAAAGAACGAGATTATTTGGTGGCAATACGTTTTTATGTATACTGAATTTAATGAATAAAAATTAAACGTCTTATATGGATACTTCATGCTCTTAATTATTATATTGCATGCTCTCTGGGCAGGATCAGTAACAGCAAGCAAAATATTACTTTCCTACACTTCACCAATCTTTCTTACGGGCATTCGTATGCTCCTTGCAGGAATGATTCTCCTTGCATACCAATACCTCTATTTCCGCGACAGCTTCACCGTACACAAGCGTGATATATGGCTCTACGCTCAACTCATTTTCTTTGGTATTTACAGCAGTTACATATTACGTTTTTGGGCTCTAGAAAGCATCTCTGCCTCAAAATCAATGTTCCTATTCAACTGCGCCCCTTTTATATCGTCTCTTTATTCTTATTTCTTCTTTAAAGAAAAAATGACGCTCCGCCAGTGGATAGGATTGGGTATAGGCTTTATTGGTATGATTCCTATCTTGCTGACCGCAACAAGCGAGGAACAATCTTTTGGTGAACTCTTATTTATTTCATGGCCAGAACTTGCCACGATCGTTTCAGTATTTGCCTATAGTTATGGCTGGATCATTATACGTACGCTGGTACGCGAAAAAGATTATTCACCTTCATTTGTCAATGGCGTTTCCATGTTTATTGGCGGATTTTTTGCGCTTATCACCGCCTTCTTTTTTGAAGGCCTATGGCCCGTTACTGACGTTCTTCCTTTTGCCGGCTTACTCGCCTTTATCATCATCATCAGCAACATCCTGTGCCACAATCTCTATGGCAACTTACTGCGCAAATATTCGACCACCTTCCTGGCATTTACTGGATTTTTAGGATCGCCTTTTGCAGCCTTCTATGGCTTTGTCCTGAAAAATGAGGTCATAACCTGGCACTATTATGTTTCAAGCTTGATTGTCTTTATTGGTCTCTACCTTTTTTATAAAGATGAGATGATTGCACAAAATGAGGGCATGGAATTCGAGGCGTAGTCTCACGTTGTTTTATTGCGTAGATACAAAATGTTAAGCAATTTTAATAAATCTGATTTTGCACATTCACCTTCTACTATCCTTTGTGCAACTTCGTGTGGCGTGAGCCAGTAGTAGTCACAAAAATCATCCGTGTTATATGCGGGCGCCTCATTCATACGAATTTTATATACTTTCATGAATGCAAAGACGCCGTGCTCTAGAGGATTAAGATAGCCAATCTCTGTAAAGGCTACGCGAGATATATCTATATTAACTTCTTCTAATGCTTCCCGCGCAAAGGCTTGCTCGTAGGTCTCACCAGCTGATACTCCACCTCCAACACTTGTGTCTAAACAGAAGGGAAATAACTTTTTTGTCGCCGTTCGCCGTGGAATCCACAGTTGCCCCTTATCATTTTCTATGAAGCCATTGATGGCACGGAAGTAGCCATCGCGTAGCGGCTCATCACGCAGAATAACATCATTAAGCTCTGACCGTGGTGCCGTTCGGATCACACGATCATGGGCGTCGACGATATCGAGAATTTCTTCGTTATTTTTTAGGTCCATACGCATCCTGCAAGCGCATATCTCCACCGCGCAACTTCACCAATACACGCCTTAATGCCTCTTCCCACCCTCTTTTCGTGGCTATGATATTTGGAATTGGCCCCATTGCTTCTGCGCCGCCCTGTGACCGGAAAAAAAGTAATTCCAGTTGCCCAACAACCTGCAAATTCTCTGTTGAAGTGGTCGGTTGCAGAATTCCCTTAGCCGGATCATTTGACATGGTAGTATTTAATTTTATAAACATATGCTTACATAGTGCTTGATACCAACTCTCAACATTTTCAGGAGTATGATCATCTACTTCATATTTTTCTGGTAGCCAAGTGATATCGCCAAGAGAAATTATCCTACTCAGTACATGCATACAATGCTTTAATCTTGCTTGTAAAGCGCTAGAACTTGAAGAAGAACTTGCTGAACTAGAACTGCTGCTCGATGAAGATGTCGCATCACCTGAGCTTGATGAAGAGGATGATGAGCTACTCGAAGAACTCGATGATGAACTCAACGGACTGGGTTTAAAAAAAGGGTCTGGCGCTGCCAGGGCCCTCTCAGAAACGTCTCTTGATGAACTGGACGAACTACTACTGCTTGAACTTGCAGGTACTATGAGTTGACCTATCGATAAGCAACTGAGTAGTACAAAAAATCTGCTATTGTTTTTCATATGTCCCTTAAGAAAATGTATGAAGTTTTTACTAAATTAAGTCCAGGCTTCGCTCCTACTATCGAAGCAAATGCTCTCGAAGTGCTCAGCTACGCCGGACAGTATCTATACCCAACTTTCGTTTTACTTCAGTTGGGACTCAATTGTCGCCCTTGGCACAATTGAGTATAGATACTGCCGAGAACTGGACTCGAACCAGCACAGTGTTACCACCACAGGCTTCTGAGACCTGCGCGTCTACCAATTCCGCCACCCCGGCAACTTAACCAAAATCTCGAAAAGCTCGATTTTGGTGTTTTTAATACGGAAATTATACCTGATAAAAATACGTTTTTTAGAGTACGTTATATCGAGTTAAAAGGCAAAAAAAGAGTACTTTTAAATCACTGACATTGCGTAAGAAAATGGCTAATACGTTGAGCATATTCCTCTGGATAGGCATGAATAATTTTAGCATGTTGTGCACTATCGACCGTCCAAAATTCTTTTATGGGACACGGCGCCGCTTCATACAATAATCTTGCTTGCGCAACTGGTGTTGTTTCATCAGCATGAGAATGAGCTATAAAGACTGGACACAGAACCGACCGCATAAACTGTGCTGGCACTACTTCCGCTATACGATAGCCCGCAATGAGTTCATATAAGGCAAGAGTTGCTGGCATCAAAATCGCTTTTGGCAATCCGGTACGTGCCGTAAAAGCGTGGGTTACTTGCTCTTTAAGATCAGCAAAAGATGAATCTATAATAACTCCACAACAATTTACTTTTTCACGAGCGACAGCGCCCAATAAAGCTGCGCCACCCATGGAAACCCCAAAGCCGACAACGGGCAAACCTTGCGTGAGTGGGTTAGTTTGTAAATAGCGATATGCGGCAGCAACATCATAACGCTCATAATTACCTACCGAAATAAAATCGCCGCCACTTTGGCCATGTGCTCTAAAATCAAAAAGGAGAATGGAATCTTCAGGAAATAGTTTTATATAGCGATGCATGCCTTCTTTAGTCATGCCCAATCCATGGCACAACAGAACCACACGTTTGGCATGCGGGCGCACAATTAAGAGGCCGGATAAGGATATCTTGTCTTCGGAACTAAAGTTGACTGGCTGAGCATTATAGGTAGTGATCAGAAGCTGTCGCATCTGCTCATTTTTTTTTATGCTTTCGGCTGTGCATTGCTTACGATACATCGAATCGCGGATAGTCTTATACGCAATACCACCAACGGAGATGCTTAAGACCACAACTGACAAGAAAAATGCTTTTATAACTGATGACCGTTTCATAGCAACCCTTTTTAATTGTCTATAATCGTTACTAGAAATCAGTATACTGCCCCGAAATGCGTATAACAATGACCCGCTATAGATCGTGCATAGACTTACCGGCCAAGATATGGGCATGGAGGTGAAACACCGTTTGACCAGCATCAGCGCCATTATTAATCACAAACCTGAAGGCTTGCGATCCGGGCAATTCCTGAGAAATGTGCCGCGCCATACGGCCAATAGCAGCCATTACAGAAGCATCTTCTTCCTCTACAGCAGCTAACTGCGAGATATGTTTACGGGGGATAATCAGATAATGGATAGGCGCCTTTGGAGCCCTATCTTTAATAACAATGCACTCATCATTTTGGGCTATGATCGTTGCGGGAATTTCTTGTGCGATAATTTTGCAGAAAACGCAGTTTTGGTCGGTCATTGAGTATCTCCTTTACTCGTCAAAGGTTTTTTCTCTGTGTCTCTAACAACTTTCCCCCTGTTCAAGAACATCAGCCTGAGAAATTTTGTTGCACAGGAAGTAGTCATATCCGGCTGGAGCTCCTTTGGGACGCGCTGTATGATTTGCTAGTCGTTGTTGTAATGATAACCTGTGATTTTCTAAAAATGACAATAGGGTAGCAAGCATCACTCGACACACTAATAACCTCAAGGCTATAGGTATAGCCTGTCTAGATACTGTTGGATCATACCCTATCTTTACGATAGTTAAGCCGGCCGCGCTGGTGCATAGCATACCTAATGCCCCAAAAAGATTCTCAAAACCCTTAGTATTGTATGAAAACGATTCAAGCTTTTGGGCTTTTCCCACCGACTTAAGAATGTAAACACGTTCTTTATCATCAACAAACACCTTCTCTTTTTTACCACGATAGGTAAGCGCATAGGTCTTAGATGAAGATGGTTGTGTGGCAGCAGCCTCCTGAGATGCCATAAGTTGCATTGAGCTGCAGAGTAGTACAACTGATATGATTTTATAGTTCACGGGTTTTTTCCTTCACACATCGTCTATAGAGAAAAACCCAATCTAATCTTTTATAGATTGATTGGGTAAGAGAGATTTTATGTTTCTACCTTCAGTAGTGCCCGTGGCATCCCACACTACGCTTGCGCTCGAAAACTACGAAGAGTACCTGAGCTTCGTGGGGCGGCACCAACTTCGCCTAGGTCATCTTAGTAAAATGCGGCGCAGCCAATCGTAGCCAAGTTACACTTCAAAGTCTTTCCCCTCGCAGGCGAAGATTGGTGCCGGAGGCCGGACTCGAACCGGCACAGTGTCGCCACCGCGGGATTTTGAGTCCCGTGCGTCTACCAATTCCGCCACTCCGGCTTTATAATTCAAAGAAAATTCAAGATGCTCTAAAGTGTAGCAATAAGGGCCAAAAAAACAATGGCGTTACTTCTTATTTTTTTTGCGATTGTGATAATAGCGATACGCAACTCCTGACGCCACTAAAACCGCGACGGCTCCTGCTCCCGCTATCAGATGATTACGGTGTTGCGCACACCAAGATAGTGGTGGTGTCCTCGGCGGCGCCGGTAAAATTGGTGAGGAATGTGTTGCAGCAAGTTTTGGTGCCTTTGCCCTTGCCACGAGAACTTCTTCTACTGTCACTGCTGGCCCATATATATGAACATCGCTGTTCCGCTTGTCATACGTAAGAAATCTAGTTCCATCGTCCCCCAACGGTGTAACTTCACATCCTATTCCTTCACTTTGTTCAACGGGGGCTGGCTTATGCAAACTTTCCTGCGCATCATAGAGATAGAAGTGTGCGCGTCCTGTCTTATCCCGAGTAAGAAAATTTCCATTATCTCCTAACGGGCGGTACATAGAGAAGCGACCGTCTTTTGGTGTAATCGGACCACCTTCATAAAATGTTGCAGAACCTGTATCTCGCTTTATATAGGCATGTATACCCTCATGGAAGAACGAATTAGCAAGAAATCCTCGACCTCCATCTATAGGGCTAATGCAATTTACCCTTGCGCTCTCTGGCTCATCAGCACGCCAGTCTGTCTCTCGCGCTGGCTCAAGAAGATAAGAGCCATTCGCTCGATGGTCGATGGTATATATCGGGCCGCGACAACTTTCAACAAAACAGAATGATCCATTCGCCATAGGATAACAGCTTCTCATGCGCAGATCTCGACCCCTTAGGCCACTGTTTATCGTCACTGGTATTTCTCGATAGTTATCGTCCGCCTCATACTGATAAACGTAGGCTGCCAGGTCTTTACCATTAACCGCAAATACTCTTGAACCATCTTCTGTTGCCGCATAATTGATTATAGAACGCTCCGGCGGCGTCACTTCTCTTTCCGAATAAAAGCCATCATCTTTACGCCTATAAACACATACACCGCCCCAACCACATCTACGTAGAGCAAGCAACCTTGAACCGTCGCGTCCATTACCAATCAAACGGATGCTTGAAAGGATAACGCCATCTTGAGTTATCCCCTTTCTGACATATTTCCCATCAGCTTGACCAACATACGAGCACGTAGATCCACAATAATCGTTCACAAAAAATCTTGAACCATCTTCTGTCGAGGTAACTTCTGAATCACATCTAAGACCCGGCGGCGTAACCTGTCTTTCCCCATAAGAACCATCACCCCGATCTCTATAAAAACGTACCGGACCATTTTGTTGCCCGACAAAAAAGGCTTTACCTTTATCGCATACACTAAACTTGGAGTCATGGTAAAATTTATCAGGCAATGTATGCATTCTTTTAATCCCAAAGGTAGAAAGCGTCCTGAATCGGATGCTCTCAATCGATTCAGTAGCCTTAATGCCTTGAGCAAATGTGCTTATGAGGGAAGATGATGAACTACAACTTGAACTCCCAGACTCCGCCCCTACTATCGCACCAATACCCTCGATGTATCCCGCGGAGCCTGTCCTGAGTTCGGTCGAAGGGTCGGGCAAGCGAGATGAAGGAGAAGACGATGAGGACGATGCCGCACCATAAAAATGCGCATTAAACAACAGACCAACACACCCTATCACGCGTACTAATTTTGCTACGTAGTGCATATTTCCCCTATGACCCGAAATAAAATGTTAAAAATAAGAGTCATAAGAGTAATCCTTTTAGGAAAATAGACAATATGAAACAGCCCCCCAAAACAGTATAACAACTGTTACGATAATAATTTTTCCATATCACGTATAAAGCTCTTCCATGCCACGGCTGCCTTGTGATTGATAGCACCAAAAGAATCGTCCGTAATGGCTTTCTTAGTTTCTATGATTAATGCACGTAATTTAGTTTTAAGCTGTTGCTCTGATAGCTCGCGATTATTAAGTTGCTCAGTGAGCGTATTAAAAATGTCGAGCAATTGCTGTTTCAAGGTAGAAGCAAACCAAAGCTTTAAAACTGTTATTTTATAATGCAAAATGATGGCATCTATCGATGTTCTAAATGTTCTCACGCGAATATTGTTATGACGTTTAATTAAAAGAGCGCGAAGTTCTGGCCGCAAAGAATCCCATACCACAGCTTGTTCACCATCAAAATTAAAGACGCTTGTTGTTTGAGATGTTGATGCGATTGTGTATATATACATGAGTAAGCTGAGTTGCTCAAGATTGACTTGTGATGGCTTAACTGCTGATCCATATATACATATTCGATCATCTTCACTGCGAACAAAAAATATTTCCCCATTATCTGCTGGATGAAGATCTAAAAGTCTGATGCCTTCCGACGTTACCGCACCTCCCCTATAAGAACCATCTTCCTGCTTGTCATATACATATATTAGATCATCTAAACCATCGGCAAACAACCTTACCCCATTACCTACTGGGTAAACCGCTATAAATCTAGATCCAGCCAGCGCTATTGACTCTCCTGGATAAGAACCGTTTTCCTGATGTTCTAATACATATATTCGACCATCATTCACACCACACGCAAACAACTTTGCTCCATTATCTACTGGGTAAACCGCTCGAAATTTGTACCCAGGAGCCGTTACTGCACCCCCTACATAAGAACCATTTCTCTGGCGCTCATATGCATATATTCGACCATCATCGAAACCATAAGCAAAAACCTTTTTCCCATCCCTTACTGGATAAGGATCTTCAAGTCTAGTTCCCGCTGGTGTTACCGCCCTCCCTATATAAGAACCATCTTTCTGACGTTCATATACATATATTTGCGCACCATGTAAAAATCTTACAAAAAATCTTTCCCCATTATCTGCTGGATAAAGCTCTCTAAGGCTAGTTCCAACTGGTGTTACCGCTCTTCCTGCATAAAAACCATCTTCCTGATGTTCTAATACATATATTCGACCATCATCCATACCCTGAGCAAACAACCTTGCTCCATTATCTACTGGATGAAGCTTTCCAAATCTAATTCCGATTGGCGTTACTGCTCTTCCTGCCCAAAAACCATCTCCCTGTCGCTCATATACATATATTCTACCATCTAAACCACATGCAAAAAACCTTGCCCCATTATCTACCGGATACGGGGCTCCGAGCTCAGTTCCTGCCGGCGTTACATACTGCTGTTGCCAGCCAAATAAATAGAGCAATGCCTGCTGAATATGTTGAGGGTCAAGATAAGAGCCAATTTTTCCGGCAAGCACTTTTGGAAAATTACCAGACATTTCCAGTGGTACTTGCGGATTAGCAACTCGCGGTAATTCTGCATCAATAATTGCCCACAGCTCTGGCGGCAATGCGCCCAGTGGTTTTACAAATGCTGCATGTAATGCAACCATTGCCTCATTAAGCTTTTTTACTTTTTGATCATGCGACAAGGTAGCATCTTTACGTATCGCATCAAAAATGGCTTGACGCTTTGCCCTAAATTTTTTTATCGATAGAGCATGCCCTACATATGCAGTGATCGCTTTCTTGAGTTGTTCAATTTCATAAGCCGAGAACGATTGTATATTGGCTATCGGATATTTCTCATTAATTTTTTTTGCCATTGCATTCAGTTTTGCTACTTCTTCATCAAGTTGATCCGTAGGGCTCCATATCTCTGAGACTAAAGGATCCAAGCTCTCAGTATCGCTTGGTTGCTTTGCACCGCTACCCTTTTGCCTACGCTCCAGCCAAAAATCAATCTCATTCATCATATTTTTTAACAGCTGCTTTTTTTCGTTGTTAAAAATCTTAATCTCTTCTTTAGGCAATGCCGAAGAGCTCAAAGAAGAAATGCCAGGCTGGCGTGAAGAGCTGCATGATGTGGTCGAAGACCGCGATGAAGATGAGGATGAGTAAGAACTTCTTGCTGCAGAATATGTGGAACCGTACGATAGCACAACCGCTATCAGCCCCATATGCATAATTATCGACACTCTATACTTCATCTCATCTTCCCCTTCAATTAAAACAGTACGACCAGCGTTATGATAAACAGCACCGCAAGCTGCATAGGCCAAAAAAACATTTCAAATGTACGCGTAAAGCGCTGCATAACTACCGCTACCTTACCTCCGTAAGTACGCAATAGAAGATAAATAAGTAATACTGCAAACGTCACGTAGATCATAAAAAATAGATACTCTATATAGAGCACATCACTGGTAAGCAAGGTTTGACGAAGTGATCTATGCAATAAGGTAACGGCAAAAATAAGCCCGATATACCCGGAAAGGGCATATAATCCACGAATACGTTCACCTTCAGAGATAACAAACACAGCGTAGAGTGAAAAGAATATAATGAGAATTGGCAAGAAGAAGATAACTGCATCGTAGAGCAAATTACGCGTCAATGTTATGGTATAATCCAATCTATAGTGGTCGCTCACATTTTCGTACGACTGCAAACCTAAATTTGCATTATAATCTTGCCGCGCGTAACCAAAAAATGCTTGGTGAACTTTAAAACCGGATAGCGCAAAGTTCTTTTCTAATCCAGGCAACGATTGTGGCAAAATATTTCTATAATCATCAAGACTTGGTACTAACAACGTATCTTTACTCAAATCCGGATATTCCATGCCAATTACAATTGATGCCGCATCAAATGGATACCGCTTATAATCAAAATTTTGAGATAGACGCACGTGAAATTGCCAACCAACTACAATTTTGTTATCTTGCGTTTGCTCATACATTTTTTCAAACTTTGGTTGCTCAATGGCATCAACAAAATGAATAGGCTCTATTAAATCTTTTGTTATATCTTTTGGATATTCTTGCCACACATATCCCGTTACTGCTGTTGTTAATGAATCTGGGAAAGTAAGCTCTGTAATATACAAGCCAACACGAATAATTATAGGTTCGGGCTCATTAATACGCTGAGCATAGACACTGTATTCTTGTGCAAACTTATTCGCACGCGTCTGATCGGTTATAACAAGATTTTGTTCACCATGAAATATAGGCGTTAGCCAAATAATGGCCAAGGCACCAATCAGAACGAGCGTAAAGACTCCCGTCAACATATACGCTAGTCGTGCCATATCAAAGACTACATGCCTCAATAAGGCCATGCTTCCAACAACGATTATCGCTAATATAAGTAACAAAATAGATAAAGCGTAAGTACGAACAACTTTGATAGGAAGAGCAGCCTCTTTTTCAGGAAACACCGCATTTAATACCCATTTATTCATAGGTATTTTCACCGAATATAACCACATTGGTTCTAAGGTCTCTGCGTTTCTGTATTCAAAAAATCCTTGTGCCCCTTTAAAAATATCTTCAGCTATCCCTAACAACTTTTTATTGCCTCGCTTACGAGCAAAGTCAAACAAGGTGTACTGCTGTGCCACATAACGCGGGATTGGATGGGAAATAAATTGACCTGTTGATGAAAGCAAGTAGGTATATCCCAATTTGCCAACCTCTGAATCCTGCACCAATGATTTAAATGGTTGCGTGTTGACTAAAATATTAATGACCCCCAACGGCTTGGTATGCCCCGGATCATTTTTGCTAAAAAATGGAATAGAACAACTTCCCAACAGAAGGCCAGTATCAGGATCTATGTAAGGGTCGAACCAAGTTTCTTTTCCGCTCTTTATAACTGAAACGTACCACGACCACGTTACTGGCTGCAATACCACATGCTCTTCAATGGTATAATCATACATTTGATCGTAACGTAATAGTTCAAAACCATTTTTTGTACGCTTAACATAGGGCGCAAATAACCGCTCATCCTTACTTAAAGCATATGGTTGATAGGCAATGGTAATCCCATAAATGCGGTCATTCTCCTTAATATCACGCTCCATACGCGCAGCAAGTTCATCTTTATGTAAAAGATCGTTATTTAAATCATACGCTAATTGCAATCCCAATGTTTTGACTGATGCCAACATACTTTCGATAGTGTGAGCCATGCTATCAATTTGTTTTTTCGTATTTTCTTGGGTCTCTGCCAATTGTTTATGTGATCTATAGACACAACGAGCTATTTGCACAACAAGCCCTATACAAAGAAGGATTGTTAAGAGCCACATGAGAAAGTATTTAAATTTTCGTATATGAAATTGTCGTTGTATAAAAGAAGGAATAGAAGAAAACCAAGAAAAGTGCACGTATCCTATAACAAGCAACACGAGTGCTGCAATTAAAAATAAGAGAGCAGATAACCAGATCAGGTCATATTTTGCTATAACTTCTTCTTCATCTACCTTGGTCATCACTCCCCATTCAACTTTGGGTACAAAATCCCATGCAGCAATAATGTTATTGTTCCTTGGACCTTTGACAACACCTGCTCCCTCTAACCCATCAAGTCCTTTGGCTATAGGTGCAAGCGGATCTTGATTAACCGTCTTGTACGAAATAAAGTTCTTAAATGGTACCGTACCCTGAGTCCGTGATTCACTAATGATTAAAATGCCATCCTTAACGCGGCTACCAAAAACAACATCTCCCGTTTTTCCAAGACCAATATAGTCATCCATAAATTCATTCATTTTTTTTGATGGAATCTCTTGCACAACAACGCCAACCATAGTGCCATCTGCAAATGAAGGTCGTACCAAAAAAAGAGCTGGTCGCTTGAGCAATGCATCATAAGCATAGTCACTTATATCAAATGAAAAACTCATAAGAACACGCAAAAAAGATTGGCTGAGTGCTGCATCTTGATAGGAACTATCTACCAACTTTTTACCGACATATTCTGGAGCAAAGTCTGAAAAAAGCACACGTCCATCGTTGGCAATCAACAAGGTATTTTTGAAACTATCTTCATTACCATATTCTTCTAAAAAAACAGTAAGTCCCTGTTTGTATTTTTCCAGCTCTTCTCCCTGAAGAGTTTCAAGTTTTTTGAAAGC
Organism: uncultured bacterium; assembly: GCA_963738145.1. GTDB lineage: Bacteria > Babelota > Babeliae > Babelales > Vermiphilaceae > CAVTVH01. The sequence continues at coordinate 272,064 of CAVTVH010000001.1, forward strand.
TTCCTGAATAACCGAATTGATAGAAAAAGTTTTACTATAATTAATATAGGCTTGCAGGTAATCAGTTATTTTATTAATTTGCCTTTGTTGATCGCGCACTAATCGCTCTTGCGTTATAGTAATTGTATGATGCACGGAATAAAGATAATAGCCATATAAGGCACATGCTATGAGCAAACATCCCCCAAAGATCCATGCCAAAACTTTTTTTATTGTATAGTTTGATTCGCGTGCTACACCTATTTTTCCCATTTATTACCCCACTCCGTATATAATTTTTTTACGAGATCATTCCAAGCTTCTTCACTGCGATATGGTGGATATGGTTCCGGATGCATAGCCTTCTTTGAGTCCCATACAATAATATATTGGCCATCAAAAAGTATTTTCCCTATAAAAATACGTAGCCATGTATAATTATTTTCATCTATATATACGATGCTACCGGGCCCATTGACCACTTGCTGCTTAACTTCCTTAATCACCTGCACAGGATCTGTCGTTAACGCGGCATCTACCGCTTCAGCCCAAAAATAAACGCTATTATAAGCAGATTCCATCGTAACCCCCACAACACGAGTGGTCCCAAACCGTTTCTTAAAACGTTCAATAAATATTTTATTTTCAGGGCGATCTATACTTTGAAAGTAATTACCAACCCCATAATCGCCCACCATAGATGCACTACCATAGAGTTCTAATTCTTGCTCTGAAATACTTAATGATATTGTTGGTAGCTTGACTGATGAAAGGCCAGCCTTACGTAATTGAGGAAAGAAAAGACCATTAGGTGCACCATCAATAGAATTAATAATAACGGAAGGTTCAGTCTTTTGAATTTCTGCAATGGCGGCTGCAATAGTTGCTTCATCTGTCGTCACATAAGCTTCACCTACAACGGTGGCGCCCAACATCTTTGCATGATCTCTGATAATTACATTCATAACATGTGAATATATATCTTCTGACCCAACCAAAAAAAATCGCTTACCAAGATTATAAAATGCCCATGTCACTGCTGGAATTAATGCTTGATTTGGTGCAGAACCGGTATAAATAATATTAGGGGAATCTTCCATGCCTTCCGTATCTACCGGATAAAACAGCACATTTTGATGCTGTTCTACGATAGCCATCATCTCTTTTCTGCTTCCTGATGACCATCCACCAAAAAGAGCGACAACGTTATTTTTTTCAATAAGATCTCGAGCGCCGCTTGCAAAAAGTAGATCATCAGACTTACTATCTATAATAATCGGTTCAATGGGACGTCCCAACACACCGCCTCGCGCATTGATTTCTTCAATTGCTAATAATTCAGCGTCAACTAAATGTTGCTCATGGTGGCTCAACTTGCCAGTCATCGAATGTAAAATGCCAATCTTGATTGGTTCTTTAAATGCAAATGGATGCAGCCGGCGCCATGTAATCAAACCACCGCCAATTACTACCACCGCACCAACGATTATTCCTATTTTTCTCATTGAGATCACCATTATTTATATATGTTAGTTAAAAAAACATCCCAGCCCCTTTATGTTGCAGCACGATGGTGGGTATGGCTCAAATGGTACGTAACATGATATACAACAATTACCCACACAAACTCAATACATAACCTTGCGTCCCCAGAATTTGACAATGAGAAAACGTTGATAGTATAGTAGTTAGTGGCTTATTTAAAACATAAAATCAAAATCGTGTATCATTTGTAAAATTCATTTCAGCTCATTTGGGGGACTTCAGACATGAGTAAAAAACTATTCATTATTGCGGTATGCGTCTTGGTTGCTACAAATTCTTTCTGCGCGGGAGAGAGAAGACGAACTTTGCGACCTGTAAGAACAACACCGGTAGCTCCTCTCAGACCCAGAACATATCTTCCTCGCCTCCCACTAGAAAAATGTGAAGAAATGGACCGTCTCAAAAAGGCTGAATTGGCTGCCATAGCAACTGAAACAACTAAGGCCCAGGAAAAAGCCGCTCTTCGTGATCGTTACCGCCCTTCCAATGTAGATCCTACATGGGCAGCTACACCAACACCTCGTACCGATAAGACAAGCACAGCTTGGAGCGATAACCAATAAATTTGTTACAGAACAAATTCAAGGAATCTTTTATGTATAAGATTTTTTTTACTTTATTTATTGTCATGGTATCTCATCAAGCCTATTTAGATGCAGCAGGAGCTCCTACCTATTATATTCCACGCGAAATAGTCAGGGATAGGTTAGGCCACAGGCGTACAATACTTACCGTTCTTGACGCCAAAGGGAGAAAAATAGGCAATCAAACATTTTCAGGAGCTACGCCTTCAATGAGCTTGCCTCATCCCCTTGATTTAGGAGAACAGGCAACTCAATATCAAAAACATCATAGAAGGGCTGCCCTTTATATAAGACCATCATCATTATCATCACCAAATTCTGACCTAACAACTCCACCTATTCCAAGTACAACCTCGTCTAACATTCGCCCAGGAACACCGCATACAATAATGAGTATCTTAGGCAACGGTAGGTCAATTTCTCCCACAGCAATGCTCGCAAGTATTGGTGAAGAGCCTCGCACACCCCCCTCAAAATACCATGTTCCAATAACCAAAACTGGAAAAGAACATCCCAAAATTACTGTCGCATATCCAAAACAAGAAATAGGTACTGCTCTTAAATCACAATTAGCCTGGCAACATAAAGGGCCAAAATCTTAGCTCTAAGCTATCATCGTGCCCATCTGTACAATAGGCATATAGAGCGCAAGCATAAGCATCATAATCAAAAAACCTAGCAATAGTACGCACAGCGGCTGAATAAGAGTGATCAACAGATTTAGCCGCTGCATTGTCTGTTCTTTATACATAGCAGCGACGTGGTCAAGCATGTTTGCAAGATTTCCTGAATCCTCACCTATCTTTATGATTGCCAACATATCTTGGGAAAAAAGATATAATCTCCCACCGTGTAAAATATCGGTGAAGCTCGTACCCGAGGCAACCTGATCTGCTACAGGTAAAAACTCTTGTGCTAAAGCTTTATTAACAAGAGAAACCTGGGCAACTGATAATGCCTTGGGCAAAGAAAAACCGCCACGTAGCAATAATGCAATTGATCTACAGAAATAGAGCGCATTCGTTGAGCGCACGACAGTACCAATCAAAGGCAAATGTAACAACATTCTATCAATATATACCGATGCATACTGTTTTTTTATATACCGCCCTACAACTATGCAACCTATTATCGCACCCATCAGATACAACGCCCATTGTTGCAAAAAAATTCCCAAGGCGAGTAACCCTCGGGTTAAGGGTGGTAACTCTTTCTGAAAAAAATTAAAAATATGTGCAAATCTTGGAAGAACAACGACAATTATGGTGATAGCAACGAGTATGAAGAAAAGAAACGTTATGATGGGCATGATAAGTGCCGATTTTATTTTTTTATGCAGATCTTGAATCATCTCTAAATGCTGACTAAGCAATGTTAAACAGATGGCTAGTGTCCCTGATTCTTGGCCAATATGTACCATATGAAGTACAAATTGATCAAAGAGTTTAGGATACGGAGCAAGCGTCTGATGAAACGATATCCCTTCCTGCACACGTTGGGCAGATACGGCAATTATCTCTTGTAACCTTGTGTCATAGATATGTTCACTGACCAACAAAAGCGCCTGGGGTAAAAGAATCCCTGCGTTTAAGAGATGAGAAAGTTGCCTAAAAAAATGTAGCTTTTGTTCTAAAGTAATCGATCTAAATCTTATATTTTTAGAACGCACCAGCTGTGATTGCATAAGAGCTATATCTTGGCGGAAAAGAGATGCATCAAGATCTTGGTGCGAATGGGCGAATGAGGTACCACGTTTGATAGCCCCATCAAGTGCAACACCGCGCCATCGGAAGTAGGGCATATTTTCTATCCGATAGATAATTGTTTTTCAATACCCAATAACGACATAACAGCTGCCAATGTAATTACACGTTCAATTTTTATGAGTTTGGTACGACTCGTAGTCCCTGTTAAAATCGTTACATGAGCCTGGGTAACACCAAGAGCTTTTGCCAATAATTTTACTAATTCTTGATTTGCTAACCCACGCTCAGCAGGACTTTTAAGATAACATTTTAAAGTGCCCGATTTATCAAGAGCCCATCCCTGTTTGCCTGCATGGGGAACAACTTTAATTGTTATAACTAATGCCATACCATCAAGACTTCTTTTCCGTTACTTCTAGTCCAAGACCAACCATGACATCTTGCAGAGTAATATGGTGATCACTGATTTTAATCCGCTTGGTATAGTCATGCACTCCATGCACAATAACCACCTTGCTTAATGATACACCGCAGGCCTCAGCGATAATCTTAATCAGCTCTTTATTGGCATCCTCACTCATCGGTTCATGCGTTAAAGAACATTCAAATCTCTTATGTTTTTCATCGTATGACCATCGCGCATGGCCAGCTTTTTTTACTACATTTACATCAAATTCACAGGGCATACTCTACTCCTTAAAAAACATTTATCTGTCAATAAAATACTCTATACTACTTTTGCAGTAATTAGCCATATCTTACTATTTTGCCTAGCGAAAACCATCTAAAACTAACTAAAAATCCCTAGGTTTTACTTGCATAAAATGTTGAATTGCTTATCCTTTACCTTACCCTAAAATAGCCAATACACAGCAAGTATGTGACATATACGAAATGCGATTATTCTATTAGGAGAGATGGCTGAGTGGTCTAAAGCGCTTGCCTGCTAAGCAAGAGTCTGGGAAACCGGGCGCGAGGGTTCGAATCCCTCTCTCTCCATACTTCGCTCGTCCACGCTTTCCAGCTTGGCGAGCTTCGTATGGCACGCCATTTTCTCTAAGGAATTGATATTCATAGAAAAAGAGCGAAGTATGGGCAGTCCGCCCCCCTTATTTTGACATATTGAAATTATGCGCCTATAGCTCAACTGGATAGAGCGTCAGACTACGGATCTGAAGGTTAGAGGTTCGACTCCTCTTAGGCGCATTATAATCCTCCCTCACCCCACACTATCGACAATAACACCCTGATCTCACACACCATTCCAATATATATACATAAGAAAATGTGCCCTTAAGGCAAACAGCTCCTTTTTCCTCAATAGTGCCTTTTCTTGAATTCCAGTCCCTAAAATTGTTACTTTAAAGCAATAACAATAGGTTCTTACCTGGATTTAATTGGGGTGGTTTTATGAAGAAAAATAGACTATTTATATCACTGTTTTTACTAACAGGAAGCCAGCTACTCCAAGCAGCCGAGCAGGAATACACCGTAGAAATAAGCTCATTCGATGTTGATCGCCGTACTGAAGTTTTTGATATGTTGGTGGCCAATGATCTGATACTCAGCCTTAAAAAAAAGCTCAGTAAAATCAATAAAGTTCCGGCCGATGAACTTCTCTTTTTTATGCAGGGGGAATTGCTTGATGATTATGATACGATCGGCAAATGGTCAGATAAATTTGTTCGCGGCATCCCCATTCATCTAAAAAGCATCACCGGCGAACCCATTTCTGTCAAATATGGCTATGAGGTGCCAGGACAGGTGTGTTGCGAAGTGCGGCGCAAAACTAATCATCGCGCTCAGAAATCGATGAGGGAATAGCAGCTAACTTGATCACATAAACTTAATTCTCTGTACTACGAGGGGACCCCATGAAGTGTAAGCGTAATGGGGTACGAGTCTGAAGACCCGGATAAGCGTAGATAGGAGAGAGAGGGATTCGAACCCTCGGTCCCGTTTTAGCGGAACAACGGTTTTCAAGACCGCCGCAATCGACCACTCTGCCATCTCTCCATAGATAAAAAAAATCAAAGACGCGATTATTATACCTGATTCTCTTGAAAAAAATAGTACCGAAAAACTATCCTAAATAGTATAGGATCATCTTTTATACTTTTTGGGGAGAGCTGTATGAAGCGTATACTTTTACTCTGTAGTTTCTTGTTGCTCGGGCAAGCACATCTACTCTACAATGCCACATCATCCGGCGATTCAAAAAAGATTATGTTTGATCTTGAAGATCAAAATCACGTAAACAGGAAAATGGAGATAAAATCCGGTATAACTGCTGCAACATTAAAACAAGAAATAGCTGCTAAAAAAATTGGACCCAGCGCAAAGCCAACTGATTTTGAATTGAAGATGGGCGGAGAAACATTACCTGATGACACCGTACTCGATGAATCATATGATAGCAAAACTATCAATATCAAAAGCCTTGACCAAAATTACGAAATAACATTTGAAACTGGCAAAACAATACGCACCATAATAACCATAAATGGTAACCCTATCACAAGCCCTTATATAACAAACCAGCTTACGCAACTGTTTGTTGATGCTCTTGATATACCTTCTGGAAACGCGCTTGCAAAAATCACCGTAACAACCACCCCCAGATCGCCAGAAGAAGCTTTGACGCCTCCTTACACACTTAATAACTCTGAATGGCGACTTAAAGGATCAAAAAATCTACGCGATTTCATGATCAACCTGAGAGATATTGTTCATGAAGCTCTACAAGAAACATCAAAATCAAGGAGTTCTAGCAGTTCAAGCTCCAGCACACGCAGCACAGAGGAAATAAAAAGATCGGGTAGCTTAGACAAAGAGATTCACATTACAACTATTGCAGTAAAAACCTTACCTATACCAAGCAACTCAAAACCATGTGTTGTCAAACTTAATGGACGATGTGTGCTAGAATCTGATCAACAAACAAGCTTGGCAGGAACGTTGCATACTTTATTCATGTTGCGTAATGATCGCTATATAAAAGAAATAGAGATAGAATCGAAAGGCAAAAGCCTTTTAAATTCATTGAAACTTATGTTGGATGGTAGGGAACAGAAAATTAAAGATAAAAAAGCCTTACTCTCTAATCTTAATGACTACATATCTTCTTTGTTGAAACCAGATCATGAAGTCACGAAACTCACGATCATAACTGATTCAAATTCTTAAACTAATAAGGGGCGTGAATATTTTGTACTATTCACGCCCCTTATTTAATCTTTAAGTTTCTAACTTAGTAAAGATGACGCATTTTTATTTTCATGCGGCTCTCTTGTGACCGGTGCTGGTACTGATGAAGCCATTTCCACTGTTTTTGCACCTACTGGCATTGGTGTAGGTTCTGATGCTGGTGGCTGTACACGATACCGTGAATATACCGAACCATCACTACTATTCAACACTCCCATCATTGCGCCCCTTACCGCCCTGCTCACATCTTGTTTAATTGTAGGTACAGATGACGATGACACGCTCATGTGCGCTAAAGTTGGTGGCCTCATGCCAAATTGAGATGCTGGTACCCATGCTCCGGAAATATGCGAAGAAGACGATGATGAGGATGATGACGGCAATGCTGAGCCAGTTTGCATCTGTGTAGCAACTGACCGTGCACCTGTAACCGTAACAGCACCACCGGGCATAACATCTACGACCACACCTGGCACATCTGTTGTTGAACTTCGTGATACTTTAAAAGCCTTATTGTGGTCCATTTTTTCCAATAGCCTTATTATATCTTTTGTTACATACCCATTCTTGAACATCTTTGAACGAACCAAAGCCTTCCAAGGCTCTCCATTTACAACGACTGATTCCGTTTGTTCACTCGACATAATAACTGGGTTTGGATCATAGAGAGGATCCTGACCAATTTGTGCAAAGCTAGCACTATAACTAGAATCCCCAGCAGCAACTCCTGCCTCAGTCAAGGCCCTTTTCTCTTCTTTCTTCCTTACAAGGCGTTCTTGGTAACGTTGTGTAGCACTCACTTCTTTACCCCTAAACTCTCTCTCTCTGTGGCGAACTATTTTCTCTAGTTCTACCTCATAAGAAGAGGCTGCGGCCTGTCGCTGCTCCTCAACTACTCTTTGGTGCTGAACTACCAGAGCAAGCCTTGCCTGTTCTCTTGCCAAAGCCGCCAATTGTTCTGGCGTAGCTACTCCTGCTACCGGTCCAAGACCCATAAATGTCTGCTGTAGCTGCACAGGGGGAGCGCCAAAGGCTACATGGGGAGTCCTAACGGCTCTATTAGAGCCGTTACAACAACCAAAACAGCCTCCACTCCCATAGACTACTGATACGCTGATTAAACTTAACATAGATAACAAAACTACTATTTTCTTATACGTAACCATACACAATCCCTCCACAATAATAACTACAATCTAACTACGTTTTTTATCTGTTTCTATTTTCATATTTTTATGTTCAACTGCTTCTCTTGGTGATGTACCACTCATAGGCCCAGAACTTGCATGCGCACCAGCTAAGGCTGATGATGTTGACGATGTTAGTGCTAAAGCTGTTGATGATGATAATGAGCTAACTGGATGCCCATCTAAGGCCGAAGGTGGTGATATTTGGTGGTGCCAATCTGACGGCAAGCTTGAGCTTGATGAACTGCCATAATCATAGTGTCTTTCTGTAAAAATTGGTGGCACAGGAATAGCTCCTGGCAGCTGAGGCGCAAGTTGTGTACTTACAGATGTTGCCCCAAAGATTGTGACATGGCCCGTAATACCATCTACATGGACGGTTGTTGGTGTTGTTTGTTGTTGCATAGCTTGCGCAAGAGCAAGAGCTGCAAGCATATCTGTAGGTGGTGTTGCACGTCGTGGCGCTACCTGAACCTGAGGTGGCTGACTACCAGCCCCTTGAGTACGGGATTGCCGTATGGGTTGAGGGTCCATCTTCGAGGGGCATAGGCCCCCAGCAAATACTGGAGCTACACTGATATTAAACATAGAGATTACCACCACACCCGCCATGATATTGTTACGAACAAACATTATAAGCCTCCGTTTTTGTTTAAGAACTTCATTATTTAAGTATTAAATATATAGTTTTCTACTATTTTCTGTCCTGAGGTGCCCCGCGCCAGGTGCTATGATCGCTGCTAGCCTCGCTTTTCTGTCACTAGGTGTCCCTAGCCTTATGTTATGATCGGCTGCTAGCATATTACGCATAGGAACATCATGTGCGCTTGGTGCTGATACCACAGATGATGGTGTTCCTATAGTCAGAGTGCCCCCTGTTGTTATTGGTAATGGTGGCTGCGTAGCCCCTGGTCCACTTACTTCTGCGTGGGCAATTGGAGGTAGGCGATGCGGCGGCGGAGTAACAGTAGTCGGCGCTTGCCGAGGTACTCGCAACCATGTCTCATCACGTGATGTTTGCACTGCTAGCGCAGCTGCTATATCTAATCGGGGAATTTTTGGGTGATCTGATGATAACGATGTGCTTACCCCTGTTGCTCCACTAATGTTAACATGCCCTCCGCTGCGAACATCTACCCTAACAACTGAATCCCCAGAAGGAATTGGTTGTCGCGGAGGAAGATTTCTAGAAGACATTGATGGTCCTGGTCGACTTATTGGCACCATCACACTAGTTTCATGCGATCGTTCAGCAATCGGTTGCAGTGTTCTAGTAACCATACTAGCTTCTGCACGTCGTAGCGGCCAACTTGTAACTTTAACATCACCCGTAGCCGTACCACATGCTACAAATTCATCATCAATTGCTACGAATAACATAGTTGGATTAGCCGTTGGTGAATCTACAAGAATGTAACGACCATATTGAGGAAATGGTAAAAGATACAAATAGCTCGTACCTATGTTTTTTGAAGAATCACTTTCTATGCTGCTTAAGTGAACACGGTTAATATTGTCTATTCGTTCTTTAGTAATTTTAATAGAAGATCTACCGCGTGTGCTTGCTTTCGGCTGTTGCAGTTCAGTTACATACAAGATATAACCTCTTTTAGATCGATCAGCATGCTCCATGTAATATCCCATTTTGTACACGGCTTGAGATAATCTTTTATTGCTCGGTAAAATTCTACTATAGCGATAGGTTCCTTCAGCTATAAGAAAATTCTCTTGTCGTAAAATAGTAGTGTCAAATTTCTTGCCATAGCGTGCAAAGAACTCTTTTCCACCAAAAACTTCCCATGCTGTATATTTTCCCCCTATTCTAGTATCGCCCACCGTGATTTCGCACGGTATCCTGTGCTCTACTACCTTGCCTCCCCGCACAACATCAGCCACACTAGTGACCGTTCTTGTTATAACTATAGGAAGATCATTATAATTTATCGATTTCTCAAGATTATCATCAGAACCCATACAACATGGTTGAGATGGATGAAAGGTGCGATATTTTAATTTAAAGACTGCAGAGCTCTTGCAACATAATGGTGGGACACAGTTAATATCTTCATAGTAGTCAATATCTTCATACATACAAAGTTTCCTGATCATGCCGTTATCATCTTTGATGGTATACTCAACATAAGCATGATCTAATTCAGAATCACTCATTTTTTTGTTTTGCTTTTTGTTTTGCTTATAGAAAGATCTCTTCACCAATCTTCCTGTAATTACCTCTTTTCTTGGCACTATTACTGGAGCTCTAGCCGGCATAGCAGCGATTGTAGCAACGGCTGCCGCTGTGGCAAGAGTTGATGATGATGAGGATGTCGAAGGTTGTGCTGTAACAGCACGTATGGGTGCACCCGTAGTAAGGGGAAGGCTTGTAGTAGTGTCTGCTGATGCTATGGCTCTCTCATTTTTTTCTCGTTGTTCGTGATCTTGTTGCGCCTGATGCGCCGTTTTCGCCATTGCGGTGAAAGCAGTACCTTGTACTGTCATTCTTTTTTTATCTTCACTAGCTAATGAAGCTTGTATTTGCGCCTGTTCTTGTGCCGCTGCTTCTCGCGCAGCCACTTCATCTCTAGTTAACACTCTTTTACCATCATCTCGTACTGGTGGTTCTGGCATAGGCTCCGGGCTAGGAACAGCTTTAGATGGTGATACAAACGTCGGAGCATTAATCATTAATGGCTGGTGTAAGGGCAAACTTGGTTCTGTGGGTACTGATGATAGACCACTTCTGATGCCACCAGCAGCCATAACGGAGCTCCCTACGAGAGCCATACAACAAAATAATAGTATTCTTTTAACCATAAAAACCTCCTTGAAATAGTTACTTTCTCCTTGGGGGCATCACCCAGGTTTATCCCTACCTGCCTTCCCCAATGTAATCTTATCGTAATTCAAATAGAAAAAGTTGTAAAATGGCCCCTTTCCAAGGGCGTTTTACCCTGAGAACACCAAATGCCCGCTATTTTGATACAAATGTACCATTTTCAGCTGGCATACTCGTCGGCACAGGTATAGAAGGCGTCAGAATCAATGCTGGCAGCTCAGATACCGTAGATGGCACGCCTATGCTCAGTGGTGCTCGAGCTATCGCCCCTGATTCCAAGGGAGCCACACGATGCGGTGGTTTCTTCCCAACGTTTGCACTCGGAGGCACCAAGAACATCCCTGATGGAGAAAGATCACGAGAAGATGATGAAACTGGTACCATTCCAGGTAAAGGAGTTGGATCAGGAATGCGAACAGAAGTCGTGCCTGATCTTTGAGGTTGACTTGATGGTGCCGGTAAAGGGCGTCCTGGTAACTTTGCCAACGTAACGCTGGTTGTAGGTGTACCAACCGCTACAATTTCTTTACCATATTTGACTAATAAAATATTTGGATTGCGCTCTGGTGAGGCCACCACAACGTGACAATTATGCTCAGGAGAGTATAAAGTATATAACCAACTACAGCGGCTATCTAAAGGGGGTATAACTTGAGGGTCAAGCCTTTGTATTGGGCACTTCACGATCGTAATAACGGATTGACTCGCTATCGTTTCTCTCTGTTTTTTCAACATACACTCATAGACGGTATAACAGCCCTTGCTTCCATCAGCATGCTCAATATAATATCCCACTTTTTCCATAGTGCCTGAGAATCTACTGCTAATAAGAAGTCCCTCGATATATTTCCCTTGCACTACCTCATCATGCCGCACTCGAGCTGCACCAAATTCTTTACCATATCGTTTAAATAGTTGAGTAGAACTAAAAACTTCCCATGCAGAATACGTAACAACTTTCCCATCCGCTCTTTTCAACGTTATCTCACACGGTATTCGATGTTCAAAGTCAAACCTCCCACCAAAAGGTAGTCTAACATCATGAATGTCATCTCTATCGGCTTTTCGTATAGTTATTGTAACATCAGAAGGGTTACTAGGTTCCTCTCGAATGGTCCCACAACAAGAAAAAGATATGCGTGGTTTCAACGCGTATCCTTGGTTATCAACCCCGTAACAAGGACAATACGAATGATCAATCTCTTCATAGATATTAATACTTTTTTTCTCACCAGACGACTCATCTTGTAATGTATAGCAAACACACCGCCACTTTGGTTGAGAATCGCTTGCTTGCCGCCCGGGAATGATTAACCTTCTGCTTAACAATTTTCCTCGAATTACTTCCTCTTCAATTCTTGCTGGTCTACGCGCTGACGCAACTGCTCTTTTCCTTTCGTCAGATGTTTCACCGCTTGCACGAGGAGTCGCTCCTGACGTTGGCGTTACAATTGTTAATGGCTCACGAGAAACGGCCAGAAGTGAGGATGGTAATGATGATGAAGAAGATGATTGGTTCTGTGAAGACGACGCTGCAGGTACCGATGACAGTCCGCCCGCACCAGCAGCAATTATATGGCTCCCTATAAAGGCCACACAAGAAAATAATAGTATTTTTCTAACCATAGAAACCCCCTTGTTTTAAGATATATTTCACTTAAGCGTAATTCATATAGAAAAATAGGTAAAATGGCCGCTCTCAAAGGGGTTTTTTCCTGGCTTTCAGGGTAGGGAGTAGACCATAAAAATAACAAGGCACGCGATGATTGCTCACCACATGCCTTGTACTTGTATATGATAGTGTCTAAAAATAGAATCTACGGTCTTCTCGTACTTGATGCTGCATCTGGTTTTGATGCGGCATGAGCTTTGGCCAAAGCTCCAAGAATTGGATCGAATGTTCCTGCAGCCTCTCCCACTAGTTGAGCTACCAATAAAGTGCAGAGCCCGGTGCCGATAGCCCATACCCAACCGTGCGACCGCGCTTTAGAAAGGCGTTCAACTTCTAGCTGTGGATCCTTCTTTTTAGAGGTGGCTGAATATCTTACAAAACGCGCGTTTTGATCAATTTTTCTTCTTTCAACCTCTGCCTCATACTCTTTTCTTTTCTCAGGAGTCATATGTGCCATTGCACTTTGATCTGGTTCAATCCTAACACCCGCCGCCTCTTTCTTTTTAACCCCAGAAACAAACGCTTTATGTCGAGCGCGTATAGAGCTTATAGCTTCGCCATTAATCTTATTAAACAATGAACTATATGCCCAATAACCAATTCCTACTGTTGCCCCTGCCTGCCCCACACGCCACGCTGTTGCTGGCACTGCATCTGCCGTGCTGCTCATGGCTCCTACCATAATAAACAACAATCCAAATCTTTTGTTGATCATACGTAAACCCTTTAAAATAGATGATGTTATTAAAAAAACCGGGCTTAATGATAGCACATAAGAGATCTAATCAGCAAATAGTATGTGCAACAAAACAATAGTATTGATTTTCACGCTACAGTTCAGCAGAATAGGTATGTTGATTTAGCATTTTTTATACCAAGGAGAATCGCATGCAACCTAATATCGATATTTCAGCTCAACACCGCAAAGAATGCGCCGCAATGCTCAATAAAATCTTGGCCGACGAATATCTTGTGTACACCAAAACACTCAATTATCACTGGAATATAGTAAGTCCACACTTTGATGCAATGCATAGCTTTTTCAAAAAACAGTATGAACAAATGCTTGATATTGTTGATGAAGTTGCTGAGCGAGCACGTGCCCTTGGCGAGCCATCTTTCGGTACGATGAAAGAGTTCTTAGCATCTACGCAACTTAAAGAAGAAGCGGGCGTAGTCCCATCGGAAGAACAGATGATAAAAAACTTACTCAATGACCATGAAACTATTATTCGCACTATGCGTGTAGCACAACAAGCTGCCATGGAAAAGTATAACGATGCGGGCACCAACAATTTTTTAACAGAACTTATGGAACGGCATGAAAAAATGGCATGGATGCTCCGTTCATTCCTTGTCCCATCTCGAACACATTAACATTACGTGTATATCACCTCATGGCTATTTCCCTCCTACGCGGGCACAGCATTACCCTACGCCCCTTAACACCTCAAGATGCGCCAGCTCTTTTTTCTTATGCACGCAATAAACAAGTAACACGCTTTACGAGTTGGCAAAGGCATACCTCCATAAACACGACCTATTCATTTGTGCGGAACATTAAACAAAAAGGTAGTTGTCTATGGGCCATAACGACCAACGATACTCATGCGCTGATAGGAGAGTGTGGTTTTATCGTGCATAATAACGTGGCAGACATTCATTGTACGCTCGCGCCAAATTACTGGGGCAAAGGTTATGCACATCAAGCGCTAACACTTCTTATTGATTACTGTTGTACCGCATACCACGTAGATGCCATCCAAGCGTCAATAATACCTGAGAATGTACGGTCATCACGCCTTGCTCAACATCTTGGTATGGTGCATACCACAACTTTTGAACAGCAGTGGTATGCACATTCGAGATTATATGACATTCATCTGTATGAATTGAAATAGGTCCTTAAAAATAGAATCCTGATCCAACCACATACACCTTGCCATCTTTTTCAACTGGCTCAACATAGACCAAACGTATCGCATCATGTAAGCGATAGGTAACGGTTCCTGGCCCACGTTGCACAGTATTAATCATCATCTTTACATAGGGCTTGCCCGTCTGATCTGTTGCTCGCATGAGGTTACGCCAAATCAGGTCGTAGTTATCACTGTAAGCAAGACAAATGCCACTCGTATCGTAGACAAAAAGATCGAGATCGCCTCGCGTGAATTTCCCATCTTTTGCTACAAACTCTCGCAATGCTTCTTCAGCAGTATGCGTACGCAAGTAATCTGCGCCACTTTTTGCGATTAATGTCATAGTTTCGCGTTTGGTAATTGGATACAAACCACAAGAAATTACAAATTTATCTGTGCCCATATTAATGAATTCAACGTAGGTTGATTTAAATGAGTTCTTCTCTTTGTAATCAACCCAACCACCACCAGCTTGCGCCTTTTTGATGATTTCTCGCACATACGGGTAACCAGTAGAATCTTGCTCACCTAGAAGGTTTTTGCCAACAAGCGTGCCATTACCACCATGGGCTACACATGTTCCCTTGAGATCATAAACAACAATATAAAGATCGCCATAGCGAAACTCATTATTATCTCTCTCAGTGAATGCACGTGCAGCTATTGATTTGCCATTTGTTTTCATGTAGCGATAAGCACGCCTGACTAAACTGACTGCCTCATTGCGGTTAGCGTCAGGATAATAGCCACACGCAATAAAGTAGTAGTTGCCTTCGTGATCCACTACCTTTTCTGCGTAGGAACGCTTTGGCGCATTTTTAGAAATGTAATCAATCCAAATGCCTGTATTAAGATCACCATTTTTGAGCTGTGCGATAATCTCTTGATTAACCAGCTTTCCTGATGAATCTCTATAAGTCCATCCCGATGTTCCTACAACGCCAGGCAATTCACCATGCGCAAGCTGCAGACCATGGAAATCAAGGGCATAAAGATACAGGTCCCCCAAGGTGAACCTGCCCATCGTATAACTAAACGTACTAAAAGCTTCGTCTTTTGGTCTTCCATGCTTAATAATCTCATTAAACAATGAAACGGCGCCTTTTACTAAGTTAACAACAGCATCTTCTTTTGAATGTGGGTAATAACCACAGCCAATCGTATATACCTTGTCTCCTTTGCGCACCTGCTTTACATACGAAACTTTAGTAGCATAACGCCATTGGTAAGTAACCCATCCACCGCCCAGACGAGCTTTTTCAAGCATCTCACGTACAATATAGGTACCATAGGTATCTTTAAGATTATACAGGTTCTGCCATATCAGCTCATTTTGTCGACCATGAGCCAAACATACTCCCTTATTATCAAAAGCAAATAGATGTAGCTCACCCTTAACAAATTTGTTGTCATGGCTGAAGGCGCTAAATACTTGATCAATAGGATTCTTCTTAAGGCTGGTTTCGGCAAGATCTATCAATTCCATGACGGCCTGCTTTTTTGCCTCGATATCAAAATCATGTTCAACTGGTTGATTGGCTTCTGTTACTGCACGTTGTTCTGCAAACGTCTCGTGTGGAGCTCGGCCGGGTTGATCTGACTCATCCTCACCATCTTCAGATAAGTTATCAAGGAAATCCTCATCAGATTGTGCTTCTTCTGGTGCACGAGTTGGTGCTGATGACCCACTTTCCTCTGGTACCTGATCTTCTGGTGGAGCAACCTCTTCCGGTTGCGCAATATCCGCCGCAGACTCTATTTTTTGTTTTTCTCGTGCATCCACTACATCAACAACAACATCTTCACCTGTTGGCACCAAGAGCTCGTTTGCTGTATTTGCGGGAGTCTCTGGAACTGGTTGCGTTGAGCCAACTTCTTCCGGAACGATATCGCTATTTTGCGCATCCATAAAACGATTGAGCGAATGCGCACTATGCCGTTTATTCTGTTTCTTTTTTACTGATGAACAACGATAACGTCGATAGCCACGCTGAGCGTATATATCGACGTTATTAACACAAACCATAACCATCACAAGCATCATTAATATTTTCTTCACACTAGTTCCTTTTTGTCTTGAATGTTCCTTTTATTCGTTAGTTCGCTTGCCCAAAAATCTGAGCAGCATTAAAAAAAGATTCACAAAATCTAAATACAAGGTCATGGCACCGATCAATGCCACCTTTTTCATCATCTCATCGTGTGATAATAACTGGAATCCAAGCTGCTTAATTTTTTGAGTATCGGCTGCGGTCAATCCGGTAAAAAGAATCACACCGATACCTGAGAGAATATAGTCCATCATCTCATTTTGAAGAAACATATTGATCAAAAAACCTATAACAAGGCCTATAAGAAGCATTGTCCCAATGTTGCGCCAGCTAGTTAAATCAGTTTTGGTAAAGTAGCCATAGAACGCCATAACACCAAACGTACCTGCAGTTACCCCAAAAGTAAGCCCTATCGATGGTAGTTCATAGACAAGAAAAATTGATGATAGAACGATGCCTAATGACGCCGCATAGACCATGAAGAGTACGATAGCTGTTGGATAGCTCATGCGGGTTAAAAAGGCACCTAAAGATACCACGAGGGCTATTTGAGCAATCATAAGGCCAAAGAGAAGCCATGTATGGGTGAAAAGATATTTGTAGATTGCCGGCTGAGACGCCACATAATAAGCAACTGCTGCCGATGTTGCAAGCGCTGCCGCCATCCAACCATAGACACGATACATAAAGTTGGTAATACTACCCTGCATCATGTATTCTTCGGTCGAATACTTATAATCTGAATACATAAAAAACTCCTTCATAAATAAGAGAAAAATAATTCACAGTTCACATGTACACTATAGTGGCTACCAATGATACTTCAATATTTTACTCATTTTTTGACTATTGCATACTGCCCCCCAGTTATAGTAGATCTAGGTAGGTAAACCAAACTTAAACTGATTTCTGGGTCCCGCTTAACTTGAAGCTTGATGTAAAGGAGATGGCTGTGAAAAAAATAATAGCACCCATGCTTGGTATTGGTGCATTACTCGTAATTGCCAATTGGGGTAGTTCTGAAAGTTCTACCGAAAGCAAACAAAAACATGCCGTTAATTTTTCTGGGGTGCTTACACCAGTGGAACTCAAACCAAACGAAAAACCTTATGCGGTAGATAACATAGCCATCAATAATCGCTATGACCAAATTCCTTTGTATAAAAAACCAATCAATACGGCCAAAAAAGCCTCTGATGCCAAAAGATCCTCGGATGAAAACTATGATGATGAACCAGTAGAAAATGGGCGCGGTAAGAATATGCTTCTTGCTGATCCAAGTGAAGGGATTGTGGCTAAAGTTGATCTGGCAGAAGTTGATGAAATTATTGTCCCTGAACCAGAAAGAATCTGGAGCTATCAAAAACGGCGCGGATCCCATAAAGCTAAATATGTGGAAATCGTGGTCGTTTCCAATGATGATGCCAAAACACGCAACAGTTATTTAATCGATATCCGCCGCAAAGTGACCTGCAACCAATTCAATGAAGCTGGCCCTATACAACTTGAAGCTCCCTTTACTGCCATTAAAAGCCTTGTAATTAAGGGATGTAAATATCGCGATGCCGATAAAAAATGTGGAAAAAAAGGAGAAGATCAAACAGAAGAAGAACCAGCACCTAAAAAGAAGAAGGCAAAGTAGATTTTTTGATAGCAGAAGAGTACATTATACGATAAAAATCTTTATTTTCCGTTCGTCCCGAGTGATTGCGAACGTAGTGAGTAATCGTATCGAGGGATAAAAATTTTTATCCCTCGATACATTTTGCTCGTAAACTCGCAAAACATTTGCCACGAACGGTCTCACTAGAAGGATCAGTCATGGCTGTAGCAATTACCCAAGAAAATTTTGAAAAAGAAATCGCACAATCTAAACTTCCCGTCATACTTGATGTCTACGCAATATGGTGCGGCCCTTGCCAACAAATGGCCCCCCATTTTGAAACCCTCGAAAAAGAGCTCGGTTCTACCTATAAATTTGCCAAACTCAATGTAGACGAAGCGCGCGAGCTTTCTATCTCCTATGGCGTTACTTCAGTACCCACCTTCCTTTTTATCAAAGATAACCAAGTTAAGGGCAAAACTATCGGGTATATGAATAAAGAGGAATTGAAAGAGAAGATAGAAGAGTATTTGGGGTAAGATACCTGGTCAAGAAAAGTATAAGGCGGATGAAACATTAACATTTCATCCGCCTGTTTTTATACATCTAATAAACAAATAACCTAAATCTCAGAACCTGTTGGCATCAACGCTGCATCCGTTGCTAAATTCGTTCTTGCTAATGCTTTAACGATCAATGGATCAATGACCGTTGCTGGAGTTGTTATGATTGGTGCGTCAGCCAAGGCCTTTGTAGCAGACTTTAGGCCGGTAATTTCTGTCGCATGGCTGGTAACACCTTGCTCGACAGCTACAACCCTCGTTGTTACTCCATTCACTGCTGTCTGAACATCTGCCGTTTTAGCAAAACCAGCAGTATCCTCTGCTACCTGCTTCTTGATCATAGCTTTTATATCATCAAGCTTGATTCCCTCGGCTGGTAGTCCCGCTGCTTTTTGCTTGGCGACATCATAGATATAGCTCCACACACAGTAACCAATGCCACCTACTACTACAACTGCTGCTGCAACTTTAGCGACCATCATAAGCTTTTCTTTTTTAGCACACGTTCTTTTTTGGGTGCATTCTGACTCAGCTGAATCAGCATATGCTGGGCAACCAGTCAATAATGCAGCGATCATTGCTACCGCTACAGTGTTCTTTATAGAAATCACAGTATTTCCTTGTATTTATTTAATTTCTTCTTCTTTTACTGGCACTACCACCGTTGCAGGTGCTGCGGTGACTGGTACAATAACTGGTTGTTGTGCACCATATCTATGGTTGTAATAAGCATCCTCGCGAACGCTGTGGGCTCTTTGAGCAGCTTCTTCTCTGGCAGTCCGTGCTTCTGTTTCTATTTTTATAATATCGAGTAACTTGCACACCGCATAGGCACCAGCACTAAATCCAATTAAATTTCCCAAGCTCTTGCTAAAGGTCCACATAAAACTATCATTCATAGGATTGGTGTAGTTGTAATACTTGTAGCGATATTCGCAGCCGCCAAAGACATTCGACGCTGTTGCCATAACCAATAAACCAAAAAGTAGCTTTTTCATACGAAAGCCCCTAAGTAAAGATTTAACATGTATTATTACGAGCTTCATCACGCCCTTGAGATAGGAAAACAACAAAAATAAGTATAATATAACCAGCTAATCAAACAAGTTTTTTATCGAAGCCTACCTTCATATCCTGAACCTGGTAACCCAAAGCCTTTAATTTATCTCTCAAGGCATCCGAACGAGCCCAATCTTTAGCCTGCCGCGCCTGTTCCCGCTCGGCCAAAAGTCGTTCAATTTCGGGCGTCATATCAACCTCTTTTTCTGGCAATGGCACCATGTCTAAGCCCATAATTCCCGTCAACAACGTTTTAACATGCGCCATGGTTGTTCGATCACCAGTTATTGTAGCCAAACGCTCAAAAAGAACTCCCCACATACCTGAGGTATTAAGATCGTCAGTTAAAAAAGCAACCATATCTTGAATACTAGGAGTTTCCATGAGAGTGGCCATGGATAGTGGCACCGTTTCTATACCTTCAAAGGCCTTGCACAGCCGCTTATAACTCTTTTGCACAGCCGTGAGATCTTCAAAAGAAAATTCTAAGGGCGCTTTATAGTGATGGCTTAGAATATAGAAGCGAACCACCATGGGATGAAAATGTTCAAATACTTGGCGCAAGGTAAAGAAGTTCCCTAACGATTTTGACATTTTTTCTTGATTCACTCGCACGAGGCCATTGTGCATCCAGTAGTTAGCAAAGGTGACCCCAAAAAGTCCCTCCGATTGTGCAACTTCATTTTCATGATGGGGAAATATAAGATCGAGGCCCCCAGCATGAATATCAATTTGCTTGCCTAAAAAACTATCTGCCATGGCAGAGCATTCGATGTGCCATCCTGGCCTACCATATCCCCAAGGGCTCTTCCAAAAAGTCCCTTCTTGCTCACCTTTCCATAAGGCAAAATCAAGTGGATCTCGTTTTTTATCATTCAGTTCAACACGCGCTCCTGCTCGTAGATCTTCAACTTTATGTTTGGATAGTTTTCCATACGCAGGAAATGATGCGATAGCAAAATAGACATCACCGTCAACTGCATATGCTTTGCCTTTTTGAATGAGCCCTTCTATAAATGCGATAATAGAAGGCATAGTCTCCGTCACGCGCGGCTCATACGTTGGAGGCAAGCAATTCAATGCGACCATATCTTGATGATACGCATCAATATAACGCTGTGCTATTTCCTTATACCTCAATCGATCGCCAAATTCACGCTCCGCTTTGTTGAGCAACTTATCATCTATATCAGTAAAATTACGGCAGTAGGTAACTTCATATCCCAAGAATTGCAACAAACGATAGAGCAGATCAAACGTTACATACACACGCCCATGGCCTATGTGGGCAACATCATAGGGCGTAACACCACACACATACATACGTACTTTGTCATTTTCAAGTGATCTAAATAGCTCTTTTTTTCCCGTAACTGTATTAGTTATTTTCAACATATAAACCCTTATACAAGGAATCAGTTCCTCTAGTTAATTTAAAAAAAACCAGTATGATTATCATCTAATCCTAACGATAATAATGGAACGCGTCGAATACAACGACCATAAAAAAGACTGGGAGCCTTTAATGACGGTAGTGCACAACATGATAACTCTACGGAGCACGTGGATTCTGGCGTGGCTGTGCAGTATCATGATGACATCTCTTCATTCAGAAGATCACAAAAACAGCAAACAAATCAATAGTAAGACGCACGCCCAAAAGCCTCATACCACTCAACAATCGACTCAGCAACAACAACCACAAGAAGATGAAGAGGAAACTGAACAAGAATCTGATGAAGATGATCAAACTCCTCGTCGTATAGAAAATATCGTTATCACCGGCAATGTATTAGTTCCCCAAGAAGCAATATTAGATCGCTTGCCCTATAAAAAAGGCGAAATATTCGACTCGTCAAAAACGTTGCGTCTTATTCATAATCTTTATTATGAGCTCAAGCGTCTCCGCAATGTTTCTGTGTACGGAGAAAACATTGGCAGAGATCGCATTAATTTGCATATCGTAGTTCAAGAAAAAACACCGCTCAAAGAAGTGATTTTACAAGGCAATAAACAACTGAACTCAAAAGATATTCGAGAAAAAGTTAACTTTGATGAAATTCCTGCAGTTGATGAGCCAGAACTTAAAAGATATGCCCTCGCCATTCAAAAGCTCTATAAGGATAAGGGCTACAACAACACCCAGATCACTCCCTCTTTGACAATCGATGAGCATGGTAAAGCAACAGCGACATTTGTTTTTACTGAAAACCCACGCGCAATCGTAAAGCGTATCCGATTCAAAGGCAATGAAAATATAAGCGCCAAAGAACTTAGGAATGTTTTGTTCACACGCGAAGATTGGCTCTTAAGTTTTATGGATAAAGCGGGGACGTATCAAACTGATCGCTTAGAAGGCGATAAACACGTCATCGAGCAAACCTATCAAAATAGAGGTTTTATAAATGCAAAAGTAGTCGACATCATGACTGACATCGATCAAATCTCGCAAGACGTTACCATTACCTACGAAATCCAAGAAGGCGATTGTTATCGTGTGAGCTCAGTAAAAGCTTCGGGTAATAATATTCTTAAGGACGATTATCTTGTTGCTATGCTTCCCATCAAAGCTGGTGACGTTTATTCGCGAGAAAATATTGTTGAATCCATAAAGGCATTAGAATTTCTTTGGGGCGACCTTGGCTACGCCTATGCTCACATTGAACCATCGGTGCAACCAGACGATGAAAATAAAACGGTAGCTATCTCTTTTCATAGTGAAATTGGCAAGCCTGTCTACTTAAATAAAATCACCATCATAGGCAACAATAAAACGCGCGATAAAATTATTAGACGAAAAATATCACTCGAAGAAGGTGGTATTTTAACAACACGTCACATGGATCTTTCAAAAAGTCGTGTTGAGGGGCTTGGCTATTTTAATCAACGCGATGGTGTTAACTGGAAAATGACACGCTTATCAGAAGATTTAGCTGATCTTGATCTTATCGTAAAAGAAGTAAAAACTGGCAACGCTCATATCCAACTTGGCTTTGGTGGAAGAGCTGCAAGCTTGCAATCTCCTTCCGATGGTGTTTCGTTAGAAGGTACTATTGCTGATACCAATTTGTTTGGTAGCGGTATTCGCGTCAACTTGAACAGGCCGTATCGGTACCGATGAAAAGACGGTGGTCTTTAATCTTACTCAGCCATGGCTTTTTGATAAACCTATCTATGGCTCCATGGATATCTACCATAAACGCGTCAGCTATGATGAATTAAGCCTCACGCGCCCTGTCAATGAAAATCATACAGGCGGAGCATTGGCTATGGGCTTTGTAACGAGCTGGCGCCATCAGCTTTTTAATGAAACATTTGTACGCCTTGGTCTTTCGCTTGATGATATTCGCTATGAAAAACAAGATGCTCGAGATAAAGATTGTATTCCGCGAGCCTACATCCATGGCTTAGAAACACCTGAGCTCTCCTTACAAGCGGAAAACGCTTACAACATTATCCTTTCAAAAGAGTTCTGCCCTGGCGCATTCACCACCTTAAGCGCTAATGTTGGTAAAGATGCAAAAAACCATCCAATGCACCCAACACGCGGCTACTCGTGGCTTGCACGATCACAAGTTTCACTCGCGGCCCTTAATAGTAGTATCGGTTTTTATAAATTTGATTTTGATGCAAATTGGTTCACACCAATTATTGGGGAATTTGATCTTATTTTACGCGTGCATAGTTATTTTGGTTATGTAACACCATTTAGAAACCGCATCGTCCCTTACCGCGAGCTATTCCATATTGGAGGCCCTGCAAGTGTTCGTGGGTTCCTGTATGGACAAATCGGGCCACAATTTAGCGTTATACGTAATGGTAGAACTATAAGTGATTCAATTGGCGGTCAAAAAACCTTCTTTGTGACGACTGAACTTATCTTCCCTATAGCACCAGACTTCTCTATTAAAGGCGTTGTCTTTTATGATGGTGGTGCTGGCTGGGATAATCCTTACGCTTGTTGTGTACCATCTAAATTTATCTCGAATAACAGATTCCATTACCGCCATGCTGTGGGAGTTGGTATTCGTCTTCTTAATCCAATGCCTATTAAAGTTGATTGGGGCTTTAAGCTTGATCCGCGCCGTGGTGAAGTGGGTAGCGAAGTGCACTTTAACTTGTCGTATGACTGGTAATCTTGCGCTTAACATTAATTGGCGTGGCTCTTACCTTTTTTGCTTGCTCAAAAGCCTTGTGTAAGATCGCTCCATAAGGGTAATCAGGGTGAGCCCTTCTAAAGCAGATACCCCTGCCCTCATTCATAATTTCTATAGTCATTAAACCAGTGTGTGAGGGGAAGTCATACTTCTGGTGCATAGTATCTTTTTGAGAAGGCTTGGGACCACCGTTGATAGCTTTTACCCTAAAAAGATCGCCTTGCTCCGTTACTTCTAACCTCATAGAGTGCGGAATACACCGTGCTAAATCATGCTTATTATCTTTTTGATATGGACAAAGTATGACGGCATAATCATATGGTTTGCTTTGATCTAAACATCGTATATACCGAAAAGGGTGACTACATAATGGAAACATAGCCCTTTCCTCTGCAAAATGCTGTACTTCACCATCAGGCATAAATCCTTGCGTCTCATCTGAAGGATCAATAGGAACCACCCCCATAAAATCTTCTTTATGCTTAGCTATATAACTCAAGATCAGAGCTTGTAGCTCTCTTGGCAAATGAACATCATCAAAAACAGTTAACGCATCGGCTGCTACATCTGTATGATGAAAAACACCCTCGCTCAAAGGTGGCCGCTTCTTAAAAAATGATTTAACTCGTTGTGACCATGTACGTGAGCTTGAACTTGAGCTCGAAGAACTCGATGATGAGCTCGAACTCGAAGATGCCGCGTGGGCAATTCCCGCAGCAGATACCAAGATAAGAAATAACAGTTTTTTATTCATATAACCCCCTAAAGTCATTAAGTATTGTTACTTGAATCCATTATAACAGGCGTTAGCCTGAGAAACAAATGGCCCGATCTAATCGGCCTTTTCAACAAAAAACACCTAAAGACCCCATAAATCATTTTTATTTGATACTCTACCGTGCTACAGTGAATTGGTTATCAAAGGAGTGGCCATGAAAAAATCCCTTGTACTTGCCCTTATTATCGGTCTTAACCTACTTTTTTTATTTATCTATATCTACAAAGCAAGCCAATGCTTACATCAATCGTATTGCAAACAAGAGCTCGAACATACTAAGAAAAAAGTTGAACAGAAAAAACAATCGCTCGTACATCAAATGTATCAACTCAAAAGCCGCGATGCTGCGGCCCAGTTTGCTCAACATACGCTCCATATGGAACCCGTGCGCATAACGCAGGTTAAAAAAGTTAAACTGCCATGAACAATGTCTACAAAACACGCAGTACACTCATTTTTCTATTATTTTGCGTTTTGTATGGTGTGATTGCGCTCAACTTATATTTTATTCAAATTAGACGTCACGATCATTTCACCCATTTGGGCAATAAACAATATAAGGTGACCGCAACAATTAATCCGCCCCGAGCATTAGTATATGACCGCACCGGCAAACAATTACTCGCCATGAACCGCGAAAGCACTGCTGCATTTATAATACCTCACAAATTAGAGCCCACGCCTACCTTAAAAACGTTTTTAACTCGCCATTTTCCACAGGCATGGGAACGTCTGCGTAAGGCGCACAACAGCCACTTTATGTATATTGGTAGACGGCTCACACAGGAACAAATAGAAATTATCAAACAATATAATAGTGCCGACATTCATCTTCTTAATGAGCAACAACGTTTTTACCCAGTACCCTGTGCTGGACACATCATCGGGATAACTGATATTGACAACAAAGGACTGTTCGGCCTTGAACTTTTTTATAATAAAACATTGGCTGGTATGGCTACGACCTACTTTTTAGAACGTGATGCTCGCTCGGGAAACTATTATTTTAAACGACAAACAAAAGTTGCCGGCCATGAAGGAACCGTGCTACACACCACCATTGATAGTGATGTACAATTTTTAGCCTATCAAGAATTGCAAAAAACGGTTGCAAAATTCCAAGCAAAAGAGGGCGCCGTTATTGTTATGGATCCTACAAACGGTCATATTATTGCCATGGCTATTGCGCCCGACTTTGATCCCAATAATACTCGCCATATCAATCTGGAACATACAAAAAATAGAATTATCACTGAAGAATATGAGCTTGGCTCTGTTATGAAAGTATTTGCAACATTAGCTGCTCTTGAAGAAAATGTTGTTCAGATAGATGAGCTGATTGATTGTCAAAACGTAAAAACTGCCTACATCGATGGCCGCAAAGTAAATACCGTGTCTTCATCAGTTGCTGGCATTATCACTTTTTCTCAAGTTATTGAAAAATCAAATAATATTGGCATAGCAAAGGTAGTCAAGCGCTTGGGCACAAAATTATATGATCATTATATTCGCGTAGGATTTGGTAAAAAAACGGGTATACAATTTCCCGGTGAACGCTCTGGTTTCGTTAATCCACCGCCCCGCTGGTCTAAGCAATCGTTAGTGTCACTCTCATATGGCTATGAGATCACCGCTACCCTGCTGCAGCTCGCCACTGCATTTTGCATGATTGCCCATGACGGCTACTACATTAAACCTAAGCTTATCATCGATGGTATCCCACCAGAGATATCCAAGATGGCTCTCTATAGTCCTCGCACTATACAAACAGTGCAAAAAATCTTAGAAAATACGGTTTTGCAAGGATCAGCGAAAAGAGCTCAGATTCAAGGTTATCGTGTTATGTGCAAGACTGGTACAGGCAATTTACTTATCAACGGCCACTATGCACCCGATCATAATATCTACACGAGCGCCGGGATTGTTCAAAAAGGTGATTATCAACGCGTTATTGTCACGTTCATCAAAGACTGTCCACAAAAAAATATGTATGCTTCTACGGTCACCGCACCGCTCTTTGAGCGCGTGGCGGAAAAAATATTGATACATGAAAAAGTTTTGTAGGGAGATTCAATAAAAAAACTTGATTTTAATCCAAATTCCCTTGCACATTCAATATGAGATATTTAAAAGGTAAGGGAATTATGGAATATAAATGCCGTCTAGCTGAAAAACGCATACTCTCTTAAAAATCATGATGAAAACACTATTGCATTCCCGTGGAATGGAATATAGGAAACTGCTATGGAAAAGTTTATAAAATGGTTACTCTCGATTGTATGTCTTCTCATCATTATATGCGGAGCTTCCTTCAGGGACCCATGGTTTGTTATTAAATTATTCGTAGCATTAATCGGCCTTAGCATGTATGGTGGACCTTTCTTGGGCATGTTTTTAATCATACATTGCGGGAATAACCTTCGGCTTAAAAAAACACCCAGAGCTGGTGATATAGTTTGGCGTCATTCTGGGTTGTATACTGTTTTTACTAAAAGTGTATGTGCTATTCACGCTTGTATATAAAAGCAACAAGGAGATGCAGGAACAGACGATAGAAGTTGTTTAATCCGTTCGCACCCTTCGACAAGCTCAGGGCGAACGGTAAAAAATATTTAATCCGTTCGTGGTGAGCCCGTCGAACCATACGAACTCCTTCTAGGAGTGCCACTCGTGGAAACAATCATCCCCTCAACTATCCCCGCATCAGTACAAGAAACGTACACAAAAAACATTGCCACCATCACCAAAAACACCAACAAACTCATGCTCTTTGCCGCCGACCAGAAAATGGAACACCTCAATGAAGATTTTTATGGCAAGAATATAGCAGCTGATGCCACTGATCCAGAGCATCTTTTTAGAATTGCCTCACAAGGCCGCATTGGCGCATTCGCTACGCACTTGGGCCTTATTGCTCGCTATGGCCGTAGCTATCCCAACATTCCCTACATTGTTAAATTAAATGGCAAAACTAATCTTATACCTGCAAAAACTCACATTGGCCGCTGGACTGGCATGTGGCAATATATGCGCCACGCAGTCGTCGGCAAAGATCCTATGAGTACACAATTGTGGTCAGTCAATGATGTCGTTACTTTACAAAAAAACAGTTCATTAAATATTTGTGGCGTTGGTTATACCATCTACTTAGGCAGTGAGTATGAACAAGAAATGCTAGCCCAAGCTGCCCAAATGGTATTCCAAGCTCATCAACATGGATTAGTTGCTATCCTTTGGATATACCCTCGAAGTTGTAACATTAAAGATGATCAAGATCCGCAGTTAGTTGCTGGTGCCACGGGAGTTGCTCTATCACTTGGTGCTGATTTTGTAAAAATAAAAGCGCCGCATAAGATGAATGATCTTGCTCTAGCTGTAGCATCTGCTGGTAATACGAGTGTTATCTGCTCGGGAGGAGCAACAAAAAAACCAGAACTATTTTTACAAGAATTGTATGATCAACTGCATACAGGTAAAACTTCTGGATGCGCTACAGGAAGAAATATTTTTCAAAAATCGTTGCCAGAGGCTGTTGCATTTACACGGGCGATTTCGGCGTTGGTGTATGATAATCAAAGTGTGCAGGATGCTATGGCGATAATAAAATCTTAATGACGTTTTATTTTCCTTTTAAAAAATGAGGCAATTTCTTCCACACTAATTGAAGATTGCGCGGCTTGTATAGCAATATTGTAAAGCTCATCCGTATCTTCTTTCTTTACTAGGCCTGCCGTACTGGAACGAAGAACAAAACCATTACGACTCAGAAACTCTAAAGCTGTCAATAATCCCGTTCGCTTATTACCATCAACCTTAAAGCCCGTTATCATTAATCCATACGCTCTCATTACTGGCGCTACAGCTTCTGTAACTGTGGCCTCATTAGTGGCTAGAAAGCACCTGGATAGATCTCTTATCAAACTCCACAATGAAGTTCTCCCTTTGCAGGACCTCAACTCCATAAAACACACAAAAGCCATACAACGTAGAATAGTTGGCAAACATCTAGCCACACTTACTGCTGCAGGTGGTGCTGTTGCCACCGTAGGTGCTGGACTTGTTTGGTATGTATTAGAGGGAGTTATGAAAATCATGGATTGAGTAGTGATAACTACGGAGCAATTTTTGTCGGCTCCTTAATTATCTTGAGAATATCCTCTGCACAATAGACACGATTACGTTTACTTCCGCTGATTTCACGCACAATGGCTAACTCTTCAAGCTTATCTACCGCTCGTTGCATCCTAGTATATGAGCCTCCCATATTTTCGGCCGATTGTGTGATAGTCAAAAAAGGATTGGCGACCAGGACATCAATGAGCTGATGTGGCAATGATGTTGAAAGACCAGCAGTTTTTTTGCGCCAATCATCGAGGAGAGTATTAATTCGATAAATGCGAGATATCGCATCTTCAGCCTGAGACGCAACACCTTCGAGAAAATAAAGCAACCATCCACGCCAATCCCCTTGCATAGTTACCGGCCGACAATCTTGCATAATATTCCTGACGTGTCGCTTCAAAGAAAGCACTCAAATAAAGTAATGGTGTTGGCAATATTTCGCGTTCAACAAGAAAAAGAGTAATAAGCAAGCGTCCCACACGACCATTTCCATCTAAAAAGGGATGTATTGCTTCAAACTGATAATGCAATAGTGCTATTTGGATAAGCGGTGGCAATTGTTGGTCACAGAGAAAGGTTTCAAATTCATCTAAGCACTGCATCAAATGCTCTGGCGCGGGAGGGACATATGTAGCTGAAGATAGAGAAAATGCATCAGCACTTCCGATCCAATTTTGACTTTTTCTGAACTCTCCCGGCGTTGCATGTTGCCCACGTACGCTAGCCATAAGTTTTGCATATCAAAAAAGACTCATAATGAAAATAGCAGGTTTAAAAAATCACTATGCAGTGAATATAGATCATAAAATATCCTCCTCACACTCCATAAACACCATAGATCTGCTTTCAACTCACCACGCACCCTGTGGCATTTTAAATCTGGCCAAGATTATTCAATTGATCGACTGTAGGCCTACCCAGCAACCACTCTTGTTTTTATGCGAAAGAAATCCTAAGCTTTGGGGTGAAGATCTGTTTTTAAAAGGATGAGTAATGAAAAAATATGTTCTTATATTCCTTGCCCTTACACCAAGCTTCCTGACAGCTTACAACGATTGGCAACCTGACGATTGCTGGGTACAATGCAAAGAAGGCTATGATTGCCGCGATCGCGAATCTCGCTCATTTATGTTCCCTCGATCTATTAATGATCACCTTTCTATAAACCAATCATTTCGCAATAACTTCATGTACGATAAACATGGCCCAGCGCGTGCAGCAGCTGAACTCACGATAGCATTCCAAAAATCAAATCCCGCGGCTCGCTTTGGTAACTATTTTTTATTCAACTGTTCCGATGAACTTTTAGTTGCAGGTGATAGCGTAACGGCTCTTAAAGGCATGCGTAATGTTCGTGCAGAGTATCTGGGGCTGCCATCAAATTTTAGTGGTCGATTTTCTCTTAATCCAACACAGACACAGTTTGGTGTTTTTGTAGCCTACAACCAAGATTTAAGTCGCTTTATTACCTTTTTGGAACATGCATGGCTTCAAATAGATGCCCCCGTCGTCTACGTAGAAAACAATGTTGGCATTGAACAATTCGATCTTGTTAATGCTACAAGCAATTGCCCTGGCGATATTATATCAGCCCTCGATCAACCCAACTGGCTCTATGCAAAGTTCTCACCTCACTGCAGTTCGCAGGTTACGTTAGCCGAAATTAATATTAAATTTGGTACAACCTATTTGGCAGAAGATAACTTTCTCATTGCTTATTATTCTTTGCTCAGCTTACCAACCGGCCATGCAGCTTGCCCTGAACATATTTTTAGTGCTTTTGCTGGTAACAATGGCCACGTCGGTGCCGGCGGTGGCGTTCTGTTCCAAGTCGTTCTTAATGAAAATACCGAAAAATACGTTTCTTCTATTTTTCTTGATCTACAAAGCACCTTCTTAATTCGCCATTATCATATGCGTACGTTTGATCTCATTGGCAAACCATGGAGCCGTTATCTTCTTCTGACCAACAAAGAGGGCCCTGTAGGCAACACTGAACCAGGCGTAAATATTCTTACCCGCCAGGTACGCGTACGCCCCTATGCTATTGCTGATTTTACTGGGGGATTTCGTTTTAAAAAGACGAATTTAGAATTTGAAATTGGTTTTGATATTTGGGGCCATGCACGAGAACATATCGATTTTACCTGTCCATTTCCAGAAAATTACGGCATAGCTGCATTACCAACCTTTGTTCCACCTACGCCACTACCTCCGGGTGTTTACACGGTAACTGCAAGTAAGAGCACCATACAATTTCTCGCCGATCCTGACAAAGATGCCGAGGGTAATTTCACCTTTATACCTATCGTAGAAAGTATGCTTGACCAGCGATCCGCAACAAGTTTTGCTGCCCTTAATTATAAGTTCCACATGGACATCTGTTACATGCGCCGAGGTTGTTCTGTTGATTGGATTTGGGGAGCCGGTGTCTTCTTCGACTTCCCGTATTACAATTCGGCACTTCAACTCATTGGTGCTTGGGCGAAGGTTGGCGCTGCTTTCTAATATTCAATTTACCTTCTATCTTTGTATCTCCAATGAGCAAGCCAATGAGAAAGCTCGGGATTCTTCTTATTGGTTATTGCTATCAGCCAAGCCTGATCTAACGGGCTTAAGCCGCTTGCATCTGGTGTATACAGATGATCTGGCTCGTAGTAGCTGAGTATCTCGGCAATAAGGTCATAATTTCCTTTTTTAGTTGCTACACATAAAAGCCATTCATTACTGAGATCTTTGAAGTGGACATTAAGATGATCTTTTCCTACCTGTGAGGCCAATGCTCTGAATGCCTCAACATCGCCCGCTTCTACAGCTTTAAGTAACCATACTTTGGCAACTTCAGCCATCAAATCATTCATGCCGCCGCTATAGTAAAACTGCTTGTTCAGCTTGCGCGCACAAAAAAACATATCCTCTTCAAAAGTTTCGCAATCTGCTCGTGCAGCGAGCTGCTTTATCTGCTGTTCTAAAACCAGTTGTGCAGCCTCTTGTTTGTGTGCTTCAGCACTTTCGTGTT
This sequence comes from uncultured bacterium, assembly GCA_963738145.1. Classification (GTDB taxonomy): domain Bacteria; phylum Babelota; class Babeliae; order Babelales; family Vermiphilaceae; genus CAVTVH01. The sequence goes on from CAVTVH010000001.1 coordinate 304,051, forward strand.
CATATTTTTTTTCAGCTTTTTCTTCTTCAGCTTTTTGCCGAACAGCTTGTTCATTTTTCTTGCGTTCTGCTGTGGCTTCATCGTCTTTTCTTTTTTGTTCTTCCAAGACTCTCTCTTGCTCAAGCAACTGTTTTTGTTTCTGCTCTTGCTCCAAACGCTCTTTTTCAGTTTTTTCACGGAGTTCACGTTCAGCCTGTTCACGGGCCGCATTAGCTTTTTGCCGAGCTTCTTGCTCTTGCTGTCTAACTCGTTCTTCAGCTTTACTTGTCAAACATCTCTTGTCTTCGTCTTCAGCTTTTTGCATAGCAGCTTGTTCACCTTTTCTTCTTAGTTCTTCTGCTGCGGCTTTTTTACGTTCATTTTTTTCTTTGAGTTTTCGTGCATACTCTTCTTGCTGTTCAAGCTTTTTTTGTTTCTTTGTAGCGGCAGCCTCAGCTTTCTGTTTTGCCCGTTCTTGTTCTTCTGCTTCTTCTTTTTGCCTTTTTATTACGGCTGCTTCTTCAAGTTGTTTCTTTAAAGCTGCTGCTTTAATTGCTTGTTCTCTACGCTCGTTTTCTAAGCATTCTTTTTCCTCGCGAGCTCTTGAAGCTCCTGTAATAATCTCTTTTTCTTTATCAGACATTATTTTTTTGATAGCTCTTATGGCATCAACATTTTCAGGGTCATGTGTCTCAGCTCTATCTAACAGTTGGCCTAAAGTTGCGCCATCTTTAGATGATCGTAAAGTTTTAATATGACCATCGGGATAAGATTGAAGAATAACATTAAGCGCTACGTAACATTTATACATTAACAACTTCTCAAAATCTGGTGGATACTTTTGTGCAAAAGAAAGAAGGATACGATCCATAGTATGTCGCATGCAATAATCTAGTAACTGTATACCAGGCTCTATATACAATTCTCGCACATCGAAACCATTGCTTATCATGATATCGATATAATCAATAATTTTGTTGTAAATAGGCATAAGAGCATTTTCAATTGCTTCTGGTGTTAATGCTGCAGCCAAAGATTTACGTTTGAGTTCAGCACATGTTTTAAGATCATCTATTAAGGCGCCATGATCATAGTCTTGTGCTATAAGGCCAAGTTTTTTACCAATTGCGCAGGGGGATTCTTCATCTGATGATCCAATCCTTAAATAATCTGCTGCCTCTCGCCCCAATAACATTAGATATAACTCTTCTCGTGTAGACATGCCACAGGCCTCAGCCACATGAACAGGTATACTCAGCAACTTTTTTTTATCAGCCGCGCTTACCATGATAGGTATGCGATGCTTACGCGCTAACATTAATAAGCGACGAAAGTCGTCGACTATCATTTTTATGTCGTCCAGATCTGTTACTACGTTTAACTGGTCCAGAATAACAGTAAGAGCTGTTTGTTTGATTGTAAGACACTGATAATTATAGAGAATTGTAGCATCCAACAAAGATATAGTTTTGGGTATAGATTTTTCTAAAGTATCTAGAGAATATAAATTACATACCATGTAAACCAAAAGATTATTATAAACAGAAGGCATTCTCCCATAACATATTTTATCAATACAAAAATCTAGTAATTCATAAGGATAGTTAAAGCAGAATAATCTAAAGATAAAAGGCACTAATGGGCCTCCTGGCTCCATAGATGCACCAAGTACCTTGCCGTGCGGGTACGCTCCCCGCACAATTAGCCTTAAGTCATTCATAAGTCTAGTATGGTTTTCAAGAGACATTCTCAAGGAACCTTTTCCCGCCCCTTCACGTATATTTTCACGAGGTATTGATTTGATAATAGTATCGAGTTCTTCAAGATTTTTTTGTATTCTCTCTGCATCTTCTTTGCCACTAACTGAAATCTCTGGATAGCGATATGGCAATGATTTTGCAGAAGACGGTTCTGGGCTAGAACTTGAACTGCTACTGGAACTTGACGAGCTACTGCTTGTCGGCCCTTCGTAGCCCTGGCGAAGTAGGGAGCTTGATGAAGGTGTAGGTATAGCAAGCAGCTCACTCCTCAATGTTGAACCTTGCTTAGAGAGCAGTTCATGTAATGACGTTTCATTCGTCTTTCGCGTCCAAAAACCTGGCTCCTCTTGTAAACGCTCAACTACCAGATGCCAGATTTGTCTACTCCGTTGGTCATCGAGGTACTTACAAGCAAGTTCTAGCGCTTTCATGGGTAACCATACTTTATCGCTAGGAGATGTATAATTGAGCAATGCACGGAACGCGAAGACATCTACAATATCTTCTAATGGTTTAAGCGCGCCATAGCCACCTGCACACACCAAAAAGTAGGCAAGATTGTCTGGCAATGGAAATTTACACACGTGTATTAAAGATCGTATAAACTCCTTTGAATAGTGATCGCTATAATAAAAGAGATAATGGAAAAACTTTAATGCACCATTCTTGAAATTCCATTCTGGAATATCCGCAGCGCGAATAAGAATGACATTTCTTTTTTCGAAAGGAATAAGGTGTTCTGCGCTATAAGGCTCGACAACCCCTTTCGCGATATTCTTAAGCATGCCATCTAGCAACAATAAGGGTCCCCTCTTCGTTACGCCAGCATCAGACATGCGTTTTTTTTCTTTTTCAATCACTTCACGCCAAAGATCTGGATTATACGGCGCTTTACTTGAACTACTTCCCGAACTGGAGCTCGTTGAACTTGAAACAGCGGCTTGGGCCATCTGAAAAGAAGCTCCGACAGCCATTGATAGAACTATGAAAATCACTTTTTTTAGAATATTCATGATATAACCCCCCTAAAAATTCAGGCTTTTTAACCTGTCTTAATATAACCTTATAACCATTCTATAATGATTTTACCTCCCAGGCAAAAGGGGGGTCAGAATTCTATATGAATCGCTCTTTTGAATAAAAAGGGGGTAGTGAAAGCCTCGTAGGCAGCCACTACCCCGATATTTGGTAGGTTTTTACCTGTTTTTATCTAAAACATACCTGGCATACCGCCCATGCCTCCGCCATGTCCGTGGCCACCATGGCCAGCAGCTGCCTTCTTCTCTTCAGGAATTTCACAAATTGTTGCTTCTGTTGTTAAGAGTAACCCAGCAATAGAAGCCGCATTTTGCAATGCTGATCTGGTAACTTTAGCCGGATCAACGATCCCCTCAGCAACCATATCTACATAAACACCATTTTTAGCATCAAAGCCTCGACTGCCATTTTCATCACGTACTTTATTAACTACTACCGAAGCTTCGCCACCGGCGTTAGAAACGATGATACGTAAAGGTTCTTCGAGTGCTTTCATTACAATTTGTACACCAAATTGTTCATCACCTTTAAGCGCTATTGTATGCAAATGTAGCTCATTAAGGTATTGTTGCGCGCGTATAAATGCCACGCCACCACCAGCAACTATACCTTCTTCAACAGCCGCTCTGGTTGCGCTTAATGCGTCCTCAATACGATCTTTCTTTTCTTTCATTTCGGTTTCAGTTACTGCGCCCACACGAATTACTGCAACGCCGCCAGCCATTTTAGCTAGACGTTCTTGGAGCTTTTCGCGATCGTAATCAGAGCTGCAATTATCAATCTGCATTCTGATTTGCATGATACGCCCTTGGATCGCATCTGCCTCGCCTTGACCTTCAATAATAGTCGTTGTATCTTTGGTGATAACTACTTTTTTAGCTACGCCAAGATCACGTGCTGTAACTGATTCCAACTTGAGACCAAGATCTTCAGAGATAAGCTTGCCGCCCGTTAGTGTTGCAATATCTTCTAATATTGCTTTACGACGATCACCGAATCCTGGAGCTTTTACCGCTACCACATTCAATGTGCCACGCAATTTGTTGACCACTAATGTAGCGAGCGCTTCACCTTCAACATCTTCTGCGATGATTAAAAGTGATCTGCCAGATTTTGCGACTTGTTCAAGCACGGGGAGCAAACTCTTCATGCTGCTGATCTTTTTTTCGTAGAGCAAAATCATTGGACTATCGAGTTGTGTTTCCATCTTTTCTGGATTGGTTACAAAATAAGGCGATAAGTAACCGCGATCAAATTGCATACCCTCTACAACTTCAAGCTCGTCCTGCATGCCTTTTGCTTCTTCTACCGTGATAACACCATCACGTCCAACTTTTTCCATAGCGTCTGCAATAAGCTTACCAATCACGGTATCGGAGTTAGCAGAAATAGTTGCAACTTGCTCAATCTCTTTTTTACTGTTAACTACTTTTGCATTGTTCTTGATGTACTCGGTAACTTTCGCAACCGCTTTGTCTATGCCTCGTTTGAGTTCCATAGGATTAGCGCCCGCGGTCACGTATTTGTTGCCTTCACGGAAAATGGCTTGTGCAAGTACTGTCGCTGTTGTAGTGCCATCGCCAGCTACATCTGCTGTTCTGCTTGCTACTTCACGCACCATTTGTGCGCCCATGTTTTCTAATTTATCTTGTAATTCAATTTCTTTTGCTACACTCACACCATCTTTTGTGATCGATGGAGCGCCAAATGAACGTTCAATAACTACGTTGCGTCCTTTGGGCCCGAGAGTGACTTTGACCGCATTCGCAAGAGTATCGACACCTATACGAATTTTCTCGCGCGCATCACTACCAAATACTATTCTTTTTGATGCCATGTTGGCTCCTGATTAGGGATATTTTTTACTTACTTACCATCAACCACGCCAAGAATCTCATCTTCGCGTACAATCATATGATCTTTACCAGCTTCAGTGCCAGCGTACTTGCCTAAGTAAATGACATCGCCGACTTTAACTTGTAGGGGGGTAACTTTACCAGCATTATCCATTTTACCATTACCAACCGCTACAACCTCCGCAGTTTGCGCCTTTTCTTTTGCACTATCCGGGATAATAATGCCACCGATGGATAGCTCTTGTTCTATTTCAATACGTTTAACTAATACACGATCGCCGAGAGGGCGAAATCTCTCAAACATGGATGACTCCTTACCTAAAAAATATGGTATATATAAGGCCTAATAAACTAACCACTTACATAAGTATAGAAAAAAATCTTCAAAACTCAACACACCGTTCTTGATAGCAACACGCTAAGGTTTTGTGATTTTTTATACTAAGGCGATGATTAAAAAAGATCTTTTTTTAGGGGAATTTGCAGCCCTAACTATTTACAGCAATTTTCATCGCTATTTTCACCTTTACAGCAGCCATTTGCCTGCTCTTTTTCTGCTTTTTCTAAGTATTCTTGCACTTTCTCAGGCGTTGGTTGATAGAGATCAAGAATATTGCCACCTGGATCTTTTACACTCACCATAATCCCATGAACTGCCTCTACTGGCTCATTACAAAAGGTAACTGTATCTTTTAATTCGTTATACATCTGTACAACATCATCCACAGCCAATACAACACCAGTATGCGCCTCCATGGGGGGGTTATTGCTCGGGCAAAGCCCTAATTTTACCCCTTTGATGTCAAATTCTGCCCATTTGCCCTTCACCTGAAACTTTAACTCGATCCCCAAACGCTGATAAAAAGCTATAGCACTTTCTAAATCAGGCTCTGGGATAATAATCATCGCTATTTGTTGTATATGCGCCATAAATCAAAAACCCTTTATTTTCAAAAAGATTGTCAAATGAATGTTAACGTAGTATAGCACATAAGCAGAAAATGTACGCCCCCTTGCCACCCTATTTAACCCCACAAGGAATAAGAAATCATGATTGCCTTGTACCCATCCCTTATCAATGCTGATCTGCTTAATCTTGCTTCTGTTATAAAAGGCCTCGACCCCTATTGCGCGGGGTACCACCTTGATATCATGGACAACCATTTCGTTCCCAACCTGACGTGGGGCCATCAATTTGCCAACGCGATCGCCACGGCAACTCAACGCCAAATATGGGTGCATATTATGGCTGATAACCCCAAAAGCATCATCAGCAAGCTCGTTTTACCAGCAAAAAGCATCGTGACTTTTCACATAGAATCATGCGAAAATAAAATCGATACAATATCCCACATAAAAGAAAATAATTGGTTGGCAGGTATCGCCATAAGCCCAAAAACGGACATTAAAGAATTGTTTCCCTTTATCAACCTTGTAGATCAACTATTGGTTATGTCAGTCAATCCTGGGGCATCGGGTCAACAATTTATACCCTCTACATTCGAACGGCTCGCGCTCCTGAACCAGGAAATTACCAAAAAAAAGGCTTTATGCTCCATTGCTCTTGATGGGGGTATTCATGAACAGAATCTAGAACAATTACTGCCATTAGGAGTACAACAGGTTGCGATTGCTACAGCAGTTTTTGGCTATGATAATCCACAAGAACGGCTTCAATATTTAGCCACGCTTGTAGAAAAAAAGTAACTGGGCAAGAGATCTTGCGATCCCTTGCCCAGTTGATTATCGGCAGTAGTTTAAGATGTGCGTGAGCACACCTTAAACGTTGTTATGCTACTTTTGTATACTGACCTTGAGCAATTCTTGCTACAAGAATGCCATCGTTATAAGCAAAAACAAGAGACCCGCTCTGTATTCCACAGAGGAGGTTATTGTTAGCAGCTGCGTTAGCAAGCTTGTCAGCTTGCTCTGGAGAAACTGCAAACGTGTAACCGCCATATGTTACTGTTTTTAATTGTGGAACAGCAGGTTGTTGACCAGCTCTAGATAAAGCTTGAGCGTTTGAAGCTGATGGAGCAGGTGTAGCAGGAAGGTTTCTGTACCAGTTGATTGCAAGTCCTGAACCTACTAAAGCAGCTGTGGCAAGGAGCGTCTTGCCCATGACAGCTTTTACAGCTGAAATTGCTAATGCTTTTATTGGAGATGTCACAACAGCAGCTTGTGTGTAACCAAGTGCTTCTGCGCCGAATCCAAGCCCTATACCCGCGGTACCCAATGCTAAGCCTTTGAGTGCAAAATTACCAGTATCCTTAGCAAAAGATCCAACAACGCCCATACCAGTCTTAGCTATTTCTTTTCCGTCGTTTACAAGAGGAGAGTTATTATAACGCTCACGCAACCAGCCCATACGAGTTCTTTTTTCTACTGCTGGTACTGGTTTAGCAGCGTTTTGTCCACCTGCAGCAAGAGCAGCGGCACGCGCAGCTTCTTCTGCTGTTCTGTGCTTCACTTCTGCTTCTGTTCTACCTGTTGTTGGTGTAGAAGATAACGATGGTGCTGGTGTAGCTGATGGTGTGTTATTTTCGGTAGTTGCTAACTTCTTGCCTGACCACCAGTTTCTCAACACCATAACTGGTGCTGATTGAGTAGTATAACTTGCAAAAGTGTCGGTCCAAGTAGGCTTTGCTGGTTGACCTGCTGGCGCACCAGCTGGCTGTGATGATGTTGACGATGTACTTGAAAAACTTGCACCAGCAACAACGTTACCACATACCGCTACGGTACATGCTAATACTGCTATTTTAATTAATGAACTCTTCATAATAAGAGCCTCCATACTTTATAAATATAACCGTCCAAAATTACTTCTTAAATTAACGAGCGCTTGGTGTTGATGTTGGTTGTGCATCCCAGTATCTGTTCTTAGCCCATTTTGCAACTCTGTAGGTGCCATACACGACTACTGCAGTAGCAGCAGCTTCTAAGCCTAATTGCGTCCAAGATGTTGTCTTGGCATGTCTCCATAAGTCGCTACCATACTGACTAGCTGAATTCCATGGATAAACTGATTGACCTAAAGCACGTAATGTTTCAATACGTTCACCAGCTGGTAAAGCATTGCGAGCTTCATCGGTTAATGTACCAGCTCTATAAGCATTCGCATGCTTCGCGCCATTCTCATAGTCAGAGCTAAAAAGCCAACCAAATCCTAGCGCACGCTTTAAGCGATCTCCGTAACCGATGCTAGGTGCTGCAATGATTTGGCCTTTGTCCTTAAGATAGCTCTCGGTAGCAATTTCTGCTTCTGCATCAGCCCATAACTTAGCTTTAGCAGATGCTTCATCCATAGTAACCTTTTGCTTAGCAAGCGTCATCGCTTGTTGAGCTGCCGCATCAACTGGACTACTCGCAAACACACCGCCAGAAACCATAAGCGCGCCTAATGCTAACGCTTTAATAGACATACTCTTCATAAGAGCGTCCTCCATTTAAAAAAGAGTGTTAATAAAAACCATCCATAATGCATGTAGCGTTAACTATTCGTCAAACTACATACCAACATTTTTTAATTCCCTGTCTTACCATTATTCGCTAGTTGCCCTGCATTGCTGCTGCGCAATGCTCGTTGTTGAGCAATATCGTCTGGCATTGGCACTTCTTCGACACAATAGTAGTTATACAATTTATAGATACCATAACCAGCACCTGCTAGCGCTAGTAACGCCACAAATTTTTTACCCCATCCCCATGATGGTGAACTTTGCTGTACTGCTTCCACTGCTTTCGTAGGTAATTCTACTATTGGTGATGCCCAATTCCCATCTTTAGGTCTGACAAAATAACCTTGTCCACCTTTTCCATAAACAGCTTTTATCAACTTTTCACCGGAAACTTTTCCCTGCATAGCCGCAGCTCCTGCCGCGCCAGCAGTAGCTATCGTTGCTTTTTTAGGCGAAGGTGCAAATCTATTTCTGAACCAATCACCGCCACTTGTTTCTTCGATCACATGCGCAGTTTTTTGTTTTTGAGCACTCGGCTTACTCGAACTACTCACAGCTGTCGATGTTTGATCGACAAGACTGTTTGTGGCTTGCCATGCTTGCGTAACTTCATCCGTAGTCATTTGACTGTCAAGTCGTTGTGATTCTTCAAGCAAACGTGCTTCACGATCAGAAGAAATGGTCTCAGCTTGCCATGCTTGCGTAACTTCATTCATACTCATGTGACCATCAAGCCGCTGTAACTCTTCAAGCCCTCGCGCTTCACGTGCAGCGGTAATAGCCTGAGCTTGACGATCAGCAGCAACAGTTTCAGCTTTCCATGCTCGCGCAGCATCATCTATATTTTTTTGATTTTGAGCTCGCAGTGCTTCTTCAAGCCCCCGCGCTTCACGTGCAGCTGCCTCAAGTTGTGCTTGTTTTAATTTTTCAAGTCCTTGCGCATCACGTTCTGCTTGCATTACATCATCAGCATAATCCGTGCCACCGTCAGTGGAAGGAGTATACATATCACTCGCTCCTGATTCAGCAGCTCGCACATCACGAGCATCACCTATCGCTGTCCGTCTTCGTGTATCAGCTTGTTCATGCGCCTTACGTAATGTTTCTTCTGTGTTTAACATATCAGTTCTTTGTTCATCCATCTCGGCTGCAAATCGTGCATCATCTAACTGTTCCAATTTAAAATCATCGCGAGCAGATTTCATTTTTTTCTCAGCTTCTAACTTACCCGATTCTGCATCGATCTGAGCATTTCTTGCTGCTGTTGCGTCTGCTAAAGCTTTTTTACGAGCTTGTTCAGCTACATCTTTAGCATCACGCGCTTGCTGTAACTCTTGTTGAATTTTGGCATCTTGCTGTTCTTTAAGCTTGCGAGCAGCTTCTTGTACGGCTGCTTCTTTTTGTAACTTTGCAGTTGCATCGTTTTCTTGCTTTTCAAGATTAGCCAAACTATCTGCTGTATCCGATCTGTCTGCGGCGCCTTCTGCACCGTACACATCAGCTGACATTTTACTTTGTTGCTCATCTGAAGGTGCTGACACCGGTTCATCTGCAGGTTCTGGTGTTGCTGGAACTGATTTATTTGCTTCTATCTGTGCTGCATCCAACTCTTGCTGATCTATTTTATCTTGCTTTTCTTGCGCTAACTTTGCTTTTGCAGCTTGCTGTACTTTAAGTTGAGACGCGGCTTCTACAGCGTCTTGTTCTTTTTTAAGTGCTGCAGCTTTTTCATCTGCTTCTTGTTGTTGTTTCAATTCACGCGCACGTTGAGCATCGTCTGAGCGCTTTTGTTCAGCAATTTCATCTTCTTTTTGTTGTGCCTCTACCCACTGTCTATGCTGTTCTCTTTCTTCATCAGTAGGCTCATCTAGCTTATACGCGTCTTCACGATCTTTTCGCTCACGTTCTTCTTGTTCACGCACTTGTTGCTCTGCTAATGCTTTTTCTCTTTGAGTCTTAGATCGCTCATCTTCTCTAATATTGTTTTCGTGAATAGCTAACCAAGCATCTTGAATTTTTACATGCTCATCTCGAGAGACAGACCCATTACCTTTGGTAATATGTCTTACCACGGCATCTTCCAAATCAGGTTTTTGAGCAACAACTTGACGCCATGTTGCTAAGGCTTCTTCAGGGGTACTTTCCGCAAAAGGTGCAACCTTTTCCCGAGCAATAAAAGCTTTGATTTGTTCTGATGTGATACCATCGAATTTTAATCCATTACCGTTGCCCTTAGATGCGGCAAACGTTAGTACGGGCGATACAAACAGTATTCCCGCAATTATGGTACGTAATAACCTCTTCATATAGAATTCCCCCATACATAACCTCTATGTATATAACCTCAACATTTAACCTGGCAGCCTTTGATGCTGCCTACTCCATTTTTTAGTTTCATCTATGTTCAGGATGCCTTAACGATTATGGCTCGTCAAATGGCCCTAAGTAGTTTGATACAAATACCCTGCAGCAGACCTATAGGTGTCAGGTTCGGCAAGCAATGTTGCTCCTACAGTCATAGCAGCACCAAGAACCATATCTGTTGCCCTTTTCTTCCATGATGGTACCGGTTGCTCAGCATTATAAGAATAGCTGCTAATACGTCGCAATGCTTCATCACGTGCTCGCTCTGCAGCTTCTTTCTTGTGTCGTTCTTGGGTGTTAGCCCATTGCGCCCAGTTTCGCTGATTGCGCATACTATCTTTCTCTTGTACTGCACCATGCATTTCACGTTCTAATGCTTCACTATATGCCTCAGAACTCGCAGCCATTTTTCTATTGTGTGTTAATGATTCCTTGATAGAGTTCCACTCTATGTTGTTCGTCGTCTAACTCTGCTCGCAACGCCGCCTTTTCTCGTTTATGAGCATCTTTTTCTTGCTCTAACGTTCTTCTTAGATTATCTCTATCCAAGCGTGATTCAGCCTTGTCACGTCGTAATGCCGCTATTAATTTTTGGTGCTCATCTACTTGCCCAGACAGTTCTCTGGCGTGCGTATCGCGGTTAACAAGATCACTGCTCGTGCTTGTTAGTGTTGTAGTCAGCTGCCTATTTTGTCGTTCTAAACGACCGACATGCGCTTGCAACGTAGTAGCCTGAGCAGCTAGCTGCCGCATATTACTGAACGATTGCCAACCACTATTTAATTTGTACAAGCACCAAGAAGCAACTAAAACTCCTGCAGCAAATGCACCAAACCGCTGTAAGTTTTGTGATGTTACAAATCCGCGCTCCAATAGCGGCTGGTGCCATTGTCGCGTTAATAAACTACCTGCAACCGTTCCATTTTTATTCCGATGCATCGCACTCAAAAAAGGAGTACTGAACAGCACAAGTGCGACCAATAATTTGCTATATTTTTTAACTAGAATCATGAATGAATCCCCCCTAGGTAGTGTATAATAACCCCCACTAACCCCATTTTTATACCTGACGCATATTTTTTAGCTATTTCTAATGTAAAAGAATCTATCAAAACGGTCAAATGGCCCAATATTGCTACATTTTCCCTGTAAATTTCTTATAGAAACCCATACCCCAAAAATAGGGCTCTGCTTTTTTACCAGCAGAGCCTCTTTTTTTTATAAGCTCAAATCAATCGCAACTACTAAACTGCAAGCAGTTCAACTTCAAACATCAACGTTGCGTTCGGTGGTATAACAGCGCCTGCACCACGAGCGCCATATCCTAAATTTGCAGGGATAATCAGGATACGTTTTTCGCCCACCTTCATACCTGCTACACCTTCATCCCAGCCTTTAATAACCATGCCCCCACCAAGCGCGAATTGAAACGGCTGGTTACGGTCCACGCTGCTGTCAAATTTTGCTCCCTTTTGGCCGTTATTGTAGAGCCATCCCGTGTAATGAACCTTCACAGCGTTGCCTTTTTGAGCTACCGCTCCCTGGCCTTCCTTAATAATTTCATAGATAAGTCCTGAAGGGGTTGTTGTTTTAGTCATTTTTTGTACTCCTTGTGCTTTGGCGTCTTGATCTGGCTTGCGGTCGCAGCTGCAGCCGGTACAGATAAGCAATGAGACTCCTAGTAAAGAATTTATCGCTAATCGCTTCATGAAAATTCCTTGTATTTAGAACAATAAAACTAGCTGGTAGCATAGCAAATTGTGTTCTAAAAACCAGGGCTATTTAGGTTTTGAGCTTGAAAATACCCCATCTTCGTTACTACGTAACTGCGTGGGGGCCCAAAGCTTTAACGAGAACTCGAGCTGCCTGAGCTACTTGAACTTGAGCTACTGCTTGAACTTGTAGATGAAACATAAAGGGATACGGGCGCTGCGCTAGCCATTGCACGCATATCTGCTGCGCCTTCAATCTCTATAGGAGCCCCTAAACTTAAAGCTATGGCGCGTTGCATTTCTTCATCATCACCACAATTACCCACGCTTACCGATGATAAGCTGCTACTGCTGGAAGTGCTACTTGTAGATAAAGATTTTGCCGCAATTTGTCGCCTGTCAGCTGCTAACATGTCTGTTATGGCTATTTCATCAAGAAGCGCTTTGTGAACTTTATCATCATCTCCCTCCCAAATTTCTACATAAATGCTGTCGGTGCTTGGGAAGTCTTCCTTTTTTGTAATGTTATTACCACGAGCATCAAATCGCTGGAGCGTACAACACATGCTTGTTTCTTTATCCCTAACCTGCCCCTGTTTAACCCGCTGCACTGAGCCTACGGCAAAGCGGTATGGATCTGGATGCCAATCATAAAGCGCATACACCAACACGTCTTGATTGCTGCCTATTACCTCTGATAGTGGACGTAAAGAGCCATCATCCTTAATTTGAAAAGAATAGTAGCGATCATCCCCATCCCTACTGGCACCTCTAACCGCAAATATTAAACCTCCCCATTTTTGATCGACTTTTTCAGGTTTTATATGACGTGCCGGTCGCAGAACAAAATTGAGCGGATTGGTTCTTCTAGAGCCTGAATCACTCAAGTCGCCAGAATGGCCAAGATAGTTACGTGTTAATGAAACCTTAATCTTATGAACCTCACAATAATCCACAATGAGTCGCACTAAAGGCGCTGGAAGATACGTGGATAAACTTGCTACTGGTCGCGTGGCGCCAGGTAATTCTGGTTTTTTAGATGGCGCGCTACTATTGATAGCGGCTGAGAAACAGCCTACGGTCATTATCCCTAATAAAATGGCTCTACTGAAATAGTTAAAGATTTGCATAATAAATATACCTCCTCATAACATCCATTTAACAAACAAAACTCCACAATATTCTATTCTAATGGATAAGATATCACCCTCACTGAGGGGCAGCAAACGGCCTACGTCAATCAGGTTATTGAGGCCACAACGATTTTAATCGATGCGCTATTTCAGGGTACGCAGCCTCGGCCTTATCCAGAGAAAAAAGTGAAAGTTTTTCTGTTTGCTGCATAAAATGTGTTTTATGGGCTATTTTTATTCCTTGTGTATCTGCATGCACCGTCAGTTCAGGAATAAGCCCCACTTTGGTTTGTGAAGAACCTTTGGGACTACAAAAATTCCCTATGCTGTGGAGCACAAGCCGCTCATTATGGCGCTCACCAGCATGTGCCACATGAGGTCCCGTGCCGACTATAACATCAAACATCGCCGGACTGGTAACGGCTCGCCACCGATCACGCGTTGCTTTTAATGGTTCATATGATTGCTCTTCATTGCCATGAGCAAAGCCGATGAGCAGATCAAAACCCGCATCATTTTTAAGACTTTGTATATGCTGTGGCCGTATATCCTCACCACGAACTACCGGCTTGTTAACATGCAATGCATCATTATTCATCAGATCGGTCCATGCGACACAACCAATTTTAACGCCATTTTGAAGCTGCACTGCAACAACAGATTGTGCAGAACCAACGTGAGCACCAATAACTGTGGCATTCGGCATATACTTTTTAATTAACGCTGCTGTAGCAATAAGCCCAGAAACGTCTTGTGCACCTTTATCTGATGTATCGCATGCGTGATTGTTAGCAATGCTCATAACCCATTGAGCATGCTTATTGTAATCGTAGATAACTTGTAAATACGTAGCATCCATCTTAAATTGCAGCGATGATCCACAGCGCTTAATGATCCCACCTTGCGATTCAACAAGAGGAGATTCTACATTTGCAACAATTATATCTGCCGACTGCAACAACCTCTTAACGCTATCATCAAGGATGGGTGGATTCCCCGAAGCAGAAACCATGATATCGCCAAGAAAGATAATCTTTGTAGCTGATGGTGTATATTTTTTATCGTTAAGTGCCACTGTTCCTTCTTGCGGTAATACCTGCATTGATGATCGATCAGGATTTTTATAGGAAAAATAACCGTTGGTAAAAAAATTAAGAAGATAACGACTTAATGCAGGAGCACTGTATGGAGAATACCACAACCCGCGTGGTTTTCTGCTCGAAGACTGGGCGATAGCATGCGCGGCAGGTAGCACCGTAACTTTTGGGATAGCATCAATGTCGGCGCTGCTGTAGCTGGAACTTACGAAGAATAAGAGAAATGCATAAATGAACGCCTCTTTTCTTCCCCGTTCGCCCCGAGTGGCGCGAAGCGCTGTATCGAGGGGTATTTTTTAAGCATCTCTCGATACATTTTTGCTGTGCAAAAACACTCGAGACGAACGGAATATAAATGTCATTATTCGAATTTGGTTCACACAGTTTCATGGTATTCAACTTACGCCTTTTTAAAGCCGGCAACGATAAGAGCAATACCTGCAAGAGTTGTTATTCCGCTCACAGCAAAATGTTGCTTAAGTACTGTCGGGAGATCTCCAGCTTTACTAAAGAGTGAAGGCTTGGAAAATACAAGATACCAACATCTCTTTGTGATCCATTGGTCGAAGGTAAGCTTTTCAACTGCTGCTGGTGTGACTTCTATATCTTTTGCGTACTGAGCGATGGTTTCTTCGTAGGTATGCCCTTTACGTGCCAGTTTTCCCTTGCAAAGATCACTCATCTTACTTTCAGCATTCTCTTCTCCTAGTCTTTCATTCCAGTTCTCACTTCTTACACTATCAGCCAGGCGAGAATACTCCAATTGGCCTACAGCCTCAAAAGTATGCACCTGAGACCCCAACATCAATAACGAATAAAAACCAGCCGCCCCCGCAAGAATGGTTCCGCCCGCAATCATGGGCACACTATACGCTTGTGTAGGTTTATATACGCCTAAAAGACTAAAGATTACAGATACGAGTACGGTTTTTTGAAATAATGATGACATAAAGACAATCCCCACTTATTGAGATATGATTTTAATCGACCTTTTTCAAGGTATAGCAATCGCCAAAAAACACAATAAAATAGGCGCTTTTAACGACTATGTCACAACGAATTGTACACCTCACCCCCCCAGCTCTAAGCCCTGAGCATATTAAGGAAAAGATTGTCTGCATACGCGCTCATCGCGAACGAATATTTCAGATCTCTACCGAAAAAATTGGCAATAAACTTATATGCCACAATTATGGTCATGGTGGCGGAGGGTGGACATTCCTTTTTGGCTGCGTTCAAGAATCTATCAAACAATTTGAGCAGGCGTTGTTAGAAAACCCGGTTTTTGCGCAAGAACCGATCACCGTCATTGGTGCTGGCTGCTATGGCCTTCTGACAGCTATCCTTTTGAAACAGAGGGGACATAGCGTCAAGATTCTTACCAAAGAGCTCTATGACATTCCTTCTTATAAGGCTGCTGGTTTTTTCTTCCCAAGAGCACGTGAATGTTCAACGCCACAAGAACGAGCCATTTTTGAACGGCTTGGCAAAGAATCTTATATGACTTATCTACAGATTGTTCACGGAACTCATCCTTTTATGCGTAAAGGAGCCAAGATTTTGCCGTGTTATTTTGCTCTTGATAATGGACCAGAATTTGATTCCTATATCAGCCAAGGACTTATGAGGCCTCCAGAAAAAGTAACGATCAACTTTGGTAACCTCAAACATCACAATGTTATGGAACAGATGACTCTCTTTATACATGCAACTGATATGATGGACGAACTACACCGCGTGTGCCAAGAACTCCACATACTCATCACCCTGCAAGTGGTTACATCATTTGAATCCCTGCAGGATACTATTATCTTCAACTGTGCCGGTTTAGGGGCCAAGCTGTTAACCAAGGATCATCTTATCATTCCGGTTCAAGGCCATCTTATTACTCTTAAAGATCAACCTGCCCTATCATACATGATCAATGTCAAAGTAGTCATGGTTGATGCACAGGGCAGAGCACGCGATGAACTTATCTACTTTGCGCCAAAAGATGAGGGGATCTTAGGCGTTACCTTTAAACGCGGAACCGATTCTATGACAAGCAACTATTACGAATTTGACCGCCTTCTCGAGCGATGTCATGATTTTTTTGGTACCTAAAATCTCTTGTAACGAGTGCACCGTTACTCGTATGCTAAGGATCGAGGAGAGAAATACCCATGAAAAATGATATCCATATCAAAAACGACCTCATCATACCAGACCACGAGCTTGATATAACAGCAAGTAGGGCTGGTGGCCCAGGCGGTCAGCATGTTAATAAGACTAGTACCCGCATTACTGTGCGCTGGAATGTTCCTACTAGTACGGCATTGACCCCGGAGCAAAAGGAGCGCATTCTCCACAAATTGCACAGCAAGCTGACCACCGAAGGCGATTTGATTGTCCACAATAGCGCATCACGAAGCCAACAGAAAAATAAAGAACTGGCTCTGGCTCATCTTGCAGCTATGGTGCGTAATGCCCTTACGGTACCCAAAAAGAGGACTCCCACCCGCATATCGCAGGGAAAAAAAGAAGCCCGCCTCCAGACAAAAGGCAAACGCAGCACTATAAAACAGTTGCGTAGTAAAAAAATCGAATATGATTGATCAAACAAACCTGAAAAACTCCATTACAAGAGGCCTTTTGAAAGGGCACCCAAAAAATGGCATCCTGAAAAATAGGTTATTGGATCCCTGTAATTAATTGTGAGGTTATATGAACAAGGTATATGGAGCTCTTTTTGGGTTATTTGTTGGACTCTTTTGTGTCGCCGCGCCAGTTATAGGCGCGCAAGATTCTCAAACAAGCTATATTGAACTGGACGAACTGTCATCACCGCCCGCATCTTCATCAAGTAGATCAAGCATCCTCATTTCTGTAGCACCGGAACATCAACCAAATCTAACTCCTCTGACAGAGGCAAAACGCACATCTGCTCGCCAACAAACATCAACTAAAATTTTACAAGAAAAAAAAGACGATTGGCGCACGCGATATTGTGGCGAAGATAGCGATTGTGAAAGACTTTTTGATGCATGCAGTTCACGCACCACCTGTTCTTGCTGCTCTTGTTCTGATACTCATTGTCGCCCTCACTGCAGCAGATGGCTGCCTGCTTACTTGGGCAGTGTAGGATTAGCTGGTTTGGGCCTTATTATCTATGCTCAATGCTATTTTAATAAGTGGTCCTGTTAGCGATCACACCTATCCATTCTCTTGCGCCTGTTTTTTCCAATTCAGTAGAATGTAGCTAATATGAATTTGGAAAATCCATTTACCAACCGTTCGTGACGACCCTTCGATACAATCGCTCATTTCATTCGCGATCACTCAGGGCGAACGGAAACGGGAGAGTTAGATGCCGCCAGTATTAAAAAAATGTTGTAGCCTGCTCATAGCCCTCATTATAAGCACAAGCTTCGTATATCCCCAAAAAAATCATAAGCCTTCCTTTTGTTTGCTCATCATAAAAAATGGCACCTTTTACGGCACAGATTTAGAAGAATATTTAAAGAGTCGTGCCATTTCATACTTTGTAGCCGATAAAAATGATGATTTTGCCACCATCATGAATAATCACTTTAATGGTGTTATTTTAAGCGGCGGGCCACTTTTATATAGCAGTAAGGACGTCAATATCATCGAAACGGTTAATATCAACTTTGCAGCTGTTCTTAACTTGGACGTGCCTGTACTTGGTATCTGTTTTGGCCATCAAACACTCATTGAGCTTTTTGGTGGTAAAATGGGCCTCATGGAGAAGCTGAGTAGAGGAAAGCAATCCGTTAAAATCCTTAAACGGATACCGCTCTTTGATGGAATACCTGATGACGTTGAATTTGACCAGTACCACATCGATTGCGGTACCAAAATACCCTACAACTTCGAACTTGTTGCCACGTCATGTGTGTGCCCCTTAGAAGCTATTGCACATAAGACTAAGCCTCTATTTGGCGTACAGTTTCATCCTGAAGGGTCTGGAGAGTATGGTTATCGATTACTTGATAATTTTTTAAGAATGTGTGGTTGTAGATTTACTGCTGATTAATGCTAGCGCCCTCGTGCAATGGCTGCGGCATAGGCAAAGTCAAAAAAGTAACGCTGCCAATATTCATCAGTAAAAGAAAACTCATTAATACCCATATAATGGTCAGCAAACATTGCACGTACACGCACTATCTCTTTTAATCTTCCTCTATTTTTTGGATCGGCAATGGTTAAATGCAAAAGTTCTAATGCTCTTTCACAAGCCTGCTCGCTATATTCAAGATTTCCCTTTTTTCTCCAAGCAATAGTCCGCTCGACATCACTGCCCACATTGGCTAACTGCTCAATAAGCGAAAGCTTGAACCATCTCCCTGCAGCAAGCTCTTTATGTATTACTTTCTTTTCGGTCATTGTGCGACCAATTTGTTTACTATCGCTATTACTTTTTGTCGAATCACAGGATTTTCAACAGAGCGGCTTTTGTTGCCTAACAAGGGGCGTATGTTAATCATTGAGTCGAATTCTATCCAATCGTCAGCAGGTAACTTATAAGGATGAAGGTTTATTCCCCAGAGATTATCCTGTTCTGAGCCTTGTTCTAATAAAAATTCTTCTAAATCTACGTGCAATTCAGCATCAACTGCCATAATTCCTCGGTCTAGGTCAACAACGGCTTTAACAAGGTTGCTAAACATATTTTTGGACATTTCCTGTAATTCTGCGATGGTAATAGTATTTTGAACCAATTTCATATCAAATCCTTGCTTTAAAAGTTTCGATTCTTAGTGTATATGAACCAGCAGCAACAACAATTTTTTTCTTCTCTTCCTCCTTCATGGCAGCAACCGCTACGAGCAGTATGTGCACTCCCGGAGATCGATCACTTAATCACTTTTTTAAAAGAACGCGAAGCTGCAGGCGCCACCATCTACCCGGCAAAAAAAAATATCTTTGCAGCCCTGCGAGCTACCCCCTTTGATGATGTGGCCGTTGTTATTGTAGGTCAAGATCCGTATCATGGCCCCCATCAAGCACATGGATTAAGTTTTAGTGTGCCACCCGGAGTCCCTATTCCCCCATCACTGCAGAATATTTTTAAAGAACTACGCAATGATATTGGCATGGTGCCTCCTAAAAATGGGACGCTAACTGGCTGGGCCAAACAGGGCATACTACTTCTCAATGCCATGTTAACCGTTGAAGAAGGCAAACCTGCAAGCCATGCCGGCAAGGGATGGGAACTTTTTACCGATGCGGTTATTGAGCAACTCATGAAGCGTAACCATCCACTCGTGCTCATGCTCTGGGGCGCTTATGCACAAAAAAAAGTGCAGAATCTACATATACATATAGATCCTGCACGACATTTGGTACTCAAATCAGCCCATCCATCACCATTATCAGTCACTGGTTTTTTAGGCTGCCGCCATTTTTCAAAGGCGAATGCTTTTTTAAAAGAACATGGTATACCAACTATTAATTGGGCTGAACTCTAAATTTAATCTGCCTCTTTCTCTCAAAGTTTTAATTCGTTTTCCAGATAAGCGATTCTTTCTTCTGATGTATACGCACGTACCGGGTAGAACAAGGTACGGTAAATACCCTTCAAATGCAGAGCATTGCCAAGTCTGCTGAATATGTCTTCTTTAATATACGAATCAGTAAGTTTTACCAAAGCTTTTATGCTGTTAATCACATTTTGACGATCGGTCAGCTTCGTTGCATACAGATCAACCTTTTTTTGCGTATTGTTGCTGTATATGACGGCTGCAAATATAGATGGGAATAGTGAGAGGGCTGCTGCGGGAGCGAGTGTATCGTTAGCTCCACTTGTTTTAAAGAGTCCGTTGAGTGCTGCTGTAAACAGTACAAAGGAACCTACACCGGTAGCTGCTGTTTTTACTGGCCGTTCCAAGGCCTTTGCCGCTACCGCAACTGCCACAAGGCCTTCAATTTCTTCATAGGATAAGGTGGTGAGGATTTTACCACTCACGTACATGTCGCCCAAAACGTCTACATATGCGTCAGGATTCATCATCCCCTCATGTTGAAATCCGTTGTCATCTGTCCATCTATACTCTTCTCGATAGACCGTAATATATCTTGGCATAGTAATGTGGGCTTTTTTAGCTAATTTTTTAAAGAGGTTATAAATGGTTGGATGGGTTTCTTGTGTGATATTTGGATTTTTGCGATTTGTCATTTCCTGACGAATGCGCTCAGTTTCTGCTGTATAATCGACTGCGCTGAGAACAGTAGTGATACACAAGATGGGTAAGATCAACATCATGATTCTTTTCATGCGACGGGCCTTTTCTTATAGAATTATTGTATGAAATCAATTTTTACAATCACAAGGAAAATAGTGCCATAAAAGATGGCTTTCATCAAGTTTAAGAAGCTCGAATCCAGAGTTTAAACGGTTCGGCTTTAGGTGATGGTATGGATTGGATTATTCTGAAGATTCCTTCGGTATTGGCACAGTCGGTTTTGTATTTTTTACCGTCTGAAGCGGTTAATCTCAACCTGTGACATTTTGTCACGTCTTCAGTGTGTGACAGAATGTCACGATCTCAAATCGGAACACTTTTTCTTCATTCGTCGACAATTTGTCGACAGTTCAATTCATGAGTCATTTCTTCATACCAGTTGTCGACAATGTGTCGACAACTCATTTTTTCGAAACGGATAGAGTATGAGTTGACCTCATGAAATTGATCTTATACGATGCACATTATTACTGTGTATTACCATAAAAAACTACAACCGCCCATTTAAGGATCAATTCATGCGTCGCATAGTTATTGTATTGATAGGTATATGTATAGCAGTCGGCCTAGGATTTTATCTGGTACGCTGTGCTACCAAAAGAAACGCGATCACCCATTACCCGATAGAAGATGGTCGCTTTGGCGATTGCATCATGAGCTATTACCGTACAAAATGGCTCGCATGGAAATATGGCCTCAAATTCTTCTATCAACCTTTTATTTATTCAAACGAGTTAACGATTAGTACAACAGAACCATGGGTCGCAGATCATAAACACGAGTACCCCAACGTTGTGCGTGTTTATAATGAAAGAACAGCAGGATTACGCAAGGGAGACGGTTGCACGCTCTACATGACCACCTATTGGACAACCTACGAGGATTGGCTGCCTTGGAATCAGGGATTTTATCCAATATCGGTAGACCCGGCCTTTATTGAAGATCTCAGAAAAACCGTCAAACCGCGCAATACAATACCAAAATTACCTATTCCTCCCGGTGCCTTGAGCATAGCTGTTCATGTGCGCAAAGGTGGCGGTTTTGACAAACCATTATTAACCGAAGAGAAAAAGACTGTTGCCAACCCAACCCAACATACCCACGTTGATGTTGGTTACCCTGAAAAGTTCCCACCCGATGAATTTTACATTGAACAGATTGCATATTTAGCGAACTTATTTCCAACACAGCCCATATACGCCTATATATTTACTGATGACAAGAACCCACAACGATTAGTCGACAAATACAAACAAGCTCTTAACAATCCACGCATCACCTTTGATTACCGCAAAAAAGGTAGCGCACATAATGCCAACGTAGTTGAAGATTTTTTCCTCATGCAACAATGTGATTGCTTAATTCGTGCTGATTCCGCTTTATCGAAGGCGGCCCAAATACTTGCGCATTATAAAGTAGTTATATCGGTAAAGAATGCTTTTTGGAAAGATGGCAAACTCATTGTGGATCAAATTGCAATAATCACGTCACCTGAGCAGATTACACGAGAAACCTATCAAACCATTCGATAAACCTGCTACATACTGTTGCATGCACCTATTATGATATTTCATACTGATAATTAGAAGCCAAAGTCTGGGGGCAACACCCCATACGCTTGGCGAAAATTATTGTAGTATATCCAGAGATTCTAATTGCATGGGAAATAGTATGAAATTATATCACGCTCTCGTTGCGATACTGTTAACTTCGATACTACCAGTGAATGCTGCAAGAAGTTTAAAAATTAAGAATACGGCGCCCTTTAAGATCACAGCTAGTTTATCCTTGGGATCTCCTTGTGAATGGACGCAGGAAGAAATAGCTCAAGGCAAAGAATTTCAGGTGGATATAGCAAATTGCAATCTTCTTCAGGTTTCAGTTACTGGCCCAAATGTTCAAGCACAATCTCCAGCTACACCATCAAACAATGCGTTTGGTAAAAATGGCGATATAAGGCTAGAAGTTCTCTATACCACTAACCCAAATGCATTGAAAATTGAGCGTCGATAAGTTATGAGTCTCATTCTATTTTTTTAACGCAATTATTTTTGATGAACAGAACTCTCTTAACCCATTTTTTCCGTGCTCACGGCCAAACCCAGAATTTTTATAACCACCAAATGAATCTTGCACGATGCCATAGTTGGCTCCATTTATACTGACATTACCCGCTTGAATTAATTTGCTTACACGTAAAGCTCGTTCACTATTTTTTGTGTAAACATAGCCACCTAACCCATACCTCGTATCATTAGCCAAATCAACTGCTTGTTCTTCAGAATTAAAGGTAACAATAGGCAAAACAGGGCCAAACACTTCTTCTTTCCATACTCTCATATCTTTACTTATATTGGTAAGAATTGTTGGCTCATAATAGGCACCACGCAATCCTGCAGGCCGCTTGCCCCCAGCCACTACCACCGCTCCCTTTTGAGTTGCATCTAAAACCTGCGCTTCAAGTGCTATAAGTTGCCGCTCAGCAACCAAAGGGCCAAGATCTGTTAATGGATCTTCGGGATAACCAACTTTTGTTTTTGCCAAAATCTTTTTTAATCCTTGAACAATGTCATCAAAAATGCTCTCATGGACTATAAGTCGTTTAAGGGCATCACAAGACTGCCCACTATTGAAGTATCTAAACAGGTATATCAATTCAACCGTCTTATCTATATCAACATCCTCAAAAACTATACCGGGCGCTGAACCACCAAGCTCGAGCATGATGGGAATTAATTTTCTTGCGGCAGTTTGATATAAATGTTTTCCAACATTAGTGCTTCCGGTGAAATAGATGAAATCTATTTCACTATTCATAAGATAATCACCTACATCAGGTCCGTCGCCGTATACTTCGTTAAAAACGCCTTCAGGCAAGTTAATGGAATTAGTTATTTCTTCAAGCAGCTTTCCCGTAAGGGGACATTCTTCTGAATGTTTAAAAACAACGGTATTTCCTACAATGAGGTTTTGAACAACACCCCAAATAAAATTTTGAAAAGGATAGTTCCATGGAATGCTTACTCCTGCAACACCTTTAGCTTCAAAATGGAGGTAATGTATTTCATCATTGTTTTGAAAAACTATCTCTGGTGAAAGCCATTGTTTTGCATTATCAAGATAGCCTCGCATATAACCAAATCCAGATTCAAAATCAATTTTATCAGCTACAGAAATAGGCATTCCCATCTCTTTACATGCAATGGATTGTATTTCATTTTTTCTTTTTTTAAGTTCACTATAAAGCTTTTCAAGCAATAGAATTCTTTCATCGATTTCACTATGAGCCCAATATGATGAAGCTTTACGAGCTTTCGAAATTTTTAGATCTATTTCGGCATGGCTCGTAACAGGAACAGAGCCAATTATTTCATAATCGCGAGCTGGATTGAGTGATACAACATTCTGATCCTTCATCAAGAATCCTTCTCTCAAGTTTTTCTATTTTTTGCAAAACCATGGGAATATCATGCTCGTTTTATTTTTATATTCTGCATAACCTGGAAGTGTTGCCATTGCATGCTCAGCCCATGGAATTCCTGTAACAAAAAGCAGCGTAATAGAGATAGCTCCTGGTGCTATAATAGTTAGCCAACCATAAGGGACTGATAAAGCCACTAAATAAACTCCCCACCACATCATCATTTCACCAAAGTAGTTAGGGTGACGGCTATATCGCCATAATCCTGTATCTAAAATTTTATCTTTATACATTGGATTTTTTTTAAATATATACATTTGGTAATCGCTGATTGCTTCAAAAAAGAATCCTATAATCCAGATGGCTATACCAATGGCATCAACACTATTTAATGCTGGCTGATTGGATGTGCTATTAATAAGAACAGAAGGAGTAGCCATAACCAATGAAAAGAAACCATTTAAACCAATAATCCATCCCAAACTAAACAAAAATGCTACCAATGGATTGTTCCATTTTGCAAGCCAAGCAACATAACGAGGATCTGCACCCTTTTTATAGCGCAACCATACGTAATAAGCTAATCGAGTGCACCATAGTGTAATCAACAGGGTTACTACTATTTGACGTGCATGATAAGAGCTGCAGGCAAAAAAGGTATACAGCGTTAAAAGAAGGCAGCCGCCTCCCCATGTGAAATTACCAATGCTTATATCTTTTTTAGTATGAACAACAACAAACATTGATATCAGATACGCAATGAGTAAACCAGCACCATACACTAGAGACATATTCATTGAATTCCCTTATAAAAATTTTTAGATCATTCTCTACACATATCTTTTTATGGTAGGTTTTTGCAAGATTTAGTAAGAACCTCTGCAACCACATGTATACGATAGAATATGCATAATAAGTACAAACCCCACACCCTAACCTAGAACAATCAATAGTAACACTCACAAAATCACTTATCTGCCCGAAAGAATTATGCTACAGTAGGTCATCGGGTTGATAGTCACATAGTATCAAAAAGTAACGCTTAAGGAGTACGTTATGTTTTTGAAACAACTATTCATGGTGTTGGGATTGCTCATGACAATGGTTAATAACGGTGCTTGTTACGCACTCCCACCAGAAGCGCGCGCTCAAGGTTTTGTCTACTTGCATGAAGTAGATCCAACTATCCAAGTTTCTCTCCGCTATAACAGCAATGAAAATTTTATTGGCAAACCAATCGATGGCTATAAAAATTCAGTCGTTATTATGATCCAAGAAGCAGCGCAGGCATTGAAAGAAGTACAAGCAGCGGTCAAAAAAGATGGTTATTGTTTAGTGGTGTACGATGCGTATCGCCCACAACGAGCGGTTGATAATTTTATTCGATGGGCCGATGATATCGCAGACCAACCAAAAAAAACTCACTATTATCCTCGCGTTAATAAGGCAGATGTATTTGAGCTCGGCTACGTAGCAAAACGTTCAGGCCATAGCAGGGGCAGCACAGTTGATCTCACTCTCATTAGAGATGGCCAATCAGTTCACGAAGTAAAAGAACAAAAACGCAAACTTTCAGACGGGTTTACCATTATTTATCTTGATGATGGCACGGTGGACATGGGATCATCATTTGATCTCTTTGATGAGGCTTCACATGGCACCAGCAAGCTTGTAGCTGAGCCCTATCAAAAATTAAGAACATACCTCAGAACTGTTATGGAAAAGCATGGATTCAAAACTATCCCAGAAGAATGGTGGCACTTCACCCTAAAAAATGAGCCATACCCCGCTAACCGTGATAGCAGTTACCACAATTTCCCGGTTGAGTAGCATTGGCAATCGTAGGATTACTGACGGTTGTTCTATGGTTTCAATATCTCAACTAATTCATCTGGTGCTTGTTTTCCCCAATAAGAAGTTCTTTTTGCTTGTTCATACGGAGTTTTACCTTGATAGTTTTTAACACTTAGGTCGGCGCCTTTGGCAACAAACAGTTTTGCTATCGCAAGAAGATTAGCTGTTTCACGCGTATTATCTAAACATGAAAATATACGGTCGATTATAAGTTCAAGTGGTGTACTGGCATGTGGTGGATTATACCAAGAAATTTGCGTCTTAAAGTTTACATCTGCTCCTGCATCGATGGCCATGCTGAGCATATCAACATCAAAATCAGTGTGTATTGTTCCAGTAGCTATAAGAAGTTGAGACAAAGCGTCTTGATCTCCTCCGTTATCGGTGACTTTTGAACGGTAATCCACAGTGGCTTTAAACAAAGCTCGTTGTGCTATTCGCTGGTCAGGAGATAGTGGTGGATTGTAGCCATATCGTAAATCAGTAGGCCCTTGCATCATGAGCTGTTTGAGCGCCTCTGAGTAGCCTTTATAAGCGCCAGATTTGATGAGTTTTTTGATAATGTGTAATGATTCGGATAAGCATTCTAAGTTTATTAAGCCTTTGTACAGATCGTTACTTACCATTTCTATAGCAGTAAATAGTGGCGGCTGGTACCCTGCATCGAATCCCCCATTTCCACCACCAGTAATATTGACATCTGCTCCTGCACCTATAAGTGCATTAACAACCTCAAGTTTTCCACTCCTGATTGCGCCGTGAATAGGAGCCCAAGACTCTCTATCTTCTGGATACCACCCAGTACCATATGAGTATGGTTCATTCACATTCTTGCCTTGAGCGATAAGTTGTTGTACGGCAAGAAGATCACCTTTTGATGCAGCAAAATAGAGCTCGGTGGCAACAAGTGGGGATGCGCATAGCGCCAGGAGGAATAAGATTTTATAGATTTTCATGAGAAATGACCTCGGATTTGGGGTATATCCATTCTATTACCTATTTCAGAATACCCACTGCTATGGAATCTTCAACTGGTCGCAACCGGTGGCCGCAGGCCAAGGTTCTCAGCTGGCGATCCATGGGAAATTTGGTCAAAGAGTTATAGCATCAAATTCAGGCTTTAGATCTAAGTACATCTTTTCCAAATCAAACGAGATAACTTTAGTATCAGTTAATGTTGGCAAAAAGTTAGTGTCTCCAGTCCAACGAGGCAGCAGATGCATATGGAGATGTGCAGGTATGCTAGCGCCTGCCATTTTTCCCAAATTAAGCCCTATATTAAAACCATCAGGCCGAGCCTTTTTTTTGAGAATAACGGTGGATGCTGTGGTAGCTGCCATGAGTTGTGCACTCGTTTCTTTGCTCAAATGTTCTAGGTTGCCAATATGTTCAATAGGAATAATGAGAAGATGGCCAGCATTATAGGGATAGCGATTGAATAAGACTGCTGTATGGGAAAAGCGCTTTAACACATAATTTTTACTATCATCATGATCTTGCTGCAGGTGTGCGCAAAAAACACATTCGTCAGTTTGAGCATCTTCTTTTTTTGTAGAACCTACGGATTCGGTATAGTGGCTACGCCAGGGAGCATAAAGACATTTCATGGAAAAACCTTTGCTTGATACAGGAGAGTTATTTTGTGTAAGCGTACGTAAATGGTTGTTTTTTGCAAAGATTTTTATGGTTTAAGAACTGTTCTATCTAAAGGAACAATCTGGCGCTTGAAAAGATCTTGTATATCGAGCGCATAAGCAACAATATTCTTTATATCAGGATGGGTACCCAGAGATATAACATGTTCATAACCAAGGCTTGGCAGGTCTGGTTCTATGCTATGTATATGCTTCATACCAACGCATACAAAAATGTTTTTATGAGTAGGGTGTTGTTGAATAAGACTACCGAGAATATTAACGTTCAACAGGTGGTAACCAACCATGTTAAGATGCGCGATATCATAACTAGGAATTCTATTCAGAGCCACCCCAAGAGCATCTAGCCCTCGTCCAATGGTAGAATACTGGCTATGGATCGTTAACACCTGGAGGTTATTATGCATCTGCTCTATAAGATGAGGCCATTCTTGATAACTGTCATAGGAGTTAAAGTAGCGGCATTCTGGATTATACCACCCTATACCATGTTTTTTACAGAGGCTACCAAGCCCACTGGCAACAAGAGAGGGGTGTTCAATGAGTGCGGTAGCGTCACGAAAGCTATCATTGTGTGGTATTGAGCCATAATAATTGGCCAAAGAACGAGCTGCTTTGGCGAATGGTTTATAAGGCCCATCATATGAAGAAGGATCTTCAATGATGAAAAAAGGAGATTCTAGGACACGAGCAATGGCAATAAGGCTATCGCGTTGCCAAAAGCCTGCTTTTCCGTCTTTATAATCATGGTGTATATCCTCAAGACAGTAGACATAGTGGTAGGTTATTCCATCAGGGGAAAGTTTACGCCAAACCTGCATTTTAGGGGCTACGGGCCATGCTGATTGGGCTATAAAAAAGGAAAAAATAGCTAAAAGGCGGTATAAACGATAGGTAACCATAGAACTCCATTTATGATCAAAATATAAGGTTTACATCTATCTAATCTACCGATTTAAGATTGGTATGCAAGGGCCCCTAGGGAGCCCCTATTTCAGTCTCGTTACATAGGTGGTGGACGGCGACCACCGACTAATCTCCATATGAGGGAGATCACGAACAAAACTAAGAAGATAAAAAAGAGTATGCGTGCAATCTCTATAGATATGATTTCCACGCCACTAAAACCGAGAAATCCTGCAATAAGTGCAAGGATTAGAAATGCTATAACTAATTCTATCATAGCCACGTCTCCTCAATATGGTAAAAACTACTGTTACACACTATGCCGTAGTTCTACTGTTGATTGCAATAATTTATAGATACCACGAGAAGTATAATGGTATCTCTACATGGAATGGTGCGTCACTTGTAAACAGAGGTCAATTGATCTAGAGTGATGCCATATCAAGGTGCTTATATAAAGGAGAGGTGTATGAAGCAAAAAAGATATATGCAAAGCATAGGTATGCTTATGATAATGATCTTTAATGTGCATGGTGCTGAAAAACAGTCGCCATATATTTCTGGGGATCTTTTTCGTAATGCGTGCGATTTTTCAGTTGAGGGTTATACGCTTTCGTTTGAACCAAGAAAAGTTCAATATGGGGATACCGTATTTGTATGCGGAGATTTATTGGATTTCTTTTTTGCGTATGTTCATCCAGCCATTCGATGTAACTATATTTTAGTTACCCATAATAGCCATAATTTGGCACCAGATAAGTTCAAAGATTATTTAGAAGATCCGAAAATTATTGCGTGGTTTGGTCAGAACTATGATGGCAGTGGCCATCAAAAATTTTTTCCCCTGCCAACAGGAATCCCTAACAATTATTGGCCATGGATTGATACGGCATGTATAGATGCAGAACGAAAAATAGCAGCCATAAGCGATCGGCCAATCATCTTATATCTCAACTTTGTTCATATGACCCCTGAGCGGGAAAAAATAAAAGCCCTATTTAAGGATAAACAGTTTTGCTTAAGCACATCGCGCAAACCATACAAAGATTATATTGATGACATGGCACACGCACAATTTGTACTGTGTCCATCGAGTAAAGAATTAGATAGCCACCGTACATGGGAAGCATTATTAGTTGGTGCTATACCAATAATTATGAGTTCACCACTTGATATTTTGTTTCACGATTTACCCGTGATTATTATTCATGATTGGAATTCTATAACAGAAGAATTTTTGTCTGAGGCATATCAATCCATGGCTCATAAGCAGTATGACTATGAGCGTATGTTTGCCGCCTATTGGCTCGATAAGATTGGAGCAATAAAAAAAACAGCTAAAGAATTATTAATTATGATGCGCACCATGATGCATGCCAATGATGAATAGCAAGCATTTCTGGGCGGATCCATCGCGCAATATTTTCAGAGAAATTTGTCAAGAACGCCATAATGTGGTACTACAACGGATGATACATAAACTTTAAAAAGGAATGGCTTATGCTGCGTAACAAAATTTTCATAGGTATGATAATAGTCACCAGGCTATGGGCATCACAAGAACCAATTGATGTTGTCATTCCATGTCATGAAAAAGACATACGGACGCTCAACCATGTAATTGCTGGCGCGAAACAACACATTAAAAACGTTCGTAGAATCATTGTTGTATCTTCTGCGCGGTACACCGATCAAGCGGAATGGTTTGATGAAGCCCGCTACCCATTTTCTAAGCATGATATTTTTATGCTTGCCTATGGCGGAGATCAGGCCACGTTGCAGGATGGTGCGCGTAGAGTATGCTGGGTATATCAGCAACTTCTTAAACTTTACGCTCCTTTGGTAATTCCTGATATCGCTCATAATGTGGTTATCTTAGACGCTGAAACTATTTTTTTACATGATGTTACTTTTGTTGATGATCAAGGATATGGCCTATATTGTTTGGCAGAGGGCGCCTTTGTTAAATTCTTTTTTCATGCCACCAAAACACTAGTACCTGAAATAAAAAATAGGTTTAACCCTGAATCTGGCGTATGCCACCATATGTTGTTCCAGCGGTCAGTTATGGAACATTTATTTGATAATCTCAAAAAACGCTACAACCTTGAGCCATGGCATGCAATCTGTTCCATAATTGATAAGCAAAAAATACTTTTCTCTGAGTATGAGCTGTATGTTAATTATGCTTTTCTTGTTATGAAGGCTAAAGTAAAAGTACGGCCACTTCGTTTTATAGAGATGCCTTTTAATGAAAAATCTTTAGCGGAAAAGCGGGCACAAGGGTATTTTTTTGCGACGTGCCATGAATATCTAAAGGCTAGTCCATCCGGCTTATGAAATATTTACCAATTGCTGATAACGGCTCAGAAGATTATTGGTATCGCCTAATGATAGTGGTGAAATATCAGTATGATGCATAAGATGGAATAGTTCTAATGCGTGAGCTGGTCGCGGAAATGGAGTGTTTTTTCTACTCATTTTTGTTGTATGTTTTTCAGGAAACATTTGAAAGTGGTCGCTTGGTGGTACGGTTGCCATGAGTATAGATGCCCTTACACATAAAAACATGCAAAGAACAGTTATCTTTTTTTGATTCATGTTTGTTTCCTTATAAAAAGTAGATTACCAAAAAACCATTTGGGTTGTTCTGGAAAATCTTGTGCGATAATCCTAAACCCATTTTTTTCTAGCCAGTTTTTTACATCATTGTAGAGATATTGCCCCTTATACGCCTCTATGAATTCTACTTCGGTATACAAAGCTTTCACGGTTGCAACAAGCTGGGGCGCCGCTTTAAGTGCATTAAGTTCGTATCCCTGCATATCAAGCCATAAGAAGTCAACGTGAGAAATAGAAAATTTTTGTGCCCAATCATCACCCGTTATAGTGTCTACCGTAATAGTACGAGGATAGGTAACAGGAGAAAGAGCGAGCCGCTCTTTTGGAGGTAATAGTGATCCCGCCTGAAAAGGTTTTCCTGGAAAATCGGGTGATTCTGATACGTAAAAAGATGCTGATCCTGTTGCATCGCTCAGAGCATAGGGGTAACAATGGACGTCAGATAATGTGCGCGTGTTGTGCACAAGGAGGTTAAAAATTTCTGGTACAGGCTCAAAGGCATGAATAGTAGCCCCGGGCCAAAAATTTTTCATCCGAATGGTATCTTTTCCATCAAAAGCGCCTGCTTCTACAATAACTGGATGGGATGAGAGATGGGGTTCAACAAAGGGAAATAGGCTATTTTTGTTGATGATTGTCATGGGAATGCCACTATGGTTGAAATGATGCGTGCTCTTACTTAACGAGCAAGTATATCTACTTTTCAACCATCTGTCATGAATTATGTTGATATATTATTTTCTTACTGCGCATCAGCTCATGCGAGGCATGCATTGTTGCATTGTTATCCTCTTTTTACCTGTTGAATGTATAATATAATGCTTAGGAAAATAGTTTTTTTTAATGAGGGCAATTTTTTTGTGAGGAGCCAGATAAGATGAAACACTCTATAAGATTTGGTATGTTCGTGTATGCCATTTTGATAATGCATGTTGCCATTCCAGCTTCTTCTTCAAGTAGCTCGAGCAGTAGTTCAAGCACACCAAGACCAGTAACCATTTTTGAAATAATTACTTTTATAAACAAAGGTGGTGATAAAGCTGCCGTTGATTCCATGCTTGCAAGATGTAGTGATAAAGATCTGCGAGGGACAGATTTGATTAAAGCAGTTTGCTGCCCCCCGCCTGACATTGTTAGGAATGAAGATCGTGAAAAAACTGATCTTGAAATGTTAGATTTACTTATTACTAAACATGGTATTGCAATAAACGAGAAGCCTCCACGGTTGCCGCATCCTACCATATTCGCTATCGATAGGGGGCAATTTTTTCTTCAATCTTTATTAGCTCTTAAGGCCGACCCTAATGGATGTGCAGCAAATGGCGACACTGCGCCCATCTACTGCATGCGATCAACGAACATAAAGAAAGAGGACAAGTATCGTATGTTAGAATTACTTTTACCGCGTCTTACAGCGGAAGATCTTAAGGCCAAAAGCAGTGAAGGACGCACGATTGAATCTTATGCTGATACAGCCATGCAAGCACTTTTAAATAATAGCTATCGTGCGGGATCTTCAGGAAGTTCAAGCGATGGAAATAGCCCGAGGAGAAGTCTTGTACTGGGAACGCGAAAGCCGCGCAAGTGCATAATAATGTAAATTTTTTTGATAGATATATACAAAAAAGCCTCCGCATAGCGCAGAGGCTTTTTTAGTTCTTACGGAATAGTACTATGTTTTATTTTTTCTTACGCAACATAGGTAGCCCGGTACGCTCATTCTCCATGACTTCATAACCGGCAGGCAATGCATTGAGGGAGTTAGCAGCAGCTTCTCCTGCAAAGTAATAGATCTTTTGTTTGCGGCCACCAGCAAGCTCTACTTCTTTGGAGTGTAGATAATACATTTTGCCGCTTTTTTTAGACTTAACGCTATACGCCATGTGTAGCTCCTTTATATGGTTAATTTTTATTTTTTTTCTATATAAGCGTTACCAACTATTTTTTGAGTTACCGATCCCATGATACATGATAAATAGTGGAATGTTCAAATATTTTTTTATCTTGGTTTGTTTTTACCATAAAATATAACCTTTGTGCATCTTTTTTTATTGATTTGTTATAGCGTATGCCAGTAACATTGAGTTCACTGACTAACAACAACCCTCTAAAAGGAATTAAAGTATGCAAACAAATAATCGTTTTTCCGTCTCTGAGGCCCTTTCTTTTGGTTGGAAATCCGTTCTTGATAATTTTGGATTCTTCTTTTTGGTGGCATGTACTTATGTTGGAACAGCAATGATTACCTGCTTGAGCCTTTTGTTGATCTTGGCCTTACTAGCTTTTGGATTCAGTCTTTGCTTGCATCAATCTATTGATATGTGGAGATCGAGTCTTATGGATGTTGTTCGATGCATAGATAGTTGTCCATGGCTAGCTATCATTGTGTCGATATGTCTCATTTTAATGGTAGTGTTCCTGATACTTTTTTTTGTAAGCCTTAGTTTGGGCTACATGAAAATCACGTTGGATATCTATGATCTGGGGAACAGCAGAATATCGCGACTATTTTCTT
Organism: uncultured bacterium; assembly: GCA_963738145.1. Classification (GTDB taxonomy): domain Bacteria; phylum Babelota; class Babeliae; order Babelales; family Vermiphilaceae; genus CAVTVH01. The sequence continues at coordinate 337,669 of CAVTVH010000001.1, forward strand.
TCTTTAGAATGTCGTTAAAAGCGCTTATTCTTGGTTTTATTATCGGTTTAATGACAGCTTTTGGATTACTTTTTCTTATAATTCCAGGTATCTACATTATGGTGCGATTCTTTTTCAGCTTTTTTGTTATGGTGGATAAAAACACAGGAATTATTGAATCATTACAAAGTTCATATGCTATGACTGCTGGGCAAGGCTGGCCATTATTTGGTTTATTGGCGGTGAGCCTGCTCATCAACATGGTTGGTTCGTGGATGATTATTGGCACGCTGATTACCTGGCCGCTCATCATGTGCGCTCAGGCATATGCATATCGCAAGCTATCTACGCTATCTACAGTTTCCGTTTAAATTTCTTCTCAATCTCATAGAGCTCTAGAAGCCAGCCGGTAGGACGCCCATGAGGACACGTAAAACGATTATGACAGGTACTTAAATCAGTAAGTAGTTGTTCCATATGTTCACGCGTTAGGACATCGCCAGCTTTTACTGCGGCCTTACATGCCATTTGTGCGCGTAATTTTTCATTGAGCTGTTGGGTAAGTTCAGCTTTCTCGAGCCCCTGATATTCATGAACTAATCCAATAACAAGATGGATGAGATCATCAATTGGTTTGTTATTCAAATGCACAGGTAGCGATTGCACAATGAGTTGGTTAGTGCTGATTGGTTCTAATGCAATTCCATACTGTTCAAAAAGAGAAAGATGAGGAATAAGTATGGTAAGGTCATTCGTTGTTACATGGACTGTATGAGCAAATAACAATTTTACCGTAGCTATTTCATGAAAGCGTGAAGCAAATTGTTCATATAAAATACGTTCATGTGCAGCATGTTGATCAACCAAAAACATCCCTTGTTCATGTTCAAGAAGCAAATAGGTCTTTTTTAGTTGCCCAATAAGATTACTGAGATGGAATTCTGGCAACGTTGTAATTTCCTGTTGTTTCTCAAGATCTTGTTGAGCGTTATGAAAAGGGCTGATTGCGGCTACGTTTAATGGATCCACATCACGCACGCTTGTAGCGACGAGCGTAGGCGCCATGGGATGCTGTGTGGTTATTTGCTGAGGAACAAAAGAAGGATTCTCTGGTGTGGAAATAGATGGTTGCCAACTATAGGCTAATGATGGTGGTGCTGGTGATAGAGATGGATCGCGATGAGGTGCTACTTGCTTTGCTAAATGTTGGGCAAGACCATTTTTGATGGTAGCGGTTATTAATGTTTCTAGAATGCGAGGATGCATACATTGCACTTCTTCTTTACGAGGATGAACATTGACATCTATCTGGTGTGGATCGATCGTGAGTGCGATACAGGCGGCAGGGAATTTTCCTGGAGGTAATACATTCATATACCCTTTAATAATTGCTTTTGATAGACCACTATTTTTTATCCAGCGATTATTTATAAAGCAAAAAATGTGAGATCTGTCATACCGCGCTATAGACGGTAAAGAAATGGCGCCATGGAGCGTGATACCTTTCTCACGTGCGTTAATAGTAAGCATATGAGCTGCATGATGAAGATCCCAGAGTTGTGCAAATCGCGTGAGGATGTCTGGGGCAACTGGGCAATTATAGATCAATTTATCGTCATGAAACAGTTGAAATCTAACGTGGTGATATACGAAACAAAATGCCTGGAGCAAAAGTTGAATTTGGTGGATTTCTGTTTCGCGTGTTTTTAAAAATTTTCTGCGAGCGGGAACATTGTAAAAAAGATCGGTAATGGTTATATCGGTACCGGGTAGAGAAGCAACGGTTTGTTCATTGAGCAAAGTCCCTGCTTCTACCGTTAATTGTAGGCCATTGAGGGCGGTATCTTCTTTTGTTGTGACGGTGACTTTGCTGACGGCACAAATAGCTGCAAGAGCCTCGCCGCGAAATCCAAAGGTGGTAAGTGTTGTTAAATCATCTATAGAGCTAATTTTACTTGTAGCATATTGCTCTAGACACAGACGTGCGTCTTCTGGGCACATGCCACAGCCATTATCAACAACACGAATGAGTTGTTTGCCACCATCTTCGATATAAATTGTGATATGAGTAGCTCCTGCATCGAGAGCATTTTCTATGAGTTCTTTAACAACATTTGCAGGGCGTTCGACCACTTCACCAGCAGCAATTTTTTGTGCTTCTTGAAGAGATAATTTATGTATTCGTGGCATGGTTTTTCCTCATTAAACAACTGCAGGCATATACGTGTTGAGATTTCTGCTAGCGGTTACTTTTTAGATCTAATTTCACCCTTGAGTATGATGCGCATTTGATTATTGTGTGGTTGAACTTCATATAACATCATATCGCTAAGGTGATCCATTGCATTGAAGGTTTTAATATGTCTGATTATAGTGGTGCCCAGATGTGTAAGTAGCGTAAGTGTAACAGTAGATGGCGTCATTACGCAATTTTCTAATAAAAAAGTAGAATCTGATATGTGGAGAAGTTCAGTTAGGCACGAGGCCATGACCACAGCATTGTTATTGAGCATATGGAGAGTGTCTACTTGTTGTTGGAGCATTGCTGTCTTATTTTTAACCTGCTCATAATCGGCAATTATTGTGTGGTATTTTGCACCATTTTTGCGAGCAGTTTTATAGGTTGTATATGCAGTATAGAGATGCCAGCATTGCATTGTTTGTATGGATAGTATACCTATAAAGGCAATTGATAGCATGCCCAGAGAAAATCCATACCACCGCTTGATAGCACGATATTCGTGTGCCGATATTGTTTTAATAAAATTAATTGGTTCCACCAAGATCCTTCCCTAATAAAAAAAGGCCGAGCGCGGTTGTTAGAGTTGTGTATTCTTTTTCTAGATCCAGGTGGCGCATCGATGGGATAAAAACTAATCTACGCACCATATCAAGTGAGCACAACTTTTCAATAACATTGTTATGCATGAGCATATCTTTTGCTAGTTGTGTTGAGCGAAAAGCATTACCGTAGCGCTGCTTATAAAGACGTAAAAGTGCTAGCCATTCCGTTGTTATAATGAGTGGATTGAGCTGTGTGCTGAGGGTAAGTAGTTGATATTGTGCTAATGTATGCCGGGGTATCCCGCATACATAAAAGGCAAAATGAGCATTGTCACTTGGATAAAGATAGCGGTAGTCCCAGGCCATTTTTTTAAGAGACAGAGAGTTAAAATGGTGCGGTTCCGGGTGGGCACTCGACATATGAACAATTTTTTCTATAACAGTCGTTCCGGCAATCGAAAGACATGTCCAAGAATGGGCAAGATTGTAGTCAGCTAAAAATTTTTGTATGTGCTGCCTGATGCGGCTAGGATTATACAGGATGGCCTCGTGACACTCAAGGCTTGATAAGGCAATAGAGCGATAGGCGGTCAAGCAATAAGGGTGCTGTTGTTTGCCAGACGTTATTGAGCTGCATACGAGACTATCCGCTCTAAGCGTTATGCTTACAATATTAGGAACTATGGTTGGAAGTGGCCACATGATCTACTCGTGCGCTGACGGTACGGTCTTTTCCCTCTAAATCTTTATGCACACTACTGTTATTGTAATGAGCAGCTTGCATAAGTTGTTGCACAAGATGGCCTTGTGTATGGTCAATTTCTATAATGATTTGGGCTACTGCTCGTTTTTCAAGATCATTATTGTTTTTAATAAAACGAGGAGCATCTTTAATTATTTTTTTTATGATAGCAAGTCCGTTGTCATCGGCAATAAGAGCATCACGGTCTTCCCATGCAGTGACCGTGGTGTCTAAAGAGTGCCATTCTTGTGATGGTATATAAGGAGGATTGCTGACAATTATGTCAAAGCGTATATCAGGATCAAGGTCATTAAAGAGATCTGAGCTTAGTGGAATAACATTAGTTACCTTGTTATGCAGGCTATTTTTTTTGGTAAGCTCAAGAGCTGTAGGGGCTTTATCAACTGCGTATACTGTTGCATGCGGTAAAGCTTTGGCTAAGGCAATTGCTATACATCCAGAACCGCAACAAAGGTCAAGGAGTGTGAGCTGGTTATTTTTAAATGGTTCTAATCTGTTGATAAGCGCTACGCACCATTCTTCTGTTTCTGGTCGAGGTATGAGTGTGGGCGGTTCTACTAAAATGTCGACGTCGTTAAAGGGTACATTACCAAAAAGATAGGCGATAGGCATATTTTCTTTGTTAAGTTTTTCTAGCCACATAGTCAAGGTATCTTTTTGTTCATCAGTTAAGAAAATGGTTTCTTGGGCAAGCAGCATTGATTTATCTTTGTGGGTAATACGCTCTATAATCCACCACGCATATTGGTTGCATACAAGTGGGTCGTTGTAGGTGGCGTATAATGAATGTTCGATCTCTATAACAAGAGAAATAATGGTTAGTGTGTTCATAGGGGCAACGTTAGCACATGAGTGGGTAAAATTCTAGATTCTTAAGGATGTTGGGTAGTTGTTAAATATGGCTATTAATAGTCACACTAGTGTATGATGAAAAAAGCCTTGCAAATAAGGGTTTTTCGCGATAGTTTGAGCTTACTTGTAATTTTTTTGAAAGGTGGGACATGAAAAAATTAAGTATCGTTTTTACCATTTTAGTGAGTACAACTTTATTTGGTGCGGGTAAGCGTGCTGCGCAAGTACGGGCAGATGCGTTGTGTTATGCATCAGTACCTGCGGCACTTTCTATCTACGTTATTTATAGCTCTAAGCTTGTTTATCAAACCTTTAAATCTTACAAAGTTGCTCGCCATGCAAGTGCGGCAAATAGAATAGCGGTAGTAACTGCTCGTTCAGGAGAAATACGTCCATGGGCACAAAAAAACTTGCAGGGGGTTCGTCACATAAGGGCAGCTCCAAGTCAGGCTGTGCAGGCTTTACAAGAAGGACATAGATTGGCTTTATGTCTTCCTTGTTGTAATGATGATACGGTACGACCGGTATCACGAGCAGGAACATATGAGCAACCTGATCATCAGAATCATATCCAACATAGACGGGCTACTATTATTTCAGCTACTCATCAAACTGCTGCGCTTCAAGTACAAGATCAGACCGCACTAAATGAGGTTCAAAGGATACAAATCCTAACTCAACAACCATCACCACTGTTAACATTGTCTACAGCACCAGCGAGCAGCCCATCTTCCGTTCCTGCATCAACATTAGGAATTAGCGTGTCAACGTCTTCACCAACAAGTTTAACTTCTGCTCCTCCGGCTACCCCAACAGCCTTGGTAGCAGTTTCTTGTTCTTTACCTGGCGTTATGCCATCAAGCACATTACTTTTAGTCGGTAGCAACGTGTCTCGTTCGCAGCCATCCTCAATGATGGGTCGCAACTCTGTTTCTTCAGCAGCGGGTGGTGTATAAAGCTCTAAGTCTTATCCTGCATAATACCAGCAACATATTCATCAGCATTAAAAGGTGCTAGCTGATCAATACCTTCTCCCCATGAAAGATAGGCGATAGGGATATGGAGATCTTGGATGATGCCGATGACAATACCGCCTTTGCCCGTGCCATCCATTTTGGTAAGGACAATACCATCAAGTTGTGTGCTTTCATGGAATAATCGTGCTTGTTCTAAAGAGTTTTGGCCAAGCATGGCATCAATAGTGAGCAAGGTGCGCACGCTGCTTTCCGGCAATTGACGCGCAACAATTTTTTTAATTTTCTCTAATTCACGCATGAGATTTGTTTTTGTTTGCAAGCGGCCAGCGGTATCTATAATAAGCGTATCAAAATTTCCCTTTTTATATTCTTCACACCCTGCAAACACCACAGCTGCTGGATCTTGGCCCTGTGATCCTGTCAAAAGCTGGGCATGTGAACGTGTAGCCCAAACGGTAAGTTGCTCTACGGCTGCGGCACGGAAAGTGTCGGCGGCTACGAGTAATACTCTTTTGCCCTGTTGTGCTTTGGCATGTGCGAGCTTTCCTGTAAACGTGGTTTTTCCACTACCATTAATACCTACCAAAAGATAGACATCGCCATCTTGAGCACGAGATGTACCAGCTATGAGCGCTAACAATTCTTCTTCGAGTGCTTTTTTTAAATCACTACCAGCTTGCAACTGGCCGCTCTGCATTTTATTTCTGAGATTATCAATAATTATCTTTGTGGTTTTTACGCCGGTGTCAGCTTCAATAAGGAGCTGCTCGAGCTCTTTGAGTGTTGCTTCATCAATGTGCGTACGTTGAAAGAGAGCCGCTGTTTTTTGGGTAAATTGGGTATACGCTTTTTTGAATACGTCTTTAATAAAACTGAACATCGTTGCATCATCCAATACAAAGTTAAGATTTCTCTATAAGTGGTTCTACGCGTTGTAAAAACAATTTTAGTCTACGATAATCATTGCCGGTCAATAACGAAAATGTTTGTGCCATAGTCGTTATTTTTTCTTCAGAAATAGGTGTGAGGGATGCCTGGTACGTGAGGAGTGCGAGGAGCAATTCATCGAGGTAACTGATAGCGGTTGCTTGTCCAAAAAGAATATGTAAATAGCGATCTTTATAAAAAAACTGTTTGCCTAGATCGTGTGGCATGGGCGCAACAAAAGCATGTAACTTTGCGGGTTCTGGCGCTAAAGCATACTGTATTTGGCCATCTTCTTGGTAGCCAATAATAAGGCACGAGAAGGTAGTTTTTAAAAATTCAAATATCTGCGGTTGTTCTTGTAAAAGCTCTTCCTCTGTTTTTTTATAGGGGAAAGGATAGCGATTGGGGTCCATAGACCCCGTTTGTACGTGATGCACAACACCAAAAATCGTTCTTTTTTTTGCCGGTATAACAACCATAGAGCCAAAGGGTGCGCAGGTATCCCATTGCCAGCTTTGCGCTTTAAATTCCTGAAGAGAGCTTTCCATAACTTCAGCAAAGGCATTGTTGTTGGTCATGAATATCCCCTTGAGGTTGGTTATAAAGCTCTATGTGAGTTAAAAAGCTTTTACGGTGAATAAGAGAAGCTGGTTGAAGAGAGAGAGAATTTTTATGCTTTGGGGTGCTATACCCTTTATGATCAGCCAAACAATAGCCAGGAAATGTTAATTCAAAGCGGCGCATCATGGCGTCACGGGTTACTTTGGCTAGAATAGAAGCTGCAGCTATGGAGCTTGATTTGCTCTCTCCTTTATAAAAGTGGTGTACAGGGATGGATTTATAGCTTGTATCAAAAAGGTTTAAAGGCATGGCATCGATTAAAATAGCATCAGGAACCTTTGGACCCTGTAGTATGGCATGCATAAGGGCGCGCTTCATAGCTATAAGAGTGGCGTGCCAAATATTATGTTTATCGATAATTCTATGGTGGACGATGCCTAGACCATACCAGCAATGTTTTTTAATCCACGAATAGGCTTTTAGCCGTTCAGATTCATCTATAAGCTTCGAATCCTTAAGGAGTCGGCTGGTGGTGTGGGGAGGCAAAATAACGGCGGCTGTGACCAGAGGGCCAGCCAAGCAGCCCCTGCCGACTTCATCAATCCCACAAATGAGGCCATCCGTGCTCCAGGCCGCCTTTTCAAAGCTATTTTTCCTGAATATTTCCTGGGGTGTGCGGGTACGAGAGTTTTGCGCCATTGTCAATCTTTCTATTTGACAAGCTTGATAATATGAGTACTATTAGTAATAAGGCAGTAAAATAACCATACCAAGGATAACAGGAGGAGTTCAATATGTCATCATCTATAAGATCGACAGCGTTACGGGTTAAAGAGCTGCTCAGAGAAAAAGGCTGGACCACAAAGATTTTAGCTGAAAAAACCGGTATGTCTGAGAGTTATTTAACTCATATTAAAAATGGAACGCGGCGCTGGAATGAAGATTCCCTCAGAAAGCTGGCAAATGCGTTTGAAATAAGTCCAATAGATCTCTTTGCACACAGACGTCAGCGCACCGATGATATAGAGAGCAATGTAAGCATGCCTGAGCAATCAAACGTTGAGCTCAAGGTGCAAGTGGTACCAGTTATCGGTGAAATTCCATCAAATCCATCACCATACAATAATCAACTCATGCAAATTACCACAGGGTACAAAGACGTTTTTGTCCCAGTCTTAAATACAACAGATACGGCCATGTTCGCCTTATGTATCGAAAATAATCTTATGGCTCCCACCTTTATCAAGGGCGATTGCCTGATTATATCTCCTGAAGTCTGGACTCGTTCTGGCGATATAGCTGCCGTGGAATATGGCAACGATACGCCTCTAAAAGCGGTTATGCAGGTAACCTATACCGAAGATTTTATCGTATTGGAATCCGTAAACCACAAAACACCTCCTATAGCACTGGTTCGCGGCAAAGATCATTTCAGGATTATTGGACGCATTATTCAGCGCCAACAAAGACTCGCATAAGCGTAGACGCTTACCCGATCTTTAAAAAGCTTAACTAATAGCAGAAGAACTAGTATTTTTTAGTTCTTCTGCTATTCTTTTTAGGATCAATTTTGATTAATTTTCTCGCAGTCTCAGAGCGTGAAAATGTAACTAAATAACGTAAGGTTTGCGTTATAGTGTTTTACACTTCCAGTTAGTTGTTTAAGGAGTCTTTAATCTATGATTCGTCACGAAGTGCTCGTGCTTGCCATACCTGAAATTACGCAGGATGAAAGCAAGACAATAGAAGCTCAGATTGAGCAAGTTATAAATGCCGCCAAAGCTTCAATTATTTCCTTTGAGCGTTGGGGTAAATATCGTTTGGCCTATACGGTTAACAACAATGAATACGGAATTTACTTCCTTGTTCGTTTTGAATCAATCGATCCCCGACAAGCCCTCAAGGGTCTTCAAACATTATTTACGGTTAAACTTAATGATCTGATCATGCGTACCATGTTTGCGCGTCTTGATGGGCGAACTTCATTGGCCTATCAGCGTCCGCCATCCCTGGAAGAAGCACCAACTCAACGCGAAGGCTTCTTTAGAGAAGGCAGGGATCGTGATAGAGATGGAATGTTCAGAGATGATATGGGACGTGGCAACGGTAACTATGATCAAGAGGATGTGCGAGGATGACCAAGAAAATTAAGTTAAAAATCAGTACACGGTTATTGAAAAAAAGATTCCGTAAACAAGGTACTAATGGCGCAAAGCATTGTCGTTTTTGTGGCAATGATACCCAAGTAGCTAACATTGATTATAAGAATGCTAGTTTCTTAAAGGGTTTTTTAACTGAGCGCGGTAAAATATTACCAGCTCGCATTTCTGGAAATTGTTCAAAGCATCAGCGTCAATTGGCACTCGTGATTAAACAATCACGCATTATGGCGCTTTTGCCTTATATTTCTCCGTGGTTATAAGAAATCTATTATAGAGCCCCATGCAACAACATGGGGCTTCTTCAGTTTTCCGCATGTGCAGATCCCTATTTTAACCTGTTGTGAGGTTCGTAAATTATCATGAATAAAGCCCAACGCTCCCATCTTCGTAATATTGCTATTATCGCTCACGTAGATCATGGAAAAACCACACTCGTAGATGAAATGCTTAAGCAGTCAGGGACGGTTGCTATAGCAGATCGTGTTATGGATTCTAATGATCTTGAAAAAGAGCGCGGTATTACTATTTTGGCAAAAAATACTGGTATTGAGATAGATGGCTACAAGATTAACATCGTTGATACACCAGGGCACGCCGATTTTGGTGGTGAAGTGGAACGCACCTTGCAAATGGTAGAAGGGTTTTTATTGTTGGTTGATGCTGCGGAAGGCGTTTTACCGGGAACTCGCTTTGTACTACAAAAAGCATTACAGCTTAATCTAAAGCCTATCGTTCTTATCAATAAAATTGATCGTAAAGATGCTTCTATAGAGCGTACCGAAAGTTCAATCCACGACCTGTTTTTAGAACTTGCTAAAGATTCTGCGCAACTTGATTTTCCGGTACTTTATGGTTCATCTCGTAATGGTTTTGTAATTACTGATCCAAACGCGCCTCACGAAGGAACCTTACGTCCTCTTTTTGATGCAATCATCAAAGATATCCCAGCTCCGGTTGAAAAAAATCCCCATTTACAATTTCTTGTTACCAACTTGGATCGTTCCGATTATTTAGGAACTATTGGTATTGGACGTGTGTGGAGCGGGACTATGAATGTAGGTCAGCAAGTAATTTGCTGCAAAGACGATTATGTAGGTCGTCCTATGAAAATTACTAAAATTTTTGGCTTTATAGGCCTGCAACGTGTCGAAGTTCCTTCTGCAAGTTTTGGTGATATTGTTGCTGTCACCGGATTTACTGAGCAAATCCATATTGGCACAACGCTGTGCGAAGTTGAACATCCACTACCGCACGCCTATGTTAAAGTTGATGAGCCAACCTTGACCATGTACTTTTCCGTGAATAACTCTCCGTTTAATGGTAGAGATGGTAAGTTGTTGACGTCTCGTCAAATTAAGGAGCGTTTAGAAAAAGAGTTAAAAACAAACGTTGCGCTTAAAGTTGAGCCTACCGAATCCCCTGAAGTATTTAAAGTGTCTGGCCGTGGGCAATTGCATTTGGGTGTATTGGTTGAAAATATGCGCCGAGAAGGCTTTGAGCTGCAACTTTCCGCCCCTCAAGTTATTTATAAGACTATCGATGGTCAAAAGTGTGAACCTATAGAGTTTGTGGTTATTGATGTTCCTGAGAACTATCAAGGTACCGTCATGGAAAATATGGGCCGTCGCAAAGGTGATCTCAAAAATATGACCACCTATGAAGATGGTCGCGTACGTTTAGAATATCAAGTTCCATCACGAGCATTGCTTGGCTTTAGAAGCCAATTCTTAACTGACACGCGCGGCACCGGCATTGTGAACTTTAGCTTTTTTGGGTACGAGCCGTATAAAGGTGACATTCCAACCAGAAGTAAGGGCGCTATTGTTTCGATGGAAAATGGTGTAGTAACCGCGTATGCCCTTGATAATTTGCAAGAGCGTGGCGTCTTATTTGTAAAGCCCACCGATGAAGTGTACGAAGGCATGATTATTGGAGAAAGTAGTCGGGATATGGATATGGAAGCCAACCCATGTAAAACTAAAAAGTTGACCAACATGCGAGCTTCAGGTACCGATGAGGCTGTTAAATTAGCACCTCCTCGCGTCATGGATCTTGAACAATGCATCGAATGGATTCGTCCAGATGAGCTTATCGAAGTAACGCCAAATTTTATTAGATTAAGAAAGCGTGGGCTCAAGGCTGGTCAACGGAAGAATGAACAGTTCTAAAGTTAAACCCCGTTCGTGGCGATCCATTCGATACACCAATCTTAAAAGATTGGCACTCAGGATGCGCGGATTTAACAGTTCAAAATAAATACATTATGTTATATCCCTCGATACAATCGTTCATTTCATTCACGATTACTCGGGACGAACGCAATAAACATGTATTATTACAAAGCAATTATTGCCTACGATGGCACCGATTATTGTGGATGGCAGCTCCAAAAGGATGAGCTTACGGTAGCCGGTGCCTTACAAAAAAGTTTTTATAGTACGTTTGGTCAGCCTGTTACGTTAGTTGGAGTATCACGTACTGATGCTGGCGTGCATGCATCTGGCCAAGTTGCTTTGATAAAAACACCCCTTAATCTTGATGTTGCAAAGATGCGCTTTGCTTGGAATAATAAACTTCCCTCATCAATTCATATTCGTCGCTTAAAAGCCATGGATGCCCATTATAATCCGTTTGAGAATATCGATTATAAGGTATACCACTATCTTTTTTTTACCTATCGTCCAGATCCGCGTAGAGCTCGCCATGGTCTTCATGTCCGTAAAAAAGTAGATATTGCGCGGCTCAATCAAGCATTGCAACTCTTTGTAGGAACGCACGATTTCCGTTCATTCTGCACGGGGGATGAACGTGAAGATACGGTGCGTACCATCCAAACTATTCACGTAACACCCATTGGCCGTTATAATGGCTATCGTATTCACGTGCAAGGGGTTTCATTTTTGCGTTATATGATTCGGCGTCTTGTGGGAGCTTGCCTTGCCTACGCCACATCACACGATATGCCGCTATCATATCTACAAGAAATTCTTGATCGTAAAGATCCATGCCATCCATTGCCGAATGCGTCGCCACAAGGGCTTACGTTACATGCGATAAAGTATAAAAATAGTTAGGAGATTTCTTTTATGTTACGTACCAGATCATTGAGAATAGTAGCACTTACCATAGCAGTTATAACAGGTGGAACGTTATCGTATCTTTTTCTATCGCAGCCACCAGCCCTATCAGTGGTTGCTACGTGCGCACACAAAGATGTTGCTATTTCTGATTATAGTCCCGAACGTGATCAAGAAAACGTTGTTAGCCTCTTTGAACGTGATTGGTACTGGTTAAGCGTTAATGAATATACACGTGAGCATGTACTCTTTATGCTCAATACCCATTCTCCCAATGAATTTGACTCGCGCTACTTTGGTACCATGAAAATAAGCGTCATGCGTAATAAGCAAGGAGCATTCCTTGGATTCATTACCTATTATATGAAGAACTTCCATCAGGGCCACATACTCTTTTTAGCCATACACCAAGATTTTCGTGGCAAGCGTTATGCTGATTGTCTCTTGGAATATGCTATTAAAGCTCTTAAAGAACAAGGCGCTCAAGAAGTTCTCTTGCTTACCTATACGCCAAATACGAGTGGCATTAAGCTCTACAACCGCTTTGGATTTGTAGAGACCCATCGTGAAGGCAAGTTCGTCTACTTCAAGTATAAGGTTTAAGATCCACGCTTCTTAAGTCTTCTATCAACGCTTTTTGATGGAGCGCCTGAAGGAGTCAAATCTACAAGCGATGAAGTTGATGAGCTGCTCGGCGGTGTTGAGCTCGAAGCTGATACGGTGCCTGATGGCGTAGAGGCATGAGAAGTTTCTAGGGAGCTACTGCTTGAACTCGAAGATGATGAGCTTGATGATGAAGGTAAGGCTTGCGAAACAGCAGCTTTTTTAACCTTATTTTTCTTCCTTTTTTTCTTGTTTTTCTTTTGGGCAGCCGTGAGTACAGTCGTTGGTGGCGTTACAGGTTCGGTGTTAATTTGTCCTGCGAAAACAGAGGCCAGTATTGGACTCATTCGAGATGCTCCAAGCATTATTTTCATCCATTCATTCTCCTCTGTTATGTCTGAGGCAACATTGCTTACGAGTTTGTCGAATGTTTCATCGTCCATTCCCACTAAAGATTGTCCCATTTCCTCTTCATCCGTTGGAGAAACATCGGACTCCGCCAATTTTCTAAAGAACGCTGTTGCTAGGTCTATGACACCAGATTGACTCCCTAATCCTTTTACGCCCGCACCCTTTCCTCCGCCAGCTCCCGCCCCATGCACCATTGGCATGGCAGTCAAGCTTATAAGTATGGTTACTAGTATGGTAAATAATCGTTGAGAAAATATCATGACAGTTCCTTTAAAAGAGGGTTTGTTAAATTTTTCCTGGACTTCGATAATTCATAACTTGTAGCAATGAAGCTAAAAGTTGACCGTTTGTAGCTTTTTTACCCAATAGCATAAGAGACTTAGCATAGCCAGGTCTTGCCGTAGATAAGGCAACGGCTTTATCAAATGCATTCTCTTCTTTGATTCCTTCCGTCAAGTGCGGATTTGCACGCCGCTCTAATAAAAGCTCTACAGCGTCACATTTCCCGTTTTCTGCTGCAACCATGAGGGGTGTTAAACCTAAAGCATTTCTGCCATTCATGTCTATTGGAGGAGCGGGATAGCGGTCGCGTAAACACATTTCCATGAGCTTTGTATTGGCTGGCTGTCCCTCGGGGGTGTTGAGAGCCTCAAATAGGTCATCTAAAGTTAATGGCCCTTCTCGTCGTGGGATTGCTACGCCGTAGCCAGGAGCAGTTCCTTGGGCTAATAACTGTTCTGGAGAAACACTAGTCAGTGGTGCCAGATGAGTAGTAACTGTTGGTGGGGTAGAACCAAAAGATTCTTTCATGCCAACTTTATGAGAAACAGCTGGTGGAGTTACGACTATGACAGCCGACGCTGAAGGCACTGAGCTCAGCGATGTTGGTGTGGTTAATGGCGTAGCCATTACTGCAACATGAGCTGTTGCTGCTACCGGTTGAGCTGTCGGCGTAGGTATTTGTACAACTGTAGGTGCGGGTGGTGTAACCATTGATGCCGGTACAACCCAGGGAGCAACTTGCTTTTTCTTCGCCTCTTCTTCTCTCTGACGAGCTTCAGTCGCTAATTTTTCTTGGTGCGCTTTTTCTACGGCTAAAAAATTCTCTTCTCGTAGGCGGGCTTCAACAGCCAATTTTTCTTGGCGCGCTTTTTTTTGTCTTTCTTTGTTTTCGCGCACTTGTTCCTCGAGACGTTTTTGGCGTTCAAGAAAATCCGCGCGTTCTTGTGCCCGTCGAACTTCTAAAAGTTTTTCTTCTTCTTTACGTTTTTTACGTTTCTCTTCATCTTTTGTTCTATTTTCTGCCTTTATACGTGCACGCTCAGCATCTCTTTCCTGTTGCGTGAGTTTCTTCTTTTTTTGTTGCTCAGGTGTGGTGGTGGTAGGTGCAGCCTCTTCTTTGCCATCTGTTATTTCTGGAATAGCTGCTTGCACACTGCGAGAAGTCTCCTCTATGAAGGGCTGCAGACCAGCATCATTTTGAGGGTTCATTAAACTGCTATTTCGATTTCTTACCGCCCAATCATCAAACGTTTCGTGCTCATTATCGGGATCTAAATCTATACCATCTGAAGGTCTATGTGTAGCGGATTTGCTGGCGGTATCAGTAGGAATTCCAGGAGTTGTTTCAACATGCATTGTAGGCTTACTAAACATGTCGAACATCTCACGCGCTGAGGATGTTGTGCTACTCGATCTGGCTGCAGCTTTTTTACTTTTAATTTCTGCAACGGCTCCGAGTGCATTTTCTCTTATTTTGTTTGTGAGAAGTTTTTCAATACGATCTCGTTCGATACTTTCGGCCTTTTCTTTGAGTATCAAACGAGGAGTTTTACCTCTACACAGGGCCAATGGATCTGCGCCATATTCGAGGAGCAGTTCAACGTTATCTGATTGTTCTCGTTCAACAGCTGTATGTAATGGTGAGTGTTGCTCTGTTGTGATGACCTTTATTATTTCTTTGATGTTTATATGTGATCTTATGTTTCTTATTATTTTAAAAAACTCTCGTAATTTATCTGCTCTATTAAAACGTACACATAAATGAGTGAAGCATGCGACATTTTTTTTTATATCACTGTCAGAAATCTCAGGATTTCCTTGTATGTTTTGCACAGCTTCATCTATAAGCGAGTCAAGCGTTTCTGCCTGAAAACACCAGCCCTCACCTGAGTTGTCGTACGGTGAAGCCGTTGGGGAAGTTGTAGTGGTTGGTGATGGCTTGTCAGTCATTATATCCATTGCGGTCTTAAAATTATTACGTGCATCATCATAATATACTCGATCAAGATCTGCTGCTCGATCAAGATCTGCAGGTTTGATTCCACTCTTTTTCATAGTATGAGATATACTTCTTCGTTGACTTCGTGTACGCGATGGTTCAGGAGGCATATTTTTATGCAAGTTTGCTAACTGAGCCAATGCTTGAGGAGATATGGCTCCACTGATAGACCCAAAAAAACCATTTAGTTCATCGGCTGTCGGTACCGGAGTAGAACTACTGGAAGATGATGTTGTTGAGCTACTCGAGCTCGAACTCGAAGCGCGCCTTTCTATTTCAGCATCAATGATTTTTTTGAGTGTGGTAGATGTCTCTCGTGATAAACTTCGAGACTTTGAAAGTTCATCGAGCCCTTGTGATACTGTTTTTCCCCTGCAAACAACATTCGGATTAGCACCATGCCTAATAAGTATTTGGGTTGCCTTGATAAGGCCATGATAAGCTGTTGCGTGGAGAGGAGAAGTTTCTTCATCTACCATACCGTTTATTATTTTTGCAGTATCAAATTTATTGTCGCACGCAACATTTAGGATTTCTTCTAGCTGATCTTCCAGTTCAAAGAACAATGCCATAGAGATAGAACCCGTTAGTAGTGCAGGTTGATTTAGTGTTTCAGGGTGCTTCATCCATTCTCTTATCTGACCAGAAGCAAGAACTTTTGTTAGGTTTAACACGTTTGAAAAGCCAATATAAGGTTTATTTTTAATGTCTTTCAATGTTACTTGATTGGCCACAGCCGCAGCTATTGCGTCAAGATCATCCCTCTCATCTTGAATGCGCTGCATCTTTGTTGACGCCCCATTTTCATGCATTTTTGCTAGATGTGCCTCTGCTTGAGGGGATATTGGTTTACCCATCACACGCTCAGCTAAATTTCTTAGTTCAGGAGATAGAGGTATCGGCATAGCACTGGAAGAATATGATGATGAACTACTTGAGCTTGATGCAGAACTTAACGTCGGCACAATGGCCAAACTAACTATTAATGTGATAGGTAATAATAACTTCATATACGTGTCCCCCTTTATACGTTTAAGATTTTTTTGAATTGCTAAATTGCTCGACCTGTTTGCGAAGCTGCTCCATTTCCGCGTTTAATTTGTCGATTGTATTATAGTTTGCAGCTAATTTTTTTTGATGTTCTTGTTTTAAATTATGAACTTCTATTGTTTGCTTAGACATTAAATTACGAACGTCGCTCGGTTGTGCATGTGCAAGTAATTGATCAAGCATGAGCGTGGCTGGATGTTTGTTATCTGCTATGTGTGGTGCAGCTTGCGCAGCCGCTTTTTCCAGAGAATTTTCCCCTATGAAGTCCGTGTCAGCAAGTATTGGTAGCGATCCGCCTTTTCTTGGCGCATTTCCTAACAACATAGCAGCGGCTCGCGTATCACTCATTTTTACTGCGGCCATAAGGGCTGTGGTGCGGGTTATTGGGTGAATGGGCTTACTCAAATCAGCAAGACCTTGTAACGCAGCGCTTAAAAGATCAGCGTTAATAAAATCACCTTGTTTTTCAGATATACAAGCTCTGCATAACATATCGTGAGGATCTTTTGATCGAGAATGAGAACTACTTGATGAACTACTCGAGGAAGATGTGCTACTTACAGGCACAGGAACCGGTGGTGTTGTCAACGTTGTCGAAGGTATTGATGGTTCAACTGCTGGTTGTGATAGCGATGGTGCAGGTAGTGCGAGCGGTGATGCTGGCACTACTGTAGGAACAGGAGGCGTAGTTGGTGTTACAGTTCTAGGTTTTCTTGGTTTTGAACCATAAGATTCTTTCATGCTTATTTCATGATGCATGGCCATCGCAGGACGGGCTTCTTGTGCAGCTTCGGCTTTGCCGGTTTCTTCTGCCCATAGTTCTTCTAATAATTTTTGACGCTCTTCTTCAGCTTGTTTTCGTCGCGCTTCTTCTTGTTGTCGTTTCAATACTAATTGATTTTCCCTATGGATACGATTTTTTTCGGCTATCGTTCCTTGTTTTTTACGTTTTTCCTCTTCCTCTTCTTCTTTCTTTTTTCTGCGCAATTCTTCTTCTTGTTTTTTTGCATTTCGCGCTTCTATTTTTTGGTTTTTTCTTTTCTTTTCTTGTTCGCGCTCTAAAGCTCTTTGGGCTTCTTCTTGCTCGCGTAGAATTTGTGTATCTTTTTCTCTGAGTAACTGTTGTTCTTCACGGTGTGCCTTATCTCTTGCTTCACGACGTTTAAGATCTGAGGAGAGGTCATAATCATCCGCCTTTTTAGGAGAATCTTGATTCCAAGGAGCAAGCGGGTTTCCTAACGTTTTAGATAGGTCTTCAAGATTTTTAGCCCAATCAGAGCCAACTGAGCTTGATGACGAACTTGATGATGAAGAAGATTCATATCTATTTTTACATTCCATAGCCTTTTTAACTAATTGTTGTAGTACGGCTGGATCACGTATTATTGCTTGAGCATCATTTGTCGCCGTTTGCTGTGCCATTTGAACAGCAGTCACGAACGTTGGATCATTCATAAATTCCGCCAGAATCGATTGCATCTCTTCTTGATACCAGTCTTCTTGATGGCTCGGATTTTCCTCAGGGCTCCTTGAGCTGCTAAAAGAAGAGTTATCCGTTGCCGTGGCAGGCGCTATTGGGCTGCTTGAGGATAAGTGTGGGGTTGTTATCGCAGCTGTTGCGATAACGGTAGCTGTTGATGGAGTTATAGGAGTAGTTGCTGGTGGTGTGCTTGAGGATGATGCAGAAGAACGTGATTTCTTTTTTCGCTTTCCGATTTTTTCAGCGAGTATTCTTACAATAAGATCATGAGAAGAAGATTCCTTTGCTACTGTGAGAAGATCCTTTTCTCGACATTCTGCGTGTAAATCTTGAGGTTTACAGTGTTCTGTAAGGCATCTAAAAGCCGTTGCTTGGCCTTCTTCCGCGGCTTGATGAAGAGGGGAATGATATTTTGTTATGGTGCCGTGCACAATTTCTTGTGTATCAAAGCCTCTTTCTTTTACAGTATTTAATAATGTTCCTAGAACGTCTTGTAGCTGGTAGCGCAAACATACGACAATGAATTCACGAATCTTGTCTTGCTGTTTTACATTAATAGGATTTGTAAGCCTTGGAAGTCCTGAGAGTATAATTGCACCTGCTTTTGTTCTTGGTATATGTAGGCCCATCTTGTGATTATCAAAGTCAGATGTAGGGAAAGTATCGGATTCATTGAGAAGATCATTTATATCACCAAGAATATAACTTGTTTTTTTATCAGTTAAAGCACGCTCTGTCCTGCGAGAGCCTCCCAAACCGGACAATAATTGAGCAAAGGGATTATTGCCCTTGCTACCAGCAGCCTCACTGAGCATCGGCATAAGATTGAACCCAAAACCAAGAAAAAAAAGTAGAAAAATACGTGATAAATGCATGATAAAAAACCCCCTAAAAATCGATAATTTTTAACCTATGCCACAATAGTAGCAAAGCGTTTTCTATTTGTAAAACGGCACCCATTAAACCTGAGGGTGAGCCGCTTTCAATATTTCTCTATGGCATTTTTTGATTAGGGGAGGCTAATCATTTAGGGACCATTTCAGGCGGGATAGGGAGCTTCATGAGAGCTAAAATAAAGGGGGCGATATCCGAAAGCCTTTGTAGATGAGCGCAAGGGGGGAGTTTTGCTCTATTTTGTGTCAGCACCAGAAAGGGGACAGGGTTGGTTGTATGAGCTGTACGTGGTTGGCCCGTGTTTGCGTCAACCATATCTTCCGCTTTACCGTGATCAGCCGTAATAATCAGCGTTCCATCAAGCTTGGTAACCACAAGATCATAGAGCTGCTTGAGTTGTTCATCAATAATTTCTACAGCTTTAACAGTGGCCTCAAAGTTCCCTGAATGGCCCACCATATCAGCATTTGCATAATTAATAAGATAAAAATCACGCGGTGTGTGTTGGAGTGATGCCACGACTGCCCCTGTAATTTCACGTGCAGACATTGCAGGGTTGTCCTGATAGCTTGAGGCTCGAATCGAAGGAATAAGAATACGAGTTTCATGAGGTAATTGTTGCTCGTTACCCCCATTAAAAAAATAGGTTATATGGGCATATTTTTCAGTTTCTGCTATAGAAAAAATAGTTTTTCCAGCCGCGTCAAGCTGTTCAAGCAGCGTGTTGGTTAATGTAGGTTGAGGAAATAAAACGTCTGTTGCGAGTGCCGGTGCATAGTCTGTTGGTGTAATAAAAAAAGCTGGTGCGATTTTTTTACGCGCAAAATGGTCAAATGCAGGATCCATAAATGCTGCAGTTAATTGGCGTGCTCTATCAGCCCTAAAATTAAAGAATATAATGCCATCGCCATCTTCTATGCTACTGGTCGGGTCAAGACGATGTGGTGGTATAAACTCATCAGTTATTCCTTGGCTATAATAGTGTTCAAGAAGAGATTGCCACGATAGCGGAACAAATTCTTCTGTTTGCTGCGTTAACACATTATAACTTTGTTGTGTACGAGACCAATTATTATCCCGGTCCATAGCATACCAGCGACCATGCATCGATCCGATTGATCCATATTCAAACAGAGAAAGCGCTTGTTCAAGTTGTTCCAAATAGCCATGCGCTGATCGTGGCGGAGAATCGCGACCATCTAAAAAGGCATGAATAAAAACGTAGCGAATGCCATGTTGATGCGCACAGTCTAAAAAGGCATAGAGATGTTCGATATCACTGTGCACGCCAGCATCAGAAAGTAGCCCCATGATATGGAGAGCTGATCCACGTTGGCGCAATGTACGCAGACAATTAACAAGCACAGGATGTTGAAAAAATGTTCTGTTACGAATGGCATGATGTATGACGGTGGCTGATTGCTCCACTATGCGGCCGCTTCCTATAGTAAGGTGGCCTACGGCGGAATTACCTGCATAACCATCAAGAAGGCCAACGGAACTTCCGGCTGCTTGCAGTAGCGTAAGGGGATGGGCTGCAAACCAACTATTAAGGTTCGGAGTGTGTGCAGCGCGAATTGCATTATATCGTTCTTGTGCGCGCCATCCAAAGCCATCTAATATAACTAATACAACAGGCTTGACTGCTTCCATCCTGAGATCTCCTTTTTTGACATCTATGCATACCCATCAGTATACTAACTACTATTATTATGCAATCGTAACTGTCTATTCTTTTGGTTTCTCTCAATTCTAATATCTTTTTCTAGTACAAGGATATATCGCATGAAAAAAATGGCCTTGAGGACTATTGCCTTGAATGTCTGGCTTGTAAGTATGGTTATGGCCAACCAAGATCAATCGCCATCTAACCAGCGCCAGAACGGACCAGCTCATGTGGCATCATCAGCGCAAGAATATGATGCTTTTGATGCTTATATGGAAACAGCATTTGACCAAGGCGTACTCGACAAACCCATCGTCATGAAAAAACCTTCTTTTGCAAAACGCATGCTCACTAGATTCGGTCTTCCTATCGCTATGAGGCTTATTTCATTCAAACATGCTGTTCATCGTTGGTGGTATGGCAAAAGGGCGCCACGTGTACGCAGCAAAGCATGAATTTGCCTTCTATAAGGAAAATTTAAAAAACTTTATAGTCGATAAAAAACATGGTGAGAGTTTCGTCATCGAGGACGAGGAGCTCTATCATCGCGTTGTTCATGTGGTACGACTATCTTTAGCAGATGAATGTATACTCTTCGATGCAGAACAACATGTTGTGGTCTCTTTTGAAGCAGTGGTGTCAAAAAAGGCTTTAAAATTTCTTATCCACGAATGTTTAACAAACATCATCCTCCGGCCTACACTCGATATATATCTTCCGTTGCTTAAAAGAGAAGCCCTTGAGCAAGCAATCTATAGCTGTGTTGAATTAGGCGCTAGTAGCATTAACTTGGTGATAACTGCTCAAGTGCAACGATCTTGGCATGTCAAAGATATGCAACGATTGACGAATATAATAATTGCCGCCGCAGAACAGTCAAAACAATTTGTTATCCCCACTCTCCATTCCCCTATCTCTATGGATAATGCTCTAGCAAAAACGCGTCTAGCTGATGTTACATGTGTTGCCAATAAAACGGGCAGTTCGCTATTAGAATCTATGGTATCTATTCGTACTACAAAGCCTGCGGTGATCGCCGTATGGATAGGCCCCGAAGGGGATTTTACCTCTCAAGAAGTTGAAGATCTTAAGCCTTGCGCACAGATGATTGCTCTAACACCGACAGTTTTACGTTCACAACAAGCCCTGGCGCTTCTTGTTGGAGCCATCCGTTCAGTATAATTATTGCTTTCCTCATACTTTGATTTGGTAGACTAGAAGTGGTTTGATAGTTCCACGGATAATGTCAAAGTAAGGGAGAGATAATGAAGCATGAACGGTCGGAAATCGCTTTTTTATTGGGATTGTTACTCATTTTGAGTACCGTTATCGGAGTTCTTCACACGCAACCAACCGCAGTTAAAGATCATATTTCCCAATCCCAAGTGATGACCTTTATAGCTCCTTATGTGATAACCGAAGCTGTTGAAAAAATTGTAGAAACATTAAAGATGGCTGAGTATGATAATGTGCGATCAGTTCTTATTACTCTTATTGATACTCAACGCTTAAGCCCTCAAGATCTTTTGGAAATTTTATTTGGCATGGCACTTTCTTACAAAGATAATCCTCAGCAACAAAAAAAAATGTTGAATTTAATTGATGAAAAACCAATCCTAAAAAAGGGTGGCCCATTGTTGTATAGGGCTGCACGTAGTAGCTATTCAGATATTATTCCCGATCTTTTGGTGTGGCTACAGGAAGGCTCTACGCAACATCCAGACTTGAAGAATGAGATAATGGATTCTTTCAAACACGGTATCCATGCTCATGATCTTAAAAGTCTTGAAATAATGGAGCGCAAGGGGATTGCCATAGATTCGCCATTAGCAACCCAACTAGCATGGTTCCTTGTTAATGAAAAAAAAGGAGATGCAGATAGTGCTCGTTTCTTATTTAAATTTAAACCAGATCTTAATTATGCCCGTGATGGCTATACGTTGCTTATGCACGCAGCAGCTGCGGGAAACAGGCCATTAGTTGAAGCCCTTGTGACCTTTGGTGCTTCACGAGGTTTAGATATTAATACAATGGTGAAACCAGAAATTGGAACAGCATTGCAATTGGTGCTTGATGAAGAATATAAAGCTGAGAAAAAGAAAGATAAACAGGCGGTACGCCTTTTTGTTGGGATAGAAGAATTTTTACGAGATCATGGTGCGCGGGAATATACAGGAGATCAGGAATCTAGCGGCCAAAAACCTTAAACTGTTTTAAGTAGAGAGGAAGCAATTGTGTGGTAGTAAGATTTTTTTGCCAATGGTCCAACCCCAAAAGTCCTAATTGTTTGATAGATGGATAGGAGGGTACGACCTCGATATTTAAGCTCTGAGTCCCCAACATGGCTTCTATCTGATTTTTGAAAAGAGCCACACCATTACCAATAAAAACTATACGGTTATCAGGGTTAGTGGTTTGTATATGTTGCAACAAAGACTCAATGGTCAAACATCCCTTTTCTACAACAATACCATCACGCATGATACCAAAATAAGCGTCGCCATTAAACGCATTAAAGAGAGCTACTGTGGTTTTATTTTTGTCCGCATACTCTATTAAAAAGGCATCAAGGGCATCGACACCTATTAAAGGAGTTCCTTGCGCAAAATTGATACCGTTTGCCGTAGTTATCACCACACGCAAGGTAGTGAAGGGAGCAGGTCCTTGATTTACGGCTATAAAGGAAAGGCTGGTCAAAGAAAGGGCGTGAGCTGTTAATAGTTGCTGGATCTTAACAATTATATCTTTGCTTGCTCGAATTTTGTCGATAGAAATGGCTTCAAGTATGGAGGCATCTTGAAATAAGGCGATCTCGATTGAGTCATAGGTGCTTGCAAGAGCGAGAAATGTGGTCATACGATTAATTGCGATTTCTGCATTTAGATTGTTGGTAAAATACACTAAAAGCATCAAATTCTATGCTTTTTTCTTTTCGTAAAATGATTTTACCACAATTTAAACATTTCCACCCATCAAAGTTGAGAAAATGATCAAAAAAGGATTGTAGGACCATCAGGCCCCCGCACTTTTTACACTTCATAATTCCCGCCTCCGTGTTAACCCCCGTTTTTGTGCTTCTTACCTTACTAACCTCGTTAGGTTCCTTTTAAAATAAAACGTAGTTCATTTAACGCTTGTTTGTCAATAAAGCATTACAATTAAAAAAATATGGCAAAGTTTAACTGTTATTATGAAGAGATTTAAAATCTAAATATGATGAGAGAATGAATGCTGCAGCAACTGAATGGGACTGTTTTTTATCGTCTTTTGATATCCCCTTTTTGAGCTGATCTGCTCGTTTGCTACTCAACCGTTCATCCCATAAAATCCATGCGATGTTAGGAAATTGTTGTTGTAGTTGAAGATGAAAAGCCTCAACTTTTTCAGTTTGTTGGCTTTTGCCACCGCTCATAGTTCTTGGATGGCCGATAACGATCGTGGTTATTGGTTCTTGCTGTAAGATGTTAGTTATGAAGGGAGTCAGGTGGATTGTTTCTACGGTTTGATACGGGCGTGCAAACATGCCGAGCGCGTCAGAGAGCGCACTGCCGGTCCATACATCGCCAATGTCGAGAGCTAGGGTTTTCATATAAACAGTTAACTCTTTTTGCTAGGTTCGGTTGCCGTACCTTTAGGTATCTCTTTGGCGCGTACCTCACTATGAATCAAAGTATGAACTGCCCTCAAGACATTCCCGTCAAATGGAGAAAGATCTGGATCTTGGGGGTTTTTTTTGTGTGCCTCTTTATATTGGGAGACTGCTTGTCTTCCAATGTCACCTAATGTCGGGTTAGCCTCGCCATGCGTAGAGCTGTGAGGAGCCTTAAAGTGTGGTGTTGGAGGAGACATTGCAGTTCGCAGTTCATTCACCAATCTAAAATATGCTGTAAACTGATCGCGACCAAAATTTTTTCTTTTGTCTTCGGCTTCTTCCAGTTGCAACTCCTTGAGACGTTCATCGTTTCTTTTTTGTATGATTGCAGTTTGTTCTAATTTGAGTTTTGCTTGAGCACTTGCGATTAATGTGGCTCTTTCTTCTGATGCAACATTGCCATCTGGTTGGGCAACTCTATTTAATGCGCCTGCAAGGGCCATAATTGATCTAATAGGAAAATCCTTAGTTTCTTTTACAACATGCTTCACGAGATCATCATTTGGTTTAAAGCCAAGAAATGAGAGCGATTTTTTTACTACCTCTAAGCGTTGCTCTACACATGTGCAATAAAAGGCAACTTCATTACTCACATCAGTGTTCTTAGTTGATCCCAGAGCTTTTCGTAATTCTTGGGTTTTTGCTGCAATGGCTGTGATTAAATCAACAATGGTTGTTTTTTTCTTTTCATCAATCAATTTCAACTGATCGTCAATCAGTGTGAGGTGGTTATGTATCATGTTAATATGAGATACAAGTTCTTTACTTTTTCCGTCCTTATATCCATCAATGCGTTGTGCAATTCTATTAAATTCTTCATGGTTTGTGAGAGGAACTTTAGAGCGCGTAAAGAATTTTCTAAAATGATCTTCTCGATCAATGTCATCGGGGTTATCAATTCTTACCGTGAATCGTTCATGAATTCTATTCAAAAAAGGTATTTGTAATTTGTCTATACCATTTGCTGCAAAGGCAAAACGAACTCGAGCTGTTCGTTCATATTTTGATAATCCTTGCCAAACTGTTTGCATTGCTCGTTCCGTATCAAGATGATTGCTACTTTGATCAGAGCGTTGTGCATTTAATCCCTCGAGCTCATCAATAAAAACAAGTACAGGATCGCGTGTTGTGGTTAAGTGATATTCAATTTGATTGAGAATCTCTTCTACATTAACTGCACCAGAATTTTGATAGGTGCGTACGATGGTTGATGCTTTAATGGGTATGAACTTAGTTTTTTTGGCCATGCGGGACAAAGTATATATAAGTTCAGATTTCCCATTGCCAGATGGGCCATGCAAGAGGAGAATATTTGATCCTGGATCGATCTCAGAACCGATCATGCTGGTATCGTCAGCAATTGCTAAAAAACTTTTAAAAAAATCACCAACTGGAGCAGGAAAGGAGCCATAGAGTCCTGGTATGCGATATCGTGTATCAACAGGGCTAGCCGTTTGTGTGATTGCTGGTTGTTCTTTGGGGGTTGATTCGGCTTGTTTTTTTGCTGCATCTGCGGCATGTAAGGTGTTCATTGGTGCCATACTTGCTATCGCTACTATTCTTAAAAAATGGCGCAACATTTTAATACCTTCGGATACAAGTTTTTTTAAAAAAAGATTCCTCTATATATACCATAAAAAAATGTTTTTTTGATCTTTTTGAGCGATTAGTTTAAGGTTAGCTATCAAAAAGGTGTTAGCTCGTAGTTAAGCATCAAGTAAGCAGATAGAATGTCATTCAGGAGCGCACTATGTATTTTATATATCTCTTCTTTTTTACCTTGTTTTTACATCCATATGTACAATCAGCTACTATCGCAGAAGCTGAGGTGCGGCCAACCCCACCACCAACTATTTTTGTTGCCAGATATAACAGACGTATTGCTCATATTGTAGCTGCCATGAGACCAATAGATCCACGCTCTAGCCATGCTATAAGTGCCGCATTAACATCGGGCTATAATTGGCAGAATTCATTTCTTTCTGGGGGGCAATCTACCTATAGCTCAACAACGACGCATCCTCTTTCCAATCCATCGAGTCAACACAATCCTGGCTACGTCCAGTACCAGGTAGACCATAAAATTAATTATACTAACCTGCTTACACAGGCTATGCCTCTTATAACTACCGAGCAGGCTCATCAACAAATACAGACACTTATCGATATAGATGCAAGGACTTATCATCTGATCGGCAGATATTCTCAACAACAATGGCTTGATCACTTTAAGGCGCAAGAGCAGTTTAGGGCGAGTACGGGCTATCCTCAGACGCAAGTTAAGTACGGCAAATTTACTCAATATGAACTTTTAGAACGTTTTGGCTTGTATCCATTAAAGCAGTATCGGCAGGCACTAGAATCATTGCCGATGTACGATGAGTATATGATTGTCTTAGCACGCGATCTTCAAATAAATCCGCAATTAAGAGCGCAGTTGCAACAAATAGCAGAGCGCGCCCTTGCTCTTGAAAAAGCACGCTCATCTGTGCCAGCTATGGTTGTTAATCCATTTCGCAAGGCATTTGATATTGTTCGCCATATACAAGCACAAGCGCAACTGGCTCAAAAGCGTACGCATACATCGTGGACTGAAAGTGCTGCCGATTGCAGCCGTACCAAATACACACAAGAAACGCTTGCCGCGCTGCAAGGTAAATGCTCACACCTTAAAATGGATCTTGAAACTACGCTACAACACACTCCTGATGTTGTGCGCAAGCAAGAACATCAACGGTTTTTATCACTGATGAATTCAATTAATGCAGCACTTCCTGAAGCGTGTGGTCACCATCCATTTTTAAAAGAATATGGCATACCAGTAACGTCAAAGGCATATGTTGTTCATGTACCTGAATCGGTGAACCCCTCAAATATAGTTGGTTTTGCTCGAGCATCGGTTAAGACTGACCCAGACCACAACCATTGTTTTGGTAATCAAGTTCAGATAGCGGTGTATAAATATGCGATGGAGCTTCTTGAAAAAGTACGCTCTATCAATAAATCCACATTGAGTCCCTGTAACCGTGAGATTGTAGAAAAGCTTATAACTACTATTGAGAGTCGTATTGATTTTACCCGTCAATTTAATCAAGCAGGAGTCCTTGTAACTGCTCTTGATCAGCTCCAGGATGCAGTTGATCTGTACGCTTATGCCCAATCAATTATGCAAGGGAGCTACAATCCCGAGCAGATATATTCATCCGAGGCGTTCGCACGATTAGATAAGCAAGTCACCCAAGAGCATGCGACATTAAAACAGGTTGC
Organism: uncultured bacterium; assembly: GCA_963738145.1. GTDB lineage: Bacteria > Babelota > Babeliae > Babelales > Vermiphilaceae > CAVTVH01. Next base: position 365,055 of record CAVTVH010000001.1, read on the forward strand.
TTCAAAGGGATATTCCGCCCAAGTTTCAGCAGAGGTCAAGGCTGTACATGAACGTATGCTACAACAAAGGATACAGCAGCTCGATGATCTTGCTCTAGCGATTAAGAGTGTTAGGGCGGGGAATTATGATGTTTGGATACAAAAATATACGCTTAACCAAGCTGCATTAGACCTGTTACATAAAAATAATATTTCCGCGGCTCCTTTTACTCGCTGTGTTGGTAATGCTTACCAGCAGGTACGACATGCGCAGATGGTTGCGCTTATAAATAGATCGGCTGATCTATGTATCAAATATTCTTCTGACCGTTTAGTCGAAGATATGGCAACTGCCACCCTACGCATGAGTGAAAAAAGTGTAGCGCTATCAACAACAGATCTTGAGTTTGTTGCTCAACTTCACAATACTACACAGGCGATTTTTGATGCTGTTAGCACAGTTGTTCAATTGCCTATAGATATCGCTACTCACGTGGGTAAAGGCGCTCTTCATGGTACCCAAACAGTTATACATGATTTTTCACTAGTAACATCAGCAGTCAAGTACGCAATAATGCACGATGAAGAGATTGTGAATTCTGCCATACATGCGGTGTCAAAACTTACTGATATTCTCGATGCTTTAATTCTTCCTAATCATCCTCATCATCAACAAGAATGGGTATCTCTTATAGCACAAGCTCAGGAAGCTCTCGATGCTTTACAAAAGGGTATTGAACAGTTACCAACGCCAATCGAGATGGACCATAGGATAACTGAGTATCTTCATCAAAATGCTGATCATCTATCAGAAAAAGGCTTGACACAACTGGCAAATGATTTGGCCTATCAAGTTGGCTCTTTCGGAACTCAGATACTACTTGGTGAAGGTATTTTGCGTGTAGTTGGGAACACATTACAGTTGGCAAAAGTGAGTGGTATACACATAGCACGTATTGCAGCTGAAGTAGTACCCACCCTAGATGAGGCCAAGGTTGTATGGCAAACGGCTGTCAACAAATTGGAAAAAACCGTAACTCAAGCAGAGGTATCCGCTCTTGCCACAATGGAGGCAGAAAAACGAGCAGCTCAAGCAGCAGGGACGGAATTAAAAACACCTTTCGTATATTTGAATGAGACATTGGCTGAGAAACATGGTACGGAAAAGATTGCAGCTAAGACGTTCGAGAAAGAGGCGGAGAGAAAAGTTGCTATAGAAGCAAAAAAAAGATTTGCGACGTTCAATGTCACGGAAGTACTTAAAGATATTCCTGCAGCCTGTAAACAGCTGCACGCGTCTTTGGGTGATGTGAAAAAATTAGAAAAAGCAATCATAAAGTTTAAGGATGTTCCTGGGGCTGTGGGTACAGATGGGCCGATAACAAGAGTACTAAAAATGGGCGGAAAAGAGGCTCAGCCTGGCCATCTTAATCGCGTTCGCGGATCAGCTTATGAGCTGGAAAGAGCATTGGAAACAGCATCAAAAGGTGAGGAGGTTGTGGCTTTTGGTCAGCAAATTGGTGGGCGCGAATTTGATATTGTGACAAAAACAAGATTGATCGAATGTAAAAATGTTGATTGGCTTAAATTAAATGCGCAAGATTTGGATAAATATTTACGAGCATTCGAAAGTCAAGCAGCCGCGGCCAAAGAAGCCAATACGCTTTTTGAAATACATTCAAAACAAGCTTTAACCCCCTCAATGAAAGATTGGTTTATGCAAAATAATATTCCTTTTATAGAAGGATAGTGATATGAGCATATTTTATTTTGTCGAAGCCACACTAGATACAGAAGCGCATCATGAGGTCATTCATAAAATTTTAACTTGTGGATTAAAAGAAAACTTCAGCTATAAAAATAGTCCTTATCATGAAAATAAAACAACACTAGGTGAAGCAATAAATACTGTTTTACAGGATTTAGGAACAAAGAAAAAGGCATGTCTATATCCAGATTTTGAAAACACAAGTTGCTTGATCTGTTTTTATATAACTGATCTTGGATTACTTAAAATTTCGCTGGGTGGCTTTGGTGCATACCGTAAAAAAAAGTTCAACAATGATCATTATGATGTCGATTTTGCTTATTACATTATGCTGCTTTTAAGGCTATGTGATAATTTGTGCATTGTGGAGTTAAAAACAACGTCAGATTATGATTTTTCATAAGGATTTCTATGGACACAAAAACTGACATAAACACAACTCAGCAAGGACCCATCTCTATATCTCAAGAGGCCGCTGTTCCCCAACTCGAAGCTCTTACACCATTTACGTATCCCCTTCATATCCGTATATTTCTTTGGTCTATTGCATTGCTAGCCACCATAACAATAACTCACTTCTTCATTTTTGAACGACCGATACATCGCAAGCTCAGCCGTGAATTAAGAGTTGCTGACCAAATGTTTAATGATCAAAATTATTCAGAAGCAATCGCGAAATATAATAAAATCTATGAACAATATCCCGATGCAAAAGAAATAAGAATAAAATTAGTGCAAGCGTACTCTGCCTTAGGAGCATTAGAAAACAGCGTAGATTATTGCGCAAAGGGCTTATATATCATATGCGAAGCAGCCGATAAGAAAGAAACTCGCTATACAAAGGATGAACGCGAATCTATGAAAAAGTACCTTCCTGCTGAATGGCACGATTGTTTTGAGAGCCTATTTGCCGAGGTAAAGAGAAAATGATCACTTTCATTTCTGGAGGACTCATCCAGCTTATTACGTTCCCCGGTATTATAATTCATGAAATTGCACACCGCTTATTTTGCGATCTTTATGGTGTTCCAGTATTTGCAATAAATTATTTTGATATCGATAGCTCTAATTCGGTTGTTGGTCACGTGACCTATCAGCCCACAAAAAATTCAAATGCCGAGTTTTTTATAAATATAGGTCCATTTATTATAAATACTCTTCTATTCATGATTCTTACATTGCCCTACTGTATAAAAACTGGATTTGAGACAAATTTTGTTGTCCATTCTAATTCGTATGTAGCCTGGGCTCATAATATATTAGCTTGGATAGGGTTATCTATAGGGTTTCACGCTATACCAAGCCAAAAGGATCTTGGAAATGTGCTTGATATTAAAGACAATCTTTCCTTATCACATAGAATAGCGTTAATTCCTATATGATTTTTTGTTTCTTTGAACGGTATTCCCTTTATTGGATTTCTGGCACGAGTTATGTTCATGATGATATTCATGGGATTACAGTGGGAGTTGTTACGGGTAGTGGTCATCTTAAATAAACTTGGAGACGTTGTAACTGTTATGAGAGATTCTAGTGTCTGATGATGAAAGCTCAGGTAAGTTAGGGTAAAAAATGCCATTTTATAATTACGATCATCTTGATTTTCTTGAAAACTTTGACATAGAGCATGTTATCGATGAAGAAGCTGGGATATACAGCTATGATGTAACATCAAAAGAAGGTTTTACATTACATGTTTATATGATTACATGCGAAGACACGGTGTGCTTTACCTTAAGCTCAAAAGAGGGCTTAACCCTGGTAGATCTCGGACTTCATAACATAACATCTATAGTTTGTGATAAAAGCAAACCAGGGATAGTTAGGTTTCTCTTTTATCAGGCAGACAAGAAAGTTCCGATAGTAACTGCATTCATAAAACCAACAATCGCACTATCATTTGATATCGAACACAGAAACGATGTAAACGATTTTCCTTACAGGAAATCTCTAGGTTCTGTGAACGAATTTTTATCTGAGCCATATCAATGCCCCAACAAAATGCAAAAAGGCTAAATAGGAATGGGCAGATTTGTCATATCGCGAGAAGATTCTACGAAAATGTTTGATTTTACCATTAAAGCATTCAATTGCATGGCGTTCTTTGTAAGTATGCTCGTCATATTCACGAGGTTGTTTTCTATTGCTGCGCGAAGGTATATTGGGTGTACAATTTTGTGCTGTGAGAGCATCAATAAACTCATCAGCATCATATGCTTTATCAGCATTGAGAGTGGTATCTTTAAGTTCGCTACATAAAGCTTTTGCTTGAGTAATATCATTGCGTTGGCCTGGAGTTAAAATAAACTTTAAAGGAAGCCCAAGCCCCTCAACTAAAGCGTGTATCTTTGTAGTGAAACCGCCTTTACTTCTACCAAGAGCTTCTTTTGTTTGTGAGTTTTTGCCATAGCCTGCAGCACATGCATGGGCGCGTACAATTGTTGAATCAATCATAGTCAATTCCATATCTGGATCCTTTTGCACAAATTCAAATAATTTTTGCCAAATATCGCGGCGAGCCCAACTTTTAAACCTTTTATGAATAGCTCTGAAATCACCATAACAATCTGGCAACAACCTCCACTGACAGCCACTTCTGCTCATATAGCAAATTGCTTCTATAAAATTACGCAATTTCTTGGTATCACTTTTATGGATGGCTGGTACATTAACTAAAAATTTCAATATTTCTTCAAACTCTGTATCTTTAATCAAGTAATGCATTATTGCTTCCTTCTTTGGTTTTCTCAATAACTACCTAAGAAGGAAGCTTACTATTTTTATACTCTTTTCAAATTTGGTTCACAGAACCTAGTGAGCTAACCCAAAAAACGACTTATTAAACCGATGAAGTATGATGTAACAGATTTTTTAGAGCACTTCGATTTACAAGAATGTATCTACGAAGAAGAACAATGGGATCGTTACACCATCGCACTGCAACGGTACAATACGCAATTAGAGGTAACCTTAATGCTAGTAGCTGAGTCCGTCCGTTTTACTGTAGGCTCAGTTATTGACTTCAAAGTTCACAATATAGCGTCAATCAAATGCGATAAAGATAGACCTAATGATATAAGGTTCCTTTTTTATAAAAAGGGTCAGGAGAACCCATTCATAATTGTGCAAATAAAACCTTTTGTTTCACTGATATTTACTTCTTAAAGACAGAACAACCATGCCAATTTTAAAAATTATAAATGAAGATGGAATAACTCTATCAGAGATTGCCATTATTGATGACCTCGATTTACAAAAATTAATAGATGCGGCAACTGATATTATTTTAGAACATAATAATTATCGCATGTACGTTATAGGTGATTAATCATGAGTCTGGATTACCTTATTAAAGCGAAGCTTGCATCGCTTAAAAGCCGTGGTTTTACATTATAACGAGTAAAACATGTTTAAAAAAAGCGATAAAAGATATTTATATTGGCTTATTGATCAATATTTGTCGGGAGCATTTAATGCTTCAAGTTTTTGTGCTGCATACTATGATAGCCTTGACCTAGAGGTAAATCCCGAGACTCTAACTAAATTAGAAGATGTAACATTCTCTGAACTTTATACGGTAGCCTCACGGTTTTCTGATAGCGCGGAAGATCATAAAAACTACCCTGGAACTTATTTCACTGAAGATGAATTGAGACAAAAAATCATCGACACAAAAAATGAGTTGAGCAAGGCAAATGCATGGTCAATATTACAGAGTAAGGCAACCTTCTATGATAGAAGTAACTTTTTGGAATATTTTGATAAGGAGAAAATTATAGATACCGAAGCTGGCATTTATAGTTATGAGGCAGGATCAAATGAGGGGCTTGTCCTCAGCGTTTTTATAATTATTAATGAAGGGACTATATGCCTTACTTTAAGATCAAAAGAAGGCGCTATCCTGCTTGATTTTGCACTCAATAATATACAATCGATTATATGCAATAAAGATATGTCTAACGTTATAAGGTGTCTTTTTTATAACGAAAATAAAGAAAATCCGATAGTAACGGCAATGATAAAACCAAATATATCATTGACTCTTGACTTATAGTTCTGCCGGTCATCACAATTTATAGAACTTCTCACTTTTTTATCCCACCAAGAATTTTTTAAGGAACCTTTAGATGATAAGACACAGTGTGTTAGGTATCATACTCGGTGGCATATCACTCTCATTGCTAAGCGCTGCTAATCAAAATTTACTGCGCCGCAGCGATCTTCGTGCTCCTCCGGTTAGCTATAGATTTTCCTTTGCGCCTGTAGACGATGAAAAAATTGCTACAGCGGTGCATGTACCGCACGGCCATATTCAAGAGCTGACATGTTGTGCAGTAATTTCTTGTGCAATTGGCTACTTAGTCAACGAACTAAAACATCGACTTGTGGGCCCATGAGTTGTGAGACAAAAAACTACAAAAAAAGCCTTATCTTAAATGTTTTTTCTTGCTATGCTGCTAAAGATTTTTCCCAAAAAACAGGAACTTTTATATGCAATTTCCTACTCATTATCCCGTTGCATGCCACACCAAGAACGTTGGTAAAGGATCTACCTTTGTAGCCATACCTGGTTTTAAGCAGAACGGGATTGCGTACATACCGCAAGCGCTCGATCAAGGAGCATCAACAATTGTCGTTGCTCAGCACGAACAGTTGTCTCCGGATGTTATAGCCTTAATCCACCAGCATAAAGCTCGTCTTATGTTAGTTCAGGATACTCGTTTGGCACTTGCGCAATTAAGTGCGCAAGCGGCAGGACATCCAGCTCAAAAATTACGTATCATTGGCATTACTGGCACCAAAGGGAAAACAACAACAGCTTTTATGATCGAACATGTCTTGCGAACTGCAGGGTATAGAACAGCTCTTCTTGGTACCGTCAAAAATAGTATTATGGATCATAATTTGGGGGTAGAGCTTACAACACAGCAGCCTGATTATTTGCATCAATTTTTTAATGTGTGCGTTGATGAGAATATTGATTATGTAGTAATGGAAGTTGCCGCTCAAGGCCTGAGCATGCATCGTGTTCATGGCATAGAATTTGACGGTATTATATTTACTAATTTCAGCCAGGAACATGCAGAGTTCTATCAATCGCAAGATGATTATTTGGCCGCAAAACTTCAGATATTTAAGTCTCGCAAAGGACAAGCTCCGGTTGTCATTAATACAGATGATAAGCAGGGAGAAATCATCACGAATCAACATCCAGATTTTATTAGCTATGGCATGCGCGCGCAGGGGGTGCGTATTGGTGTTGATGAAAAGGATGGTCAAGAAGGCTTGAACTTCCACATAACATGGAAACAACACCGTTCTGTTCATTTTGCCAGCTCTGCATTTATAGGTCTCTACAATGTATACAACATGGCGGCTGCGCTTATACTTGCACAAGCATTAGGAATCAAAGAGGATGTCTTAGTGTATGCATCTGCATCGTGTGGTAAGGTGCCGGGTCGTATGGATCGCTACGTGTTACGCAATGGGGCACAGTGCATTATCGATCATGCCCATACGCCATCTTCTTTCGAGAGCGTACTTTCCACGTTGCGGTCCTTGACGCAACAGCTTATTGTTGTTTTTGGGTGTGGAGGGGAACGTGATGCCATTAAGCGACCTCTTATGGGTTCTAGGGCGGTGGCACATGCGGATGTAGTTGTACTAACTACAGATAATCCTAGATCGGAAAAACCGGAGGCGATTATTGCAGACATTATGCAAGGGATAGGGGATGGTGACCAACGTAAGGTGATCGTGATACATGATCGAAAAGAGGCAATAGAATACGCCTATAATCGATCAAGAATGGGATCAATTATCGCCTTGTTGGGCAAGGGGTCTGATGAGTATCAGCACGTTGGCACCGTTAAGACGCCATTTAGTGAAGCAGCTATAATCAAATCGTTATAAAATAAATCAATGTATAGGTATAGGATATTTCAGATGAATAAAAATTATGTCAAAGTTGTTGTGAGTTGTTTGGTAATGGGACAAATGTTGGCAAGTGGATCTGGCAGTGCAGGAACGGCCGCAACTGGTGCAGCTGCTGCTGGGCTTGCCTCAGTACGCGATCCTAGAGCTGTTGCTATTGGAGCTGTGCTTGTTATGGGAGGTGCTGTAGTTGGTATAGCAGGAAAAAAAATATACGATAATAGCCGCTGGGGAAATGCAGCACGCAGAGAAAAAAAATTACAGGCAAAGGTTGCAAAAACTGAGCAATACTTAAAAACGGTAACTGCTGATTGGGAACATGAGCTTACTGGCCATGCAGAAGGCTTAAAGGATCCAGCTAAATTCTTTGAAACAGGCATGCAACGGTTTGCGCCAAATGCACTGTCGGTTACCATCGATAAGGAAAGAGCCACAATGTATGCCTTATACAACGAGGCATTAAATGGTTTAGATGATCAATTGAAGGAGCTTAGTAAAGAGATACTCAGTATCGTTGCGATGCCTAAAAGCCATGAAGCCCTGCATGCATTAGTTGCTCAGTATAACACAGTACGTGATATGCGTACTAAGATAAAAAGTGCCTTTGGTGCTAGCTATGCAAGTTTGGCGCAAAATGGGGCAGAACTTCTGAGGAAAAAAAGAGAAGCAGAGATGAACTTTAATGCCAATGCAACTGCACAAAAGATGGCAGCAGATTTGGTTGTGCAATGGAAGAAAGATGCCGACGCAACAACTTCTTCCTTAACTACGACCATAAAAACATTTGCCGAGCAAGGTAAAGCTATTGTTGAAGCTGGTAATAAAACCGTAGAAAAATCTGAAAGTACATGCACAAGCGTAATTACAAAATTAGAGGAACAAGATAAAAACTTGAGAATAACGCTTGCACAAGATAAGGCTGATATACAAAAAACAGTAACAACTGCAAAAGATGAAGTTGTGGCAGTGGTGAATAGAAATGACCCACGAAAACTTACGCTTGTTGTGGCATCTGAAAGTCCGAAAGTAGCGTAAAAATAGTAAAAGTAAGGATATAAAAATGATTTCTAAATACGTAAAAATAATGCCGTGTCTCGTGGCATTGCATCTAGGATGCGGCATATACGCAGGCTCATCGCCATCATCATACAGTTTTCATGGCTCCCCGGTTATTGATGCTTATGGTATGGGGCTCTATGGCAGAGAATTAAGAGGTGGCGGAGCCGCTGCAGTAGCTATGGTTGCCCTGTGGGGTTTTCACAATTGGCGCACAGGGAGATCACATAACCTAAAACTCAAACAACAACAAGAGTTGCGCACCGAGGAAGAACTAACAGAAAAAGCACGTGAAGCGCGTGAAAAAAGAAGAAAAGAAGCACAAGATACAGAAAATCTACGTGCAAGTGCCCAACGAGCAGAAACAGAGAAAAATAATGCACTGAGCGTGCTTGCAGATACAACCAACTACTGGGCTCCGCGTAGTATCCATTTCTATACCTGTAAAAGTGGCGAAGAACAAAGAAGTTTGATTGACAGGTTCGTTGTGGAACTTCATGGGGGTAAAGTTGGCAGTTTTGTCCATTGGGTAAGAGATTTAGAAGGAAAGCTTGGAGCCATGCGTCATGGGGTGCGTGTATTTAGAGAGCGCGGAACGCTGCCTGACGCATTGAATAAATCTCAAAGTTTGGAAAAATTCTTTGGCGATATTTTGGCTGCAACGAAGGTCATTTTTAATGAAACTATTATAGAACATGATCGGCGCTTACAAGAAGCGGCACATGGCCAAAGACTTCTTGATGTAGAGATAGACAATAGAAAAAAAGTTGGTGATTTTGCTACGGCGTTGAAGGATTTTACGTCAGAAGCTCGCACCAATATGCGTAAAATAACGAATGATGTAAGTGGCCTTGCAGGCGACGTAAAAGACGTTGTTGAATCAGAGCGACTTAGAGATGAATTCCATAGGGGATTGCATAGAGCAACACGAGATCATGTTGATAGCTTGCAACCATTAATCACTGGGGTAAAAACTGTCGTAGACGCTACCGATACTCGCAGCAAAAACATAGAAAAGGATGCAAAAAGCGCTGTGACTACACTTACTACACTTCGTACTGAAGAAGCTGATCGTGGTCGAACAATAACCACCACTCTTGGCTCTTTAGGTGAAAAAAGTGATGCGCATATCCGTAAAGTAGCAGAAACTGCAGTCACAGAAGCGTTGGTTGCCGCAAGAATACAAGCAGCTAATTCTGTGCCTACACCATCGGCGCGACCAATGCAGGCTAAACTGTTGGAAGATGATCTACAACCAGGGTTACGTCCAGTCAGACCACAGCCGTCAGCTCCGCGAATGGCTGATCATGAACCTGCCTAAGGATTAGAAAGTTGGGGGCCTTTCTTTTTTGAAAGGCCCCCAACTTTACAAAATTGCTGTGCAGAGTAGACTCAAAAAGTCGTTAGAATCAATTGTTTCAATTCTTTTTTCTATATCAAAATGAGGTGGACATGTCCCTTGCCCATTATTTCATGCTGTTTTTAGGTACGGCTCTATTTGGCCTTGGCGTGGTATGTATTTTGCTCGCCAAGATACGTAGCATCAAGGTAGACCATGATAAAGCTGCGCGCATTGGAAAAGCCATTCGTATCGGGGCGATGACCTTTTTACGCGAAGAATATACTAAAATAGCCTTTATAGTGACGCCTATTACGCTCGTTATTGGGTACGTCGCCTCGCCGGCAGCAGCACTCTGTTTTGTAGCAGGGTCGTTGTGCTCTATGACAACAGGTTTTATCGGTATGTATGCGGCAACTGATGCTAACGTACGTACCACCATGGCAGCTAAAGACAAAGGCGAGCATGCAGCATTCCAAATCGCCTTTTTTGGTGGCGGCGTTATGGGTTTTGCCGTAGCTTCATTTGGATTACTTGGCCTTGGCACTTTATTCTACCTCTACTTTAATACTCCTTCATTTGAGCTTATCATTACCTGTTTTGGTATTGGTGCATCGTTAGTTGCATTCTTTGCCCGTGTTGGTGGCGGTATTTATACTAAATCAGCCGATGTTGGTGCTGATTTAGTGGGTAAGTTGGAAGCAGGAATCCCGGAAGATGATCCACGAAACCCGGCGGTGATTGCCGATAACGTAGGGGATTGTGTAGGTGATACGGCCGGCATGGGAGCCGATATTTATGAATCGTATATTGGTGCCATGGTTTCTTCTATAATTCTGGCGCTGAGCACCGGAATTACCGATATACAGTATGTAAGTTTACCGCTCGTTTTATCCTCATTGGGGATGATGAGCTCTGTTGTAGGTCTTCTATCTAATCTAGTATTGCGCCAAGAACCAATTGCAATGTTGCGTAATGCGACGTACATAGCGCTTGGTCTTTTTGCAGTTCTTACCTACGCATATTTTGCAGCCATGAACATCGATATGGCGCTTTTTGTGTCGGTTATTTTAGGGTGTGCTTCAGGTGTCTTGGTAGGGAAAATTACCGAATATTATACAGGCGGAAGTCCTGTGATACGGTTAGCGCGCAGTTCTGAATCAGGAGCGGCGACCAATCTTATTTATGGTCTTTCTCTTGGTATGGAATCAACCGTTGTTCCTGTAATAGCATTAGCGCTTATTGTGCTGCTTGCTTATTTATATGGTGGCGGTCTCTTTGGGGTATCGTTAGCAGCAGTTTCTATGTTAGCAACGGTGGGTATCACCATGACCGTGGATGCCTATGGACCTATAGCAGATAATGCTGGTGGTATAGCAGAAATGGCTGGCTTTGGCCCAGGCGTACGTTCTATTACCGATAAACTTGATATGTTGGGTAACACTACTGCTGCAATGGGCAAAGGTTTTGCGATCGGTTCAGCTTTGCTCACAGCATTAGCAATGTTTAATGCGTATGCACAAACTGCAGGTCTCCAGGTGCTTGATGTGTTAGATCCTTACATCATGGTTGGTGTCTTTATTGGTGCCAGTATTCCATTTATGATATCAGCGCTTACCATGCGTTCGGTGGGTGACGCTGCTCTTAAAATGGTTATGGAAGTGCGTCGTCAGTTTAAAGAAATACCTGGTCTTATGGCAGGGACAGCAGAACCAGATTATGCACGCTGCGTAGCAATTAGTACACAGGCAGCTTTAAAAGAGATGATCCTGCCCGGTGTTATTACAGTTGTAGCACCAATTCTTGTACGCTACTCACCACTTGGCAAAGCCGGATTGGGCGGATTATTGGTAGGGGCTACTCTAACGGGTGTGCTCTTGGCATTAATGATGGCCAATGGTGGTGGTGCATGGGATAATGCAAAAAAATATATTGAAAGTGGCCATTTTGGTGGCAAGGGATCCGATGCCCATAAGGCTGCCGTGATTGGCGATACGGTAGGCGATCCATTTAAAGATACATCAGGGCCAGCACTTAATATTTTAATTAAGTTAATGTCGGTCATGTCGTTGTTATTGGTATTGATTTAAAAATAAATTTTTTTAGATAACAAAAGGCCGTGCGTAGTATGTGAATATGCACGGCCTTTTTCTTACGATCAAATCGTCAAATCTATTTAGCGTGATAGTACATTAGTCTGACACGCAGCAAGCTCATTTTCAAGGCGTCTGACTTGATTTTCAAGATTGCTATTTTTTTCTTTCAATCTTTTAATATCACCTTTGAGCATATCAACATTATCTGATTCATCTTCGAGTGCAGGTGCTCTACTTTGACCTATTTTACCAAAGCTTCCTGGTAGTGCTCGTATAGGTGAATCCATGATAACTGGCGCGCCGCCTTTTTTGTCCAAGGTAAACGTTATCACATCGGACACAAGTTCCTCTGGGCTATAACCGAGTGGATCTAGATCTAAAAATGCCTTTTTACCCTCAACCTCAAAGCTTATCCATTTAAGAGGATTTCCTGATGGTGATTTTGCAAGTGTCTTTAGATTTTCTGAGGTACGAACATTACGCTTCAATTCATACGGTCTATTTTTATCTGTGTCATGTTCAGGTCGGTAACCAAAAACTACTGTTATTGATTGATCTAGAGGTAAGTTTCCACCCCTTTGTAGAGTAAGTGGCAAGGTTGTATGTGCAGGTGATAGTAGCAGTGTGAACAAGATTGTTCTATAGAATAGAGGGACCATAGTTTCTCCTTTGTAGTGGTCGATACAATTATTGTTTGTAGTATAAAAAAAGGAGGGTAAAAAATACTATATTTTAATAATAGGTTTCAGAAAAAGTCTAATCTCCAAAAGAACTAGAACTTGCTTGCCCTACGAAGCCTTGGCGAAGTAGGGAGCTAACTACTACTAGATGAGCTGCTGCTTGATGAAGATGTTGCAGACAATTCTCGCAGAAGTTGATCGTATGCTGCTGCTGGAGTTTCTAATGTTAAAATAATGAGTTCTTTTTTTTGTGAATCAATGACACAAAGTCGTTGACTATCATTACTCCATTGGATTGAAGGTGAAGCCCCAGTATGATCTGTGATTTCATGCATCAATGCACCTGTGGCAGCAGAATATATTCTTAGAGGAGAAGGTTGAGGAGAAAGTACGTTTTTCGTAACTAAAAATGAATGATCTGGGGAGAGCGAATATACATCAGTAACATTGGAACGAACAGGGATTACATCTTGAGTTGAATGCTGCCAATGATTGCGAACTCGTATGGCACTATCCATCTTGGCAGAACGAAAACCGTTTACATGTCCCTTTGTAGTGGAGAAAACAACATCCAGAGGATCTGTATCTAAAAGTTGGTCGGGTATATCGTTTTGGCAATGTAAGTCTTGTATCGTGAATAGTAGACAAGTACCTAAATGGTATGGTATTCGTTGGACTCTGTCTATTACTCCCCGATAGCGCCCATCAAGGGACCATACAACATTCTGTATGGAGTAATAAGGGCCTTTAGAGGCTATTGTTATTGTTTCTTCCGGCATATCATATATTTTTATTACCTGCATTGGATCTCGGTCTTGAGTGCAAGCTACAAAAGCGAATTGCGTGCTATCTGGTGACCAGGAGCATTCTCTGATTACATCCATTTCATGATGACAATATCTTGTAATATATTCGCGTCTAGGATTTGGGTATTTATTAAGAGCGCAGATCATTAGCCGTGTGTGATTGTGGACACTCGCTATGTAATAGCGCATGTTAGGGGATATCAACCCTCGTTGTTGCGTAACGGCTTCGTGTACCGGTTGATGTGTGGATATACATTGTGGGAGTAGATATTCTCGTATCAATTTTTTAAGTATCGTAGGCATGAGCCTGAATGCTGCTAAGGTCCTTATCTGCGGTGGTTTGCTTGGTGTTGCGCTATTAATTTGCAAGTTTTGTTATGACGAATGCACAGCTGAAAAATACGACTTTATAGAATTTCATAAGCACCCTAGAACTTTATACAATTGCATACTACCAACCCATGATTAAAATGTTTCCCCTGATCCGGGTTCAAATTCATCCTCATCATAAGAATGACTAGAGCTGGATGAACTGCTACTTGAACTTGAAGAGCTGCTTGACGATGAACTTGATGAAGATGAACTCGAAGAAAGCGTCGTTTGTTTTTTGCGCCTACTGCTTGCGCTTGATGAACTTGATGACAGGGCAAGATAGGGATGATGCAGCATCTCTTCTGGAAGCAAAAATTGCCGAACATCTACAGAGGGCTCTTGATGGGGTGTTAAAGTAGAAAGAGTTTTTTTTATAGCATCAGCAAAACAAAGTTGATTTCCATGCCACACCATAGAATCAGTTGGCACTGCAGCCCTGGGAATTTCATGTGCCAGATTACCAGCCCACCATATTTTTATGGTAGTTAGGGGATCAGGTATTGTACCTTGAGTTACCCCATCACCCATGTCCAGTACGTTATCCACAGTTGATTCTTTTGTAACAATAAATTGACCATCTGGTGATGCGGCACAAATTGTTTTTTCTGGGGCTTTAAAGGTTGATTCAATGTGTTCAGAACGCCGTATCCAGGGGAGAACATCCATAGCGCGAGATGGTTTTCTAAGCGGGTCATTCAAACACCATGGTCCCACATACCCTTTTGTAGTAGCTAAAAATTGTGGGATTTCAGCTTCGTTATTAAAGATAACACGATACATGTTACGACCTAGAGTATCTATAAATTGGCCATCAGAAGCTCTGTGAACTTGGCAGGTAGCCGATTCACCAGCTTTTTGCTCTATAACACCTATATAGTTGCCATCGAGTGACCATATAACATTGATCGGATTATTGGAGAGAAAATCCCAAAGATGGGTTTGTTTTTTTTTTTAACATTGCATTTCATTAATCGGTAGATGCTTGAATAGTTTCGGCTGATTGCTGCACCCCATTCTGAATTGATAAAAACAAAATGTTCGCTATCGGGAGACCATGCATATCGATTTGTTTCACTCCTGTCATCACTTGAATAAGGTAGAAACTCTAAGATGTCTCTCTTTTCACTACGGTCATAAACATCGAAATTAAATGTGCTTTTTCGATGCATTATGTAGCGCTTATTTGGAGAAATTAAAATACAGCATACAAGATGCGGCGGTAGTGGCTCATCTACGCGAACAACAGTTCTAGAGAAAAAATAATCAAGTATGATGCGTCTAATAACACGAGGCATATTAAAAAAAGGTGTTAAAGCAGTTGCTCGACGGTCAGTTTTAGTAGCGCCTTCAAGATGAAACGTGCACGAACTGAGTATCGTTAACAAAATAACTTTATAGAATTGCATACTACTCCTTTATGCCATAAAAGTATGAGCCAATCCACGATTAAAATATTTCCCCTGATCCCGGTTCAAATTCATCATCAGAATCACTAGAACTAGACGAGCTGCTGCTTGAACTTGAAGAGCTAGAACTTGAGCTACTACTTGATGAAGAGGAATATTTAGACCTCTTGGCTTTATGCCGTGGGGTTGGTGTTCCGGATAATTCTTGTAGAAGTTGGTCGAATTCTGCAGGATCTTCTAAAGTTAAGGTAATGAGCTTTCTTGTTCGTGTATCAATACAATAAAGTTGTTGACTGTCAGCTCTCCATTGAATTTGAGTGGCATATCCCACATGACCAAGATCTTCGTATCTCATTTCACCAGTGGCGCTGGAATATATTCTTAGTGGGCTAAATGTGGATGGGACACCAGCAACAGAGGATGCCTTTGTAGCCATCCATGCATGGTTGGGGGAGAGTGAGCATAGATCAGTGATGCAGGCGGGGATTGGTACCAGCTTTGTTGCACCGACGTTATTCCAACTAGCATCGTCTAGAACCATGATATCCCTTCTTTCTGTTCCGAACTCATCACGTTTGTTGGTGCAATCGCTGATGGTGCTTGCGCTGACAAAGCCTTTTGTTGAAGGTAAGAATACGTGATAGCAATTATTTTTGGGAAAATGTTGTGAGTTAAACATTGGATCGAGCCTATTATCTAGTTTGCATGGGCTAAATTGCCGAGGACATCCTTCGATATGACCATCATGTATTACGCCAACTTGCCTGCCATCTGGAGACCATACAAGATCTGTTATGCCCGGATGGCGATAGCCAAAGTACCTGGTTTTTTGTGTGGCAAGGCTAAAGATTTTTATTCTTAGACTGCGACGACTATTACTAGCCCCGCATGAACACTTCCCTCCATGCCGATTTTCTCCTGATAGGAGATTGTCGCAATCGACAAACGCAAGTTGGCTGTTATCAGGCGACCATGCACAGTGGCGTTGAATGTCTAAGGGTTGTAAGCAACGACGATGGACTAGTGAGCGTGATCCCGTAGTAATGTTGAGAATTTCGAGTAAAAATTTATATTTTCCGCCTTTATCAATAAAACTGTTCGCTAAAAATTGTCCGTTAGGAGAGAGTTGTATCTCTTTGTGCGGATAAATAGCCGGAGAGTCAGCAAAATGACGAGGTAGTGGGAAGGTAGCTTGTGTCCAGAGTGTTGGCAAATATTGTCGTATCAAAGTAAGAAGTACTTTTGGCAGATTGTAGAACGCTCTCAAACCTGGTTCTACCATACGTGATGTTGGAGCGCTACTGCTTGATGTTGAAGAAGATGAAGAGCTACTACTCGCCGTGATATTGATCGTTGTTAGAACGACTAAAGATAACAATATGACATTATACTTTTTCATAGCATCCCCCTCATGGTTAAACCGGTCAATTAGTGCGTAATCTACAATGAAAAACTGCATTCGAGTATAAAGTAAAAAGGAATATACGGAAAGTTCATTTATTACTTGATGATCCAGACTTTAACCCAACTTCACTAAGTTCAGTTGGGGCCCCTTTCTTCGCCCCTACTCCTCGGACTGACGTTAACTCGAAGAATTAGAACTTGAGCTACTACTTGAAGATGAGCTACTTGAGTCGTGGGGCTTTCTTCCCAACCGCTTATTAAGTGAATCTTCAATTGCTTTCTTCATATCAAGACTCATCTCGTCTTGGGGGTAATCAAGTATCTGATCAACGTTCATGTCATTCTCAAATAAGGACGGTATTATGTGATGGTCATTATGTTTGAGGACATCAAGTGCTAAAGAATCGCTAGCTGTGCCAGTCTTAGGTGAGCTTGAGCTACTGCTTGAAGAACTACTTGAACTGCTACTTGATGAAGATACACCTCGTAAAGAATCCGAAGGCTGGCTGGAGTTTTCTTGTCGTAGGAGCTGTTCAAAAGGGGCGGGAGATTCCAAAAAAGTCAAAGTCACGAGCATGTTTTTATCGGTATCAATATAATAAAGGCTTTGGCTATCAAGCCCCCATTGCATTGGGGTCGAGTCTCCAACGTGATCTCGGTCTTCATAAACCATTTCGCCAGTAGCGGAATACACTCTTAATGGGCTGGCTGTAGGTGGGGCGTCGGCAACAGAGGGCGCCTTTGTAACCATCCATGCATGGTCGTGGGAAAGTGAGCATACATCGGTGGTGTAACTAGGGATTGCTATGGCCCTTATTATTGCATCGTTGTTCCATTTGTTGTTATCAAGGACAGTCATTCTTGCGCTTCCAGTTTTATCAAGCTTTTCGGCGCAACGTCTAATGCCGCCTTCGTTGACAAAGCCTTTTGTCGAAGGTAAAAGTATGGCTTTGTCTTTAGAAAAATGTTTGTCGTAATGATCGGGATCATCTATGGAACGTGTTATAACGCCTTCAGGATCTGTTACTGCGCCCACTTGGCTACCATCTGGAGACCACAGAAGATCTTTCAACATACCAATAGGAAAACGGAATGTTTTTGCCTTTTTTGTGCTGCGGTCATAGATTTTTATATGTTTAAAATCCTTGATATTATCGGGAGGACAGGTGCAACCAAAAGAAGCAAAAAATTGAATGTGGGGATTGGAGCACTCAGCAAAGGCGAGTTGTGTGTTATCAGGTGACCATGCACATTGGCGTTGGACGTTTAGGGGTTGTGAGCACCATCTCGGAACTTCCGCAAGTTTCTGGTTCTCTTTTGTAAGATCCTGATTTCTTATGTCATAAATATAAATGCGGCAGCTTCGATGAGTACCATTTAACCTACGGTTCAACGTACGCTCAACAACACTTATTGCGCAAAAGTTTCCATCAGGTGAAATCAATGCCCCAGCAAAGTCAACATTTGAGGCCAGAGAGGTATTACTTGTTGCGTATTGTGTCGGCAAATATGATCGTATGATTCTATGGATAACATTTGGCATGCTTACCAATGCGACCCAAGCTGCTGATATCAATTTTTTTGATGTTAGTGCGCTTGAACTCGAAGAACTACTCGCCGTGAGACTGATAGTTGTTAGAGCAATGAGCGATAGTAATAGAGCATTATGTTTTTTCATAGCATTCCCTCTGTGCAGCGTGTAAATAAAACTAATTGTAGCTTAGTCTAAGAAAAACTGCGATACATCGTAAAGCAAAAAAGGTACATGCGTGAAGATAAAAAGTGTTCTATACTTGAGCAGGTTGTTTTTAATATCACATGATGAGAAGATATTTTGTATGAACTACCCAGAATCATTTAAAAAAAATATGCAAATGTGGGAACTACAAGCTACCAAGTTGCCATGGTTCAAGCGATGGCACACGCCACTTATATGGCAGGAGCCATTAGCACATTGGTTTGCCGGTGGCCAATTAAATGCGTCATATATATGTCTTGATGTGCACTTACAACAAGGACGTTCTGATAAACAGGCACTTATATGGGAAAGTGAAGATGGACAGCGAGCAACATATACCTATCAACAGTTGTATGATGAAGTTAACCGTTGCGCGTACGTATTAAAAAACATGGGCATAACAAGCGGGAATCCTGTTATTGTCTATATGCCGATGATTCCAGAAACAGTTATTACCTTATTAGCGCTTGCGCGTATTGGTGCAACGCATGTGGTAGTCTTTTCTGGGTTTAGTAGCCACGCACTCAAAGATCGCATAGAAGATGTTGGTGCACGTTTTATAGTTACCGCAGATTATGGCGTACGACGTGGCAAAAAAATTAATTTAAAATCTGTTGTTGATGGCGCTCTAGCTGATAGTGCGCATGTTGAAAAAGTAGTCGTATTTGATCGCGCTGGCGACCGATCGTGTATGACAGCTCATCATGATGTTTGTTATCAGGATTTTGTGCAAGAAAATGCGAGGGTTCCTGCTGTTGCTGTTGAATCGAATCATCCTCTTTTTATTTTGTATACTTCGGGAACGACGGGTAAGCCCAAAGGAATCGTACATTCCACGGGTGGTTATTTGACCTACTGTTATTCTACGTTCCAAGATGTTTTTGCTCCAAAAAGTGACGATATATATTGGTGTACTGCTGATGTTGGCTGGATTACGGGCCATTCGTACGTTATATATGCACCGCTCATGCACGGACTTACCATTTTTATGCACGAAGGAGCACCCGATTATCCTGATGCTGGCGCCTGGTGGTCGCTTATTGAGCGCTACAAAATAACACTTTTGTATACATCACCAACGGCATTGCGCATGGCAATTAAAGCAGGTGATAGCTGGCCTGCGACATATGATCTATCGAGTTTGCGCAGACTTGGTACGGTAGGTGAGCCGATCAATCCTGAAGTATGGAAATGGTATTATGCCAAAATTGGTGGTTCACGATGCTCTATTATAGATACCTGGTGGCAAACTGAAACGGGTGGTTTTATGATAGCGCCCTATGCACGAAACCAAGATCAATTAAAACCGGGGTCTGCCGATACGCCACTCAAAGGAATAGATGCTCAAGTGCTCAACAGTGATGGAACTCTTGCCTCAGCAGGTATTAAAGGCTACCTCGTGATACAAGAACCATGGCCAGGTATGTGTATTGGTATTTATAACGATGCAGAGCGCTTTCAGCAGGTCTATTGGTCTAAATTTAAAGGTATGTATTATACCGGTGATTATGCCTATAGAGATGACGATGGAAGTTTTTGGCTTTTGGGGCGCGCTGATGAAGTGCTTAATATTGCCGGCCATAGAATTGGTACTGCAGAGATTGAAAGCGCCGTTGTTCATCATCCAGCAGTTGCAGAAGCTGCTGCTATCGGAGGTGCAGACGCACTTAAAGGCGAACGCGTACTCTTGTTTGTAACCTTGAAAATTGGCCACCACGCAACACCGCAGATGAATGACGAAATTCGTCGTATGCTTCGCATCCACATAGGAGCATTTGTAACCGCTGCTGAAATCTATTACATTCGACAACTTCCCAAAACGCGTTCGGGTAAAATCATGCGACGGTTATTAAAAGGTATTATTGAAGGCAAAGCGCTTGGTGATGTGAGCACACTGGAAGATCAGGCATCGATTGATGAGATTGCATCATTGTATACAGCCATTAGTGGAGAATTAAATAGCCCATCGATTTCTTAGTGAGATCAATGGGCTATTGTCTTTTCTTCTATTATTTGATGTATGCGTTTACTTTTTTTTATAAAAAATATGAGGTACAAAACGCTGCTAGAGCAGCTACCACTACAGCATTTGTTGCATTTATAAGATAGCCACCGCATTTTTTTATCGGCGTAAGATTGCCAAGAGTTCCTGTATTTTCTGCTGTTCCAAATGTTACACTGCCGCCCTGACTATTTAATCTATATGAGTGGAATGTTGCAAATTTTAAGCGTAGTGTTTCTGTGGTGGAACATTTTTTGTTTGTTAGAGTGATGTATACGCCATGTTCATGGTTAGGGTCGTTCATGTCATTGCTAAAAACTTCTACATTAGAGATCGCATAAATTTTACCAGCCCAAATAGCTTTTTTGCTGAGTAAATATCCAACCTCACGGCGAGCGACTTTTATAAGAGTTTGTGATGACGTCTGATGAAGATCAATAGCTCCGCGGTTTTTTATAATCATTGCACTAGGTAGAGTCATCATAGAGCGATCATGCTCATCCTCGATTGAGTTTGATCCAACCGACGCACCTTGTAAAGATACCTGGCCGCCCATGCTTGCCAAAGCCATTAAAGATAGAATTAAGTATTTATTCATAGAAACCTCCATCGAATACGTATATATACCTTTTTTTCACCATTGTATACTCTCATGGTAACAAGATAGTTTCTATCTGTAAAAGGGTCCTAATAGGAGAGGATTTCCCTGGTTTTTCGCCTTTGTCCCCTTCTTTACCAACTTTTGCTAACCAGCGTTTAATGGATTATTGGTTTTTGTGAATAATAATTGAAATTGTTGTAACCTTGTCCTATACTTTTTTTATCTTTTTCTTAAATAAGTCTTTTTGTTATGTGCCCGTAGCTCAGCTGGATAGAGCAACGGATTTCTAATCCGTAGGTCAAAGGTTCGAATCCTTTCGGGCACAAATCCAATGTAATCTAATAGTTACTGTTTCAAATCCCTTCAAAATGCAAGCTTATACGAGTAGTTCGATAGATCTATTTTTTGCTTGACTCTCACGTTGCGTCACCCTGTACAGTAATACATGAGATCTCAAAACAAAGAGGTAAAAGTATGAATTACACGGTACAGAAATTAGCTAAACTGTCTCATGTAAGTATCAGAACGTTGCGACACTATGATGCTATTGGACTGTTAAAGCCGGCCTTTGTAGGAGAGAATAAATATCGTTACTACCAGGAAAAGCAGCTGCTTCGGTTACAGCAAATTCTCTTTTTCAAAGAACTTGGCTTTGGGCTCAAGCAGATTAAAAACATCTTAGATCGGAACGATTTTGATACATGTAAAGCTTTGCAACAGCATGCCAAAATGATAGAGCAACGCATGAAGCGGATGCGAGAGCTTTTACAAACAATTGACAAAACAATCAAACATTTGAAAGGAAACCACGTTATGAATATTGAAGAGCTGTATCATTGCTTTGATACTGAAAAGCAGAAACAATATGAAAAAGATCTTGAATCTTATTTTGTCCAACAATCCAAGGAAAAACAGAAGGTATTTGCTCAGCATCAAAAAGAAACTACTCAAAATGTAGCACAATGGACCAAAGTTGATTGGGCTGCATCAAGCGAAGCTTTTGATACTATTTGTAAGGATCTTACAGCATTGCTAAAACAAAAGGTTAAGCCGGTAGATAAACAAACCCAAGAGGTAATTGCTCATCATTTTCAGTGGCTTAGCAAATTTTGGAAGCCGAATAAAGAAAGCTACAAATGGACATGCGGAATTTATTGTAAACTCTGACTTAAAGTACGCGTATAATAAATATCACCCTGCGTTGGCGGAGTTTATCGCAAGAGGCATCATCTATTTTGCTGACCACACACTATAAAGCTCCACTATAGATAAGGGAGGGGATCTGTTCTCCTCCCTTTAATTATCTGCTGGCAGTTCAACTACGGTAGCATCCTTGATAAATTACGCAGCAGCTGCTGCGTAATTGAAATCTGTAGCTTATTCTCTTCTTATTCTGTGATGCGCTCGTACGTTGATTTAGTGCTTTTGAGTTTGCCCAATAACCGATTCTGGTTAATTAATGCTCTAATAAGTCCTCGTACAGACTCGCCATCTTTATCTTTAAGTGCTAAAAGCAGCTCCGATTCTAATAATTCCTTGTATTCTTCTTCAAATTTCTTTCTGCGTGCAGGAGTTGCTCACTTATGAACTTATCATACGTGCTTTGAATCTTTTTATTGGATAAGGTCATATAAGCAATTAACGATGTTTTGATGAATGAACGGATAGATGTAATCCAGCAGCATCGAGTAGGGAACGGATATTGGTCCATTTCGGGTTGCCTGTTTTTGATAAAATGCGATAGGTACTTGTTCTCGTGATCTTGCTTTTCTTTGCAAGCTTTGCTTTGGCAATCTTTTGAGCTTCGATGACATTTTTTAAAGCTAATAAAAAGAGCCGCGGATCTTCGTCTTGTAGAGCTTCATTGAGGTAGGCCATGGCATATTCTTCGTTTTGCAACCTTGAAATAAGCCATTCTTGGTAATCTTCAAATCTTTTTTTATTCATCAGTCAATTCCTCCCTGCATTCGTCCCAATATTGTTCGGCTTTTGCTATATCGCGATCTTGTGTGCTTTTATCACCGGCAGCCAATAATATAACCATAGTTTTGCCGTGCATCACATAATATATACGGTAACCTGGACCAACATCAAAAATTAGTTCTTTTAACTTTTTGCTGCCTTTTATTGGCTTATGAACGCCAAAGTTACCGAGTTTTACCCTGTCCAATCGCTTATCAATGATGGTTTGCATAGCCGTATCAAGCGATTCGAACCATTCTCTATAAGGCCTTTTGCCAGACTTTGTACGGTAGGTAACAATTTTTATAAAATCCATAATCAAAATGTACCATAAAGGTTGCATATTTTGCAACAGCTTAATTAAAAGAGAAACTGGGATTTTCAAATCTCAATCTTAAACGTCCTAAAGATCGTCTGAATGCAGTTCAAGGTGAAGCCGATACCAGCAGAATGGTCTTTGAATGCGTCGATTAGGCTACAGATCCTAAAAATCCTATCAATAGTTCGATTTGATCGACCCTTTTGTGTTATAGACAGGCTAGCTGTATCCTATACAATAATAATGGAATTTAATGAGGTTATTATGGAGGTTCAAAAAAATGGTTATTTCCAGATTCCTATCTGTTCTTGCCCTTATATTGCTTATCAGCAGCGTAGTCTTTGGGGCGGCGCCAATCTCTAAAGAGGATCCAATTCACGAGTGGGACACCTTGACTTCTGATGAACGCTGCAAGCGTCTACAAGTAATTTTGCTTACAGATAAAACATGGGAGAATAAATACGGAGAAGTTTATGATCCGGTTGTGAAATACGTTGCGCGTGTATATCCAGATGATTTTATAAAAGCTGTTAAAAACGTATGGCATCAAATGAACACAAACCAGCGACAGTATGTAGTTAACCGTGTATACTTTGGTGATCTGGAATTAGGTATTCCTCTTCTAAAGATTGTTCTTGCTCATATAGATACAAAGATAAATAACATAAGTGCTCTAGATGCGACAGGGGATTTGTTTATAAAAACGCTACAAGAAAAATGGGATGTGCTGACTAATGATGAACGGATGTGGCTTGTCAATGCTGCAAGCAAAGACAGTAATGACGACAAAATAATCGCCTATATCATAGAAAAAATTAAATCTGGTGAGGTTGATAAAGTTTTTTTTAATAGATTTTATAGCCTCAAATCATTTTTTTCATCTTCACACAAAGAAGTACTGTATCAAGCCGGTGTCAAGCGCTGGGGAAATCCACCAATGATAACGTGGAGTGTTGCTTCTTGTATACGCCAAGGCCTCATAAAAAAAGCCATCGATGAACATACCGATTATCCAGTAGAGCTTCTTGATTTTAATCCACGCGATTATGAACGTATAACTTCTCAAACAAAAGGCCATCTGCTACGTAATTATTCACTATTTATGCTGTTTAAAAGGGCTGAAGGAATCCAAGATGGTGCATTGCGTGATGGTACCACAGGTACGCATTTTTTAGATGATGATCGTATTGCTAAGTTTTTGCTTTCTATTTACGAGAAAGAGAAGGCGCTTTGTGATAAAGGACACTACACCTTTATACATGGGCGTAGTAAGCGGTGGGCTTTCAAGTCAGACATGTTTAAGGCTCTTTGGAATTGTACTCACAAGCATGTTGAGGATGATTATACCTTTGTTCGTTTTGGCGCTGAAAGTGATAAATATGTCCAAAGAAAAGATCGTCCAGATGCCCTTTACATGAATTATGCGTTATTTACCAATTTCACCAATAAGGGCTCTTATACGCTTGGGTATTGGTACCGCAACCATGACTATAGCTCTGAGGCAGATCATGCGAAATTTTCGCTTGAATACATTTTTTCATATTTTGGCTTGCGAGATTATTTTGCTAAATATGCTAAAGAGATTGATGAGCTTGAACATGTGTATCAGCGAGCATCTCCTCACGGAGAAATCTTATTGCTTGGCATAGACGCTGGCCATATGGATTATATTACTCCAGATAATGGCGCAGGAAAGGTAGTCCCCATGGCCGTGGGTGGGGTATTAACGGGGCAGGTATCAACAACTAGCGCGAAGACTCTATGTGACGCTTTGAAGTGTAATTCAACTGTTATTTCTGGATTAACTGAAGATGATAATCGTTCGTGTGATAAAATTGAATTTATCCTACGATTGACGCCTGATTATGCCCTCAATCCCCAGAGTGGCATTGTGATAAAGAGTTTTTACTTTTTAGATCAAGAAAGTAAAAAAGTATACGAGGAAAAACGTGATGCCTTGTTTGTTCGCATTAAGGCTGATATTGAGCGAGATAGTAAGATGGCAGTATCAAGCAGCTCAAGCTCGCATGTGAAGTCTTCTGCGTCAGCTAAGTTAGTTTCTAGGTTGTAACCTATATATTAGTCCCAACACCCCTAAACACCATCAACTGCCTTCTCATCTCCCCAAATGGGCTGGGAGTCTTTGGTAGATTAGCTGCCGTTCAAAAAGTCGCACAGCCTGTGCGACTTTTTCATAAGCACGATAGAATACACGTATATGCGGTAGTTACGATTGCCCCAGAACAATTGGATAGGTGTGTTTATTTTTTTTCACGAACAATGAACAGTCGAGCGCTTGTAAAATTTTCAAGAAGCTTTGTAATGTTATGTTTTGTTTGGTACCCGAGTGAACGCCCTTTTTTATTTTGAGTTCTTGAATAATGGTTGGCGATACGCCTGCTTCTTTTGCGAGTTCTCGCACAGAAACAACATCGTCTTTTATAGCTGCAATGAGTAACTCAGATATGAGTATTTCTTGATATTCGCGATCTATGTTGGCTTTCCTTTTTTTATCTTGTGTGATGCGGTCATAAGTAGATTTAGTCGATCTTTTCATGGCGCAGCTATTTTCTTAATCCATTAGTATCCAATGGTATGTAGTGTCCATTAATTTCTACAGCAAAGTTACAGCCAAGTCCCTTTAATATTTTTACAAAACTTTGCATGGTAAAATCTTTTTTTATACCGGAGCGCATAGCTTGTACAATGGTAGGTGACACACCCGCTATTTTAGCTAATTTACGTACAGACACTTCATCACGTTCCATTAATGCAAGAATGAGTTCTGATAGAGCGAATTCTCTGTATCCTTCATGGAACTTTTTGAGTCGTTCTGGACTTAAGGATTCGATAAACTCATCACTTGTTGATTTAATTGTCTTCTTTTTCATAATAGTTTCCTTCGATATATCTATCTAGGTAATCATCTTTGCATGCTAATGCGCGTTCTTTTTCTCTGGGTGGTAGCTTATCTGCTTTTTTTACAAAAGCATTTGTAACAATTACCTTACCACCACGATAGAAAAAACATAAGAATCGGTCGGGTTTGGGTTTAAAGGCGTAAATTTTATCGCCCTCTTCACGAAATTTTTCTATGTTGCGAATTTTACCAGTGTTAGCGAGCATGCGAAATAGATATTCAACTTTTTCTTTTTGATCTACGGATAATTCAAGAAAGTACTCGTAGGCTTGGCTTTTACCGCGGTTGTTATAATACCATTCTATTATGTAGACCTCACCTTCATACGCGATAAACTTCTTTTTCATGAGTACCTCAATATAACTTTAAGGAGTTAGTTAATTGTATCAAATATATGGTACAATCTCAAGGGTTGGTATTAATAGGAATTGCTCAAAGTAATCCTAAACGTCCTAAGGATCGTCTGAATGCAGTTCAAGGTGAAGCCGATGCCGGCTGAACGTTCTTTGAATGCGTCGATTAGGCTACAAATCTTAAAAATCCTATCAATAAATCGATCTGATCGACCATTTTGTGCGTGTGCAGAATGCTGAGGCCTAATCGTTTAAATCAGGGGTATTTGTAAGGCTACATTGATTCAGGTACAATCTTCTCTGTAGGTTCAATTAACTAACGGCGGGGGATATATGAAATTACTCAGACTCATACTATTAATGGGGGTTAGTTTAATGGCGAATGCGCAATTAAAAGTTGGTGATAAAGCTCCGGAATTCAGTCTAAAGGACGAGACTAATAAAGTTCGCTCATTATCAGAGTTCAACAAGGATAAAGTCGTAATCTTCTTCTATCCCAAGGACGGATCACCTAATTGCACCAAAGAAGCATGTAGCTTGCGTGATGCCAATACAATCTATAAAAAACATGGAGTTGTTGTTCTTGGCATTAGTTATGACTCACCAGAATCACATTTAAAGTTCAAGCAAGAACACCATCTACCTTTTCCATTATTGAGCGATACAAACAAAAAAGTGGCAAAGATGTATGGCCTTGGCTCAGGATGGTTTGGAAAAAGAATACTCAATCATTTTTATCCTGAACGGGTTACTTTCTTAATCGATCAGGGTAACATCGTTCAAATTATTAAAAATATTAATGTTAATACTCAGGCACACGATATTTTAAAAGCCTTTGGTATTGAGGAATAGGATAATTGTGCAGCAGCTGCTGCACAATTAAAATCAAGGTAAATATTAGCTTTTCTTCGTCGCTTTCCTTGGCGTTTTTTTCTTCTTTTCATTCTTCTTCGGTTGAGCAAGTTCAGCCTCTATTTCTTTCACCGTAGGAAGGTTCTTTGCCAAAACTTTTGGTAATTCCTTTGTGATTTTTGTTGTATACCCTGCGACTCCCATTGGCTTATTAATATCACGTAGCGCATACTCAGCTACAAAATTGTCTTTGGTTTTACAGAGTAGGAGGCCAATAGTAGGCGCATCAGTTGGTTTACGAAGTTTTGTATCAACAGCAGAGAGATAAAAATTGAGTTTGCCAGCATATTCA
Organism: uncultured bacterium; assembly: GCA_963738145.1. Taxonomy (GTDB): domain Bacteria; phylum Babelota; class Babeliae; order Babelales; family Vermiphilaceae; genus CAVTVH01. The sequence continues at coordinate 392,994 of CAVTVH010000001.1, forward strand.
GGTTCAAACTTGGTTGTTTTAAGCTCTACAACAATATAGCACTGCAAGTTCAGATGATAAAATAAGAGATCTATATAGAAGTCACTATCGCCAACAGCGATGTGGTATTGTTTGCCAATAAAAGCAAAGCCCTCACCGAGCTCTAGGAGAAATTTTTGGATGTGATCAATGAGCCCCTGTTCGATTTGTTTTTCAAGGGCAAGGTTATCTAAATCTAAAAAATCAAAGACATAAGGATCTTTGAGGGTCTGTTGTGCCATATCAGAATGAGGATCAACAAGAGTGTATTTAAAGTTGGTTATAGCTTTTCCTTTTCTTGTATGAAGGCCTGATTCTATATGCATTTCAAGCACGGTGCTGCTCCATCCATGCGCGATTGCTTGTTGGGCATACCATAAACGTTGTTGGGTATCTTTTGTTTTTGTAAGTAGGACGACATTATGCCACCAAGGAATATTGAATATTGGCAGTTCTTGTAATTGTCTCGGTGGCACCGAGACTTTTTCATAGGCCCGATAGAGAGCTTGCATGCGAAATATATTGGCACGTGAAAAACCACTTATTCCGGGAAATGCATTCTGTAGGTCCTTTGCAAGACGTTCAAGGACACTTGTTCCCCAACCTTCTTGTTCTTGTTTTTCAACGATTGTTCTGCCAATAAACCAATACAATAATAGGAGTTCTTTATTGGCAGCAAAGGAGGCTTTGATTTGTGATTCTTGAATTCTTTTTTTTATCTGAGTAAGTGTTTTTGCATACTCTTTTGGCACAATAGAGGAAGTAGTTTTAACAGATGTTTTCTTTGATGTCTTTTTTGTAACCATGTAATACCTTTAAGTACGGCAGGTTTAAATCTTATTAAAGAGGCTATAGCGGTTCTGTAATCTAATCAACGGTTTTATATTGGAGGTAGTTTAAAACTCCTAAAGATCGTCTGAATGCACTGTAAAGTGAAGTCTATGCCAGCAGAACGTTCTTTGAATGCGTCGATTAGACTATAAATCTTTTTTTATTCATCAGTTAACTTCTATATCGATTTGGTGAGCGAATTCAAGTGAAATCAGTTTTGAAGTTATTGATTTTGCATCTGCGCAATGAGGTGCGCGCATCCAGCACTAAGAATTACTAACCCCGCTAATGCAAGGCATTTAGGCGATATAATAAGGCTGCAGGTATATGTTCCGCGCCTTTTATCGACACTCGTCGTCAACTTTCCTAATTCGCACGTGATGTGGGTCGTATCTCGATTGGCTGCAGATGCTTCTATATCTCCTGGACGGCCTCCTGGTACGTAAGGAGAGCCCTGATTCCCAGGCAACGAAAATACCGTACTATTCCCTTCGGGCCAATAATTTACATCTATCGCACCTTCAACAACCTGTGATGTTCTTGTACACACGAGTTTGGCCGCTCGTGACATTCTTCCATAACCACGGCTGCTTGGTTGAGTCGTAATCTCATCTAATGAGCACCAACTCTGTATGCGCCAAACTGATTTATCATCTTTGTTAACGAAATCCCGAGGCCAGTCCCATTGATTTACTAGGATTCTAGAAAAAACATCTAGTGAATTTTTCTCTGCCAGCTTTGCAACATCTGAACCAGATGAACTACTGCTTGAAGAAGAAGATGCTGATGACGATGAGCTTGATGCTGCTGCTCGTAAACCTAACGGACATATACTAACTGCTGACGCGACTAAAAGAACGATTAACAGTTTCTTCATGATTTGAATCCTTAGTAAAATTTAACTTCTTTGTTTCACTCCCCATTTTCCCTTGGTTCCCGCCCTTTGTAAATCGGTAAGTATAAAGCTGTACACTCACTGATAGGTCAGTGTACAAAGCCATAGGGTGTAGTTAATGTCTTCCGTAGTCTCCTAAAAACACAGAGCAAAAGTTGCCCAAAGCGTATAAATTCCTTTAAATCCAACATCTTTTGGTATCGAATCAAATCCATAAGAAGTGCCGATTATAAAGCCGGCAGGCTGCTGTTTGGCAATGAAAAATGCATAGCGATAGTTAGCGTAAAAGGCGTTTCGAATGCCACTTGCCGCATGTGTTAGTGCCGGCAATGATGGACAAATAGTGGCACCAAACGTGAAGGTTGGGTTATAACCAAATTCTAATTTATGTTTACCCCAATTTGATGCATGAGCGACGAGTAAATCAACACTATTGCCAAGATTTAAATCATACTCAATCTTCTTACCGTTAACACAATTTATTGCGATGCGCGGAAGAAATCGAATATAACGGAAGGCGGTAAATAAATAATTAACGCCATTGCGCGAATAGGTCCACGAATCATCAAGTTGCAAACCGAGCCCAACATGATTTATGCCCATTTCAATTGGTTCAAAAATAGTATCCTTGTGTGTAGGTATCCCAAGAAGAAATGAAACACTGCCACGGTTTGTTTTTGAAAATTCATGACTATAACCGGTCGTGAATAAAACATCATCAGTCTGTATGCGAGAAAAAGTTCCTTGTTTTACTTTCGCTGCTGCCCAATCAATTTCAAAATACCATGGACCATGGTTGGTAACTAAGGTACCCAATCCACCACCGGCAGTTTGCTTAGTATTATTATATTTTTCTTTCCACTGCTGAATTAGTGTAAACGCGATAAGTGACGGACAGGCGTTTTCAAGCTTTATTGAACCCAGCCGCGTACTTAAGGCAATTTTTAAGTTATAGACAAAAGTGACAGGATATAGAGAAAAAACATTAAACGCTGCGATAATACATAAATACTTTATTTGATGCTTCATGTAACCCAATAGTGATAAATATTTCTTGTACACCAACTTCGCTTAATAATTACATGCGGATTTTCGTATGCAAAGTTCTCAACTACCAGTTCTTTAGTAGAGTGCTTCAGTGCCAGGGAACTGTCAATTAGCTTCACGTTAAATCATATACAGACGGTGTTTGAGAGCTGCAAATTGGAAAGACCTATTATTTGATTACAAAACGTTTATTGGTTAGGTGGGTGTATGAGTAGGTATACGTTGATCCTACTTCGCTTTCATGGAGAATATCTATGTGGTAGTCTTTAGTTATGGAGGACTCCGCGCTATGTAGCCATTACGCTTCGTTGGTTAGGAGAAGTTATCTAATATTCTTGTTTATTCACGCATAGCTGTACTATTAATCATCTTACCATTGTATCAAGTGTTAATAGATGTATAGGTAGGCCTCGATGAAAATAACCCAATTAAAATCTCTCATAAAACATGGTGAGTCAGAACATCTTGAGTTTAAAAATTCAACTGGCAGCATAACCTCTGGTATGCAAACAGTATGTGCGTTTTTAAATAGCAAAGAAGGTGGTACGGTTATCTTTGGAGTAAAAGATGATGGCAGACTTATAGGCCAAGAGGTTTCTGATAAAACACGCAAAGAGATTGCAACAGAGTTGAACAAGATAGATCCCTATCAAAAGATTGATGTGTATTATGTGCCCGTTAAAGATAAGTACGCCATTGTTTTTGATGTACCAGCGGGAAATAAAGCCCCCTATACCTACGACGGCCGCCCTTTCACACGAAACCAATCAACAACAATCCGCATGTTAAAAGAAGAATACATGCTCTTGCATAATACGAATAATCCAGAAGAATGGGAAAGTTTGACAAGCAACGATTGTACGCTAAAAGATCTTGATCATGAAAGAATTAAACAGGTTATTCGTAAGGCAGTTTCTGAAAAAAGGTTGAACGAGGAAGCTCTTGACCTAAGCATTCCCACCATGCTTAAAAAACTCAAGCTTATGGTGGGTAACAAGCTTACTAATGCCGCTGTTGTTCTATTTTGCAAAAATGAAGACAAACAGTTTATACAATCCAATGTAAAGTTGGCTCGATTCAAAGGCACCACTAAAAGCGAATTCTCAGATGAAAAAATGTTCACAGGGAACGCCTTTGATTTGTATGACAAAGCAGAACATTTTTTGGTATTCGTAGTACCCCGTGCTGCAAAAATAGTATCGGGACAATCAGAACGAGTCGAAACTCCGGCAATCCCTTATTCGGTGTTACGTGAGGCTCTGGTTAATGCATTAGTTCACCGTGATTACAGCTTCAGAGGAGGATCTGTCTATATTGCCGTCTACGATGATCGTGTTGAAGTTTCAAATTTAGGAGCTTTACCCGAAGGGATTGAGTTAGAAGAACTAACTAAAAAGCATGATTCAATCCCAAGAAATCCCCTTATCGCGCATGTTTTTTATCTCTGTAAAAAAATTGAGCGTTGGGGAAGAGGAACGCTCGATATGATCCGAGACCTTAAAGCAGCAGGTAATCCACCACCAATATTCCAAGAATCTGGTAGAAGGTTTTTAGTAACGTTGCCCTTTAAAGAACCTATGCGCACCGTTATCTATGAAGAAGCCAAAGAAATTGATCTTAGCCGTCTAACTGATCGACAAAAGGAGATTATTAGGGCATTAAAGGAGGGGCCGCTTAAATCATCGCAGATTACGGATAAAATAAGTACATCATTAAGTGAAAGAGTTTTGTTGCTTGAACTAGCAAAACTTAAAAAGATGAATCTGATTAAATCCATGGGTAGGACGAAATCCACTCTATGGGCCCTTGTAGATTAGCATTAAGAAGATTCCGAAACAATTCCGAAATGATTCCGAAAGCTATGGTCCCGAACCAATCAACGTCCCACCACAATCCCCACTTTCAGCACCAATAAACGTTATTCACACAACTTCTTCTTGCAATTCCCTCAAAACCTGTTACAATAGCCCACAATCAATTTGTTATTCAAACAACTATACAAAAAAAAGAGAGTCAACCATGACCACACATACATATCAAATGAACTTATGGCACGGGTTGCTCTCATCATGTTCTCTCCCCTCATGCGTATACACACTTAAAGATACGCAGATCTAAAACCTCTCCATAATATACAATCCGTTTTCGACGAGCACCGTGCTACGGCTGCCTAGAAAACAATTTTGCATACACCATTTTAGTATATTTTGATGCCTATTAGGGCGTCACACCCGACTTCGCTTATCCGGGCGTTCAGCTCGGCAAGCTACGGCGGGCAAGCAAAAGAATTTATAAGTATATGAAGAACAATAACCTACTTCGAAACTACGTATTGTCCGCTGAAGAACACAAGCGCATGGTCGATGTTTTCAACGTATTGATCATAGTTGCTAAGCGCGTGAGCATAGTACAACCAGTCCCAGCACCAAAGCCGCCAAAGAAACCACGCAAGAAAAAAGGCTCGTCCATTATAGTTGGCGGGCCTTATCTTTTTGATACGCAATTTATTTTCAATTTCTTACGTTATTTGTTTTCATTTAAAAAGCCTCGCACTTTTGCGAGGCTCTCTATAATACTCGTATGATTTTTGCTTAGATTTTTCTTGTAACTGCTTCTGTCTTATCACGTATTTTATCTTTACGACTTATTTCTTCTGCTTGCTCTTTCTTTGTTGCCAAAGGCCATACTGAAAGTGTTACCGCAGCTGTCATAACAAGAGACAAGGCGTTAAGGAACGGGTTTGATCCTTGCCCATGGTACGCTCTAGCTCCAACTCCAAGGGCTGCTGTTGCCAGCATTCCAACAAAAGCTTGCGGTTGTGATGCTGACCCAATGTTCTGATACACAGCGCGACCAACAAATCGTGCTCCTAGGCCCGTACCTATTCCAGCTCCAACATCTATCGTTTGAGGATGCGCAAGAAACTTTACAAGATGCGCTTGCATACTATGTATTTTTATTGAGCAACCAACAAGCATAACCACCAATAGACTAGAAAAACGATTATTCATAGAACTCCTCATGTGATGAAAAATATAAGTAATAACGGTCATACATGATGATCTTTTTATAAAAAAAAGCAAGACAAATGCCGTAATCAAGGCACAAATTCTATGATACAGACTTATTAGAAATTACAAGTCTTGTCTTTTTTGACGCCTGCTTTACCTTTATTCAATCACTCCGCACATTCACACAAGGTAACAGCTTCCATGATAGACACAGTCGTTCTCACATTAACCACCGATATGTTCCACATCACTGACCCCAACAAATTCACGCCATCTGCCCGCTGGGCCCTGTTTTCCAACCATCAAGGTAGCTATGGCACCTATTCCCGCCAAAACGCCACCGCTAAAGAATTGATGATGGGGATCTACAAACCACGCCTCACCATTGGCCATCGCCTTAACCACTTTGGTGTACGCGTTATTATGTTGAGGATCGAAGTCTCCCTGCCCAAGCTGTTATTGGGGACTAACTTTAAAGAACTTCGTTACAAAGATTTTGCTGCTCTTGTTGCCAAACTCGTCCACGTCCTGGAAGATATGGGGATCGCCACAACTGCCAACATACTTGCACATGCGCCTGTATCATCTGTCCATTATTCGAAAAACATCATGCTCACGGATGGCTCGATTCCCTACTCCTACATCAACAAGATCAAGGAAGCCCTCGCACCGCTTGCTCTTGATACCAACCAGACTGATTATCGCAATCAAGGGCACAGCTACAAATGGCACTGCAACTCTTACGAAATAGTGTTCTACGATAAAATCAAAGAGCTTGAAAAGGCAAAAAGGGGTGGCAAACGCGCGCTGGAAAAGGATAATGCCCTGCACCACAAACTGCGCAAGAAATTACAAAAACGGTTCATGCTGGAAGTATTGCGCATGGAAGTGCGCATCAATAAGCGACAAAAGATGAAGCAACTGTTTGCAAAGCTTGGCATCAACGTGGATCTAACGTTCAAAAAGCTCTTCAAGCCTGCTCTATCAAAAAAAGTGCTGCTCCACTATCTTAATGAGATCGAACGCAAGCGCCCTCCACTTCTTGATTACACAATAACCAATGATAAGAAATTGTTTGTTGATCTGCTCTTTAATAACCCCGATTTGAGCCCCAAGCAGCTCATACATATGTACGGCCTGCGACGCTTACTTTCTTTTTTCACACAACAAGAACTACGCAACATGCTATCCCGCTGCAGCACACGCACGTGGTATCGGCTCATGGCTGATGCTAACAAGGTGCAATTGCCGGGTACGCAGAGTCCGTTTAAGGTGATTAGGGAACAGTTGGTGAGGTTTAGGCCAGTGAAGGGGATATAGGATTCTTAAGCGGTTGAATTTAGCCCCATTTTTAACCTGTCCGAACCTGGAAGTACAGCCTTTTGACGGTTAGAAACGCTATTGCTATCTTGGTTTTAGAATGGTTTAAAAAAGGTTCATAAAATAGGAGGTTATCCCATGAACTGGAAATATATTTCATTGTTATTATGTGTCTTAGCAGCAAGTAGCCAGACAGGCCTGAATGCTGCGGGGGCGCCGTCTTCAAGTTCATCTTCATCTAGTAGTTCATCATCGTCATCAAGTTCATCTTCAAGTTCGAGTTTAAAGTATTATGCAAAAACACCATCAACTTTTTTGTTAGAGCAATATACTGATGAGGTTATAATGACAGCAGATGGGTCCATAGACTTTGATAAAACATGGCTTATGCCATATTCATTTGTAAATGCTGCTCATGATGACTCTTCACGAGTAATAGGAAAAAAAGCTATTTTCCAAGGCGATTCTTATATCGTTTCAGAAATAAAACCAGAAACATCAATAGTAGGAGAAGTAGTTAACCGCATACCAATAGAACTAGGGGGCCAGAAAGAATTCAACACCTATGAGCGAGAAGATAATTTCTACGTTACGCTAATAAGCAAGAGTCGCTTTTCTACAAAAACATTAATTATCAAATTCAGCCATAAATTAAGAAATGACGTTCTTCCTTATCGCGTTTTTGGAGACGAAATGATGCGCCCAAGCGGTAACGTGGAAATTATTAGTTCTACAATTACACCAGGAACCTCAGGGATGCTCATAACCGAAGAACGCCTTGTTGTAGGATCTTTAATAATTGCCGGTATCGCTGCCGGTATTAAGCTTTTCAAAAAACTACATCCCACGCATTAATCAACAACTTTATACAGCGTTAAAGGCCCATTGATATACCAAAGGTCAATGGGCCTTTGATTTATTGCTTTTAAGATCTTGCCCTTTCATGAGGATTTAACGCTTGCCTATACAATGATGGGCTTCTTTAGCAAACGCCGTCCCCACTTTCCCTCTTTATGGAGGTTTAGTTTAATTTTTGTTTACTATAGCGGCTAGGCATTTTGAGCGTTCTATTACTTCTTTTTTGATATTTTCTCGTTCGGTTTCTGAGTAAGAACGGATATAGTTACTATCATTTTTGATGAGCCATAAAAGAGCATTTAATTTTGGCAATTCTTCTTTCAGCGAAAGACCAAAATATAATAACGATACGCCGTTGGCATTTCTATCGATTTCTATTCCTTCATGATTGAGCATATTGCTCTCCTTATTAATCTGGGTATGTTAAAAAAACTTAACGTTTATTGGTTCTGAATGTTTGCCCAACGACATTCCGTGAATTGGTTAGGAAGTTACTTGCTACCTATCTGCTCCATTATTTCGTAAAACGAATATGAATTTGGAAATTGATTTTTGCTCTGATGCAGATAACGAAGAAAATAATTTACAGCGTCGTTGTATTGTTCTAAAAAATTGGGATCTGCTGATAACCATCCATGGTCAAAAAAAAGCGACGCTAAATTAAGATAAGCATACATTGAGCAATTCAACATATTGATGGCAACTCCAGCAAGTTGCTCACAGAAAATTGGCAATAATGATATTTTTTCTGCTTTAGTGAAATGAGTTACCATATGGGGAGTGGATGATCCAAAATTTTTGTGTTCATACCTACAAAACAATTTGTAAAGCTCGTAAGAATCTTTACCTCCTTCTGTATCCCACATAGTCTTGATTAAAACACTTCTTCCGCTACTCAATTCAAACTCTTTGACGATGTTCTTACGGCTAAAAAAATACTTTCTTTTAACGATGCTTTCCAAGATAGCACGAGATAGATTCATTGCATCTTGATAAAGACCTTTTTGCATAAGTATCATGCAACTTCTAAAGGATTCTGGTGCTTGCCAATAATCATAAATTAAAGTCACATAAAATGCATTCTCGTCTGATTCTAGATCACTGATTTGTTTTTGCTCTAAATATGGTATTAGCAATAACACATCTTGAGCTTTTTCGAATCTTGAAAGCCATTCCCCAAACAATTCGCTAGTTTGGTTTTCGACCTTTTGCTCGTAGTTTACCAAGTCACGATAATTTGGTTTTTTTAAAGACATGTTCTTCCCTCCATCATAATAAATTAACCTGACATTATTTACAGCTATTCTACTACTTGTTGCTACGAAAGTTAATGTAGAGTTTAGCAAGCTTCTCTTAATATCCCCATTCTCCCATGCTACACTACCCCACAAGTTCGAAACCACATCTCAACCCCCATAAGGGATATACACCATGAAGGCTATTCTCATCGCACGTGTCAGCACTGAAGAGCAAAGAGAAGCTGGCAATTCCCTACCGGCACAAGTCGCACGCCTTGAAAGATACTGTCAGAACAAGGGATTCACGATATTACAAGTCTGTAGTTTTGATGAAAGCGCTTACAACAGTAACCGTTCTGAATTTGATAACATCATCGATTTAATCATTGCACAAAAAGAAAAGATCGCCGTCTGCTGCGACAAAGTCGATCGCTTATCGCGTAACATATTTGATAAACGCATCCCGTTGTTATATGAAAAGGCTCTTGAAGATAAACTTGAACTCCATTTTGTTTCCGATGGCCAAGTCATCACAAGCGCCATTTCTGCCACTGAAAAATTCCAATTCAGCATCAGCTTGGGCCTGGCCAATTACTATTCCAATGCCATTAGCGACAACGTCAAACGCGCCATGGAACAAAAGCTACGACGGGGAGAATGGCCAACACGAGCACCTTATGGCTACAAGAATGTTACGGTTAACGATAAAAAGGAGATCATTTTCGATGAACATGCAGCGCACATTGTGCGGACCGCGTTTTCACTCTACAGCACGGGGGCCTATTCGATGGAGTTGTTGTGCGCCAAGATGCTTAAAGAATATGACGTTAATTGGAGTGTGAGCTACATCGATAAAGTGTTCAACAATCCCTTCTATTACGGGCAGATGCGCATCAAGGATCGCTTGTATCCGCATCGCTATCCGCCCATCATTGCCAAAATCCTTTTTGATCAGGTACAAAAAGTGAAAAAGAACCATAACAAGAAGACAAATCATTACCAATATGCTGGCCGTCCGTATCCTTATCGAGGGCTTATACGGTGTGGCCACTGCGGCCTTGCTATAACTCCAGAAAAGCACAAGGGCTTTGTTTATTACCATTGCACTCAATATAAGGGCAAGCATGGGGCAAAGTGGCTACGGGAAGAAGAAGTAGCTCGACAGTTGGGGCTGTATTTCAAGAAGTTACAGATGCCTGCAGAGGTGCTTGAGGCAAATCACTGACACCCTTAACCAGGTGCATAAAGATAAGATGGAGTTTCAACACAGGCAGTTTGATCTGTTGACCAAACAACAGCGAGAAATAACCATGATGATGGATAATTTGTACCTGGATAAATTGAAGGGGAGAATTACTGAGAGCGACTATGACAGATTTTACAACAACCTTCGTCAACAGGTAGACTGACGTGATAGCAAAGCTTGAGCAACTTCAAGAAGCAGATGATAACTACTATATTACCGTCCAGTACCTGCTGAAGCTAGCCAACCATGCTTATGATTTATTCCTGAGTTCTGAAGTTGAGGAAAAACGACAGTTGATCAAGCTTGTACTTTCGAACTTGAAGCTGACTGATGAAAACCTCGTGTACGACGTGCAAAAACCATTCGATGTGATACTAAAATGTACTGAAGATCAAGTATGGCGTCCCTAAGGGGATTCGAACCCCTGTTTTCGCCGTGAAAGGGCGATGTCCTAGACCGGCTAGACGATAGGGACGCTTATTTATAATGGTGAGCCGCGTTGGATTCGAACCAACGACCCACAGCTTAAAAGGCTGTTGCTCTACCGACTGAGCTAGCGGCTCTCACTTTTAATAACTTAACCATCTACATGGATTTCAAAAAGCAATTCTTTGCTAAAGAGAATTAGTTCTTAGAAGAATATAAATCAATGGCTTTATTGTCAAGAAAATGCCGCTCATCAATACAAAATAAACTTACTGATCTGACAAAATATCAGGATACCAAGAATATCCATCAACGTCGCCAGGAATGGCCCTGCAGAGAATGCAGGGTCGATATTAAATCGCTTTAAAAGCAATGGAATACAGCTTCCCAATGTTACTGAAACCAACACAATCACGGATAGCGTTACGCTCACGGCAATACTATGGATAAGAGTTGTCCCCGAGCTGTAATAGACACGCGCAAAAGATGCTACGCCAAGGATCAGCGCCAACATAGCTGCCATCACAAGCTCACGACGGAAAAATTTAAACATATTTTCACTATGAATGTCACCTGTTGCCATGCCCTGGATAACCATCGCCGATGTCTGACTACTCGTGTTACCCCCAGCACTAATAAGCATGGGGATAAATGACATTAAAAAGATGCCCAACGTTGCTTCGTATGCCTGTAAAATAGTATTGGAAAACGACTCGGCTAATAAAAGCGCTATCAATATATAGCTACGCTCAAAAAGCAATCGCCAAAAAGACGTTTCAAAATAGGGGTATTTCATTGGGGTCAAAGCAGACATCTTTTGGACGTCTTCGGTAGCCTCTTCCACAATCACATCAACCAATGTTTCACTCGGAATAATCCCTAAAAAGTAGTTCTCTTCGCCTACAACTGGCACCGTCATAAGCCCATAATGCACCATCTTATGAGCTATAACTTCTCTATCCTCATTTGCAAGAGCCACCATCTCGTTTTTTCGCAAAAAAGTAGCTATACGGGCAGCTGGCAGCTCCATAACCAAATCTTCCAACTGGATGTGGCCAAGTAATCGATGTCTATGATCGGTCACATAAATTTGTTGATGTATTTCTCTTCGCGGGCGCAAGCGCTGTAAAATTTTAATACTTTTTTCGACAGTAAAATCATCCATTAAGGTCAGTACGTTAGTGTCCATGATACCACCAGCCGATTCCGGATGAAACTTAAGGAGCTCTATAACATCATGTCGAGCCCGTTTATGCAAAAGCTCCAAATAATTCTTAAGCTCTTCATCGGAAAAAAGATCCACTAAATCAGTAAACTCATCTGCCGATAACCGATTAAGGGCATCAATGCGATCATGTTCATTCATAAACGAAAGCGCATGCACTTTTGCTACTTCTGAGAAGGCACTAAAGACTTCTAATCTTAATTCTGGCGGCATTTTTAAAAAGAGTGTTTGAAAAGTTTCCTTATCAAGATCAACGAGGAAACGAGCTATATCTGCTGGATGAATCTCAAGAAGAGCTTGCCACAATGAGGCCCCCAAAGCGGTCTCTTGTGTAATAACGGCTTCAATATTATCACGAATCTCTTGTAAGATATGTCTACCGTTCATTGGTTATCTTCCTACATACGTTGAAGAGTTAAAAAACCGTTAATTTTCAGCTCATTTAAGCTCTATTTCCAGGGTAAGTCATCGCAGGTTTTTTGTCCATTTAAGTTACCCCCTACCATTTGACTATCTTGCCCAGATCTCTACCCTTGAAATAGGATCTTTAGGGTAAAGGAAAATGATGGAAAATGAAAATATTTTTACACCAAATAGCATAATAACCTCTTTGGTGGCTGAAGGTGAATCTTCTGTACGGATTGATAAATACCTGGCCTGCCAGTTTCCGACCTATTCACGTACCTTTTTTGTTAATCTTATTGAACGTAAATCCATACACCTTAATAACACACTCGTTCTTAAATCAAGTGTTGTAGTTAAACCTACTGATCACATTACTATCAAGGTCCCCCCACACATTGAAGACACTATCTCGTATGAACGCGCCCATGCCTTGGATATACGCATTGTACACACTCACGACCATTTTTTAATTATCAACAAAGCTGCACATATCATGACCCATCGACCGCTGCCAACATCCCCTGATTATACGGTAGTTGAATGGCTCAAAGCCAACTTTACTACTATTGATACTGTGGGATATGCGCATCGACCTGGCATCGTGCACCGCCTTGATAAAGACACTTCAGGCCTACTCATTATTGCACGCACTCCCTATGCCCATACTGTTTTTGGTGATATGTTCAAACAACGCGCTTTGAAAAAAAGTTATCTGGCAGTTGTTCATGGCCACCCACCCGCTTCAGGAACCATTACGGCACCAATTGGACGTCATCAGATACATCGCAACAAGATGCACGCATATCCTACCTATTCTTTAGATAAGCTTTTGCCAAACGGCATACGCCACGCACACACCACCTACACCGTAGTCAATTACTTTAAAGATACGGCACTTGTCAGCATAGATTTACACACCGGAAGAACCCATCAAATCCGTGTACATTTTGCGCTCTTAGGACACCCCATCATAGGCGATACAATGTATGGCAAAGGATCGCCACATATAGGCCGCCAGGCTCTCCATGCGCACAGTCTTACTTTTTCATTTGAAAATCACACCCATTCTTTTACGCAAGAATCCCCACAAGACTTTAATTATCTTCTAGAAAAGCTTAGCCGTTGAACAAAGAAATTGCTTGCACTTTTACTCAAAGAAGAATAGCATGAGCCTCGAGTCAAGAAGGAATTGTAGTAGTGAAGCTTTACCCAAACCACGAAAACTCGGTTTGGGTGTTCAATAAAAATGGAATGGCGACTTAATAGAGATCACACGTGAATGTGTGATCTCATGTTTTTACGCCCTTTTTTATGTGGCGACCTACGCGTTTGTGCAACACGTAAAGGTACTGGATCTGCTTGTGATCGTTGATGATACGTATGATACATATGAGCCTTACAGCTACAATTAATGGAGCGCTCTGTTTTAAGGCACTCAAATTGTGACACAAAATTATTGAACACGTCCACGAGGCCACTCATGAGCACCGCATTTTCCTGATTGCGCGTACGCGCTGCAGCGGTAAAATTATACGATCCTGTCCAAACACGCCGCACGCGCTTTTTACCATTACCCCCAAACACCATAAATTTATTATGCATAAGATTTGATCGCTTATCATCTATGTAGTCTGGATTATAAAAATAGACGGGAATTCCTACATCAAACAACATGCCAATCTTGCTGTAGCGATCTTTTCCTTGACTTGGATCGATCACAACCTGCACATCAACACCGCGCTTGTGCGCATCCACAAGAGCTTGAGCGATTTCATAATCAGTGAAGGTATATATTGCCATTTTGATACTTACCATCTCTTCACGAATGAGTTCGAGCAACGCATGCTGCACATCTTGATCTGGTGAAAAAAAAGTTTGTACTTGAGCCGTCTGGTCTATAAGCGTTTTCTGATTATTTCTTTTTTTGCTTTTGTGATGGTTATCATCACTCCGTACTGGCGCGCTTACATCCGATGCTTTGAAAATAAGTTCGTGGGGAAAACCAGAAATAAAGTGGGTCTTGCCAAATGAAGGTGAGCTGTTACGTATAAATGATGAAAGATCTTGATTGGATTGTAGGAAGCAAAAAAAGTGTAATAACATTGATCCGATAATATACATACTGCTTTTCATTACTCAATATCCTGTCCTCTAGTGTGAATACGCGCATTACTATACCGCGCTTATACAAAAAAAAGCAATAAAATAATATGGAACGCACTATAAGCGGCATAGAAGCCCAACTCAAAGAACTCAAAGCAACTATCGAAAAATTAAAAGCAAGTCTGCGATCTTAATTGTTCGAATTATAGTGTAGAAGCGGCATACAAAAAAGTACGCCGCTTCTACACTCCTCCTAACCTCCTAGCGTTTAGTTAGTACCAAACGTTCTTCTGGCATTGGCCAACGAACGTACGGCAACCCATTTCGCTGATCCTGTTGTCGCCATCGGCCGCATATACCAAGCAGGCGTTACTCCACGCCAAGCGTGGGTGGTCACCGGCGCAACGGATGGTGGTGTCACCATAGGTTGTTGGGTGAGCCGATCATACGCCGCCCGTTCTTGTGGGCTCATCCAATACTTTGGATTATGCACGGCTTCTCCACCAAAAGCGTCGGCCTTACGCGCCACCGCTACCATGCAAACAGCCATAAGATAGATCATATGCTTTCTATTCATAAAAAAACTCCTGATAAAAAATAACAATAACAATACAACACTACGACACGTATGCGTGGCCATCGCACATATGCCCTTTGCAGCTATTATCGATGCTTCTTTGCCCTGCAGGGATACAAAGAAAACATGCGCATAAACAGCAACAAACTTTTAGAGCCTTTATGGCTTAAATTCACAACAAAAATGTATGGGTAAAAAGAATTAAACTATTGCCTGGTTAGGCAATAAAAATTGGAGCTACTAGAAATAGTAGAAATGCTAGAGAAAGAGAGAAAATGAAGAGGAAAATTGGGCTCAAAGCTGCAACAACGGACGGTGAACTGTAATTCATGGGTGTAGATACGGTACCCATAATAAACTCCTTGAAAAAAAGGTTTAACTATCAACGATATAATCCACCTTACCACATCCAGTTACCATATACAACAGCCCCTCGTTTTAGGGTAAATAGTTGCTATCACAACAGCGACTATGCCATGTTATGGCCAGAAAGAAGTATGTTTTGTTCAATTTCGTAGCTGTGAGGATTTCATATGGCCCATCAAAAAATAGCCGCACTGTTCCTGCTGATCTCTCTTGTGATAACTCATGAAGTATTGGCTGTTAAGATAAAAAATAGCAGCAAGGCGCCTATGACGAACGTGGCGCTTTCGCAAGGCAAAGACTTTTCTGGCCCTACGCCAGCCGTGGGTGCAAAACTTAGTGTAGTTATAAATCCTACAAGCATTGCAACACCCAGTGTTGACACATTAGCCATAGTACCAGCTGAACAGAGCGATGTTACTTGGCTTCCGCTTGGTAGATCTTATACGAAAAAAGAGCTCACCGACGATCTTATATTTGAAATATCAGAAGATGCATCTGAAATTATAACCCACCGTGCATCACCAGCTTCCTCTTCCTCTTCCTCGTCCTCTTCATCTATGCCAAGCGCTCCTGGAGGGCCAGCAAGTGTCGCAAGTCTGCTCGATACACTAGAAGCTCAACTTAAAGAAGCACAAGGCACCGTTGAGAAATTAAAAGCACGCTCACGATAACCACCTATATTTTTAATTATTTTTTAAGCCGAAGCCCCTCGTTTTAGGGTAAATAGTTGCTATCACAACAGCGACTATGCCATGTTATGGCCAGAAAGAAGTATGTTTTGTTCAATTTCGTAGCTGTGAGGATTTCATATGGCTCATCAAAAAATAGCCGCACTGTTCCTGCTGATCTCTCTTGTGATAACTCATGAAGTATTGGCGGTTAAGATAAAAAATAGCAGCAAGGCGCCTATGACGAACGTGGCGCTTTCGCAAGGCAAAGTCGTTTCTGGCCCTACGCCAGCCGTGGGTGCAAAACTTAGTGTAGTTATAAATCCTACAAGCATTGCAACACCCAGTGTTGACACATTAGCCATAGTACCAGCTGAACAGAGCGATGTTACTTGGCTTCCGCTTGGTAGATCTTATACGAAAAAAGAGCTCACCGACGATCTTATATTTGAAATATCAGAAGATGCATCTGAAATTATAACCCACCGTGCATCACCAGCTTCCTCTTCCTCGTCCTCTTCATCTATGCCAAGCGCTCCTGGAGGGCCAGCAAGTGTCGCAAGTCTGCTCGATACACTAGAAGCTCAACTTAAAGAAGCACAAGGCACCGTTGAGAAATTAAAAGCACGCTCACGATAACCACCTATATTTTTAATCATTTCTTAAGCCGAATCTTGAACACTCATAATCAAGATTCGGCTTGTTGTGTTTATTGAAAGTGCCCATCTCATTGCCTTTTTTGCTTGTTAGGACATACTGGGCAACGGTTATTTTTTTATTCACTAACATAAGGGGTACATCATGTACAAAAAATCATTCTTAGCATTAGTGGTGGCGGGATTAGTTGGCGCAATGCCATGTAAAGCGGAGATGCTTGAACTGCAAGCGACTGACAACTTACAACAAACAACATCAGCATTATTAGCGAGTGTACATACACAACTTAAAAAATCACAAAAACAATTCTCTGATCTTACTCGTGCTGATCGCAACTTGCCCTACCTGCTCCCCGATGAGAAGCCAGCAATCTCTCATAATCATAAAGATACTGGTGCGCGACTTGTGCTTGCTATACACAATAAATGTAGATCTCTTGGCAATGATATAAACATCCTTAAACAAGCTCGAGCCGCCTTAACTGTTGCAACAATAAGCCCTGAACATACTAAAGCGGCTTATCAGCATCTTGGAAATCTTGGATGCGTGATTTGTCACCAACTCCCTGACTCTGAACCTGCACTTCTTTTACAAGCTGAAGGAACTAAATACTCGCGAAGCACACTAACAACACCTGCTTATTTTTTTTCTGTTCATAGCAATCAATAAGATTTAAGACTTGATAACAGTTGAGCCCATCGCATGTGCGGTGGGCTGTTAAAATTTCCATCGCATTTCCACTTCACCACCAACATCGCGCCGCTCATCGCGTATAGCACGAACAGTTACATCATCAGATACGGCATATTCTAATTCAAAACGCGTATCTTCTGTTAAGTTAAAATTTTTCTGTATCAAAGCCTTCCATCGGTCATTAACTTCAACTTCAAGTGCACCACGCAATCCACCTCGTTGTGCTTGATTAGTAAAGCGCGGCACAAGATGAACATTTTTTAATGGTTTCAGCCATGATTGGAAATAGCGATCAAGGTTGCTTGATGTTTGATCTTTGCCAAAGACTAACGAGGTAAGATTTTGCATTAAGAATGTTGGCATGGCTAAATTCAACGATTCTTCTGATGAGCCAACCAAAAGTAGTGATACAATCTGTTCTTCAGTAAGCGGTGGTGATGATTCTAATAAAATAGAAGGATCTGAAACTGAACCCGCAAGTGTCATCGTAACGTTGTGTTTATTTATCTTATTTTTTGCCACCAATTGTATGATCGGATCAAAAGATTGTTGCGGTACAAAATAGAGTGATCCTTTAGTAATATTTAAGGGCTTGTAGGGGAATAACATACTTCCTGTATATAACTGTACAGAACCAGATATTTCGGGAGATCGTAATGTATTCTTAATTGATAGTGCCATATGTGCAGCAGTCTCTAGAAACGCCGTTTTCACATGAATAGGAGAGCGCGTTTCAAGGCTAATATCGCAGGCCATATCAAAACGCTGTGCATCAACAATATCGTTAGTAAACTGGAAGATCTCCTTTTGCACAGCATTCGACAAAATATTTTCTTTTAACTGAGCGTTTTCAATAATTAAAGCCCCCTTTACCAGCGGCGCTTCATTTTCTTTTTTTACAAGAAGAGCAGAACCTGAAACAGCCATAAAAAGATCTTTACCAAAATTAAGAAAACAGTGTTTGAGCAGCAACGGAACATGTGCATAGACAATGCCCATGCGATCATCAAGATGAAGCAAAGCGCGATTACATATGAGAGAACCTCGATACATAGTAGATACCATATTTTCTATACTTAGTTTTTGCCGCTTGGTGTCTAACGTAATGGTTGCATCAAATCCATTTATCACATTATACGTATAGGGCAAACGTAAAGAACCGTGGGCCAGGTGTACATCTGTTGTGATCGTATCTTGACCCAACCTACTTTTAATCTCAAAAGCCCCCTCGCCTTTGAGATTGTAGGAAGCTACAGAGCGTGCAAGCAACTGAACAAAATTTACTTGTAATGTTCCAAGAAGAAGAGATGGATCATCTTGAGCATGTTCCACCTTCATGAGTTGTATGCCTTGGTTGTTTCTACATTCACCTTTGGTAATACTCAATTGAGGTGTTGTTGTGCCAGCAACTTCAAAGTTCATATCATTAAAGTTGCCTTTCAGGAGGAAATCTTGAAGATTATAATGCACAACGCCTCGTGTCTCTATCTTCTCATCTTCGATATCTTTATGGGCAACGGTACATCTATATGAGCCTTCATAGATATGCGCATTGCAATCAGCAGCAATAGTAAGATTTATATTTTTCGGTTGTATCGTCCACCACGGCATATAGGGCAAAGCAAATAATGAGGCATTGTACAACTCCATCGATCCCTTGCCGTTGCTTTCATCAAACTTCCACGAACCTTCCATTTTTTCATTATCACGAACTGATAACAATGTTGTTCCTGACCAAAAAGCTTGATGCTTGTTAAATATACAGGTACCAGAAATACCGTGGGCCATTTTACCATACATTGCATTTTTCAGTTCAAGGGTACCTTGTGCGCAGCTATCTTTACCAAAAGTGGATGATCCTTCTACACGAACCGTACCAGTTATAGGAAGATCGGAACTTTTACCACTCATGAGATGACATAGATAACCACACGGCAATGTTGCTTGCGCTTGAACAGTAACTCCTTCAGGTGTAGATGTAATAGCGATAGGATCTATAGATAATGATTGATCACCGTTCTTTATGGTACAGGTGCCATGATCACCATCCCAAGAACCAGCTACAACACATTGCGTATTTTTACCAAGTTGAGGAATATTTAACGTGCCATCTCCTTGTATATAAAGATTAAAGCCATCAAGTTTGGGACAGGAATCAACCACTAATGATGCTTGTAACTTATCAAGATACGTGCCACCGTCACGCTCAAGGGAACCATTCAAGAGGTATACCTGCGACTTAAACATACGATCAATTTTTTTTGAATCACTATGCCAGCACACTTTTACACAACTCTTACTACCACTATCGATGGCAGTAAGGTTACCGCGACGTATCTGCAAAGATTTAAGGAATGCTCCTAGAGAGCCGGCTGGAGCAAAAATTAATGCGTTTAAATGCTCCATAAAGGCAAGGTTGCCTTGATCGAACGAACTTTCTGCATAGGCATCATCAACTTCTACCTGAAGATCGAGCAATCCAAAACAGATAACATGAAGCCATGAACAACCGATACGAAATTTTTTTGCATGCCAATTCCACTTTTTTTCACTGACAGAAGAGATATGAACATTAACAAGCTCGACGCTTGGCACTAAAAGATTAACGTTATGGATCGTGCCTTCCAGATGGCATTTGCCTGCTGCTTGGAAAATATCCTTAAAGTGCCGCTCTACAACCGCATGCACTAAGGGATCATTCTGCATAATGAGGGTGGTTGTAACAAGACCAAGGATTAATGAAATTATTATTTTTTTTATCATGTTAACGAGGCTAATTACGCATAATAGCTTTTACACGTAATAATTCTTAATTCCGTTCGCCCCGAGTGATTGCGAATGTAATGAGCAATTGTATCGAGGGGGTGTAAATAGTATGGCTCGATACATTTTGCTTGCTCCGCTACGCAAAACACTCGCCACGAACGGGGGAGGTTTATATTTTTTTCTTCCAACATCAACTTTAATCAATCAACTTCCAATTCCCATCATAGCGGTATTTTCGCAGATAAGAAACCTGAGAAACGGGTGAACTTAACGCATACACACGGCTACCCGATCTGCCCCTTAAATAGACAGTGCCAGCTTGTTGTACGCCCGTGGGATAAAACAGAATACGCTGCTCAACAAAGGTGATAGCTCGTTGCTCCGGCTTGTGCGGTGCTCCAGGTGATCCCTGCATACCTTGAACTCCACCAAATTGAACCTCTGCGGGCAATTTCTCGGTTATTCCTTGGAACATATACCGGCCATGTTCCGCATCAAATGATAGTATCTGTATCTGGTTAGTCACCTGCGCATAACGCTGGAGGTAATAACATATGGTATATAACTTATCAAGTTCTGCATGGGTAACGGTGTCGTACATGCACGTCACATTAATGACATAGACCCACGTCATAGATGCAATAAGCGCTATGACAAGCACGAGTTCAATCAGGGTAAAACCACCACACGACTTTCGTGGTTTACTCAACAACTTCCTGCTCTATTGTTGCAGCTGATAATACCTCTTCAATCGTAGTAAGCCCCAACTTTATTTTTCTAATACCATCTTGTACCAAGAGTATCATGCCATCTTCTACTGCTTGTCTGCGCAATTGCGAAGTATCAGCTCGTTCCATGGTTAACTTTGCCATTTTTGGCGTCATAAGCATAAGTTCAAAAATTGCCAATCGTCCCCTATATCCCATCTGATTGCATTCTGCACACCCCTGAGGCTTATAAAAGACTAGATCTCGCGCTTCTTTTTCCGTCATACCAATACTGGCAAGCAAATCTTTAGAAGGGTGATCTACTACTTTACAATGTTCACAGAGCCGCCGCACAAGACGTTGGGCCATCGCAAGAATAACTGAAGATGCAATAAAATAGGGCTCAACACCCATATCGAGCAAACGTGTAATAGTTGCTGGGGCACTATTGGTATGCAAGGTACTCAATACTAAGTGACCGGTTAAGGCTGCTTGAATAGCAATTTGAGCTGTTTCTTGGTCGCGCGTTTCTCCGATCATGATAATATCAGGATCTTGTCGTAAAATGGAACGTAATGCTGCAGCAAAAGTCAGGCCAATTTTTTCTCGTACCTGTACTTGCCCAATACCTGCCATCTGATATTCAACAGGATCTTCAACCGTAACAATATTAACTTCCGGCGTATTAAGCTCACCCAGAAATAGAATAGAAGGTACTGAGTTTTACCAGAACCGGTTGGACCGGTGATATAAATAATGCCGTTTGGTTTTTGAATATTGGCTTCGATAATTGTATAATCACGCTCGCTAAAACCAAGATCTTTGAATTTCCCAAAAGTACGTGATTTATCGAGTAAACGCATAACAACACGCTCACCAAATGACAACGGGCAATACCGAAACACGAATATCAATTGGTTTACCTGCAACACTTAATATCAATTCTGCCATCTTGCGGATACGCTTTTTTCTGCAATATTTAAATTAGCCATAATTTTAATACGAGAAACTAAGAGCACCTTGAATACGCTTGGGAGGTGTCATCACCGTCATACAAAACACCATCAATACGGTAACGAACCATGCAGTTCTTTTTCAAAAGGCTCAATATGAATATCAGATGCTCCTCGTTTAACCGCCTGAAAAAAAATATTATTAACCAATTTAATAATAGGGCGCTTCAGTGGCCATGGCAACAATATCTTTTTCTTCAATAGCCTCAAAATCGACCTTCGCCCAGCTCTCTCTTCCTCTTCAAGTTCTTCAATCATCTGCTTGGTACCCTCGATAGGGTAATAGCGATTGATGCCATCTATAATGACGCGTCCCGTCGCTACAGCTGATTTAGTGCCTCCACCAAGTAATAGATTAAGATCATCAAGCGGCTGGAACTGGAGTGGATCGGCGGTCAAAATCGTGATGGTACCATCAATCATCACCGGCATAACCACATTTTCACGTAAAAACTTGAGTGGAATCTTACCAAGCAGGGTAAGATCTGCCATTTCATCGCTAATTTTTTCTATATATTTAAGACCTGTATAGGAGCCATATGCCCGCGCTAATGCTTCGGGCGTAATAAGATTTTTTTCAACTAAACATTGCTCTATACGTTGGCCTTGCTCAAGATTTTTTTGACACTCATTTTTCTGCTCTTGAGTAACAAAACCAGCATCAATTAAAAAGTCATCAAACGTTTTGCGCATTACCATACCCCACGCAAGGAGTTAAAGTTAACCAATCCATGACCTAGGATAGCAAACAAAGAGGCTAGAGACCTAGGGTTCCTTTTAATTTAGCTAAAAGGCGGCTATAGTAGGAGTTAAGATTCTTATCTATCCCATTCATGATGAGTTATTTTAAGGAGATCAAAAATCTTATGCCTATGAAAAACAGTATCTTAAAACGTGTTCTCATAGCGACCATAGTTCTACTCCCTCATGCTATCGATGCCAAAAAGAAATCTACCAAGTCTAGCCAATGCACACCCCCCCCTCAAGGCAAGCACTCTAAAAAGCAAAAAGTCAAAAAGGATAAAAAAAATAAGCTAATCAGAAGCATGACCTACGATGAACTTAAAGAGACCAAAGATCGCTACATACACGAAGAGAACTTTGATGCCGCCCTACGCTGTCTAGAAAAAATGAAACCAATATGCAGCGACCTGGCAGAACTACACGATATCATGCTCGAATACGCAAACCTCCTCTTTACTACAAATGACTTCGAAAAAGCAGCGGCTGTCTATAAAGAATTTGCAAAGTTCTATCCAGGATCAAAAAAGGCTGAATATGCCTCGTATCGTTCAATTCTTTGTTGTTTTAAACAAATTAAAGATGCCGAGCGAGATCAAACAAAAACAAAACAAACGATCGAATTGGCTGAAGGCTTTTTAGAGCGTGCAACCGTGTTCACCGAACATGCCAACGATGTACATAAGATTTTAGCCGAAAGCCGAGACCGTCTTTTTGCAAGCGATGCATCCATTTTTAAATATTATATATCCCGCGGTAACCTCGTATCTGCAAAAAAACATTTGGAAATCATGAAAAAGGATTTTATAACCCTGGTAGCCATGGCTGAGCCAAAACTTATAGAATTAGAAATGAACTTTGCGCAGGCTCAGAACAATACAGCATTATTTGAAGAAAAAAGCTTGAACTCACCCAAAAATTTCCTGAATATTCAGTCACTGTTGCCCAGGTTAATAAACCAAAAAGAACGATGATGACTCGCTTTTAAAGGTTATACATGCATATAAAAACTTCCCGCGGCAAAGAAGGGGAGACGCTCGTTGCACATTATCTTGAGCAACACGGCTTTATTATTTTGGAACGTAATTACACCCAACGACAAGGTGAGGTTGACCTCATCGCACGCAAAGGTGACACACTTTCTTTTGTGGAAGTTAAGCTACGTAATGATGACTACTTTGATTTGGGTGAAGTCATTACCCCAAGCAAACAGCGCAAGATTGCCCTGGCCGCTAAGATCTATTTACTTAAAAATAAACATCTCAATGAAAACATGGTGCATCGCTTTGATGTGGCGCTCATACATATGCATAGTAGCCCACCTATTATTACCTATATTGATAATGCTTTTCAGGTTCATGATGGCTGGTAAATTCATGAATAACACCCTTAAGCGCACTATCACTGGTATAGCCATCATACTATGGATGTATCTCCTCCTGTTCTACCTGCCATCATACTACTTCAATATCTTCATCATCCTATGTGGGATCTATCTTCTCATGTATGAAATGCCGCGACTGGTTGACTACACCAAACCAACAACATGGCTTTTTTTGATAGCCTATCCTATAGCCCCTTTATTTTGTCTGATAGGCCTTAATAGACGAGGAGAGTCAGATGATTCCTGGCTTCCATTAGTAGCTCTTTTTATTATCGTTTTCACCTTTGATACTGGCTCATATATAGCCGGTCGATTATTCGGCAAACATAAAATTGCACCAGCCATCAGCCCAGGAAAAACATGGGAAGGCTTTGTGGGTGGGGCCATTATTTCGTGCATAGTAACATATATACCGTTCATAGTGAGCTTGTTGAACCATACGAATACGAACGCTTATTTGTATTCCTGGTTTCTCCGCATAACCCTATATGGATTACCCTTTGTAGTAGCAACCTGCATAATCGCCTTACTCGGCGATCTTTTTGAATCCTGGCTCAAGCGCCGCGCACATATTAAAGATTCCGGAACACTGCTGCCCGGCCATGGGGGGCTGCTTGATCGGCTTGATAGTGTTTTATTTGTCGCGGTCTTTTTTTATGTGTGTACCTTTTTTAACATCGTGTAAGGATCAATCGTGAACTCCACACTATTAAAAACCATCTGCATAGCAGCCATACTTACTGCAACTAGCCATGCCGCATCTGATGATGTTACTACACAGCTTCAACAAGCCGCACCTGCTACCTACACCCAGTACCTTCTTGAGCAGCTGCGTGCACAGTTAAAATCAGAACAATTTGCCATGGTCACACTACTCATAGATGTTGCCGGGCGGGGTGGAGTGGAAAATATCTCCACTATTAAAGCAAATCATTTTTCTCATAAACAAGAAGGGTTTTTATGTCACACACATTAATTAAAGCATCTGGTTTTGTTGGGTTGCTGTTGGCAGCAACAGCATGTCAGGCGACAGCCGAACAAACCACCGGAGCTGCACCCCAGTGGTACCTCCCGCCTAAAGTGGATAATGGTTATCGCACTAAACCAAAACCAGCAACGCTCCAAGAGCTTCATGATCTTTGTGAACAAATTGTGCGATTACCTTCTGAGGACAGAAATATTCTTTTTTTGATGGTGCAACGTCATAGAGCTATGGAAACTCGTGGAGCTCTTGCGCGTAAAGAAGCAGAAGAAATATTGCGTAAAAAAGAAGCGGATGCTGGGAACAATAGGGTACGATATCCAGAATTCGACAATAGATACAGACACCCAGGTTATCAACTTATGTCACCACCATTGGCTTACGCTACGAGTACAGTTACGGAGTAAGTACACTTTGCTTTTGTGGATATAGCAGATGATTGAAATGGAGGAACAACTATCCCTCGATACAATTTTTCTACGAAAAATCACTCGGGACGAACGGAAAAAAATATAATATTTGAAAGATACCTTGCTGGCGCGCCACGCGTACGCCGGCTTATAATAAAATTCTTGGCCAGTCCTTTTCCCCGAATAGTCATACCCAACTTACGCACATGCGTGCTAGAGTTGGGACCCGTGAACTTTTTTAATGGGGTCCCCATTCATGCTCTTGGCATAATGGGGCTAGGAAGTTGAGGGGTAGAGGTCCGGACACAGTCCGGCGTATGGTTTCCAAAGGGTTTACGAGAACCCTTTGGCGCCCCCCGTGCGCAGCGGGTAAAAATATTAAAAAAACTTGTATCGTAAACTATTTTTTGAAATAGTTTACCACCTCAATTTGCGGAACTCTGACTTGTTCCGAAGTCACCATATTCTTAATGGTCACCTCTTTAGCCTTCAGTTCCTCCTCCCCTATAATAAGGACATAAGCTGCGCCCAGCTTATTCGCGCTTCGCATCATACTTTTAAAGGATTCATTCTCAAGAAAAACTTCTGTTGCTAAGCCCTGCGCCTGGAGCTCATCAGCCAATAACAACGCACACGTAGCCTGTTCAGGGCCCATAGGAATAATGACATATAAAGGTGTTGATTGAGTTAACGATGCTACATCTCTATATTTCTCCACAATCAACATCAATCGTTCCATGCCAATAGCCGCACCTACGGATGGCTGATCCTCTTTGCCGCCAACATCAGCAACGAGTTGATCATAGCGCCCGCCAGCACAGAAGGCATTTTGAGCACCCAAATCTCCACTGACAAATTCAAAAACCGTTTTGTTGTAATAATCCAATCCACGCACTAACGTTGGACGCACGGCAAAAGAAACTGATAGCAGTTCTAAGGTATCGCGCAATTGTTGCCATTCCCGGGCACACGGTACACATAAACTATCGGTGATATGAGGAGCTTTTTCATAGATTGCTTGACAGGTGGCATGTTTGCAATCAAATACTCGCATAATATTTTTTTCTTTGCGTGCCTTGCATAAATCACAGAGGGCATCACCAGCATTATCGAGAAAAACCTTCAGTTTTTTTTCATAATCCTTGCGGTCAAGGGCACATCCTAGAAAATTAATAACTAAGGCATAATCATTGATTACCAGTTCTTCATGGAAAAACCTATCAAGCATCTTTATAAAGTGTGCATCCTGTAAAATAGATGCGGCGCCTATGATCTCCATACTAATCTGATGGAATTGGCGATAGCGGCCTTTTTGTGGCCGTTCATAGCGAAACATAGGCCCATGAGTGAAGACTTTCCAAGGTGTCTGCTGTACACCATTTTCTACAAATGCTCGCACCATACTTGCTGTCGCTTCTGGCCTCAAACAGATGGCATCATCACCATGATCATCATGCGATGCTATCGTAAACATTTCTTTAGAAACTACGTCGGTATACAAGCCAAGCGATCGCTTAAAAAGCGCTACCGATTCTAAAATAGGAGTGGCTATTTCTTTAAAGTGATAGGTGGTTAAGTAGCTATCTGCTCGTTTAAGAATAAAGTTGTAGATAGTAAGATCTAAAAAATCTTGCGTACCTTTTACACGAGAAAACATAGGGATTCATCCTCGTAAAAATATAAAAAAACTTTTTATTTATAGTAGCATGCCCGCAAAAAATAACGACTCAAAATTATTGACTCTACAGATGCAGCATGTTACTGATTGAGCTGTAGTAAAAGTATTGCAGGTCTATGCCCTAGAAGGCAGAGGGACATTGTCACCAATAAAAGGAGAAGATTTTTTATGAAAAAATATCTATTGATACTGTTTCTCTGTCTGTTACCAGGGATGGTACAAGCAGATGATGACTGCTGTGTTATATCTAACGAAGAGCTCGATTTAAGCATCGATTGTTGTATTTGCAAGGCAACAAGCCACACCTTTTTTACCATACGCCCACTCTATCAAGTAGGATCACCAGAATATGAATCATTGTTTCACGATAGAGCACAAGCCCGTCAAGATGGTTGCGGGGGCGCTTTACAAATAACACCTTTTGGCAGCAGATCAACGGCACGTGCTCATGTAGCCACCTATTTTACTCCATTCTGTAAAGCCGAACTTACCGTTAAAGAAACTCCTGATGCTCAAACTGATGTGATTGCCACCTACTTTAATATCGCAACTACCGGCGGTAACTTTCAAAGCACCATACGCCTTGCGCCATACCAAACAGTCGCAGGTTTGGGATTAAGCTATAAACATATTTTTGCACCAACTGAAGCTGGCCGAGAATTTTGGCTTGGCATCTCAAGCCCCCTTACTCGCGTACGCAATAGCGTAGGATTTCTAGAAAAAGTAACTCAAAGTGGTGTTGCCCCAGAATCGACGGCACAGGCTCGCGCTGCTGGCGTAGTGGCAAATATGACCGAAGCGTTTAAACAACCAAGTTGGTGTTTTGGCCGTATTGATTGCGATGAGCAAGAAGGAGTTACGCGTTTAGCTGATATTACCGTAGAAGTTGGCTACCGCTCGGTTAACAAAGAAGCGTATCATATCGATACCCACGTCGGTGCACTTATCCCTACCGGTAACCGCGTCAATGGCGTCAATGTATTTGAACCGATTGTTGGCCACAACAAACATTGGGGTGTCACCTTCGGTACCAACTTTGGCATAGAAATTTGGTCAAAAGAAGCAGATATGACATCTATTTGGATGGAGTTCAACATTCAAAGTTTATATTTGTTCCGCAATACACAAACACGATTGGTTGATCTTAAATTAAAACCGTGGAGTCGCTACATGCGTCTCTATAGTGATATCACCCAAGCGCAACTTGCAGCATCAACGGCGGACCCCTTCCTCTATACACCTGGCGTAAATATTTTTGCCCGCGAAGTCTTTGTAAGCCCTGGATTACACCGCAGTTATAATAGTGCACTCTTATTTAATAAATGTGGATTCCAAGCAGAACTTGGCTACAACTTCTTTGCACGTGCGGCAGAATGTATTGGACTTGCTTGTCCTTGGCAACAAGGGCCAGCGCTTGTAGCTCTTAGAGGCCTTGGTCTTACCAACAGTGTTGAAATGATCAACACTAACTTCGGTGCACTCAATGATACGGTTGTGGCTAACTATAATCAAAATCTTATTAAAGCTTCCGACCTTGATTTAGAATCGGCTGCACATCCGGCCACTATTACCCACACTTTCTATGCGGCATTTGGCCATCGTTGGGATGATCGCGACTACCCATTATTTGCCGGCGCGGGACTTTCGTATGAATTTGCCCGTGAGAATAATCTTGGCCTTGATCGCTGGACGTTCTGGGCAAAATTCGGTGCCTCGTTTTAATATTTGATGATGAAAAGAGAGGATAGAGTTTATGAATAAGAAAATGTTAATTGGCTTGATAAGTACACTGGTTTTTTGCACACCAACTGCGCACAGTGCAACAAATGCAAAGCAACTGAGAGATTTAAGTCAACGCGCTCAGCAAATTATAAATCAGCCATATTCAGAAGCTGCCCATCATGAAATAATGAAAATTTATCATCAGTTAGGCGCAGGACCAGGTAAATTTATAAAGGATCAATTTGTTCCATGGATCACAAAGCGTTTTAATCAGATTATACAAGGGCCCTACTCAGAGGCACTTCATAAAGAACTTCGGAGTCTCTATAATGATATAGAAACTCTGACCGGACAAGAACCTAAAAGTCTCATTGCGCTAGCAATGCCATGGATGGAAAAAGGTGAAGCGGAAACAAAGCGTTCACCATCTACCGCAACTACAACCACTCCAGCAACGAGTAGTACAACTTCAGCAACAACCTCTACTGCAACGAGTAGCATGTCAACAAGCTCAACCACAACAACGAGTACGACAGCATCTGGTAGCGCTACTGGAACAGCAACCACAACTACTGCATCCTCTACGGAAACGGAATCAGCGGCAAAACGTGAGGCTGAAGAAAAGGCTAAGGCTGAAGCAGAACGAAAAGCACAGGAAGAACGTGACGCTCAAACAAAAAAAGCAGCTGAAGATGCAGAAAAAGCCAAGGCCGCAAGAAGCATTGGACGCGGTGGCCCTGCCATCAGTGGATTACGCGATAGTATAAGAAAGTTAGTAGCAGACTATCAACCAGCTATTATGACCATGACACAAGGTGGAATTACTGGCGCACCTGAAGGAACCAAAGAA
Organism: uncultured bacterium; assembly: GCA_963738145.1. Lineage (GTDB taxonomy): Bacteria > Babelota > Babeliae > Babelales > Vermiphilaceae > CAVTVH01. The sequence continues at coordinate 422,831 of CAVTVH010000001.1, forward strand.
GCAATCGGGATTTTATTTGATAACATCACAACCATCAATACAGCAAGTGATAGCTCAACCTACGAACAGTACCAAAAAGCACTCAGCGATTTAAGGCCTCGTATCAATGGAATTGAGGCCAACAAATCTCAATGGGGCAGAATAAATCAGGTGCGTTCTAGGTACAATATATCCCCTCTAGTTGCATGGGATAATTTCGTAAAAGGATTCGATGACGCACTCACTGCATGGGACAACTACGCAAAAGGAGCCAGTGCCGTTGTACCATAAAAAACCAAACTCTTGCGCGCATCTTTTGAGTATGTATATAATTTCGTCAGAGTTTTTAGTTGGGTAGTAGTGTCTTAATAATTTTAGTTTGAGGGTTTTTATGAAGATGAAACAGTATATAGGAATTTTGTGTCTCCTTGTTGTGCCTATCTATGGCGCTAGTTCAAGTAGTCGTGCATCTGGATTGTCCGCAGATTTATCGCAAGAGATCAATTCTATTAATGGCAGCATAAACACGTCTTACACCAAGATTTTGGCACAATTAAATGATAGTACCCCCGCATTCAATAGCGTGAAAGGTCTTGATACTATACAACGAAGTATCACAGGCCTTGAAAGTGATTTTAGCAACGCCTTGCAAGACCTGACAAGCGAAAATCCAGCACAAGCAGCAGCCATAGTTACAGCATTAGGAACAGCACAAACCAACATAGATGCATTAAAACGTAAAATGAAAGCAAAACAACAAGAGCGCCAAGAAGAGCTCAATGGTTTACCAGGAGATATTAATGCTGCTACTGCACAACTCTTGGGACAATACACCAAATTTTCGAACAATGCTGACTCTCTGGACAAGATACAACGGAATATAGAAAAACTCCTGGGTGATTATGGGACCCATATGAGAAAATATGGTATCACCTCTGAAGAAAGTCGATCTCTGCGTGACGCCTTCGTGAGATTGGAAGATCTACAAAATCTCATACGAGGGACGATTGCTTCTCTGAAAGCATCTCAGCCAGCACCTGCTTCACCAGCTGCTTCAACGATACCACCTGTTAGACCCCCAGTTCAACCATCCTCATCTACCACATCGACATCATCATCTAGCTCATCAAGACCACCCTTAACTACAACACAGCCAACTAGACAGCCTGTGATCCCCGTCCTTCCACCAACTCGACCTGAACCTACTCCAACACCAGTGCTACCAGCAGTTCCTACACCACAAGAATTGCAGGCTGATATCCAAACATTAAGAACCGCTATTCATAGCACTAGAGATGAGCGTCAGTTTATGATCACACTTGCGACTATTAGAACCCTAGCTCAAATCCTTAATAGAACAGAAACAACTACCCCAGAAAACTTCTTACACATAGCTGTAAGACAATTCAACCCTGCTGCCGTTAAAGCACTTAGAGATGCATCTCGGGCAAGCGAACTGAGACTAGAACAACAACAAAATAGGGCAGGGCAAACACCTCTTGCACTCGCTAAAGCCATGCAAACAGAACTTCAAGCTTCAGCTGGCGACGTAGTAGAACTTACAAAGATTCTCAGATTGCTAGACGAAACAATGGCGAAACAACAAGCAGCAGCAACAACAAGTGTATCTTCATCGTCCTCATCATCATCTCTTCCATCGTCATCTTCGTCTGCTTCGTCTTCATCGTCGTCCTCACCAATACTTCCGGTGTCTACATCAACGACGTCTGTTTCTTCATCGTCCTCACGGCCTGCACCAACAGCACAAGAAGAGGCTGAGAAGAGGACTATAGACGCTATTGTACAAGACCTAATCAATGGGGAATTGCTTAAAAAGCTCAAAAATGTTGAATCTGGTTTCTTGAATACGATACAACAGCTTATTCGAGAAAGAATGGCTGATGGCACCCAGAAAACACAAATTCTAGCAATTATTGATAAGGCTAAAAGCGAAGGAAAAGTAGAAGCAGCGATAACACCTCCATCTTCAACTGTCACCACGCCAGTAGCCACATCGGTTACCCCAACTCCTGTGGTAACTTCAGCATCTGCGCCGGTTGTGAGTGCGCCAGATTCTCAACTTGCTGGATTAAAGGACAGACTTCGCACGGCCTTAGATGCTAATGAAGCAACAATAAACAATGTAAGTGGATTGTCCCTAGGATTCCCACCTAGACCGCAAGCAACAAAACAATATTCTGAACCATTTTTAAATGAAGTTAAAAACGCTTTAAGGGCACAGTCACTTGTTGATTTCAAGAATGTGCTACAATCGATAAGAACAAACTTCGCTAACAACATACATCAACTTAATGATCCTAAAATCTCTTGGGGTTCAAAAGGCGATAAGGCAAAAGCTGCGTGGCTAGCATTCATAGGTGAATTTGAAAGCATTATAAGAGAAGCAGAAGCAGCCCTTGGCACACAACCAGCTCCTTCATCATCAAGCTCGTCATCATCGATAGCGCCAGCTTCATCTACAGTAACAACTGCGCTTGCGCCAACAGCTTCTGGGATAGAAGCACTCTTAGCTGAAGCAGGAAAATATGCTGATGATGTAGAGACACGTGGTGAAGATACTTCACAAGGCGCCGCTGCATTTGAACTTATGGGCTATAGAGGAAGCTTGGAACGCGAGCTTAAGATATTAAATGGGCTCCCTAACTCACAACAAAATCAGAGCTTTAAAAATAGAATCAATGCACTTCTCGTTCAGATAAATGATCTGTTGGGTCAAGAACCTGCCTCATCAGCCGAGCCTCAAATGGCACCAGCATTCACTCCATCGCCAACCAGCGCCCCATTAACACCTGAGGCTCTCAATAAGCTCGTACAGGAAACAGACACTCTCATAACAAATACGAATGATATGGCTGAATTCATGACTGATCCTCTTGAAAAACGAGGACTTTTACCAAGCGTTGAATCACAACTTACAAAAGTACGCGCAGCCCGAGGTGGAACTCCTGCAGATACAGCAAGACTTGGAACGGTTGCTGGTGATCTTGAGGCACTGATAAGAGACTTATCTAAATAAAAATCATTACCAACCACGTCAATACCAAGGGATCGGCACACAACCGGTCCCTTTCTTTTTCTATATCTTGCACAGCACCGCGCCAGTTGTGTAGGCTGCCATCATACAAAGTAGATGTGTATCTTAGAGCTTATCCGAAAACTCCCTGTGTATTTTACATGAGGCCGCTCGTGGTGAGCTTGTCGAACCATACGACGGCCGTTCGTATCCTTCGATAAACTCAGGACGAACGGAATCGAAATCATTTTCAGGACAAGCTCTTAAATAAGAGAGAGGGTCTATGTTTAAAGTACAATCCTGCATCCCACAAAAATTAGGATGCCTTTTATTACTGCTAGGTGTCACCACCATGCACGCCAATAATGTCACTAGCCACACTTTTTTTTCTGTGCGTCAACCAATGCAAGCAGGTTCACCGGAACTGGTTTCATTGTGTTATGACCGAATTACCATCACCAATCCTGAAGAACGGCACGGATGGTTACAAGTAGTTCCTTTTGGTGGTAGAACGAGCACAACTGGTAGCGACACATCATGCAGCAATCCACTCGCTCTTTATTTTATGCCTTTTGGTAAAACTGAATTAGTTGCGGGAGAGTTAGGATCGTTTGCTGTACAGAATAATCAAGCAGATCTTATTGCCAACTACTTTGGTGTACAAACCATTAATCCTATTATTGCAGGAACGCCCCCAATTTTTGATGTCGTCAACGGCACCTTCCAAAGCATTATATCTTTTAATCCCCACCAATCACTCATGGGCGTTGGCCTTTACTATCAACAAAAACTATCTGCATGCGCCGATAAACCATTTTGGTTAAGTATCAATGCGCCGATCGTTCATGTTCGTAACTATCTCAATTTCCAAGAAATCATTACTAATCCCGGCGGCACTCTACCAACAAGCGGTACACCAAGTGTAATCACTATTTTACCGGGATTTGTTGGGTCTATTGGTGATGCACTCCGTGGTAACACGGTGTTTGGTAACAAAAACTTTTTATATGGCAAAATTTCTGATCATGAAGAATGTGATCTCAGCACAACACGTATTGCTGATATAGAACTTAAAATTGGCCGCACCTACATCTGCACCAACCACTGTTTATTGGATGGCAACGTGGGCATCATACTACCGACTGGTAATAAGCCCCGGGGCGAATTCATTTTTGAGCCGATTGTTGGTAACAACAAACATTTTGGTATAAGTATGGGATCGCATTATGAATTTCTTCTCCATGAATCTGAGCAACGAGGCATCAGTGTCTGGGCAGAGGGAGTTCTTGAAAGCCGTTATTTAGTACGTAATACACAGCGCCGATCCTTTGATCTTATGGATAAACAGTGGAGCCGTTACATCTGGCTTTACCCAAATGCTCAATCAACATCAATAACCGATCGCTCGCCGGGTATTAACTTTTTAACGCAAGATGTACAAGTAAGTCCACATTTTAACTTCACACTCAATACCTCTATCGTTGTTTCTGGTGATTGTTGGCGTGCAGAATTTGGCTATAACCGCTTTACACGACAAGCGGAAACTGTTGAGCTTTGTGGCTGCTGGCAGCCAGGGCCTGGTATTGTTGGCATCGATGCAGCTAATACGACAATACTGCATACAAAAAGTAATTCCACGATGAGTCAGGCTGGCTTTGTTGCTTCCCGCTTTATAGAGGTTGACAGGAACCCTAACTTTGTGCCGATTACCAAAGAGATGTTAAATCTTGAAAGCGCCTCACATCCAGCGCTTGCTACCAACTGTTTTTATGTTGCAGCGGCATATCATGATGATGATCGATGTTATCCACTACTGGGCGGCATTGGCGCCTCGTATGAATTTTCTGATACTAATACGGCGCTTAATAGGTGGTTGTTATGGATAAAAGGGGCTATTAGTTTTTGAGGAATCTTTTTTAGCCCAAAAAGATGCTGAGAATTTGTAAAAAAAACAAGGCAAAGAAAATAAAAGAAGGGATTTTTGCATGAATCATACATCTAAATATTTTTTACTCTGCATGATGAGTAGTTTTTCGTTGAGTGTATTGGGGGCGGAGAATCCAATTAATCCAAAATTTCTAAAAATAGTAACTAAAGGGAGAGCCATACTTTCAACACCAGCAGGCGATGTTCGTGTTGCATTAAATAATCCTGATGCTGCTGCTTTTACTATAAGCCCTAATGGGCAATCAAGAAACTTTTCTTATCCAGATGATAACTGGAAGCCAATAGATCATGAACGAAATCCTTATTATTATATATTCGATGACAATGGTAACATGAGGGTTGGCACAGTATTTAATTACGATGCGAATAAAGTAGATCGAATAAAATATAAACCCAATCCCTTCGATGCAGCATATATAGCAACACTTACAAGACAAGACGAAACACCATCTTCCAGCTCTAGTTCATCCTCAACAACTGGCACCTCATCAACATTGGGAGCAGGAGTAACTTATCCAACATTTGATCCCAACACTATACGAGATATAATTGCCAAAAATAATCCGCAACAATTAAAAATATTTCTTGATTCCAATCCTACAATATTTAAGCAATATCAAGGTGGGACGGGTATGCACGCTGGGATTACGATCCTGCAAAAACCAAACGTGCTTGGAAAACCAGATCTTGTTAAAATAATATTGGATTCACCTTATGCAACCGCACAATTTATTAATGATACAGGGCATTCAAGAGATAATTTTTATAAAGGCAAAACAGCACTTCAGATAGCAAAAGGTTACGGTCCCGGTGAATATGCAGGAAGCGCGAAGCTCATCGAAGAAGCTTTAGCTCGATTGGCGTCAGCATCGTCCAGCTCGACAACCGCACCATCTACTGCGCCACGAGCTGTGCCAGCACCAACTGATTCATCATCGGAACGCAAGACATATAGAGCGCAACTTACACGTCTTGAGAATATAATAAATAACCAAGATGCATCCGCGTTATCAGAAGATCCAGCAATCCTTGGAATGCTAAAAATTGGAACACTAACACTTAATGATCAACTCCCAAAGAGTGGCGATACTGTAGGAACCCTTGCTGAGGCCTATAAAGGCAATAGCCCACAAGGCAAAACGGTCTACGATTTGATTATGGATGCTGTGCGTTCAAATGTGCTCACAGAACTTTATAACGCCGTTATGAGGCAGTATAGTTTTCCATCTCTGTCAGCGCAAGCCTATCTTGAACCTCTCCTTGCATGGATACGAGATGGCAGAATAACGCTTGATACAGATAATAAGTTTCTGCGTACGGCTATTGAAAACACAGGTGGCCCAATATCGGATGCAATTCGGCGCGCAGCAGAAGAATATGCACAAGGTGAAAGAAAAACTGAAGTGATATCATCGTCCAGTCAACCTAAAAGGTATCTGAGCGACGCAGAAATGGCACAAGCTATTGCAACTCATCCACCTGATCTCTTATCAGCTCTTCTAATGAGCAGCACGCCAATAACTGCAGCACAAGTAGAAAAACTTCTAAAAGAAGGCGCGCAAGTATATGGCTTTCACATTGATCGTGCACGAGAAAAGCTCAAAGCGGCTCAAACAAAAGCAGCTAAAAATAAACCAGCGATTGCAGAACTAGAAAAGATTATAAGTTTATTTGAAAACAGACCCACATTCTAAAAAAAATGTCAGTGTGGAGACGCACATCGCGTCTCCACACATTCTCATTTAAAAAATGGTAAAAGAAGATAGGCTGTGTGCGCTGCAAGCAAATTCCCCAATAAACTCATGGCCATAACCCATCGCATATTCAATGGATACCATCGTTTAATCCCCAGAAAGAAGAATAATTGAAGCACCGTGTAAATAATTCCCAAACTAAGCGCTGTCACATGCTCGCAACAAACAGTCTCCGTATGGGGAACATACTCATAATCAATAATCATAAACAAGATGCCAATCACGAGTGCTGCGTAGAGTGCGTAGGCAAAAATGGTAGAAAAAAAGGTAAGCAACAATGAAGGAATGAGACGCATGGTTGCTATGAATTTAAAAAGCAAGAATGTATACAACCACGCGAAGGGTAGCTGCATCATACCCCATGTTATGCTCCAACACCACTCTGTAAGAAAAAAATCACCGATTGCTTGTAACCATGTCATCAGAATTCCTTAACGACTACTAAAACCTTGCGCACTACCCATGCTTGGCAACAGATACTTAATATCATCATCACCAAAACGTATACCTGCACCAAAGAAGGCGCTTGCATTATGTCTGCTGATAAAGTCATCCGCGCCAAACGTGAAGTAGATATTACGCAACATAAACATTCTATTAAGCCACTTTAAATGCGGACGTCTATCATTAACACGATTCCATCCTGCCAAATCAAATGCTTCCAAAGTTGTTACCCAGCGGAACTTATCGGTTCTGAAAGGAATATCAATATCTATAGCCATACCACCACTGTTTTCAAATAACCCAAATCTAAATGCAATATCTTTATAAATACGACCAAACTGCAAACCAAAGCTCACTTTATTACGTGTAATCATCACATCTTTTCTATTAGCTACAAGCCATAGACGCGCAGTATCGCTGATTGCTTGGGCCGTTGCATCACCACATGTACCTGATGTCGTATTATTAAGAGCTAATAAAGTATTTGGATTGATTGGCTCGCCACTGTTTTGATCAGTGTAGGTTCTATTAACAACCGATTCGCTGCGCCATCCCTTTTCTGATGATGCTAATTCAAGCATGTAAAATTTGTCTTGGTCCGGATAGACCCTCATATCAAAATAAAATTTTGAATCCTCATAGCGATAATGTTCTGCTGGCCTGTGCATCGATTCACCGTGGCCATCAAAGACAACTTGGAGCGTATTCACTTTTGCAAAGTAGTTCTTGAGCCCTTCGACCGTCACCTTTAAATCGCGATATGTTTCATCTTCATTAATAAGTTTACCCAACAATCCTTTGCCCTCATCAATCTTGCCAGTAAGTGAGGTGATATGGCTAAAGCCATCACGAGCCTGCAATGACGCTTCCTCAAGGGCCTGGGCAGTGTTAGTAAGTTGGTCGGCGAAACGGCTAAAGTCGCGATCAAATGTTTCTGATATTTTTTCTACACTGTGTTGAAACGACGGTAGAATCTCATTTTCTAACTTATCTGCAATGCGTCGTATGTTTTCACCAATTTCTAAAAACGAATCGATATGGCCTTCATTGCGAGAGAATGAGCGTTCTAAAATTTCAGCAAATGAGGCAAGTTTTTCGGAAGCATTGTTGAAGTTCTCAAGTGTGGCTTGCAGCTGTTCTTCTCCGTGAACGCCACCAATCGCCTTACTGAGCGACTCAGTTACTGATTCAACATTTGTCGCTATTTTTTTGAATTTTTGCAAAAGCTCGTCCATATTGACGGGAGCAACGCCGGGCTCACCAAGCACGCCTCCTTGTTCTATTTTTGGCAACAAGGGATCGCCTACTACAATTTCAAGATATTTAGGGCCTAGAAGCCCTTCTTGGCGTATGATACCATACGCATTTTCATGCAATGTAAAATCTTTGAGTACCATAACATCGGCTTCTGCTTCAAGCGTACCGTCAGCATGCAGCAGAATTTTTTCTATCCACCCAACTTTAACCCCGGCTATTTTTACTTCCGCCTTTCGTGATAGGCCAGAAATATCTTTGAAATACATCGTATACATGCTGTATTTTGATCGATCAAATCTAAAGGCACCGATTTGAAAACCCATGTACATAAATATGCCAAGAGCAACAAGCACAAATATACCAACTTGGGTTTCTATTTTACTCTGCAAGGTCATCCCTTTTGTTACGTTGTATATTTAAAGCCAATAGAGTTTTCTTATTTTAACGTCATGTAATCCGTCTTGAGGTCCTGGAGCCCGTTCTACTATGGCTAAAATTTTTTGTACTATTTTACCAACTTTTGCGTATGACACCACGCAAAACTTTGTCGGTTTAAATGTTGTGCTCAAAAAAGATGCTAAACCTTCTGGCAATGATGCAAAACTTTTACCATATAATGGCTGCAGTTGTTTGTCCCATGCAGTAGCCCATACTGTTTGTGGTGTGAATGATGTAAGTAATTGTGCTACAACTTCCTTATCTTTTTTGTAACGTTGAGTGTCTCGCTTAAGATCTAAAAGCGTTACAACAGATTCAGATAGCAGCCATGGCTCAATGAAAGCACTATCAGACCAGATAGTAAAAATATCGGTTAAGAACAAGGGACGCTTCTCCTTTTTTGATTGATCAGTCAAAGAATCGGATGGATCATAAAAGACAGCATCTTGAAACACCTGAAACTCTTTGATCGTCAATAGTTCCGTTACATCTTGTAGTTTATACTGCCTTTCTTTCAAAAATTTTTCAAATACTCCAAAGAGATCCGCACCGCCAACAAAAGAAGTCATCCGAGCAAAAAGCTGCTGCAAAACTTTTTTAGTTTCACCGGGTTTTTTCCCGGCATCATTAAAGGTATGTTTTTTAAAATCATACAATTCATTGATATTAAATTTACCTTGCTCACAGGTGATCGCGATCTTGAGCTCTGCCCGCATACCATCGCGCTCTTTTTCAAGTGCGAATGTTTGCCATTGCGTATAATTGGGTAGTAATGTTTTGAGCAACTGCACGTCATCTTGATTATTTTGTTGTTGTGACATACCAGGCAATGCGAGTGGCGATGGCTGTTTTTTTTCTTCTTTTTTATAGGTGCCAGCTAATTGTGCTCGTGCCACCTCTATGCCGCCTAATGCCAATGCAACTGCCTTTTCTCGATCGGATGCAATGCGAATAAAAGGGGTGAATGATGATGATAGATCGGTTAGGTAGGTGATTACTACGAGTGACAAGGATACGATCATGAGGGTCAGAAGTAATATGTAGCCCGAGGATTTTGAATTTCTCATCATCCCATCTCCTCCATTGCCTTAGTCATAAAATCATCTACTGCTTGATCAGATGGCACAGGCGGCGTAGGCCCTGATTGCTGTGGCGTCGATACAGCTGGTGTTTGTTGTGCAGCTTCTCCGGCCGGGGCTTGCGCTTGTGGCGATTGCCCTGCCGCGCCTTGTAATTGTTGCCCTAATGAAATTCGTGGTTGTCGAGCGCCTGCTTGCGCTGGAGGTTGTCCTTGTTGAGTTCCCGCCACTCCCGCAGCCGCACCTTTGCTTGCCTCTGGTGATGTTGTTGCTTGAGCTTTAGATGCCTCTTCTTTTTCTTTTTCAGGCGATGTTGCATCCGTTTTTTCTTGTGGCTTCTTTTCTTGGAAATCAGGAACTATATGGACATTAAAGATGATTTTTAGATCTCTCTCATGTCGAGCATCCCACAAAGCAAGGCTCACTTGAACATCTTTTGGTATGCGTGTTTCTTGTTCTTGATCGTCCCATTCATCAACAATTTTGTAATTTTTTTTAGGCGCTTCTTTTTGAGCAGGCTTTGCGTTTGTAGCTGGTGCACTGGTTTTTTGAGCTTCTTGTTTGGCTTCTTTTTCTTTACGCTCAAAGCCATATTTAACTTTTATTGATCTAACGCCATCAATCACCTCATACGAACGCACTTCTTTTTTTGATTTTTTTTCCAAGGAATCATAATCAAGATCAAAGGACTCCTGCCGCACAAGTACAAATGAAGGTTTTTTCTTTTTTATCTTTTTTTTGTTTTCTGGCTTGAGCCGATAGGCAACACGAGCAACACGCACATTAGATTTTCCCATCCCCGAGCTTGCATAAATCTGCAAAGGATTATTGGTAATAAAGGTGAGCTCATCTAACCGCCCATCATCCTGATTGGTTCCATAAAAAATGTGCGTTAATGGTTTTTGTTTTTCTTTTTTGACCGCCACGACAGCATCTGCCGGTGCTGGCGATGGTTGTTGCGCTTGCTTTTGTTGATCCTCTTCCTGCTCAGGCTCAAAGGGCACAAAGGCTCCCGCAATATCTCGCTCAAATTGGTAGAGCAGCGTTGCTGCCTTCTCGTGAGTTTGGACGTAATTATCGATAGAGCTTGCTGACTTGTTGATAGTTGAAAACGAGTTAAGCAGCGCTACGCCAATAACAGAAGCGATCATAAGCGCTATGATAATTTCGATTAACACAAATCCATGTTTCATGAGGCGCCACGCTGTGGTTTATAAAGTAAGGTAATCATACTATCCGTTCTTTTAGTGCGCCCTTCCTGCCACTCCCAACGTACTTGTTCAATAAGAATGGTGCCCGTTGAAGCGAGCGCAGAAGTGCCTTGAGGCTCCTTGAGATCGTAGATCAGCGTCGTTGTTGGTTTAGTAGCTTTTTTTTCTTCATGAAATTGGCGTGCATCCTGGGGCACTTTGCGACGCATTTGATGCATATAATATTTTGCTTGCACTAAACGCTCGTACGATCGACTGCGCGTTACTACCGATCTAAAAAGGGCCGATTGCGAAACTATCACTGTCGTGAGTACGAGTGCCATAATCACCGTTGATAGGATTGCTTCGATTAAGGTGAAGCCGGCAGAGCTTTTGCAAAGCTGTTTTTTAAACGGATTATGTTTATTTCTGAAATGTACCATATTCTTTAAACTGCGCCGAAAAAGGATTAAGCACGAGGGCAAATGGGCGCCCTTGGCCACGAGATCGATCACTGGTGTCTACTATATTGATAGTAACAGGTTGTGCAAGGCCATTCGGTGTTATGAAAAACCAAACTTCACGTGTTTGGCGTCCTTCAAAGCGTTCCATTTCATCCAGCCCTTCGATGTAGAAGTTCTCTATCTTGAACTGCTTTGGCAACTTCATGCTACGGCTTATCGCCCCTTTGGCAGGAACAAAAACTGGCTTGCCTTTATCATCTTTTTTATTGGTCGCACTTTGTACGTTGATCGTTCGTCTATCAAAATCAACAACAATTCGATGAAGATTCCCCGTAAACACAGCAGAGTTCCATGCAACTTTTACGAGTGTATTTAACTGTCCAACAAAATTCTTACGTTCGGTACGCGGATTTTTTCTACCAAAAGCAGGAACAGCAACGGCAGCCACAATGCCGATAAGCAATATGGCTACCATGATTTCTATTAATGAGAAACCTAATTTAGAGTTTCCACGCATTAATCCACGCACTTTGCGGAGCCGATTTGCCTTTTGGCCCATATGAGTAGAGTTCAAATTGTTGTTCTTGATCTGGTGTTGGGCGATATTGATAGGCGTTTTTCCAAGGATCTTTTGGTATTTTTTCTGCGTACGGTGCAGCCCATTCTTTTGCCAGCTCTTCATTTAATGGGCGACGCATAAGATCATCCAATGTTTCTGGAAGATTACCAACATCTTCATTGAATTGTATAACCCATCCTTTAATGTTTCTCAAATCAAGCTTAACCGTTCTTAACTTTGATCGCTCAATATACCCAAGATACGATGGTATCGTTACCGCAGCAATAATACCTATAATTACGACTGCGATGAGTATTTCCACCAACGAAAATCCAGCGCGCGCCTGTTTATGTATCATAAAACAATCTCCTATCTATATGATTACGCTTAAAACTCTTCACTACCCAAATCACCCATTTGTGCCATTGGCATGGCAATTGATATCACAATGAACCCAACAACTAATCCCATAACAATTAATAAGATTGGCCCTATCTTTGCTGTTAAACTATCGGCCAATTCACCTAAATCATCTTCATAATTACGAGCTACCGTCAGCAACATTTCATCAAGCTTGCCACTCTCTTCACCCGTTTTAATTAAATAAATCGCCATAGGCGGAAAAACATCTGTTTGCTTAAGATATTGCGTAATTTTACCTTGTTTAATGATTTTATCGCGCGCCTGCCTGAGCGTATCAGCCAATACTCTGTTATCGATAATATTACACACAATATCTAATGATTCGGCTAGGTTAACGCCACCTTCAAGTAACATACCAAGCGTGTAACTAAACTGTACAACGGCATTCGTGCGTGCAAAGTATTTAATAAGAGGGAGTCGTAATTTAAGGCGATCGATGGCTCGCGCACCATCGGACGTTGATGACCAATATTTAAAGCCGACAAAGGCAAGAATAAGAACTATTAAGACTATCAGGTAGTAGTCGGTTGCAAAGTTTGATATAGAAAGCAAAATTTGGGTTGGCAGCGGCAACCCTTTGTCGAATTTGCTAAAATTTTCCGCCATTTTGGGTACCACTTGAGTAAGCAATATTGCAATAGCAACTACAGCAACCCCGAGTTGCATGAGAGGATATTGTAATGCTGACTTGACGCGTTTTGCGATAGCCGCACGACGCTCTAGGTACAAGGTAAGTCGTTCTAATATTATTTCTAAATTTCCACTCGCTTCCCCGGCGCGCACCAGCTGTACATAGATGTTATCAAAGGTTTTTGGATATTTTTTGAGAGCATCGGCAAATGATTTACCTTCTCGAATTTCGTCTTTGATGGCAACAAGAGTGGAACGTAAATTGCCTTCTACTTGATCAACAAGGAGTTCTAAAGCTTGTAGTAAAGGGACGCCAGAACGCAGTAGTATCGCAAGTTGACGCGTAAAAAGTATTTTCTCTTTTGTTGTAATGCCACGACTGAGCAGCCGCTTCCACCAAGGCTGCTTGCTTTCGGCAGTTCCTAACTCGATGGTTATAGGGAAAAGCCCTTGCCGTACAAGTTGTTCCTTGACACCTTGCAATGAGGGGGCATCAATGTGTCCCGTAACCTTTTTGCCATCTTTGGAAAGAGCTTGGTAAAAATACAACGCCATGTAACACCCTTATTCGACCTTGAACCTTTTTATATCTTCGTGATAGGATTAAGACTCTTATATTTTATTTATATTTTTACCTTCTGTTACTCTAAAGGAACACTAGATGAATATACAAAAATATTCTTTGTTCTTCCTTGTTTTTCTTAGTTTTAATCTACATCCAGCAGACTATCAACTTCCAGAGGATACTCTAGGCAATCTTTGCAAACCCGTAAAGACCACCGCCTCAGGATTTGCTCATTATATAAAGAATGTGTACAACAATCCCCTCTATGCTTCAGATGTTTTACCGAACAATTTTGACCATTGTAAGCAACTCCTTGAGCACGCTAAAGTAAACAACTTAGCATCCGATTTTCCTCTGTGCAACCTACAATTATTTACCTATAAAGCCATAGCCTCCCCCTATGTAAATATACATGCATTTGAGGATATAGTTGGCGCATTGCCCCACCTTCTTCAACACTATTGTACCCCGCGACGCAGCGCTAACCTTTTACAGCTCCAAGAAAACGTTAATAAGCTCTTTTTGCATAAATTTAAGAACCATTTTTCCGATTTTCAAAAGAGCCCAACTACTTTTTTTAATGAGTTATCAGGGGAAATTATAGGAGCTCTTGGCAAGGAGTACGATACCGCAGCGCTGCAAGATCTGCAAAAAACTGCACTGATGTTCTTGGAAGTATCGTTAAGTAAGCTTATGTGGTGCCCAGAAGATGGTATGAAATCCTGGTACAGCGTAAAATCGGTTTCTGAAAAACTTGTTAAACTTTTAGACGCTAACATTCTAGCAAATCAAGAAGATCTTAACCTTCTTTTTGTAACACTGCTTGAACGCTACTGTTTCTTTTTAGATATTGCTCGCGATAGGCTTCCAAGCAATTTTTTTGAAACATTGAAGTTCAATGTGGAGACATCTGGTAGCCTTATGCTTTTTGACCTAGAGGAACAGGAGGCTCTTATGGAAAGCAAAAAAGAACGGATCCTCAGGTGTATTGCTTCCTATACCCCTTCAACCCCAATCGCCTCTTAATACATCTTTTTTAATAATTTTTAACTTTTATTTTTACCGCTGCGCGGGGAACCAAAGGTGTTCTCGTAAACACCTCTGGACTCTATACGCCGGGCTGTGCCCGGACCCCTAGCGCCTCAAGCCCCACAAGGGGGGCATTGGCACGATTCGCGCTCAGGCCGCGCGAACCAACTCGGCGCATAAGGACTGGCCATGAAACCGATGATATTCCACTCCTTCACATTCGTTCAGTCATGGAACAAATAAACGTTCATGCTTCACATAAATAGTTGTTTTTTTATATGCGGGTGGGGTAAGATTCGCCTAGTCGGTTACAAAGGCAGTTAATGTTTCCATCTGGCCAACTTCGTAGAGCGAAAGCGAAACTCCTGCCAGGTGGTCAAAGAGTAAACTTGGCCGTACCGGCGCGACATCGAGCCCGGTCTTGAGGGCGAGATTATGTCGCTCAGCAATCCAACTGCAAGTTGGTGTATGGTTTCCAAAGGTATTTACAAGAATACCGTTGGCGCTCCACGCGCAGTGGCTTGTCGCGCAGCGGCTTAAAATAAAAGGAATCGTATGTTCTCTATTTTGTATGTCATAGCACTAGTATTGTCACCAACATTATTATACAGCGCAGCAACCTCAAGTTTATCTTCCTTGCTCCAAGGCTATCCGACAACAGCAACATCATCTCAATCGAGTAGCTCTGGATCAACCATCGCCTTAAAAGAACAAATCGCTGCTATCCAAGGAGTGGCCTATTCTTCTATTAATGATTGGATAAGAATTCTGGGAACAAGGGTGCCAACCGCCGAAGAAGTAAACAGTTTCTCAAAGACGACTACAAATCTCGTTGCCCAACAATTACGAAATTTACATCAAGAACAAACTACTTTAGTAGACCAAATTGCATCAATTATAGCGGAGATAGCCAGCTTATTTGGAGCTTATAATGTAGAAAAAAAAGCCATCATGGAATCGGTACATAAAGCTATTCACAATTGGCACAAAAAACTCGGAAGATTGCCAACCGCTGATGAAATAGAGGGAGCACAAGAAACTATATTTCAAAATTATAAGCCCTATTTAGAACCCCTATATGATGCCTTCTACAAACATAAATTTGCAAAATTCTTACCCGCCCTCAAAGATCGCGCACAAGAACAAAATAGAATTCTATGGCAAGAAATTGATACCACTTTACATGCCGGCGCAGCGTCGACGCCTACTGTTCATATGACGCCGCTCAGTTCTCCTGCTCTTGCGGCTCCTGCACCAACTCGTCCTATTCATTCTGCTGAGGGCGTATTAAAGAGGACCAAAGAATTACCGAAAGTCCTTCATCAAATGACAGCTTCTTATCTTGCCGAGCCATCAAAAAAATATGAATATCCAACCTGGCTTGTAGCGCTTTTGGGATATTCTCAAGTCTCTGAAACAAAACGAGAGAGGGTGCTATCAGTACGTATAAGCCCCGATGGTACAATGATTGGTATCAATGCCCACACGATGTCTCATGGTGCAAAGATATATAAATTTCCACATTTTCCACAAAAAACTAAACAAGAAATAAAGCCTTTCTTTGAGAATACAACACCAGAGTTTGCCATAGGTAAATTCTTTGATGATGGTACATTTATCGCTTCCATAGGCCTTCAAGAAGGTGAAAATCTAATATTCAAAAAGGACCCCATTGAAGTATACAGAGAAGTTTTTAGGGAAAAAATACGACTAACGCCTCAAAACTACGAACACCAGTTCAATTTTGGCGCATTGAGTGGTGATACTTCTACGGTTGTATTTACCCGAAGGAACATTGAAGATCCTCTCTTATACCACTTAAGAACCTGGAATTGCATTGATGGGAGATATGAAGAGAATCCCACTGCTCTTGCGAATGATTTTTTTCAACGTGATAGCGATCGAGCTTACACACCAACTCCTGCTATAAGCTACGACGGAACATGTATTGCTCTCCAGGCACACGGAAGAAGATTGTGTGTCTTTAAGCGTCTACCAGAATCTGGCACCACGCATATTCCTATTTTTACATCGCAAGGAAATCAAGCTGGCGCAAATATCACTCTGAGCAAGGATAATTCAACAATTATTACGCATGACGTAGGATCTATGAGTATATTTGTCTCTACTGGCAAAACCTACAAACTAACAACTTCTATCGATAAGAGTTCATTTGCTTTGACCAAGGTATATACAAATCCTCATGGTGATCACATTATAGCTGTAACGCCTGGGGGATATTATAGCTTTATTGGCCATAATGGAGCATCGGGACGCACTTACACAACAAACTTCCATCTCCATCCTGCGGGTTCGCATGTATATTTTGACGCTGATTTTAGCGCTGATCTCTCATTACAAGTAGTAGATCAAATGGAATCTAAGACATTCACCGTGGCTAGAAGATATCGGGATCAAGATAAAGATGGGAATGCATACTACGCGTATAGACCATTTTATACAAGCCCTCCCGCAGGAGATCGGATAAACAAAATAGCAATAAGCGATAATGGTCTTACGATAGTTGTTCAATATAACCACAAAAGCGCTACAATGTTTTGTTCTCCACTCGTTGACCAAGAACTTTATAAAAGACTTACACCCCAACAGATAGAGCTTCTTTATATTATTTTTCGAGAGAAGATGATCTACCTCGCGCGTAACAAAGCGCGGGCAAAAAAAAGCAAAGAACAGTCATCGTTACTCCTCCCCTTATTACCAATTACTGTTTATCTGCTTAATGCAGAGGGCAGCGCCGTGTGGCACACACTCCCCGCAGTAATCAGGAATGCTATCAATAGAAATATCGCTGAATTTGAAGTGCAACCATCAGTGCCGTTATCGGCACCTGCTGTTAGCTCCCTACTTCGCCAAGGCTTCGTAGGGCAGGCAAGTTCTTCGTCGTCGTCTTCTTCATCATCTAGTAGTAGTTCAACATCATCAAGAAGGTCGAGAGCAACTCAGCCACGTAAGCGTACACGAATCGCTCCTTCCACCTTCCAACAATAAAAAATGATTAGAGTCGTGCTTTTGGCGCCTCTTGTGGTATACGATGCTTCAAAGCCCATGCTTGAACACGAGCACGCCACTCATCGCCAGATTCTTGGAATTCTATATTCCCATGTGCTCCATATGGCAATTTTGCAAAATCAACTTTAAGCCCCGCTGCAACTGCCGCCTTATTGAGCGTTTCAGTTTGCCCTGCTACAATCAATCCGTCTTGCTGAGAGCAGCCAAGTAATAATGGAAGTTTTTTATCAATGTTACCGATAAGTTTAAGTGGTGTTGGCCCCGATGGTTTGAAGGCTGTGGCACCCATAATTTCACTTGATGCTCCTAATGAGACGATGGCTGAACGGGCACGTGGACCGGTCAATCTTTCTGCAACATTTATAGGGTCACCATAAGCAGAGAGCACAATAAGACCATCGCAATTTTTTAATACGTATGAACCTGCTGTGGTAATAGCGTTTGCTCCGCCATTTGATTGTCCCATTATCACTACTCTGAAGCCAGCTCTTACAAGTTCAAGATATTTGGCTACCACAACTTCTTGTTCAGCTTCTTGAGCAAAGCAACACGCTGCAAACATCTTAGCTGTTTTGAACGCTTGTCGCTGTCCTTCATTTTTTAGCCATGTTGGTTCAGATACATTTTTTGCTGAACACGGAAAATCAACCGCTACTGTTTTTGCTATACGTAATCCCGAACCTTTGACGCGCATAGCAAGATCATTAGAACTTTCGCCTAAACCGTGCAAATACAAAAGCGCTACGGGCGCATCTGCTGGTAATTGTGGTTCATCGAGCACTTTTTTAACAACGGGTGCATCCGCCTGAGGCGCTAAGCTGCTACTTGATGATTGTGAATGTGATGATGAGTTTGAAAACGATGTTAGCCACGAACTGCTACTCGATGACAATGAACTCCTACGTGGTTGTGGATTGGCATATGATGCGATTGATGCTGCTGATTGATTTACATAAGCCAAGGCGGCCAAGCAAATAAGAGAAATAGTTGAAAATTTCATAATAAACCCCTACTAAAAACTAAATATAACTCAACGATACAACTCTACTTCTAATCTAACACTATTGATGCGCCTCTATTGGCAAGAAAGGCTTTTGACCATTAAAATCATTATTTTATTAAGAAAACTCATAGATTGAACCTCCATTAGATAGACTTTATTTATAGTATGGAATTAAGAATACCAGATACCCCTCCATATGCAAAATGGTCTGTTCTACACTGCCTTTTCTCTTGACACCCGCCATTACTCTGAAGCATTCTAAGTCTTAGTGACTTCAGAGTAGATTTCAGAGTACTACAACCAACTATTATCAAGGTGCAAGACATGATAGAAGAGATATTGAAGGGCAATGAAGGCAAAACATTAGAATTCAAAGAAAATACACAATCTCTTAATGGCATTATCAAAACTATCATTGCATTTTCAAACACTGCAGGCGGCACCATTGTTATAGGCGTAGAAGATAAAACAAAAAAAATAGTTGGCATTAACGATCCTCTTTCTCAAGAAGAACGCTTAATGAGTGCTATTCACACCTCAATTTTCCCCGTATTAATGCCTGATATTGAAATAACCAGCTATCGCACTAAGCAGCTCATGATTATTAACGTTCCCCATTCAACAGGCCCCTACTATTTGAAGGCCGTCGGCATAGAAAAGGGAACTTACATTAGATTGGGCTCCACCAATCGTGTTGTTGACAGTGAAACATTGCAATCACTTAAAAATTTTGTGCGAAATGTCACCTTTGATGAACTTCCTGATATTACTGGTGCCTCTAAAGATCTTGATTGGCCTGCCATAGAAAAACTTTTTAAACCTCTACATAAAAAAATAACACCTCATACCGCTGAAAGTATCGGCGTGTTGACATCATATGGCAATAAACAGGTTCCTACCTACGGCGGCATTATTTTATTTGGATCCGATCGACTGAAACAATTTCCAGATGCGAGGCTGCGTTGCGCACGTTTTGCAGGCGATACAAAAAATACTAGTATCGATCAAGCGGATATTGACACCTATCTACCATTAGCATTAGAAGAAGCTCTAAAATTCATTCAAAGAAACACGCAGCTCCGCTCGGAAATAACAGAATTAAGAAGAAAAGATATCCCTGAATATCCTCCGGTGGCCCTACGAGAAGCACTTACGAATGCCATTGTACATGCTGATTATGCCATGAAGGGCATGCATATATCAGTGGCTATTTTTGATAGTCGTATAGAGATAACAAATCCAGGCGGCCTCCCCTTTGGATTCACGATGGAAAAGGCTTTAGCCGGCTGCTCACGCATCCGCAACCGTGTTATTGCCAAAACGTTCTACCAATTAAAATTGATTGAACAATGGGGCAGTGGTATAACACGCATCATAAAAGCATGTTCTGATTTTGGTCTTGAAACGCCAAAATTCGAAGAACTTACTAATCACTTCCGAGTAACGTTATATGCACACAAAAAGAACATTGTCATAATGCCACCGTGGCAAAAACAGTTCACAACTCATCTAAAAAAGAAAAAGAAGGCTAGCACAAAAGAAGCAGCATCATTATGGAATGTAACACCTCGTACTGCTCGGTCACGACTTATCAAGCTTGTTGAATCGGGAGTTATTAGTAAAACAGGGACATCCCTCAATGATCCTCAAGGGAATTACGTCCTCAAAAAGTGATTAATTATTAAAGATAGGGCTGGTAGGGATGATAATTCCTACCACGATCCCCCATTTTCAAATCACTATCCCTCATTATATTTTCCTGATATTTCTGCTCAGCTAACTTAAAAGCTCGTGGGGGGGGCGGCATGGCCGGAGGGCGATTAACGGCATCAAAGGACACTTTTCCTTGAGGAGAGATTATTTTACGATATACAGTTTCACCTTGCTTGATGACAACTTGATAAGTACCATTCGAATCACGTTTTATTATTTTTACTAAGGGCGTTGCTTGTATATGAGATTGATCAGATGCTGCCAATGATGTGCATGTCATACATACCAATGTTATAACGCATAGTGCATATTTCATAGTAGCATCCGCTCTAAAAATCGATCATTGCTTCAATGCCAATTGTGGCGAACAACACCGCGCGCTTACCATCCAGAGGCACTTTGGCAAAGAGACTGAGCTGTGGTTTAACGCGCGCATTATCATCAAGATGGTAAGCAAAATCATAACTTAAGTTGAAGATGCCATAATGTGTTGTCCATTCTTCTAAACTTTGTGCACTGTTGGCAATGGCTGTTGAAAATGCTTGTGTTTCCAGCGAAATGGTATCTTCTCCATGACGCTTATATTGATAATCCATTTTAAATGAAAGACCTTTATAGAACTGCCAGAATTGAAAGTACAAATTAAACTCTTGCGTAAGCCCCCAGTCGATATAGGCACACGTTTTTTCAAGTAAAAGCAGTTCAGTTTGATCTACATTTGTTTTGATACGCCTATTACGCGCATTGCCAAAGAGATGGAGTAAGTTGACATCAAAACCAGCCTTGGCAAAACAACCAATCGTCAAATCAAGACCTCCGCCAAAAACAACCCCCATAGCACCATCATTACCAAAAGGCACAGCAAAAAGAAGATCTTCATTTTGCTTCAGTCCCGTTGGGATACTGATACCAAGTCTTCCATTTAAACGAGCATTTTTAAGAAACGGCTTATTTTGAGGAAAGTCACGTTGCCATTCGAGTAGTACCACTAAATCGCCAAATCCAGTACGACGCCAATTTTGCAAACAAGGCCCACCAAGAGCAGCAACATTGGCAAATAAGTTATTCGTGAGTAACGTTTTTACACGTCGATCTTGATCTTCAATGTTAAGCGTTTGGTCAGCCCAGCAGACATTTGAAAGTTCCATACCACGAATCGGCAGATAGGCACCAAGAAAAAAGTCCTGACAAAAATGGTACCTCCCTGCAAGCTCTACATTATAGAGCATGTTCAAATTACCATTGACACAGAAGTGGCCGCGAACACCATTATCAGCTGCATCAAGGCTTGCAAGCAGTTGCCCCTCCGCGCTATCTGTTGGAAAACCATAGAGCATTTTGAGAGCATTTTGATCGGGACTCCATATACGTAAAGCAGAACTAACGCAGTTGAATTCGTTATATGCCTTGGTAGAAACACCACGCTCTGCTAACACACCAAATGCCCATGTTTTGTCGTGATAATAGATAGGCCTGAATGCAATATCATATATATGGGATCCATACATTGCTCCAATAATGGCTTGCAAGTTGCCCACATAGGTCATGAGTATTAAAAGGCCGATTACCCTCATTCGTAGCATACTTATCTTCCTTGCCAAACTTATTCGTTAACTTGCATGCCACTATCACCAGCAATAAGCCAGCTTCCCGTAGCAGAATTACGTACCATATTCATAATCATAGAACCCGCTGAAAGGTTGAGCGGCATCGTTACAAAAAAACGTCGTGACCTTCCCGATTTCAGCATCGTTGGTATGGTCAAGTTCTGAGGACGCGCATTCAAATAATAAGCACCATCAGTCGTAATTCTATTAACAAAATCGCCATAATTTATATAAGGCGCCAATGATCCTTGAAAGGCAATATCGGGCAATGGTTGCAATGTATCTGATGTTATAGGTGCCGCATCAACTCCTTGTACTGTAAAACGTGCAAGTGCTGCATTGCTTTTACCTTGATATGCATTTAAAAGGTAGATATTACCGCCTTGGCCGCGCGCTACATCTTGCGTTCGCCCCGTTTGCGATAAGGCAAGCAGCTGTAATGGATATGCCGGTTGTACGCTATTGCCCGCAACCGGAACTCCAGACCACCCAACATCAGAAAATGCATTTGCCGTTTGAATGTTGGCACCATTACCTACCGTAAAAAGTCCTACGGTAGTTGCTAATGATGCATATTTGCCTGATACAACAAGATCAAGGAGCACAGATTTTGCATTAGTTCCTGGGAAATCAGTAATACGCGCTAATGTTGTTGCTGGAAATCCTGCCGTTGTCAAATCCAAGCGATCAAGCGTAGTATCGGTTAACACATATAAAAAATCACTGTCATAGATAAGTTTGCGTACATACGTGTAGTTACCAACTGGTTTAAAGGACATGCCATTGATAAGACCAACTAAGTTGGTACCAAGCCCTATGCTTGTATCCCACCCATTGCCAGCAGGTGTGGTAAGTACAGCTACGCCACCAAAGCCCCCAACAAATAAATATCCCTGACCTATAGCTGAGGCAACGGCAGCAGTTGTTATGGGACCAATCGTGGTCAACTGGCCACCTTCGATCGCAATCACGGGGGCATTCGCATCCGCACTTAACGTGCCATCAGTAAAGTTTTGTTGCGTATCAAAACTAGTCCCTTGCGTTGGTGTAAAAGTGGAACCAACCAAAGAGCCC
The DNA here is from genome assembly GCA_963738145.1 of uncultured bacterium. Classification (GTDB taxonomy): domain Bacteria; phylum Babelota; class Babeliae; order Babelales; family Vermiphilaceae; genus CAVTVH01. The sequence goes on from CAVTVH010000001.1 coordinate 446,050, forward strand.
GTTTGAGCAAGCACTATTTTGTTTAATCCGGTAGCAATAAGAAGTGAAATATTATTAAGCCCTGGGTCTTCCCGTTGCAGATTTACGAGGCCTTGAATCGCACCATTCGCCACCGGCAACTGTGCAGCCAGTGTATTCACTAATGGTGCAAGGCCCTGAGGATTGCCGCCACCCCATGCGGTACGAAATACTGTATTAATAGTGCTGCTACTAGAGCCCGTCATGTAGGTAAAGTTGCCAGATATCATACCAAAATCTCCGCCGTAAGCGGGGTTTATAGTACCGGCAACGCGTTGCCATGTTGTCCATGCTTTAATTTTGCCCGTACCATCAAACAATGCTTGCGAATAAAAGATTCCCGGCAATTGATTTGTTGCTGGTGTACTTACAAAAGCAAATATCGTATCTCCACTCACAAGAAATTCATCAACAGCTCCTGCTTCGAGCGGGCCTCCACCAACGTGGGCAGGCGCATTTGAGCCAATGGCATCGGTCGTATAAATATCTGCCGGCGTTGTTGCTGGTGTTGTTACAACGCGACGAATAAACATTGGTGGTGTCGTGAGACTATATTGAACTTGTGGGATTGCATTTTTACTTGCCAAGGTACCGTGTAATGAACCATCAGCAATACCGCCACCAACTTGATATTCATTCACCAATGGCAGCGCATAGATAGTTGAACCCGTAGCTGATGGTGCGCCATTTCCGCCAAGCACCACGACATAATCAAGGCCCATACTTGTTGTCATTGTTTGCACTTGTGATAGTGAAACTTGCTCATTTGCAGTCCCTGTCCCGATAATTTCATTGTCTGCGCCAACAGTAAAGACGGTATCGGGAGCTATGGGTATGAACGACAGAGTAGCATACGGAAGGCCATTAATGACACTCGCGTTAGTCTTACCAATAACTAATGCTTTGCCACCTGATCCGGCAGCAACACCCGCTTGTAGTTGTAATCCAATATATAAACGCTGAAGAATAGAATCATAAAACATTGCAACATTATTTGTCATCGACGTAAGGTTATTTTGAATAATCACTGATGGTGACGAAATATCTAATGGTGCGGCACGAGGTAGTACAAACGGCGCAGCCTGGGCATCGCCTTGTGTAAATGTGAGACCTTTTGTTGATTCGCTCGTTTTGGTCTGGTTTAAACTAAGAAGAGCTATGCCACTTCCACCTGTGTCACCAAAATTGCCGCCACTTTTTTTAACTGCTGCAAAAGCACCGGCTGGTAGTCCTGTTGTTGCAGCAAGGCTAACGACGCCAGCCGTTACAAGGCCTGTCGCATCGCGCACATCAAAACAGGCTAAAAGTTCCATTCCTTGAGCAGAACCTGCAACACTTTGCACGAGATAGACGTTGGATAGTTGGTTGGCGACGACCACAATAGGATGTTCTAATACACGGGCATAATCCCCTGGAACCGATATGACACTAAGTAAAGAAATGCCCTGGTTGTACAGGGGATTTGTCTGATTTGGAATACCATTTATAGATACTGTTTGTAGCGCGAGCGACGTAAAGGCATTTGCCCCCGCCAGAAGGTAGCTGAGCGCATATTCCTTCGAAATGCCAACACCGCCGGTTGGATCTGCCGCTACATAAAAATTATTGTTTACTGTTTGTTCGTTTGCTTGAAGTGGAAAGGAGAAGCTGGTCCCAGCGATCGCTGATGGATCACCCGCTATAGGGGATGAGGCGCTGGCCCAGCAAGGAATTAGGAAAATAATGCACAATAACCATATTTTTGAAATTCGCACGATCATAACGACAATCCTTAGTAGCTTTGAGAAACAGCCTCCATATACATCTGTATTGATGTATTCTAAGGAAATTTCAAAAAACTACCACTGTCAGTTGCGGTATGTGGCGACTATCCTCTACCCGCGTCTCGTGCAATTGAAGTTTTGACGAGAAGCACCGCGAGTAGGAGTATAACGGCGCAATTGGAATGGTGCGCGCACGGATGGCTTTAATCGATTATGAAGTTGTCGAGTTTGTGAACGCAAAGAAAATGTTTTTCCTGATGGCACCGGAGAAATCTGAGCATTTGTTGCACCGGCAACTATCGCTAAAGCGGCGCCTCTTATAAGCACAGTTGTGTTATAAGGGGCTATCCCCGCGGGAGTTATGGAACAACTTGCGGTCGTCAGAAGAAGGGCCACAACGCCTTTTGTAGATGCTATGTTCATAGATTTTCCTTTGTATTTGATGGAAAAAAGATTATCACACTATAGTGCAATCGATTCTTGAATGCAACTACCCAAGTGGCCAGCGTTCAACATAATCGATGAATCGGGCAATTGTTTGTAATGTACGTTTTTTTGCAACGTTTTCATCTGCGCCAGGCACAAATCGACTTGTTACATCTGTTACAACGGTGTATTTCTCGCTCGTTAATGAATCCGCAATGTAATAGGTCAGCAAGCTTCCCATCTTGTGAACAACGATACTTATCCAATGTGCATGTTGCTCACGAACTTTAGCCGTACTTAAAATAAAACCGTGAATCATGTTTTCTGTCATACGTAGATTCTTCGCAACTTCGGCTAAATTTGGATATACCTCGATATAGCTTTCGGAAAGATAATCAATAACAGTGATTGTTTTCTTAAAATAATCAACATCCAATGTGGTACCCACAAAAAGATCGGCCTTACTTACCAAAAAAGCTATGTCTTCTCGCATCAACCAATCGTGCCGTCCTGAATGGGCCTTTATTTGCTCAACCGCGAGTGATAATAGATCGAATGGTTTAAGTAACTTTGCATAGACATCTAACAATTTAGTACCCAGAGTCAACGCTTGCACAAGTTCCACCGTATTACGGAAAGCGTAAAGACCACAAAGCGCTCTTACTTGTTTAACTACCGGCACCCACAAAATCTTATGTCCCGTGAATATCGTGAAAGCGGATGCTTGAGCTTTATGTTCACCAGCAGGAAGCTTTGGCGCAGGAATTTTTTTTGGTGCAGAAGAAGATGATGAAGAAGATGATGATGATACCTCAGATTTTAATAGTTGCGCTCGATATGCTTCTTCACTTTCTGCTATAACACGGCTAAGTTGCTCAGCTTCACTCACTGTTTTTGCTTCACGTATTTCCCGCTCCTCGCGGCGTTGTCGCCTACGTTCTTCTTCCTCACGCGCAGTTTTTTTACTTTCTGCTACAGCACGCTCTTCCACCGTCATGGCTCGCGCTCCATGCATAGGAGGGACTAAAAAGAGGCATACATAAAGGATCAATCGATAAAAAGCCATATATTTCTCCTTAAATTATAAAAAAGCATCTCTGCTGTCTGTTATAAAAAAGCGCACATAGCAAACACAAGACATTACTGTATTTGCAAAATGCTGGACACCTAAACACTTCTATAAAATTACAAATCTTTTCAATAAGAAGAGTTTGTGGTATACCATTACTTAAGTTTGACAGTCATAACCATCTCAATTTCTTCACGGATTTCCCATGCATGCAAAGATATTTTCGGCAACCACCATCGGCATTGACGCCCACATCGTTGAAGTAGAAGTCGATCTTTCATTCGGCCTCGTTCAATTTTATATTGTCGGCCTGCCCGACACCGCAATTAAAGAAAGCAGCAAGCGTATCGGCACAGCACTTAAAAATTGTGGCATTCGCCTCCCATCAAAAAGAATTACCGTAAATTTGGCGCCAGCTGATTTAAAAAAAGAGGGAACGCTCTTTGATTTGCCTATCGCCATCGGCATTCTTATGGCATCTGAACATCTTGAATTGCCAAAAGATTTTTTACACGAAACACTGTTTTTGGGTGAACTTTCGCTTGATGGTGCTATCCGTTCTATAAGGGGAGCGCTTGCCATAGCAGGCGATGCTAAAAAACTGGGTAAAAAGCGGATTATCCTCCCACAAGCAAACGCCCAAGAAGCCGCACTTATTGAAAATCTAGAAATTATTGGCGTACAACATTTGACTGAACTTGTTGCTTTTTTGCGTAATGAGATAGCTCTAGAGCCTACGCGCAGTTCGTTTGCCCAATTTATGCAACAACACACAACGACATCACTTGATTTTGCCCAAGTTAAAGGGCAACAGATGGCCAAAAGAGCGCTACAAATTGCAGCTGCCGGTAGACACAACATACTTTTTATTGGCCCACCCGGATCGGGCAAAACTATGCTCGCAAAAAGATTGCCCACTATTATGCCTCCCATGACTTTTGATGAAGTGCTACAAACAAGTAGAGTCTATTCTATTAGCGGCAAACTCATCAACGCTCCTCTTATTGTACAACGGCCATTTCGCGATCCGCATCATACCATATCACAAGCTGGACTTGTTGGTGGTGGATCATATCCACAACCGGGCGAAGTCAGCTTGGCCCATAATGGCATACTATTTTTGGACGAGCTCACTGAATTTAAACGGCCAACATTAGAAGCGTTACGCCAACCACTTGAAGATCATATGGTGAGCATCTCTCGCGTGCATCAGGCGGTGAGCTTTCCCGCTTCTATGCTTTTAGTTGCCGCCCTTAATCCATGTCCCTGCGGATTCTACGGCGACAAAAAACGCCGTTGCACCTGCAGCCATGATCAAGTAAGTCGCTACTTAGAAAAACTATCCGGCCCATTTTTGGACCGCATTGATATTCACGTCAATGTACAATCGGTTGAGTATGATACGATAAAAATTCCTGTAGCCGCTCAAGAATCGAGTAGTATGTTTAAAGCTGTACAACAAGCTGTCGATATTCAACATAAACGATTCGGCTCTATTTCCTGGAATGCTCATATGAGTTCCGATATGGTAGAAAAATTCTGCGTATGCACACCACAAGCGGAAGCTATTTTGAAAAAGGCGTTCGACACCTTGCATTTGAGCATGCGGGGATATCACAAGATTATAAAAATTGCGCGTACCATTGCCGATATGGAGCTCCATGATGTTATTGATGTGCCACATATTCAAGAGGCACTTATGTATCGATCGCTGGATAAAATGCTTGACGGGCAACGCGCGTAAGAAAAGTGTGCAGAATAAAGGATTTTTGTGTAGTATAAAGCGTTGTTTTATTACATATGTTTTAGGGGATCTTTATATGAATAGATCAAAATTAACAATCTCTATTTTTGGGTTACTTGTCGCAGCCGCTGTGACTAAAAATGTGCATGCCGTTTCCGTGCCATATCTATTGGCAGGAGGAGCAGCTGTAGTAAGCGGTCCTTGCATAGCCCTTGCAAGCACAATCGTAGATCCAATAATTAGGGACGCAAAACATACCGCTAATAGCTGTGACGTAGGGTTTCCCGATGGCATGAGAAGGTGGACAGCAGCCCGCTCAACAATAGGCATATACAAAATTCTTAAAGGTTTGATCGTGGTTGCTGGCTTAGCTATAACAGCAGGCGGCGCGGTCCTTATTAGACAAGGCATTCGATAAAGATACTTAAAAAAAGAATGTCTCATGACACATCAAAAACGTAATTACTTTTTAACTGCCGTTGTAGCACTTACGATTGTTGCTATGCAACCATCACACTGCGCAGCTCCAAACAATCAACTTAAACCATATCAACCAACCAGCCTCAACGTGGGTAATGCCTTGACAGCGGCAGGAAGATTTGGTGCTGCAGCAACACTAGGTAGTGTTCTAGTAGCCTCATTAACAGCACATGTACACGGTGCGCCATCTTTACACCAATATATTAGACGCTACGGATCAAGATCTTTGGCTGTATGTGGAATAATCTGGTTAGCAGGCACAGCCATTGAGCATTGGAAGCACAATAAATCCACACAACGTAGATCACATTAAAGAAACTATACTTTCATAATTCATCAATTTTTACTTACAAGGGATCCATTATGATTTCATACACACGTAACTATTTCCTCTACGCATGCGCTGCGCTAACCGTTACCGTTGCACCATCATTTTGTGCAAGCTCTACTGATGCACTTGCAACTAAAAAAAATGCACGCCCAGCATTGCCTACCTTTTTGGGGCTTGAAAAACGGACTGGGCTTATAGTTGCCGGGGCCGGATTAACTGCTGTGAGCATTATTGGTGGTGGGTGTATCTTCTTGCTTGGACCTTGGGCTGCGGCAGGCTTAGGAATCATGAGTAGAAACACTCAGGCAATGAATGAAGGGTTTAAAGTTGTTAATTATGGCGTACTTTTATGCGCCGCAGGAGCTGCTACCGGTGTAGGAATGATAGGTTATGGCCTTCGCACTCAACCCCTCAATCCCCAAAAATAATCTGTCCCTCGACAAGCTCAGGATGACTAATAAATGATCCTCTCTATCGGTATAGATTCAGTAGAAATTTATCGCTGTGGCTCGTGGGCAACCATGAGCCACCTTCGTTTAAGGCGTCTATTTTCTGAGCAAGAGATTGCCTATTGCCTGAGCGTACCCGCAAAAGCAGCTGAGCGTTTTGCTCTGCGTTTTGCGGCAAAAGAGGCATTTTATAAAGCTATCATTTCCCTTATTCCCCATAAAATTTCTCTGTTTGCCGTATGCAAAAAGGTCAGCCTTCATAGCACGCAACAAGGCCCCCATCTTGAGGTTGATTGGAACTATTTTCGATCATATGCTGGCGCTACCTCCCTTGAACATATTAAAATCCATATCAGTGGTACTCATACCCGCACCACAGCTACGGCTGTTGTGATTCTTGAAAAAAGACCTTAATCTGGGGATAAGTAACTTTGAATGTAGCTTGCCGAGCCTGACGGCCCGGATAAACGTAGACTGGAGGAATATATGGTTACAAGGCGTTTACATCTCTATCTTATCCTGGCATGCGCAGGGCTATGCTCTCCCATAAAAATCACGGCTGCCTTGGATGCCTTAAAATCTGTGGGAAGATTCGCTGGACACGGTTTTCTCTATGGAGCAGCGCACGATGGCGCATCTCTTTTAACAACTTCTTTCATGACCCCTCGCGACGTAAAAAGAATACCTACTATAGATCCCCGCCCTTTTATAGGCTCCCTTGCTATAGGAACTACGTTACTCGCCTTATGCTCCACCTGTAGGAAACCTTGGACGTTAACCAGAATGCTTTCAAAAGCATCGGAAATTTTTTTAGGCCTGGCAGGAATGCACCTAGCTGGCCCTCTTATAGATAAAGTCATAGATAACAGGTTAGATATTCGTCGCCCACTAGGATTTGATATGCATCTCATAGCTGGCTACACATTGGCAAGTGCCATAACGGACACACTTGCCAAAGGATAAATCAAACGTCTCACAGCTTGCGGCCATAGTGTGACAATGTATAAATAATCGATCAGTTGCGGTTTTTAATTTGACAATCGCTGAAAAAGCTCTACTCTAAAACTACTTGTCTTTGATGTATCGCGGGGTAGAGCAGCCTGGTAGCTCGTTGGGCTCATAACCCAAAGGTCGCTGGTTCAAATCCAGCCCCCGCAACTTATTACCCAACCTCCACTTCGCTTCGGTTGGGTGTCTAAAAACAAATGTGTATCAAAAAAAATTCCCTAACGCCATAAACTCTCCGGTGGCTAACGTCTCAAGCCCAAAGGCTTTAATGCGTTTATCCATGAGGAAAATATCTTTTCCTGGATATATAACTGATAAGGAATCGAGCTTTAGATCTTCCAAGGCCGTCCGCATTGATTTAGTTATTTTGGGAGCATCGCTGTATTTAAATTCAAATCCTAAGCGCTTACCATGTTTAACAATCAAAAGATCTAGCTCAGCATCCGCTTGTGTTGCCCAAAAATAAGATTCTTCTTGTGTTGCTTGCAATGCGCAAATAACTTCTTCTAATGCAAATCCTTCCCACAAGGCACCCAAACGAGCCTGATGATATAATTGATCTTGATTTTCTACACCTATAAGTGCATTCAAAACCCCTATATCTCGAAAATAGATTTTGGGTGATTTAACCTGACGCTTTTTAAGGTTTTCAAACCACGGATACAAGATCCGCACCATGAATGTTCCCGCTAATATATCCAGATATTTGCGCACCATGTGATCAGTAATAGCCATACTTCGGCTTAATTCGCTCGCATTAAATAGTTGTCCATGATAGTGAGCAAGCATAAGCCAAAAACGCCTCATCTGTGCTGGCGGCACATTAAATCCTAATGTTGGTATATCTCGTTCTAAAAATGTTGTGATATAACTTTGGCGCCATCTATAACTATCTTCCTCCCTAGTGGCTAAATAAGATAGCGGAAAACCGCCTCGAAGCATTAGTTGTTTACTATGTTTAACCTCAGGCAACGTAAAGGGCGGCAATTCAATATAACCAATACGACCTGCAAGAGTCTCTGACGATTGCTTAATAAGATCCCGAGACGCACTTCCTAAAATCAAAAACCGTCTTTTCTTATCTCGATCAACAAGAACGCGTAGCACAGGAAACAGGTCTGGCCTACGTTGAATTTCATCTATCACTATAAGTTTTTGAGGAATATCGCTCAAGGCGACCATTGGGTTATCTAATTTGGTAAGATCTAAAGGATCTTCCAAGTCAAACAGAAGAACTTCACGTTCCGAAAAATGTTGCTGGGCATACGTTTTAGCTAAAGTTGTTTTGCCAACCTGACGAGGGCCCAAAATAACACACACTGAATGTATCCTAAAATGTGCTTCTATTTCGGCTAGGTATTTGGGACGTTCCATAAAAAAACTCCTTGTATTTTCTAAATCCACTTCGAATTTACAAGGAACTTTTGAATTACGCAAGGGTTAATGATTTTGAGAACCCTTCTTTTCCTGCGTATAAAAAATATACAAACCCACAAAAACACAAACAGAAGAGGCCGCCATGGCCCAGGAAATTGATTCTCCCAAAAAGAAATACCCCAAAATTGCCGTGAAAAAGGTGGCCAGTAATCCAGAAAATAAAACAAAGGTCGTTGTAAATTCTGTTAAAGCAAAAATGTAGAGCCAGTAACACAAGGCCGGTGACACAACCGCAGCCGCTGCCACATATGCCCAGCCTTCTAAGGGAAGTGACGGCCACTGTTCTATAAAAGTAGCATGAACAAGAGACATACAGCCACCAGCAAATACAGTGAGACCGTTTGCTAAAGTATTGGGAACTCCTTTTTCAACAACAATTTTTTTCATAAGCGACCAACCAAAAACAGTTGAACATGCAGATACGATGAGGCCTATTTTTGCGAGCATAAGATGGCGGGCATCTATAGATATACCCGCATCGCCAGAGTTTCCCCACAACAACACTGGTATAAACCCCATGACACCTATAACCATTCCAAGCCACTTGAAGCGCGTCATACGTTCATGGAAAAAAAAGTACCCAACCCCTGCAGCAAGAAAAGGCGAAAGGTTATAAATAAAACTCGTAAAGGCAGCGGTAACATATTGCATGCTCCATAAAGCATAGGCGTTGGTCACATAAATGTTGAAAAATGATGCCGCAAGCAGATATATCCATGCTTTTTTTATAAGATCAAGGTGCGTACGCTTGTAGTAACGTAATAGATAACAGGCTAACAATGGTAATGCACCTATAACCATACGCAAGCCCACAAGAAAAAATGGCGGTCCAAAAATGAGTGTTTTTTTAAAAAGAATAAACGCAACAGCTGAAAGGAATTGTAAAAGGATTATAACTAACATCGGCTGCCCTTCCTTTTAAAATAGTGTTATGTAAAAGATGTCTTCCTAAGTTAGGTGATAAGCGCATAGGCAATGCAAGCGCCCAAGCCCATAAAAAAAAGCGCTCCCAAAAGATATGTTCCAATCCTGAAGCGGGAGGGCATGCGATGATTGACAGCAGTCGTATCCAAGCGCTTTACATACGCCTTTTGCAGGACTGGTTCATGGCTGATTTCCTTAATCATCGATGGATCATCTTCCATGCGTTCGTACTCATAAGGCTGTTGCTGTACTACGCGCTTTTCAAGATCTACTATACGCCACTCTTGCCGTTCAATTTTTTTTGTTAACTGATCGACAACGCTCTTTATACTATTCATTTCTTGATTCATAATCTCTACTTATTTTTACCCCAACTTACGTTGGGGGCCCATAAAACTCAACGCGATTGTGTTGTTAAAAAATTATCTGCCTTTTTAAGTAAGTCACGAGCATTTTGGTGCCGAATATATTCTAATGCTTTATCGTAGGTGGCCCACGTAAAATCATGATGTTCATCTGAAAGCACGACATGATCATCATGAGCTTTCCCTATGAAGAAATGCACCTCTTTATCTTGCATTTTTTTTAAACGATTTTTAAAGGTATACGTTATCATCTCTTCAAATCCTGACTCCAACTGAGCCTCAAGCCCTGTTTCTTCTTTGAGCTCGCGGATAGCTGCTTGTTGTTTTGTTTCACCTTCTTCAAGTTTTCCTTTTGGAAATTCCCAATAACCGCCTGGATATAACAGAAGCAAATAATGGCATCTGCCATTATGTTGCTTATAAACTATAACCCCAGCAGAGCGTATTGTTTTCACGTAAATATACCTCTTAATCAAGAAAATAGAGTCGTATACCAAATAGTTTGCGTGTAAACCACAACATAAAAAAGAGCGCCCCACTCAATGGACCAACCCAAAACCAGAAGCCAAGCCCATGTAGTACAAAATGAGCAAATGGTGCAGGTAGCAGCCAAGGAATAAGCAACATGAGTGCATAATATATACCTAGATAGAGCAGCACCATGCAACAAAGTTGTAAAAGATACCGCCAAACAAAGTGCATAAATTGACGACCATACAATGGGAATGCAAACTGCTTATGCAAAAAGACAACAAAGAGAACCATTTGCACAACAGCTGAAAGAGTCGCTGCCAATGCAAGTCCCGTTGCCTGTAATGAATTCATAAAAAGTAAACTTAAGAGCACGTCTACCAAAATTGCAGCTACTGATACAATGGCAGGAATGAGAGTTGCATGTAAGGCATAATAAACATTAAGAAGTATTTTATTGATTGATATAAAAAATAATCCCAGGGTATAGGCAATAAAAATATGGGCAGCTAGCGCCACACTCTCATGAGTAAATTTGTTTGATAAAAAAAGAGTGAGAAAAACTTTTTCCGAAAAGAAAATCATCATAAGTGTCATTGGGACAGTTACCCAAAAAATAAGTTTAGTTGCTTCTAATAGATAAAAACCAAGACGCTTAGGGGCATATGCACTTACTTGCGAAAGGTGTGGTAAAAGCACCACAGAAAATGATGTGGCAAAGATCCCAAGCGGAATGTTCATAAACCGATTAGCATAATATATTAGAGAAATTGAGCCGCTTGGAAGATATGAAGCAATGGTTGTTCCTATAAAAAAGTTAATTTCTGCAATACTCATGCTTGCTGCACCAACTAAAAACTTACTAAATATCGCTCTAAAATTGTGCACCGCTTCTTTATCTATAGCTCCAAATGAAAAATGGAAACGAAAATAAACAATAATATGCGCTATGCATTGTGCTAGGGCGCCCGCTAAAATAAAGTAACATAAAATAGTTGGATTAAGGTTCCAGACAAGACAAGTAGCTAACCCAGCAATATAAAATATATTTAACAATGCTTGCGAAATACCGGGTATAAAAAAATGGCCAACTGATTGTAAGGCTCCAGCCAACAATGCGCTGCTTGATATAAAAAAAATAAATGGCATAAGGATACGCAACAAAATGGCCGCTGATGCCATAGTACTCGCGTCAAATCCAGGCGCTATCCAACTTACAAACCATTCAGCAAATATCATGACCCATAAACAAAAAATAAGTACTAAGCCTTCAAATACTACAAAAGCCAGCGACATTAATTTGCTGGCCTCATCTTTGCCCTGCGCACGAACTATTTGTACAAAGCTGGGCACAAAAGCTGCGGAAAGCGCTCCTTCGGCAAAAATTTTTCGAAATGTATTAGGAATTTTAAAGGCAGTGATAAAAGCATCCGCCCCAATTCCAAGGTAGTTTGCCTGCAATATTTCACGAATAATCCCAAAGATACGACTAATAAGCGTATAACTTCCAACCTGTGTTGTTTTTTTAATGATTGAACTTTTATGCGATATGCTCATACCCAGTTCCCTTACCTTGCAAGCTACATGTGATATATGCACTTAAGGGTATAACAAAAGGGAACAGATGGGAACCCTGAAAAAGGGCTAAAAAAGGGGGGCTTTGTAAGTTTTCTGATAGTAATTATACTGGTTTATAGGTATAAAATGTGAGGTTTAATGTGAGGTTATATGAAAAAAATAATTATTTTACTGTTTTCTTTAGGTTTTTCCTTGTATCAGCAGCCACTTAACGCGGCTGCTTCATCCTCTACATCAAGCTCATCTGCAACCGCACAGGCTGAAGAAACAAAAAAAGTTGCGAGCTCTTCCTCTTCAAGTTCATCATCGAGTTCCTCGAGCTCATCTTCTCCCAGCTCATCAATGACCACGAGTGAAGAAGTTAAGGAAGACAGCGATCCAGAAGATGATAAAGATTATGCATTTGTTCTTAGTTGGATTAACAAAAAATTTCCAAAATCTACTAGATCACCATTAACTCAACGTAGTTCCGATTGTTGCAACTCTGCCGCACAACTCACGGAACAACTATTTACTACTATTTCAAAACATCCCACACTCCCTTCGTCTCTACCACGTGTCTACCGAATAATAAGTTGTTGCGAAACGCCTACTGCTTTCAATGAATTAATTGAAATGTATACAGCAGATTTTATTAACAATACCGCAACATACCCTATTGTCGCAATTATCGATATCCAGGACAATCAACACCGATTTGTCATATGCAGAAAGTATAGAAAGGGTAAACCTTATTTTCGTACATTCGAATCTCATGTAGGCCTTTATACTGTATCAGATTGGCTAAGCGATGCAGATTTTCTAGATAGAAGTCGAATAACAGATCCGCTCTACTGGCATCTAGTCTGTGCACACGAAAATTTCTTTAAAGAACGATATGCCAACTATGGCAAAGGGAAACGACTTACTAGTAAAGAAGCTATAGGGTACTTTAGAGATACTTTTAACTATTACTTTAATAAAACAACGACTCTTACTAATACCAAAAGCGTATTACTCGAGGTATATCAGTATGTTCTTCAGCGATAGCCTACCTAATTTTCCCATCACGTAACTGTATAACATGCTCCATTTTTTCAACTACATACCGATCATGAGAACTTATAATAAGTCCCATGTTGAATTCTTTGTGGCACTCAACAAGAAAATCGATGACGCCACTTCCTGTTTTTTCATCTAAATTACCCGTTGGTTCATCTGCAAGTAAAAAGGCTGGCTTATTAAATAATGCTCGCACAATAGCCACTCTTTGTTGTTGTCCACCAGAAAGTGTTGACGGCATATCATGAGCCTTTTCTTGCAATCCCACCGTTGTGAGTAAGGCATCTGCTTTTTCTGTGCACTCATCAAAAGATTGGCCAGCAATAAGCCCTTTTAACATCACATTTTCTATAACCGAAAGTTCTTGTATAAGATAGGGCATCTGAAAGACAAGCCCCACTGAAAAAGCGCAAAAATAAGCATGTTGCGCTGCTGTCATCGTCGCAAGATCTTGGTCGTTAAATAATACATTTCCTTGAGTAGAGGTATCAAGCGCAGCTAGTATATGAAGCAAGGTTGATTTGCCGGCTCCTGATGGCCCAGTAATAGCATAGGTATCACCCTGCAGAAATCTTACGGTAATATCATCCAAAACGGTATTAAACACGGTACCTTGCTGGAATTGTTTTGAAATATTATACGCACCTATAACCGCTTGATTCATATGGCTACTATTTTTTGGAAAAAATGATGAAAGACAAACATCTCCATAATATCGTTTTTCAAAAGAATTTTCAGCCTATTTTCCTACAATCATTGTGTTTGGCAAATACCCCCCCGTACAATAATTAGTAGGGATAACGAAAAACGACCGCACGCATATTGCGTTGCACTAAAAACTAGTAGGGGGTGTAATGAAGACGCTGCTTGACAAAAATATTCCTGAAAAGGCTCCGGAAGTACTCCCAGTGATTCCAACTATGGATGTTGTTGTATTTCCTCACATGCTCGTGCCATTACTTGTGATGGACGAAAAAATAATCCAAGGCATCAACAAATCTCTCCAAGAATCTAAATTGGTATTTTTGCTTGCAGCCCGCAAAAACACCGAAAATCAGGATGCTATAGGCACAAAAGACTTATATCATGTAGGCACCATTGCCTCAATAATGCGCCTTATACGTATACCAGAAGGGGGCGTCAAAATTCTTGTGCAGGGGATCTCAAAAGCGCGTACGGTAGAAATTATAACAGAAGAAAATAGCCTGTATGCGATGGTTGAAAAAATCGAAATGGATCCCGTCACCAATCCAGAAGAAATTACTGCACAAATGCGTAACATAAAAACACTTACAGAAAAAATAAGCGTTGCAGGGCAATCATTTAGCCCAGATTTTCATTTGATCCTATCTAAAATGCAAGATCCTGAAAAAATTGCTGATTTCATATTGTCTCATCTCAATTTAGAGGTCAACGAAGCTCAACGTTTACTTGAAACAACAAGTTTACAAGAATTCTTAAGCGGTATTTATCAACAACTTAATAAAGAAATTGAAGTTACTGAAATACAAGAAAAGATTAAAAACTCTGCTCGTGAATCTATGAACAAATCACAGAAAGAGTTTTACTTGCGCGAACAATTACGCGCTATCAAAAAAGAGCTCGGTGAAGATGATGGCGAAGAAATTGAACTTATGTTGCAAAAGCTCAAGAAGATGCATGCATCAGAAGAAATTAAAACAGAGGTTAAGCGCCAAATTAACCGCCTTGAACGTACCGCCCCTGATTCTATGGAAGCAGCTGTTATACGCAACTATTTAGAATGGGTATTTGCTTTACCATGGGGTATTGAAACCGTTGATACCATTGATATCAAGAATGCAAAAAAGATACTTGATGAAGATCATCATGGCATAGAAGCGATTAAGGATAGAATTTTAGACTTTATCTCTATTAAGCACCTCAAGCAAGATGGCTATGCTCCTATATTGTGTTTTGTGGGCCCTCCAGGTACGGGTAAAACATCGCTTGGTAAATCCATTGCAAAATGTTTGGGTAGGTCATACGCACGCATATCGCTTGGTGGCGTCAAAGATGAAGCCGAAATACGTGGCCATCGCCGTACGTATGTAGGCGCCATGCCAGGGCGCTTCATTCAAGCTATGCGAAAGGCTGAATCCTGTAATCCTGTCATCATCATTGATGAACTTGATAAAATTGGCATGGATTTTAGAGGTGACCCATCCGCTGCCATGCTTGAAGTCCTTGATCCACACCAAAATAAAACTTTTTATGATAACTATTTAGGATTACCATTCGATCTTTCTAAAGTGATGTTTATTGCAACAGCAAATAGTATGGATTCTATTTCTACACCACTACGCGATAGAATGGAAATCATCGAACTTTCTGGCTACACCCTTGAAGAAAAACTTGAGATAGCAAAGCGCCATTTAGTGCAGCGCGCCATTAGCGATAGTGGTCTTGAAAACAAAGGCATTAAGTTTAATGATACCTTGCTCAATACTATTATCTTTAACTATACGCGAGAATCTGGGGTGCGTAACTGCGAACGTGTCATTCGTAAGCTTTGTTCAAAAATTGCGCGTTCTTTTGTAGAAGACAAGAAGGTGGTTCCTATAACTACTAAGAATTTAGAAAAATATCTTGGTCCACGAAAATTCTTAACTGATGACATTGAACATATAAATCGCGTCGGAGTTACCAACGGCCTTGCCTGGACATCAATGGGCGGAGAAATGCTCAAGATTGAAGCTATTCTTATGCCAGGGAAAGGAAAGTTAATGCTGACGGGACAGCTTGGCAACGTTATGAAAGAATCTGCGCAAGCAGCAATGAGTTATGCGCGTTCCAATGCAAAAGAGTTTAACATTAACAGCAAGTTCTTTAGTGATTATGATTTACATATTCATGTACCTGCAGGAGCCATACCAAAAGATGGCCCATCTGCGGGGATTACTATGCTGACATCAATACTTTCTGCCTTGACAGATCGGCCAATAAATGCAAAATACGCTATGACAGGCGAATTGAATCTCCGTGGCGAAGTGATGCCAATCGGTGGCGTGAAAGAAAAAATTCTTGCAGCAAAACGTAATAAAATGGGCCACATAATCTTACCGTGTCAAAACAAAAATGATTTAATCGGTATAGAAGATATAGCCAAAGATATTAATGTTATTTGGGTAAAACACGCCAATGAAGTATTAAGCAGAGTATTATTGCAACCTAATAAAGAAAAGAAATTTGCGGTATAACATCCTATGAAAATAGTAACTATTGGCGGCGCGACGTATGATATCATCATCGAATATCCACAGATGATAACAACAGATCGCCAAACACCAGATGGCAACCAAAGATTTCTGATGCTCGAAGAAGGCAAAAAACTTGAAGTCACCAAAGTAGCATATAAAACAGGCGGAGGCGCAACAAATTCCGCCGTTTCTTTTTCCCGCTTAGGTTTTGGCGTTGAAGCCTTTTTTAAAATTGGCGATGATTTCCAAGGTAAAAACATTATTGAAAGTTTACACACCAATGGTGTAGCAACAACTCATATTCGTAGTACTCAAGAACTTCCCACGAGTGTCTCCTGCATCTTAGCCGGCGCTTCAAGCGAACGTACCGTTCTTGTCTATCGCGGGGCGTCACTATTGCTACGAGAAGATGAACTTCCTTTAGACGCTATCGCCCAAAGTCGTGGTGTTTATATTACACCCCTTAATGGCAATGCTATGAAACTATTGCCCATTATCGCTCAGAAAGCCCGTCATCATAATGCTCTTGTCGCCGTCAATCCCAGCAGTAATCAATTAAAGGATGATGACCTTTTGTTACAAGCATTACCGATGATTGATGTGCTTATTATGAACCATTTTGAGGCAACACTGCTTGTTAATTCATTGAACCAACAATCATCAACCAAAGAAGTTGATTCGACTATCCCTTTGTTATTTCCACCAATCATGGCACATGGCCCCAAAATAGTCGTCATAACTGACGGCGCAGATGGCGTCTACGTTGCCCATGAATCGACCATTTATTTCCACCCAAGTTTGCCTATTAAGACAGTAAGCACACTCGGCGCTGGCGACGCATTTGGTTCAGCATTTACCGCTGGCATTTTATTGGGCAAAGCTATCGAGGATGCTCTACGCATGGGGGTAATCAATAGCAGTTCAGTTATTTGTTATAACGATGCGCAAAGTGGATTGTTGCGCGTCGATGAGATGGTAAAAAGGGTGGGAGCGTTGGATAAGGTGTTGTTAAAGCGAATTAATCTGACATGCGACTAAAAAAAATTGTATTGATTATAGCTATTCTTCTGAGCATCTACCTTGTCATTTCATACTTCTATTTATCAATGAAGCCTTTTGTTTCCGACTATTGCCCAATTACAGTACCGGGAGCAGAAAATATATCATTAACCGATCTTGCATTCCCGGATCACACATTTAAGACAATCAACGATGCTAGTTGCCTCAATCAAACACGAGTATACGATATCATTACCATAAAAACGGTCGATGATATCCGTAGAGCATTGAAACTTGCGCTCGAAAAAAAACTATCTATTTCTATCGCAGGCGTTCGACATAGCATGGGCGGACAAGCTTTTTTTAAGGACGCGCTCGTACTCGACATGACGCACTTTAACAACATCATAGCCTTAGATGAGCAACATAAGATTTTAACGATACAAAGTGGCGCTACATGGCATGACATTCAACTCTTTTTACATGCCAAAAATCTATCGGTTAAGGCAATGCAATCTACTGATATTTTTACTATTGGTGGCTCATTATCTGTCAATGCGCATGGCATGGATCAAAATGTTGGCAGTATAGCATCAACCGTCACATCGTTTACTATCATGCTGGCTGATGGCACTATTAAAACAGTTACACCGCATCATGAGGCAGATCTCTTCAATGCCGTCATAGGTGGCTACGGTCTTTTTGGTATCATTTTAGAAGTTTCCTTAGAAGTAACCGATAACGTTATGTATAAACGTGACACTATTTTCTTGAATTACCGTGAATTTCCCGCATTTTTTGAAGACGCCTTGCATAAAAATAGTTACGGATTGTTGTATGCTCATCTTTCGACATCACCGCTATCATTTTTTAATGAAATGATTATCTACGGCTATAAAGAAATTAAGCACGAGGGGCCTTTTGAGCCATTGGGCAAAGCAAGTTTAATTAATCTACGAAGGTTTTTGATTAATCTATCAAAGCGTCGTACCTATGCCAAAGTGTTAAAATGGGTAGCTGAAAAATATATAGATCCGGCTATCGATGAAATGAGCAAAAAAAGCATTATTTCTCGCAATGCAATTATGCACGATTCTGTGGAATATCTTGAAAATATTCTTATCGATGAAACCGACATATTGCATGAATATTTTATTCCCCGTAAACATTTTGTAGCTTGCATCGAACAGATGGGCGCGTTGTTGAAAAAGAGTTCTATCCCTGTTCTTAATGCTTCTGTTCGTTTCGTTCATAAAGAAGGAATTATGCTCAATTATGCGCCCGAAGATATGTTTGCCGTCGTTCTCTATTTAAACCAGAAGGTCACGACAAAATCACTTGAAGCTATGAAATTATTAACACAACAATTGATTGATTTGGTACTCAAGTTCAAGGGAACCTTCTTTTTGCCCTACCAACTCTCTTATACATCAGCACAACTACATAAAGCCTATCCACATATAGATCACTTTTTTGCATTCAAGAGAAAATATGATCCAGAATTATTATTTATGAACAATTTTTATGCAACACCCCCATTAAGACCTTAAGACCCCAAAAACCGCCGCTCCAACATCGATGCTGCGCGTACCGATTTTCGCAGCCAGGCAAGATATAATTCCTGCTGCTCATCTGCAGAAAGCCGCCATGGGTAATCTGATGATCTCAATTTTTGTGTCAGTTGATACAAGCATAAGGCGACACTCACCGAAACATTAAAACTTTGGGTAAAGCCATACATAGGGATAGTTACAAAAGCGTCTGCATTTTCAAGGACATAGGGGCTTAAACCAGTCAACTCGGTACCAAACATGAGTGCCACTTTGCTATCCAGCGGAAGATCGGGCAGACTGTATGCCTTTGAATCGAGCGTCGTTGCTACAATCCGATACCCCTCTTTTTTGAGCTGCTCAAGGCAAAGTTGTGTTGTAGTATACCGATGCATCGTTAACCAATCATCGCCACCAAGAGCAACGCCTTCAGTCGCCTTAAACCTATTACGTTTTTCAATCACATGGAGATCTTGAACACCAAAGCATTCGGTCGAGCGAACTATAGCGCTTGCATTGTGAGGCTGGAATATATCTTCTAAAACTACCGTTACGTAACGAGTGCGCTCATGTAACACTGCCTGCATACGCTCGCGCCGCTCAGGAGTTACATGCTCAGAAAGTAGGGTGATAATGTCTTCTTTTTTTGGATTATTCATGATTTTTGAGTATACGTTCCCGCTCACGAAAGGCAAATATATTGCGGTTACCGGATGGGCTTTGTTAGAGTGGCGGAAATGTTATTGCCAATCATGGAGAGATATATGAAAATAAACCGTATTCTTCTGGCACTGATTGTGCCTCTTATCATCCCCGCCATCTGCCAAGCAGCAGATATAACGGCAGCCAACAATGCTTACACTCGAGCATTGGCTGATGCAAAAAAATCTGTCACAAGCCCGGATGCTACCACACCACAAGCTATCAGTAATGCTTATAAAACTCTTTTGGATCTAAGAACTGCAGAATCAAGAAAATTAACTAATCCTGCTTTGAATGTACAGCTGTCTAAACTTGGTATTAATGATGCTTACTTTAGAGCGCAGGAGGATGAATTATCATCGCTATTAAACCGATTAAGCACACAACTTACCCGAGCCACCCAACTTGAACGAGAAGTAGTTGGTATGCGCGAAGAACAAAAACAAAATGTGACTGATTTCGAGAAACAGTTAGACGTAGAACGAACACGAGTAAATGCTCTCCGTCAAACCATGAAAAACATGCACGAGCAAGCTCTCAAAGATATTGATGAACAACGCCGACGAGATGAGGATGATTTTACCGCCAGATTACGAGAAACAACGCAAGCCCACACAACAGAACTAACAGAATTAAGAGAGCTCATTAAACAGTTACAACAACAACTAGCTACCGCCCAGCTTGAAAACACACGCTTGCAACAAACACAACGTGAAGCAGCTGAAAATAGCCTGAAGGCACAGCAAGATGCAAAAAGGTTGTACGACACACAGCTTGCTGGATTACGAACACAAATTAAACAAATTCAAGATGCTACAACAGCAGAACGGGCTAAAGCACGAGAAGACTTAGATAAAGTGCGCGCACAAATGACGGCAGCACAAAAAGCTGCTTTAGCTGACCAAGAAAAAGCGCTTAAAGCACAACAAGCACAAGCTATCGCCGCTGAACAAAAGCGATTAGAGGACCAACAAAAAGCCGCTATTGCCCAAGTTGAAGCGCAACGTGCACGAGAACAACAAGCCTTACAAAAACAAATCGCTGATACTACTACTGCAGCTGTGCAAGAACGGCAAAACGCAGCCCAAGCGCTCGCCAAAGCACAACGTGATGCACAAGAGGCAGCACAAAGAGCCAACCAAGAGGCGGATGCCTTACGGCAACGGTTGACGCAAGATCAACGTGCAGCAGCCGATGAGGTAACGAAGGCCCAAGCCGACAATGCAAAACTGACACGGCAATTGACAGAAGCGCAACGTAAAGCGGCGCAAGATATTGCAAAAGCACAACAAGATACAAAAGCTGCCTTTGACGGGCAACTGGCCAGGGCAAAAGAAGAGATTGCTAAAGCTCGTGAGCAAGCAGCTGCGCAAGTTCGTCAAGTGCGAGATGATGCGGCAAGAGAAAGAGCACAATTAATTGCAGACAATAAAACAGCGGTCGATAGAGCAAATGCTACCAATGAAACAGCACGCAAAGAAGTGGAACAAGCTTTAGCAAAAGAACGAGGGCAAAAAGAAGTTTATCGTAAATCATTAGATCGAGCGAAAGCAGACAAGGAAAAAGCTCTACAAGAATTAAGAGAACAACTAGATCGTTCAAACGACCTCACGCTTGCAAAATTACAAGAAGCCCAAGAAGCTCTAGCAGCACAACGAAAAGCTGCTGCCGAACAAGAGAGCAAAGCTCGCCAAGAGGCTGATAAAAAACATAGAGAGGATGTAGCAAAGGCTCTTGACGATCAACGCAAAGAATGGGAAGCCAAGCTTAAACAATCTGCTCTTGAAGCTGAAGCCAAAGCAAAAGACAAAGTAGAAAAAGAGACGCAAAAGTTACGTGAAGAACTTATGGCTAAAGAAAGAGCGCTCGCCAAGGATAAAGAAGATGCCAAGAGCGCCGCTGTAGGAGCTCAAGCGGAACTCAAGAATATACGTGAAGAGCTAAAACAGCTCAAAGAAGCAACTCCTGATATTAAAACCACCGAGGCAAAGATAAGGCAAGAACTCGAGGCAAAAATAAAAGAAGAGTTCGCAGCAAAATTGGCCGCTGATAGAAAAGCTCTGGAAACCGAGAAAAAACAATTCGAAACTGAGCGGGAACAACTACGCGCTCAATTTGAGGCAGAACGGCAAAAAGCTGCAGTTCAGCCACAAGTATCCGCTGAAGTTGAACAATTAAAGGCAGCGTTGGCGGCGGAACGCGAGAGGGCGAGAATAGAAAGAGAAGCCCAAGTAAAAGCCGATGCAGAACATCAAAAAGATATAGAAGAAAAAGTTAAAAATAAATTTATGGAAATTGAAAGAAAAAATAAAGAAGCACTACAAAAACAACAAGAACAATACAACAATGAGTTGAGTAGACTTGCCGCTACAAAAGAACAATGGAGAATTGCTGCTGAAGCATCAGACAGAATAACATCGCAGGCATCAGAGGAAAGAAGAAAAGAAGCTCGTTATACCTATGAAACCAATGTCATCGAACAACAAATTGCACAACTTGAACCAGGTGTCCGGTTAGAATCATTACCTATAACATTAGAAACTACATTGCAAACTCTTGAAAAATCTCATCCTCACAAAGCTCGCAAGTATAGACAAGACGCAGAAGATAGAATGAGAGGAGCTGGAACTTCGACCGCGAGTGATTTAGCCAGCGAAATAGGCCAAGCCGGCCGTCAAGCAGTTAGTGGAGTAGCGACTTATTTAACAACCAGGCCAACACCACCATCAGCACCTACCACTCCCCCGCCATCGACAAGCCCAATTGCTTCAGCCTTCAGTTACACACCAGAACCAGAAGCTCCAATGCCTACACCAGCTCCTGAGCACAAACGACAAATGTCTATCATAAATCTCAACGAACCACTACCACCATTAGAACGACGAGAAACTAGAGGTGATGTTGAACTAGAGCCGATAAGACCACCAGCACCACGTCCAACAGAACCACCAGCTACCCGCTAGTAGCCCTCAACACATAGTCATGCTAGCATGAATGCTCCTACCAAAAGGAGCATTCATGCCTCAAAAAACTATTCTTATTACCGGCGGCGCAGGCTACATAGGATCGCACACCGCCTACTTGATGGCCAAGCAGGGTTACCGCGTTATTATTCTTGATATCTTCAAGCATCAACAGCCGTTTAATCCGCGATGGACCACCGTTATTCGTGGCAACTGTGGTGATAAAGATTTACTTACTAAGATTTTTACAACGTATCAGATCACAGCCGTTATGCACTTTGCCGCTTCTATAGAAGTGGGCGAATCGGTCAAAAACCCCATTCCATTTTATGAAAATAATGTGAGTGCAACTCTGAGCCTTTTAGATGCCATGCTTGCACACCGTGTCATGACCTTTATATTTTCGTCCAGCTGCGCGGTCTATGGCATCCCCGACTACACCCCCATCGATGAAGATCACCCCAAAAAACCAATCAGCCCCTATGGCCATAGCAAGTTAATGATCGAAACAATCTTACGTGATATGCACACTGCCTATAATTTTAACTATGTAGCGCTTCGTTACTTTAATGCAGCTGGCGCGTTGCCGCAAGAAGGGCTCGGCGAATATCACAAACCTGAAACTCATCTGATTCCTTTATTGCTACGTGCCGCACTAGAAAAACAATCTTTCTCTCTTTTTGGCACTAACCATCCAACGGCTGACGGCACCTGCGTACGAGATTTTTTACATGTTACTGATATTGCACATGCACATATACAAGCCCTTGATTACTTAGAACAAGGCAATCCAGCACAATCCTTTAACCTCGGAACAGGAAGCGGCACTTCGGTACGGCAGATGATAGATGCCGTAGAAAGAATTATTGGTTTGCCTATTGCGGTCGTTGATAAAGGAGCTCGAGCCGGTGATCCCGCAGCGTTAGTAGCTGACGCCAGAAAGGCAGCCCTGCTCTTGGGGTGGCGGCCACACTATTCTGATCTGAATACGATGGTTAAAGATGCGTATAGCTATTTTATTGGTAGCTAAGCGTTAAGAGAATGGGCTTGATCTCACTGAAGATTAAGCGATCATCACTTGCCATGACATTTCTTATATTTTTGTCCCGAACCACATGGACATGGATCATTGCGCCCCACCTTATCTTCCTTATTGACTGCTTGCGCTTGCGTTACATTCTGCCCAACTGCGCTTGATGTCATATTCAATGATTCAAGCTCGCGCTCACGTTTTGCTTCTAACTCGCGCTGATTAAAGCGTTCAAGGTTAAGATGGAAGATATGATGAACAACATCGCCACGGATTTGTTGAAGCATCTCTTGGAACATAGCAAAGGCTTCACGTTTATATTCTATGAGCGGATTCTTTTGCCCCCAACCACGCAAACCTATACCTTCTTTGAGGTGGTCCAAGTTTAACATATGCTGCTTCCATGCTTGATCGATGACTTCTAACATGAGCCATTTTTCTGCATTACGAACGACTTCTTCTGGGTGTTGGCTGCGATAGAGCGCATATTTTTCAAGCAAGAGATTGATAAGGTCTTTTTCTAACTGTTCAGTTGACTTAGTTGCAATATTGGCAGCTTCAAAATCAGCCAGTTGCAACCCCGTTAACCGGGTAAGGGCTTCAAAAAGCTGCTTAACGTTTTCACTTGTTACTGTACGAGCCGGGCAATGGAATGCAATACCATCTTCAATAGCAGCCGCAATCATGTCACGAATAAGATCATAAATCTGATCTTCGCCTTCAAGTACATCACGGCGGTATTTATAAATAACGATTCGTTGTTGGTTGAGTACATCATCGTATTCAAGTAAATGTTTTCTTATTTCAAAGTTATGTTTTTCCACGCGTTCTTGCGCACGTTCGATTGTTTTGGACACAAATGAAGATTCAATAACTTCATCTTCTTTCATACCAAAACGCTGCATATTTTTCTTGAGTGTATCGCCAGCAAAAATACGAATAAGATCATCTTCTAATGAAATATAAAAGCGCGATTCACCAGGATCTCCCTGACGCCCTGAACGCCCTCGCAACTGATTATCGATACGTCTACTTTCATGCCGCTCAGTACCTAAAATATAGAGACCGCCAGCATGCACCGATTCTGGTGTTAGTTTAATATCGGTACCACGGCCAGCCATGTTGGTAGCAATGGTGACGCGCCCAGGTTCACCTGCATGTGCAACAATTTCTGCTTCTCGTGCATGCTGTTTAGCATTTAATACATCATGAGCAATGTTATGGGATTTGAGAATATCACTTAAAAGTTCTGACGTTTCAATAGCAATAGTACCAATCAAAACTGGTTGCCCCTTTTCATGGCGCTCTTTCACATCTTTTACAATTGCTTGATATTTTGCATCTTTTGTCAAAAATATAAGATCCGGTTTATCGATGCGAATCATGACTCTGTTAGTAGGAACCGAAACGACGGGCAAGTTTATAAATTTTATGAAATTCTTCTGCTTCAGTCATAGCAGTACCGGTCATACCAGCAAGTTTTTTATAAAATCTGAAATAGTTTTGCAAAGTAATAGAAGCAAGCGTTTGGCTTTCTCGTTCAATCTCAACACCTTCTTTTGCTTCAAAAGCTTGATGTAATCCATCACTGTAGCGACGGCCCGGTAAAATACGGCCGGTAAATTCATCAACAATTAAGACTTGATTATCTTTAACTACATAATCAACATCACGCTTAAATAAAGCATGAGCTCGTAATGCTTGATGTGCAATGGTGGAGAAGCACAAGATGTTCTACCGCATATAAGTTGCTGACGTTAAATGCCGCTTCTATTTTATCAATACCTTGTTCAGTAAATTGCACTGTACGTGCTTTTTCATCAACTTCATAATCATCTTCTTTTTTGAATCGGCTAATGACACGGTCAGCATCGACGTATAAGCGACTACTTTTATCAGCAGCTCCAGAAATAATGAGCGGGGTTCGTGCTTCATCAATCAAAATGGAGTCAACTTCATCAACAATGGCATAGTTTAAGTCGCGCTGCACATAATCTTCCAGACGGAACTTCATGTTATCGCGCAGATAATCAAAACCTAATTCATTATTAGTGGCGTAAAGAATATCGCAGTTATAGACCTTTTTACGCTCTTCATCGCCCATACTATTTTGCAAGCAACCAACGGTAAGGCCTAAGGAATTAAAGATTGGTGCCATCCATTCAGAGTCACGACGCGCTAAATAATCGTTAACCGTAACAAGATGCGCGCCTTTGCCCTCAAGGGCATTCAGATAAAGAGGCAGGGTAGCGGTTAAAGTTTTGCCTTCCCCTGTTTTCATTTCAGAGATTTTGCCTTGATGGAGTACAATGCCCCCCATAAGCTGTACATCAAAATGGCGTTGGCCTATTTTTCGCTTTGCTGCTTCACGTACAACAGCAAAAGCTTCGGGCAAAATATCATCTAATTTTTTGCCTTGCATGAGCTGCTCGCGGAACTCATTTGTTTTAAGAGATAATTGTGTATCAGATAATGCACTGATCGCTGGCTCGAATGAATTTATTTGATCGACAATGGGCTGCAGCCGGCGCAATTGACGCGCATTTTCCGTGCCCAAAATTTTTGCCAAAATGCCTGCAATCATCTGAATATCTCCCGCTAGAACCTGAAATATTTTAGTCCAGTCTAAAATGGCTATGAAAAGAAAGTAAAGTAAGTTTAGTTAATTAAAAATCTACTGTAGCATAACTGGTTTGTTAAAACAATTGTGGTTGGATTTGTAAAAAAATCTAGAGGGGTAACGTATACCATGTTCCTCTGCCCTTACCATGCATTTGCAAGTGTTGAGCTCGTACAAGATCATTCAAATGTTTTACAATCGTACTCCGCTTTGCTTGCGTTATACGCTCTATCTCTCCCGTAGAAATACGACCGCGTTCACGAATAAGCGCAAGAATACGCGCAGAAAGTTCTGGCATGGATAGATCTGATGTAAGTAACGACGCTGTCTTTTTTACAGCCATTTTGAGTTCTAACGCCATCTTTTGTTTTTGCAATGATTTTAAAAAAAACAAAATCCATGGATCCCAATCGGGATCATTGTTTTTCATAGTTTGTTGCGTTCTACGCAATGCAAGATAATAGCGTTCTTTATTGTCTTCTATAACACTTTCAAGGGAGCTATAGGGAACGTACGCATAGCCAGATTTAAGGAGCAAAAGAGTGGTAAGCACGCGTGATAAACGCCCATTACCATCTTGGAATGGATGAATTGCTAGAAAAGAAACAACAAACAAAGCAATTATAAGAAGCGGATGCAACGCCCTATCTTGAAGAGTTTGGCTAGTCCATGCAATCAGTTCCTGCATTTTCATGGGAGTTTCAAACGGCGATGTTGTTTCAAAAATAATACCTAAACTTTTGCCATTTTCATCAAAAGCTTCTACATGATTAGGAAATTTTTTATAGTCCCCACGATGGCGCTGATCTTTATCAGAATATTTTAATAACCATGCATGTAACTGTTTAATGCCATTCTCAGTAAATGGAATATCTTGGTAACTATCAAATATCTCTTCGCACACCTGAGCATAGCCTGCAACTTCCTGTTCATCGCGAGACCTAAATGAATGTGTTGTGAGTCGAGATAATAATGCTTCAACCTCTGTATCTGATAACTTTGAACCTTCAATACGCGTTGAAGATCCTATACTTTCTATGGTTGCTACTTTTTTAAGATTGCTTAGCCGTTCTGGGCTTAATCCCCCTAAAAATTGCCACTGCGCCTTAAATTCATCTAATTCAGTAATATATTTCAGCATCTCAGGAGTAATCACGAACCCTTCTATTCTTATCATACCCTTACCCGATCCCAATCAATTATGTTCAATTCTAATCAATTATGTTCAATTCTAATCAATTATGTTCACTAAAACAAAGGATTTGCCTAAACTAACCACAAAATCCCTGCTCCCAAGCATCCTATTCCCCTGAAAAAAAGCCCTATTTTATAGACTTTTTCCCCTGCAACAATACTCTAAGAATCGTTTGTCGATTATTTAATCTTATATATCCCGTATGTACGGGGAAAGGACCTTATGAATAAACATTATCTCATTGTTCTTGCAGCAGCTGGTTTGATTGCTGCTCATGCGCATGGCTCTTCATTGTCGTCTAAGTTTGGCTTTGACTATCATAGCCCTACATTCTATTCAAAATTTGATATTGCAAACATGTCTCAAAAAGACCTTCATACCTTTAAAATAGAATTGCACCGAAGCCTTGCAAGAACTCAAGCTCAAATAGCTCTCTATTCAGAGTGGTTCAATGCTGTTGGCAGTGGCCGCACACCAACCAAATGTACCCTTATTTTGAGTGGAGCAAATGGAGCTCTCTCAAAAGCGAGAGCCTCTCTTTATAATGCAGAAAAACTCGTCAAGGACGCTTTTGTGGATCACAGCTTTGATGCTCAACAAGAACTTTTTGTAGCATCCGGCTTATTGAATAGACTCGCCAATGATCATAGCCAACCACATACCTGTCTAACCGGTTGTCCAAAAGATAATGCGCTGACCAAGCCAGCTCAACAAGCATGCTTGAACGACGCAAGAAGAGCATAAATATAGATATTTTTAGATAAGAAGGGGCCTTTAATCGGGCTCCTTTTTTATCGCCTCACCAACACCCGATATGTATCAGCCAAGTGATAACCACCCGAAGCACACCCAAAAAATTCTTGTTCTACCCACTTCTTACACAACGCCCGCGCTTCACCAACAGAAAAACCAAATAAGGCAGCTACACGATCAACAGTGATGACATCACGATCAAGAAAAAGATCGAGTGCTTTACGCTGTTTAGGATCTAAGCTATTTAACAGTTCCGCTTGGTCTGTAGAGCCCTGCTCTTGGGCAACCTTCAAATGTTTCACCACATTTTCAAAAGATATGGCCATCCCTAAGCAAAAATATTCAAGCCACGATGTAATATTAGCATCAGCGCGACCTTCGTAGTAATTATGAGATGGCCCAATTGCCAGAGCTTCATAATAAGCGCCTAAATTGCGGGCGTAATATTCTTCCAATGAATAGAGCCCTTTCAAGCTATAGCCTCGCATGCGCAAAACAAGAGTGGCCAACAATCGAGCCGTTCGGCCATTGCCATCATAATAGGGGTGAATGGTGGCAAATTGATAATGGGTAATGCCGGCTACTATTGGTGCAGGTAGTTCGTGTGAACTGTTAAGCCACGTAACAAAATCATGCATTAATGCGGGAACATCTTTTGCTTCTGGGGGTAGATAGGCAATTGAGCGTGTACGCCCATCACGGATTATATTTTGGCCATCACGATAGGGGGTTGGCTTTACACGTTCTTTACCACCAGCAACAACTAAAGCATGCAACATTTGTAGAGTGTCTGGGGTACTTTCTTGGGCGCTATAGCTATACTTCTCCATCCATGCAAGCGCTGCGTAATATCCCTTTACTTCACCTTCATCCCGCTCTCTGCCGGGAAAATGGCCTTTATGTTGCAACACCTCTTCTACTTGGTCTGCAGACAAGTTGTTGCCTTCTATCATCGTAGAATAGTGGGTTGAAAAAAGTCGGGCAGTTTCACGTAATCCTTTGAGTACCGATGCTGTCAGTGGCATCTGCTCAACCTGTTCCTGCACATGTAATGTACGCTTTAAACTGTCGACTATGATGTCGCTCATGGAATAGATAGGACGCATCATGAGCACCTCCTTATATTACCGCCACTGTCAAGTTCCGCCCCGTTGCCTGGCGTCGATATGAAAAAAATTGTTCGTTATGAATAGTACACAGATTCATACTGTGATTAATAGCATCGGCAGAAATTCCCATACTCGTAAGTTGATGGTGCACATATGTCGGAAGATCAAAATAGTTTTTCCCATCACGTGTTGTGATGACAGCCTCACGCACCGCTTGCAGTTCAGGACGTAGTACAAAATCTGCCCCCACTTCATAGCAACAGCCATGTGCTGATGGACCAAAAAAGAAATGTAGATCGGCAATAGCAAGATCAAAGGTTGAACAAAAATGGCGCACCGCCTTTGGCACAATGCCGCCCAATGCCCCACGCCAGCC
Source organism: uncultured bacterium (assembly GCA_963738145.1). Lineage (GTDB taxonomy): Bacteria > Babelota > Babeliae > Babelales > Vermiphilaceae > CAVTVH01. The sequence continues at coordinate 475,669 of CAVTVH010000001.1, forward strand.
GGCATGAATGGCCAGTACCGCCTTTTTATCTAGAGCATACGTAATTAATGGTAAGCAATCTGCGGTCATGATGCCCAAACCAACACCGGGCATGGCTGTCATACTATAATCGCCCTGAACAGCGAGCGGATTAAATGAGTCATAATTATTAGACGTTATGATATGGCCATCCGTACCATGCGTTTGATCCAACAAAATGATTGATTCTAAACCCAACTTATTTTTAATGTCATCAAAGGGCGCAGAAAAAAGGATGTGCCGATTACTCAACACATCCTTGTAGTTCTCTTTATAAAACCGATCGCTTGCATCACCGAAGTAGATAGTCATACGTTAGCCTCAACATATTTCTTATGCATCCCTCGATACAATTACTCACTCCGCTCGTAATCACTCGGGACGAACGGAGGGAAATAATCGCACATAGATCTATTACTCCTCCGTGCAATATTCCTCTTCCACTACGATATATCCCGTTGGTTGTGGTTGTTGATAGTGAGTTGTTGTTGTCTCCACAACCGTCGTATGCGTTGGTACAGGTGTTACATAATTTTGTTCAACTACCACATAACCAGTCGGCTGATGATGGTGATGATGGCAGCAGTTGGCAAGTGACAGGCAGCCACATACTAGATTAGTTACTTGAGCAGCTAGCCGTTGCCGCTCTAACTCCCTACGCTCGCGCTCTGCTCTAAGACGTTCGCGCTCGATTCTGAGTCGCTCTTCTTCCAAACGCTTACGTTCTAGCTCAAGCTTAGCGCGTTCATATTCCCGTAGATCAGCTGCATGTTCGTTACTATTAATAATTGCCGCATAAACCGCATGCAAACCATTGCTCACTTCTTGAGCTCGTTGCGTGAGTTCTGAGTAACGGTATGCTTTGCTTATTTTTCTATCCAGATTGCTCTTATTATTATTCAGATGTTGCGCATAATCACTATAGACATACGTACTGCGATTGTTGTTCCCCCACATACTGGCAACAGAACGTAACTCTCGCCACAATGAAGCGTGATTGTTATCACCATACTGAGCAGCTAATGCTAATTCTTTAGTATGGTTGTACGCCACCTGCTGTACAGCTTCAAACAAGATCCAATAATCGACATGTTTTTGTAGATAACGGTGGGCAACCATAAGATTATCAAGAGTATCTTGCAGCTCACGGTGCAACGATTGCATTGTTTCATAATATTTATGGGTTTCTTTAGTTTTACGTAGACGCTTAGCAAGTTGCTTATGAATCGACTTTAATTTATCAATCACTTTAGCAAACTGTGTTATGTATGCATCCCCTGAAAGGCCAGTGGCGTACAGAGTCTTGGCAATCAGTTCAAGGTCATCATCTTCGTTTGCATTCATAAAATCGTAATTTTCTTGGGATGTCATGCGCCCGAGCGGGGTAGCACCAGCATTATCTTCTAACTGCGCCAGAAGAGGGCCATAATTTCTTGTTGCATTAAGGGCATGTTGGGCATCTTCGCAGACATCTTTGGTGGATGGGTTACTGAGCCAGCTGGTGAGGGCATATGCTATGCCACCGGCGACGGCGCCTGCAGCTAAACCTATACCAAAGGCTTTGGCACCACTGTTGTCATTTTCGTGTCCAGAATTGAGGTAAAGGGGAGATAAGAGAAGTCCACATAACGGTATGACCAGTAACTGCTTGTTACGCATAGGCCAAATCCTTTGCTTGAAAGGCTGCGCATAGCTTCGCCTTTCATTTAAAGAGGGTTAATAAGCTATCTCCAGTATGGCACAAGCACTAAAAATTACAAAAAACCCCTATTCACTCCCCTTATGACAACGCTATAAAAAGGTGCTATTCTACAACAATGTAATGGTTGTAACCCCTAAAAAAATGAGGGTTAATTAACATGCTAAAGAAATCAATTCTATGTGTGATGGCCATTCTTACCTGCCAGCCATTTCTATACAGCTATTGCGATACAGAAAGCCCAAATTGGATCCGTTGGGCCGGCAACCTTGAAAATTTCACCATCATCAATGACACGAACCACGAAGCCATCATCACATTCTCCAACAGAGAACCTCAAAAAGTAACACCTGGAACAACAGCAATGATCGCTGTAGCCAAAATAGTTGATCCTGATCCTAACTATCCACATTATCCGTTCTATGCAGGTAACAACGACGTACAATTCGTGCATGTTAACTGTAACGGCCAAAAAAGGATGTACGCCTACACACCACGCATTTATGTACGCGGCGCTATAGAAACCTGCGATTGGCGCAGCATCGATATTCGCATAAGCGCGTTATTTCCAGCTCAGCAATAACCCTAATCCCAATCTTCGCTTGCTTCTTTATTTATGAGTTGCAAGCGACGTTGCATAGTTTTTAACTTGAGCTCTTCCTGAACATCTCTCTTTGATATACCTTCCAATTTTTTAATATCCCTCTCCAATTGCTCCCGCTCACTCAGCTCGCGTGCTGGTGCTGCTTGGCTTGATGATGAACTTTGAGCTGCCATACGAGCCTGTCTCTCTTGGGCACGCCGTACCGCCTCGTCCGCTAGGTTCCCTACAGCCTTTTTTGCGGGAGCAGACGAAGAACTACTCCTTGCCGATCCCTGCTGTTTTTGTGGCACATATGTTGGCGTACCTATTGCTGCCACCTCTTGCTCAGATAGTGGCGGAGCTGCCGGTGCACCGCTGCTTTCATTTTCTGTTGACACTATCTCTGTCGGCACTATTAATGGCTCGCTTAGAGCTTGAATGATAATCTCAAGAGCCGATGCTGCATTTTTCTTATTCAATGCCGCTTGAGCCTCATTACGAAGGATTCCTATATCATTTTTGCTCAGGGAATTTTTGCTCGCTTGCCATTGCTCTTGAAACTTTGCAAAATTTTCTTCCTTTATATGCTCTTGTAGCTTTTGATAGCCATTGGCCGCGCTGCATATTGCTACACTTGTTACTACCACAGCCATGATAAGCAGTTTTTTCATTACAGATCTTGATTTATTCATTGCTATAACCTTTTTGCGATACGTCTAACTTGCCACTTCTCTATTGTTTTTTTCCAGCAGTTCTTTGCGCATAAATGCTGGTACATCAAGATCGTGTATATCGACTGCTATATGTTGTGTAATGGCAGCAGCAGCAACAACTTCCTCTGTCGCTGAGATTGCCTCTTGCTCCTTAACCAATTCTTGCACAAGCTCATGAGCCTTTTTCTTTTCAGCTTCTTGACGCACCATTTCTCGTTCATGGGCAATTAATGCTGCCGCACCAACATCCTGATACAAAAGAGATGCAGCTTCTTTTTTACTAAATCCTGTTGCAATAATAGTCACATTAACTTCATCACCCATCGATGGATCTATAACTGAACCCAAAATAATGTTGGCATCTTCATCAGCTTTTTCATAAATAATGGATGCGGCTTCGCTAATTTCATGGAGTCCCAGCGATGGTCCGCCCGTAATATTTAAAAGAACACCACGTGCGCCATCAATACTCATATTTTCAAGAAGCGGTGATGATATGGCTTGTTCAGCTGCCAACCATGCACGGCCATCACCTGAAGCTCGACCGGTACCTAAAACGGCAAGCCCCATATCCTTCATGATTGCTTTTACATCAGCAAAATCAACGTTAATATGTCCCGGTTTGGTAATAATGTCAGAAATGCCTTTGACCGAATGGCTTAACACATCATTAATCATAGAAAACGCATCAAGCATAGACACTTTTTGATCTACAACATCAAGCAACTTCTGGTTTGGTATCACAATAAGAGTGTCCACATCTTTTTTAAGTTGCTCAAGAGCTTCATGAGCAACACGCGCTCGTCGTTTGCCTTCGAACGTAAATGGTTTGGTCACAACAGCTATGCATAATATACCGCGCTCTTTAAGAGCGCGAGCCACCACAGGCAATGCTCCTGAACCAGTACCGCCACCCATGCCACCGGTTAAAAAAACAATATCGGCACCATCAACAGCCATCAAAATCTTATCAAGATCTTCCTCTGCTGCTCGTTGACCAAGTTCTGGATTAGCTCCGGTGCCAAGGCCTTTGGTTGATTTCACACCAATTTGTACGCGGTGCAAGGCTTTGGCATGGTCTAAGGCCTGTGCGTCAGTATTAGCCACAATGAACTCAATATTTTCACACCCCGAGGCAATAATACTATTCACCGTGTTGCCACCCGCGCCACCGATACCCACCACTTTAATGGTTGCCATTTGTTTGACATGTTCTTCTACGGCAAAATCTATCATTGTAGTCTCCCCTCTAATTCATTAAAAGAAATCTGATACCCATGATTTCATACGTCCCACAATACGACCCGACCAAGAATCAACCATCTTGTCAGTCGGCATCTGTTCATTTTTTCTCAGCGCATACATAACTAAACCATATGCTGTAGCATACATAGGGCTGGCTAATGATTGCGGCAAATCAAATTCAAGTCGAGGATAACCAATGCGGACCGGCACATTAAAAATGCGTTGACCAAGTTCTTTCATGCCCGGTAAAAGCGATCCGCCTCCGGTAATAACAAGGCCAGCTGGCATAAGTGATTGTAACTTTCGTTGAGCAATCTCTTTATGTACAAGGCGTAAAATCTCTAGCGCACGAGCATGTAAAATTTCTGATAGCTCACTTGCAAGTACCGTATGTTTTTGATCACCATGCACCATGTCAACTTCAATAATTTCATCATTGCCAAGAAGATCAAAACAAGCAGATCCATACTTAACTTTAATGCGTTCAGCATCTTTTAGAGTTGTGCGTAATCCAATTGCAACATCATTGGTAAAATGGTTACCTGCAACGGGGAGCACCATCGTATGGCGAATGCAGCCATGTTGATAGATTGCTAAATCAGAAGTTCCACCACCAATATCAAGCACCGCGATACCAAGCTCTCGCTCGTCGGATCCCAACACTGCATGCGCAGAAGCCAGCTGTTCTAATATAATATCTTTAACTTTTACGCCCGCGCTTTCACAACATTTAACTAAATTTTGTACTGATGCTATCGAGCCTAAAATAATATGCGCCATGAGTTCAAGACGTATGCCGTGCATGCCAAGTGGCGATTGCACATGGTGGGCGCCGTCGATAATAAAATATTGAGGCAATGTATGTAAAATTTGCTGGCCTTCTGCCACAGGGATAGCCTTTGCCGCCTCAAGAGCCGCATCTATATCTTTTTGGCGAATCTCTCCCTTTTTGAGTGGCACCACGCCATGTGAATTAGTGGCACTAATATGGCCCCCAGAAATACCAATATAGGCAGATTCAATTTCGATACCCGCCATAATTTCCGCCTCTTTGACGGCAACCTTTATTGAATGAATTGTTTTTGCAACATCAACAACCACCCCTTTTTTCAATCCATCAGACGGCGTTTTGCCTATACCGATAATTTCAACACGCCCGTTATCTAAATGGTGCGCAACTAAAACACAAATCTTTGTCGTCCCAATATCAATTGAGACAACAATCCGATCAGAAAAAACCCTAGCCATGAGCAGTCCCCCCCTGCGTAGAAGATACGATAATTTGTTTGTCAAACCGCACATCAGCAATAAGAGCTTTTGGTGCAGCTTTACGCCCCGTCCCTTGTTGGGCGTTTTTATACTCATCTTCAATCATTGCACAACAGGCAAGTACGTGATCGTTGGGCAATGTATCAGCAGAACACACTATAGAAAAATTCTCTTGCGCTTTGTCCCGTAACAGTATGGTACATTCATCTTGCCACTGTATATAATAACGCTTACATAACAGAGACAACTGAGGAGCTGCTCTTGTTAAAAAGGCGATTTGATAGCCATTTTGACTGGCAAGATTATTAACTTCAACACGAGGTAAAAACTGTGTACGGTACATATAAAAAAGATTTATTGGCAAAAGAGCACCCGATTGTACAACCACATGCGTTTTATTTACCGCCAATATGGGCTGCTGGGCTCTAATATCAGTACACATAACTCCTGGCGCAATAAAATGAACTTCAGCTTTTTCAATATAAGGAAACTCTTTGCACAAATGTTCACAGATATCGTCTGGTAATTTGGCATGAAGAGGGGCATGGTTTATTACAAAATCTTGCAAAGTTTTGCACATCTCAGGCGCAATGTAAGTATCAAAAGTAAAAGCATGTCGCTTGATAGTAAAAATATAAGAACTTATAATACGCAGGCCTAAAAAAAGTATGAATGGCGCACATATGAGTAATCTTGCTCTACTATTTTTCAGCAATTGCTTCATGACAACGTCCCAGTTTTTAATTTTTTATAACATAGTCTTCTTTTACTGTTTTTCCCTGATAATAGTCAATATTAATATTGAAAACGTAGAATATAAGCGAAAAATCCTAAAAATTGCCCCTAGAGGCTGGCCAGTCACAATCTCCATAATCTTGTAGACATATACGCTCCCCAATGATTATTCTTGTTCACTTGTTAGCTACGCAAATAAAAAAGAAGAGATATCGTAACGATGAATAAAAAAAATGTTATTATGCTCATTGTTTTTTTGAGCATGCATGGATGGGGAGCAAGCAGCGCATTATTAGGCGTAACACCTTTAACGGAAAAACGACTTCAACTAAAAAGTTGTGGCGGGGCGTCAGTGCATAACGGGCGAGATCTGGAAAGTGGCATTATGAAATCCGATGAAAATGCCATACCTTTATCGAGAAACATAAAACCCCATCATGTTATGTGCGGAGCCCTATCAGTTACTTTAACCATCATGGGATTGTATGTGTATAATGCGCTAACCGCATTGCCAAGATAAAAAGGGATTTGTATGAACAAAAAAATGATCGTTATAACCATATCACTCATCGTGGCCGCTCCACTCCTACATGCCATAGGGGCCCCTAGCACTCGTCTTTTAGAAAGAGGTTCCCCTTCTCCTACCAGGCCCTTGACGCCAGACCCTGAAAGCCCTCGAAACGCTTTACAAAATCCTTATGCATTAACCAGTCCTAGTACCACCTGTAGAAACGCGTGTGTCGCGCTTACCGGCGCAGGCTTAATAATCGGCTTTTATGTTGTATTACTAAGACATCTCTATCCCGGCCAACTTTAAATAGCCTCTATCTTAGTCCCAATATGGAAGAGCAAGATACCAGCAGCAACGGATGCATTATACGATATATCTGCCGAACGCTGAGCCAGGGTAATTTTGGTGCCCATAGAGATAATATCTTTGCTAATGCCAAAACCCTCGCCACCAACAACCAAACATAGCGGTTTTTTATAGGCACATTTTGTCGCATCTTCGCCTTTAAAATCAGCCATATATAACGTGTAACCCGCAGCAACAAGTTCTTGAGCCGCTTGTTTTGCTGACGATGCACAATAAATTTCTGTATGTTCTGATAACCCGGCAGACGATTTAATTGCCGTTGCCGTTAATGGCGACGCCCCCTTTTTGATCATGATAATGCCGTTTACACCTGTGCAATACGCAGAACGTATAATGGCGCCAACGTTACGTGGATCTTGAATGCTATCAAGCATGATTAAAAATGGTTCTTTTACTGTATCAAAAAACTTTTTGCGATAGGCAAACGGCTGGGCAAACGCCACCACGTTCTGATGGTCCGCGGTCCCAGCAATTTTGGTGAGCACATCACGCGTTACATATTGCATTTGAATGGGATACTTTGGCAAAAATTTCTCGATAGAACTCCACGCTTGCGGTGTAGGCTTTGTGGTATACATCGTAATAACTTTACGTTTTTTTGCCTTGAGAAGCTCGATTATGGGATGGATCCCAAAAATAAGCTCACCTGTTTTTGGTTGTGTTTTTGTCATAAGTTCCGTAGTTAAAAAGGGGTAATACAAACCTCAAAATACCATACCCTACATTTTATGTAAAAAACCGCAGACCCACCTAAAATGGTAGGGCTGCGGCATATCCATATACTCAGCAAGAACTAATTAAAAGCCGGCGCTTTTACCTTCTTTTCCTTTTTCAATTTCACCTTTTTACGCAACTCGTAATGGTATACATCAGATCCAGTTGGCATCCAAGTCATCGGCTCTTTATACACTGTAACTTTTTCAAAGCCATAATCTGCATAATCTTCTGGTAACGCTTTTAACGTAAGCAGCACACTACTAACAACCATTTGTTGTGCCGCCCATTTCATGATTTCGTACATGAGATTGCGATCAAAACAGGTTGAGCAGGTGAATACGATATTAAAGCCGCCTTTTTTAGGTTTAACCAATTTCATCTTGAGCATGTCGGTGTTGAGGAGCACCATTGGACGGGAACTATTATAGAGACCGGATGCTTTATAGCGCTTAAACGCTTTTTGTGCACGATCATGGCGGTCTTTAGAAAGTTCTCCACCTTGTGCGTGGGCAACAGGGCTATTCATCTGAAATTGCATAACAACCTTACCAATTCCAGAACCCATGTCAGTAAAATTTGAATTTTTATTTAATTTTCCCGCTGCTTTTAATTTTTCAATTAAATCTTGCACAGAATCGTAGGTAATTTCACCAAACGTTGAATCGCCCCCGGCCTTTTTAATGCATTCAAGATCACCGGCGCAAATTGTATCAAAACCACTAAGTCCAGTATAAAACTCAGCCATTTTTTGTTTGTTGTCAGCTACTTTTTGAGCTTCTGTTTTTACTTGAGCTTGTTCTTTTTTCGGTTGTTCTTTTATGGTTTTTTTGGGCGCAGCTTTTTTTGGTTGTTGTGTGACGTGATATTTTTTGCCCTTGCCTTTTGTTTTTACTGTTGTTGAAACTTCAGTCCAACCTTCATCATCATGAAGCAAATCTTCTGATTTGTGTATTGGCTCATTAACAAAGGCCAATTCGTCATTGGGATCTTGAATATCCAACCATGCAGCTGTATACGCTTCTTGCTCAGCATATGCCGTTTGTTGATCTGCATTAATAATTCGAGCACATAGACAACCACTTAATAAAAATAGATATAACCTTTTCATCGTTCTCCTCATAGAAAAACATCTAAACGTTAAAAATTCTGTACTCTATTCGTATAACTTTATACACTAAATTAATCAAATTTTATGCACCCCAACTTCGTCTTTAACTATCAGTTGGGAATCTCAAAAAAAATCATGTAATGAGTAGAACAAATGAATGAATTAGGACATTTAGAAACTATTCACGACCGTTCGCACCTTACAATAAATTCGGAACGAGCAGAAGATAAAAGTGCGATTATCTCCCACTGTCCGCTTTCTTGGATAGAAATCAATAAACAATCTTTAGAACATAATCTAGCGCTTTATAAAAAAATTGTTGGCCCAATGATCAACCTCGCACTCGTGGTCAAAGGCAATGCATATGGCCACGGCATTCTAGAAATATCGCGTATAGCAGAAACAAATCCTCACGTTGACTGGCTTTGCACAGCAACACTTTCTGAAGCTCTTTTATTACGCGCCAACAACATAACAAAGCCAATCATTGTTCTCAGTATTATTGATCTTGAGCCACAAGAAGCTGCTGCACACAACATAGATGTAATCGCTTCTGACGTAGAAACTATAACAGCGCTCAATGCACAAGCCTCCCAGTGTAATAAAAAAATAAATGTTCACCTTAAAATTGATACGGGCCTCTCCCGTTTTGGCACGTTATCAGATCAAGCAGTTGATTATGTGCGCCACGCATTTTCCTTGCCACACATTAATGTGCGCGGAATATTTTCCCACTTTTCTGAATCAGATAACCAAGATGCCACCTATACTCAACAGCAATTAGTTCAATTTACGGCACTACTTGATACATTACGCAACCATTCATTAACTATCCCCTATGTGCATATGAGCAACTCGGCCGCCGCTACGATTATACCGCCAGCACGTTTTAACTTTGTGCGTATTGGCGCTGGTGCCTACGGATTGGAATCATCTGACTACGTTACACAGCAAGCGCAATCTACTATAGAAGAGTTTGCTCTCAGGCCCGTCATGGCATGGAAAACGCAGCTTACCAACATTCGCACGGTACCAAGTAACAGCTATGTTGGTTATGCAAAAACACATCTGACAAGCTCTCCAACACGCATTGGCATTATTCCTGTTGGGTATTATGATGGCTATGATCGGCGGTTATCAAATAGAGGGGTTACGGTAGTAACAAGCATTAAGGGCAAGTATGCACCAGTTATTGGCCGTGTGTGTATGAATGCCACCATGATCGATCTTTCTGAAATACCAGAAAGTAAAGTTGGTGATGAAGTGCTCTTACTTGGCGATCTTCCACGATTGCGCGCTCATGAACTTGCCAATGCAATTGAAAGTTTTAATCCACGAGAAATAACAACACGTATTAATCCGCTTGTTAGACGGGTTGTTGTGTAATACAATAAGGGACATATGTATACATGTAATTATCGTTTTTTATTATTCTTAGTAGTTGGAATGGCCGTATGCGCAACTCAAGAGATTGTGGGCGCAACAAGTAGTAGCAGCTCAAGTAGCCCTAGTAGCAGTTCAAGTCGTTCTGGATTTATGTCAGCAGGTGCGGACACACCAACATTTTCTGATGTCGAAGCCGTAGCAACTGCGTTTAAAGGGAGCTATATACCCACTGCCTCTTATGCAGTTGTACATAAAACCCTATATGGTCATAGCTGTAAACTTATTACTCCTAGTGATACAGGTTTTCTAAAATTAAATTGTATAGATTGTGTCATATCTTCTCCGACAGGTGATAGCGATAAGCCTCATGTTACATTTTACACGCAGCAAAACGTTCCGTGTGCCATAATTCTGGAACCTACAGCTCCATCTAGCTCATCCACACCGCAAGAAGATACCGGACTTTATTACCATTCTCCCTACCGACGCAAAAGAGATGCTCCACCACTTAGCTCAAATCCTCTAGAAGACGGCTCATCCCCTTATAAAGCTAAACCTGCCACGGCCAATCATACTTTCAAAAGTCGCCTAACACCTCCTTATCATCCCTATCAACATCTATTAGACCTCACCTGCAAACCAAGAGCTGCATATGCGGAGATAAGACAATATGACACCAGACATTATGAACGCGTAGAGATATTCAATGATAGTCATAACCAAATAGCCTCTCTACGTTTTGAAACTGATCACCCCATTTATGTTAATGGAAAATTCTCTCAACGTGTTCTAGAGATGATCACTAGTCACTGTAGTATTCACCCAACCAAAGGTATAGAGATCGGCGATTTGAGAACATATCGTAAATCTCAAATGAGCTACGCTCAATTAGAAGAACAAGGCGCTCTTGCCCAACCGACACCAACAACCACAGCGCCATTAACTACTCCAACACAACCAACACCTCTCGTAATTCCAGTAGCCCCTGCACCTATAACAGGCCATCATACACCGCATAACAATTCACTTTTACATAACCCCGTTGTACAATCAGCTATAGTCGTTGCCACTGCTTATAGCCTCTTTTGTCTTGCCCGTGAGATAAAAAATAGACTTAAGACTTCACAACCTAAATCCGCCTAAAGGAACCCTCCATGAAATTTTTCAATCGCTTTTTATTTATAATCTTGTTAGCATGCTCTGCATATTTACCAACCCTACCAGCAGCACACCCGCGAGAAGCATTTATGCCTTATTCCTATGAGCACATTATCGACAAACATGGTAATCCCAGCCAAACACTTCTAGAGTTACTTGCTATCCTTGGTATTGAGCATGATGGCACCTTACGTGACATCGTAAGAGTTACTCAATTGCACCTGTTGCGCCCACAAAACAGCGAACGTTGGCACATGCTTGATGTGTATCAACAGCACGCTGCAACTATTATGCCACTCCTGAAAAAACTTGGATGTCTCGACGCTGTTGAACCTACACAGCAACAGTATGACTATGTTTTATTGCTTGGTGCAACCGTTAGCCGTGTACGCGATCGCTTGAGGTATGTTGTATCTCTATGCGAACAAGGCCTACGTTTTAAAACCATCATTTTTCTGGGCAGTGAACGCCCACTGGATCCAGCAGTAGAACCTGCTGATCTTTTAACCCAACCAACACAGAATAACTACCCGTATCTTGATCCAACATGGAAGTTCAATGGCATTATGCCAACAACTGAATATGAGATGATGCGCCTTGTCTTTGAGCAAACTGAGTTCCCTGCAGGCTTTGAAAACGTCACTTTTTGCTTTCTCAATACCCCAATGCAACCGACTGCTACTGGGGGCACGCGACGAGCTAATACTATTGATACGATAGTTCACTGGATTTCAACCAACCCTATTCCCGGGACCTGCCTCGCTACCTCAAATCAGCCCTTTGTAGGCTACCAAGATAGCGCTGTACGTTCTGCTTTACCCAAAAATTTTCCCCTAGAAACTGTCGGCTCTAAAGCCTCTGATACCCTGAATATTGCCGTAGGCTTGGATAATCTTACTCGCTGGATATACCAGGAGAATTTGGCTCGGGTTTGATAGAAACTCCCCAAAGATCGTACCGTTTGCTCCCTTCAGCTATTTCTCATAGAATAGTTGTAGATGGAACTATGGTGGTTTTAGAATACATGGGGGCTTTTATGAAAAGGTTATTACTCTTAAGCGCATTGATACTCGGTGCAGCCATTGCATCTACACTCAAATCTGATGTGATTGCTTACTTACCACTCTATCACCCAATCCACAAAACGCATGTGCATTTTTTGCTGGAATACCATGCAACAACTGAAATTGACAGTAAAGCTATCAATGCCATACAGCGGACAATTTATGAGATAAAGCAAAATGTAGGCAACGGGTCTTTAACCAAGCAGAACGCTATCCCTTTAATAAATACCCAGATGCGACTACTAAAAGAACAATGCAATTTAATGACTCAGCAGAATGCTCTTGCCCATATGTGCAAGCACTATCCAGTATCCCTTATTAATGAAGACGCCCTGTTATCCTCTCTAGCGCAAAACGAATGGTATACCAGCGATGGTACAGACAAGCTAGCCCAATATCTCCAAAGAAACATAGGATTAAGAAAACCAAACGATTTAGCCGAAGGATTGAGATACAACATCTCGCCTATGTGGGGATTAGGAACATTACTTTTTAATGGCATGCGGCCACTCGACGCTCAATGCATAAAAATACCAAACTGTGCTGGCTACTATTACAATACAGATACACGCATAACAGGCCCCAACACAAACCCCAATGATACCGCATTAATAGACAAGCGAACCATTCGCGCTATCCATGAACTGCGTACCACCTATAATCAGAAAGATATAATCGTCATACTCGGCGGCTCGCATGTCATTAAAGTGGCACGGCATCTTTGTTCGCAGAAAGGATACTGCGTAGGGCCCTTAAGGATAAGCTCCACACTTACTACAATGCGCAGCACAAATCATGCTATCAATAGATTCTTTAAAAACATTGAATCCCTTACTCCTTGTGACCAACCTTTGGCATCAACGGATAATTGGGATCCAACGGACACCTCGTATGTGGTAACCATTCTTAAGCATCCGCTTGATATTCGTGATGCCCTGGAAGAGGGTATGAAGGTTAAAAAACCTGAAAGATCTCTCACTCGATTCAGCCCGCGACCACGGCCAAACTGGAATGCTTCTACCTTTTTACTCAAAGGAGCTTCTTATATTGGCAGTGCCTATTATATGCTGAACTTCTTAGCAAAAGGTGAAGTACGTAAAGCTCTTGCTGCATTTGCTGCAATGGAGTTCGCTTGGTGGGTGTTGTAGATCACCTCACCCTATAAATGCGATGCTTGCCAACACGCACCGTCATACCTGAATATCGTGAATTAACCTTGAAGCATACGTGATCTCAAAGGCTTTTGGTTGACGCTGAAAGGCAAGGCCAAGAGGTAAGATTGGTTTATTCTGATGCAACAATGCCTCGTAATATTTTCGATCTTCAATTTGTTCAAGAGCCTTTTCAGCAGACTCATTAAACTTAACTTCAATGAGATAATTTAACGCAGGAAGCTCAAGCACCATGTCTATACGGGCATGGCTCGTTTGATGTTCTGAATATGCTTTTATACCAGCAGCACCAAACAGTACTTGTAATAGACCGTGATAAAATTTTTCTTCTTTTATATGTAATGAATAGGGAACACGAACAAGTACAGATTTAATCAAAGATACAACTTCATCACTATTTTTTTGATTAAGAGCAGAGAATAATTTTAATGCAAAACCTTCTGCTTCAGTGAAATCCATTGAGGCGTAAATTCCCAATAAATATTTTTGCAGAGCAGTACGCACCTCAAAGTTTGGGTAACCCAATTGATACGACTTCTTTTGTTTATCAAAGGAACTAACCGTAAGATACCCAGTTTGAAACATAAGCGCTGTTAATGGCGTTGCACCAATTTCAAAAATTCCAAGGGCATCTTCAGTTGTTTCAAATGCTTCCAAGTCAAATACCGCAAACTCTCTTTTACGATATTCTTTTACAAGTTCTTCTACCAAGAAAGTTGGTGTACCAGTCTGGAACCAGAAATTTTTAAATTGCTTGGAATCTAATGCGCTCATTATGGAAAATGGGTTATAAACAGAAGGAACGTCGGCACCAAAACGATAGCCATTATACCAATCCTTAATCTCCTGGCGTATTTTATCGTAAGGCTCATCCTTTTCATTCGCCCATAATTGTATATAGGGAGCCAAATGATGGTCAACTTCCTGATCGGTATATCCACAAATGGTCGCCCAACGCTTGTCCATAGTCATGATGCGCAGATTATTAATACCGGAAAACAACCCTGCCCGAGCAAATGAGCTAACGCCTGTTATAAAAACAAAGTCGATAAATGAATCCAGGCCTTTTACAACGGCAAAAAAGCGCCTGATTGCACTACGAACTTCGTTGGCTTTTTCATGATCATTTAAAACCTGCAATATAGGACTGTCATATTCATCAACAAGAACTGCTACGCGACCAAATTTTGCATATAATGCCCTAACGAGTGCTCTTAAGGCAGCATCAGGCCTATCTGTATGAAGCACAATACCAAGAGCATAATCATCGGCAACTTCTTGCAGTAATTCGCATATCCCACTGCGCAAATCATCGGTAGAGGTAACTTCTATTATTGATAAATCAAGCAGGACAATGCCATGCTTTTCCCATTTATAATCGCTCTTATCAATCCAAAGGCCTTCAAATAATGATCTGTTTCCGCTAAGTATTTCTTTAAGTGTTGAGACCAACAAAGATTTACAAACCTGCGCGGACGTGAAAGAAAATATCTATGCCCCTGCGTGATAAGATTGTAGGCCTGTTCGGTTTTATCAATGTAGAGATAGCCTAGCTTACGTATTTTGGAAAAAGTACTCAGACCAAGAGGGAGCATCATCATAAATTAGATCTTCACGTCTTCAGTTATTTTGATTTTATAAATACGATGTTTACCAATTCGCACTATATATATCTCACCAACCCGCCATTCAAGGTTTTCTTTAACATCCATCTTTTTTTCACCATTGATTTCGAGACCCCCAGCTTCCATGAGGCGTCTAATTTCCGAAGAACTCATAATCGTATCGTGTATAAGAATCTCCGTCACAAACTCAACAATCCATAAAGGATTTTTTTTATTTATGAGCGGCAGCTCCCTTACCTGCGCTTTTGAGTAATCCCTCTTTTGAAATAACGCTTCGAATGACTGCTGAGCCTGATCGGCTTCAGATGATGACCAAAATTTTGTGATAATAGCATGGGCCATACTTTTTTTGAGCGTCATAGGATGCAAAGCACCAGACGTAACATCGGCTTGCATCTTTTTAATCTCATCCTGACTTTTTGCCAAAAGCAATTCAAAGTAGCGCCACATAAGATGATCTGACATCGACATGAGCTTGCCAAACGCTTGATCTGCTGGCTCAGTAATGCCGATAGCATTGCCCAATGATTTCGACATTTTTGCCGATCCATCAAGACCTTCCAGCAATGGCACGGTCATAATAAGTTGTGGCTCTTGCCCATAATGTTCTTGTAAAAATCTTCCCATGAGCAAGTTGAATGTCTGATCCGTTCCGCCAAGCTCTACATCTGCATGCAAAGCAACTGAATCATAGCCTTGAAAGAGCGGATAGAGAAGTTCATGGAAACCAATTGATTGATTTTCTGCTAATCGTTTTGCAAAATCTTCTCGTTCAATAATGCGGGCCAAGGTAACTTTGCCGCACAGTTTGACCATATCCTTGATCGACAATTGATCGAGCCATTCTGAGTTATAACGGACGGTCATTTTGTTCGGATCAAGAATTTTACTAACTTGTTCAAAGTAGGTTTTGGTGTTACGCGCAATA
The DNA here is from genome assembly GCA_963738145.1 of uncultured bacterium. Taxonomy (GTDB): domain Bacteria; phylum Babelota; class Babeliae; order Babelales; family Vermiphilaceae; genus CAVTVH01. Next base: position 491,966 of record CAVTVH010000001.1, read on the forward strand.
TCTTCTTCTGTCAGAGGAGGACGCGTCTTTGATCTACCGGTCGGATCACCAATGCGTGCAGTAAAATCCCCAATTAAAAAGATGATCTCATGGCCCAAATCTTGGAACTGCCGCATCTTAAGGAGGACAACCGCATGGCCCAAATGAAGATCTGGCGATGTGGGATCCATGCCCAACTTTATTTTGAGTGGCTTGTTTTTAGATAATTTTTTGAGCAATTCATCCGCAGGAATCACCTGCGCTGTTCCTTGCGTGAGTTGAGCAGCGATACTATTCAGATCTTTCATGGTAGTTATGTTCCATGTAATAGAGTTACAATACAGCTTTCAATGGATACAATGCCATACAAAAGTATGTGGTGAAGATAATCACCAGCGAGCAGTAAGATGATGAGTGGTGCAAGCAGGATAAAGTAGTAAATATAGTCATTAAAACGGCTATTGCCTTCTGCCAAACGCATTGCCAATAGCACCATAGCATTAATAACAAGCTGCACCAATGAAAGCGAGATATTGAGTCCAACAAAAGCAATTAATATATGTAATACCACCAATGAGTAGGTGGAAGTGTCGGCCCCAGCGAATGTTAATGTTTTTGGTCCAAATATGATAGTGAAGCTGATGACTGCACATGTGGCCAATACAATATGTGCCACGCTATCTGAAAAGAAAGCACACCCTAGACGTACCCAACGCGGCGTTGTTGCCGTTGCATGAATGTTATGTGGATTGACGGGGATATGTTTGCCCCACCCAAAGCCGGAAAAATTTTTAGGTTGCGAAAACCCTAAAAGCCAAACGAGTCCAAAAAGATCAATGTGCACCCAGGGATTGAGAGTCAAAAAACCGAGATCTTCCCCAGTGGTATCTCCCATTTTTTTAGCAACCCATGCACGGAAATAGCCAACGGGCGTTATAGTAAAAATGTAAGCAAGGAATAATGTGATGAGCCCGATAAGCGTTTGAACGTTCTTTAAACCAACCATGCAGTACCTATCATTAAAAGCTTTTTAATTGATAGGTACCAGTCTAAGCAAATTAACTTTGAGGGTCAAACGTACACGCGCTTGCTGCTGACTTTTTTTTATTATCGCCCCCAACGCAAATTCTTCTTTTGTTTGATGCAACTTCTATTTTAGGTTTGGGTTGTTGTGCAAGTTGAAGTCTGCGCGGCCCTTGACGTCTACGCCCAGCATCTATACCAGCTGTGATGACCATGCAGCACAACAAATAAAAAAATAATCTTTGCTTCATCACGCGCTCCCTTTTTATATTATTTCAGCATTTCTTCAATATTTTTAAGCGCCGCTTCATCCCCCGCTTGTTTTTTTGCTTGGTCTAATAATTGGCGTGTTAGCTCACGATGTTGAGGTTTTGGTGCATATGTTGTCAAAATCTTGCTAACTTCATCACTTTTTTTGCTTTTAATTGCACGCTCGATAGGGTCATCGGATGAAGTTGCTTGCTCATAAGATGGTGGTAGGCTTTCCACTACCCGCTCAACTACAGGGGGAGCTGTAACTGCTGGTGCCGAAACTGTTGTTACTTGCCCTGATGTTGAGGTGGTTGAAGCTCCGCTACCGCCAGTTACTGTCCTGACACACTCGGATCCAACACACTTTTTCCTTCGAGGTCGTTTACCTGCTACTGGTGCTACACCACCTATTGCTGCTGTTGTAGCAGGAGTTGCACTTGCCGGCGATGGAGCGGTTGCCCCTGCTCGTCGATAACAAATTCTCGCGCTCCCTTGACCAACGCATATTTTACGTCGTTGATGTCTTCCTGCTACTGCTGGCGCTGTTGATGTGGCACCGGCAGCGCCTACCGGAGCTCGATAGCACACCTCGCCACCGCCCTGAGGAACGCATATTTTTCCTCGGGGCTGCCCTCCTGCCACAGATAGTCGCGCAGCAGAAGTTGATGCCGGAGCTCGATGGCATACTCTGTGCTCACCTTTACCAACACATACTCTTCCTCTGGGGGCTCCTGCTCTGGGCACCGCTGTGTAGATGGTGGTGCTCATGCAGATGACACTCAGAAAACATACTAATTTTCTTTTATTTTTCATCATTCCCTGCTCTCCTTATATCTATCTCTTTTACATCACGATGCCAAAAAGGAGATTCCCATAGCAACACTTTTTACTTTTTGGCGCATTCATATTAAGCTTTTAAAGCCTCAAATTTTTATAATCCTTCGATAAACTCTGGATGATTGGTAAAGATGGAAAAACAGTACAATCACAAAGAATTAGAACCCCGCATGCAGCAACTGTGGGAGCAAGAAAAAAGTTATCTTGCAAGCAATAATCCCGGACCGCTCTACAGTGTAGACACACCGCCCCCTACGGTATCCGGCTCACTTCACATTGGCCACATTTTTTCCTACACACAAACTGATATTATTGCCCGCTATAAACGCATGTCTGGCTTTTCAGTATTCTATCCCTTTGGCTTTGATGACAATGGATTGCCAACCGAACGGTATGTTGAAAAAAAACTCCAAGTAAGTTCATACAAGTTGGGCCGCTCAGCATTCATTAAGCTTTGCCTGGAACAAACGTCAGAAGTTGAAGAACAATTTAAACATCTCTGGCAACGCATAGGGCTTTCGGTCGACTGGAATCTCTGCTATTCAACCATATCAGATTCTACACGAGCATTATCACAAGACTCATTCATACGCTTATTCAATAAAGGCCATATTTATCGCGCCTATGAACCAGCTCTTTTTTGCGCAACGTGCCGTACCTCGGTTGCTCAAGCTGAGCTAGACGATGCGCAAAAGCCATCAAACTTTAATGATATAGTCTTTCAAGACTCCAAAGGTAACGATCTTATTATTGGTACCACGCGTCCCGAATTATTACCTGCCTGCGTAGCACTTCTCTATAACCCAAATGATGAACGCTACCAGTACCTCAAAGGCACACAAGCAACCGTTCCCCTCTATAACTTTACCGTTCCCGTACTCGCTGATGAAAGCGTACAGGTAGATAAGGGCTCAGGTCTTGTTATGTGTTGCACTTTTGGCGACAAAACAGATATTGCCTGGTACAAGAAGTTCAAGCTGCCCTACAAGCAAGCGATTGGCCTTGATGGCAAGTGGACGGAGATGACGGGTCCTTTGGCTGGTTTAAATGCACATGCGGCACGCCAAAAAGTAGTGGAATTGTTGCGCGAGCAAAACTTATTGTTGCGCCAACAACCCATAACTCATGCAGTAAATGTACATGAACGCTGTAAACAAGAGATTGAATATATTGCACTGTCACAATGGTTCATAAAAATCCTTGCAAACAAACAGGCGTTTTTAGATGTCGCTGATCAGATAGCTTGGTACCCAGCATTTATGAAATCTCGCTATAAAAATTGGGTTGAAAACATCAGCTGGGATTGGTGCATATCTCGCCAACGTTTTTTTGGCATACCTTTCCCTGCGTGGCACTGCCTGGATTGCAACAAGATACTCCTTGCCGATACCAAGGATCTGCCAATTGACCCTCAAGAAGCGCCGTATAACAAGCCATGCCCTGAGTGTAAGGGATCCCGCATCATACCTGATACTGATGTTATGGATACCTGGAACACATCCTCACTAACTCCCTATATTTGTTATGAATTTTATGCCCCCAAAATGCCATCACCTTTTGGCCAAGAAACTGCTCCCGCCTTTATTCCTATGGGCACGCGACCGCAAGCACACGACATTATTCGTACCTGGGCGTTTTATACTATCGTAAAAACATGGATGCATCACGGCAAAGCTCCGTGGCATGAGATCGTTATTTCAGGCCATGTACTCAGCGATGCGCAAGAAAAAATATCCAAATCCAAAGATAACAATAAGCTTGCCCCAGAAAAATTGCTGGAAACGTACCCGGCTGATGTTATTCGCTATTGGACGGCATCGGGCGGCCTTGGTCAAGACGTCGCCTTTTCTGAAAATCAACTCAAAATTGGCCAACGTTTGGTTACCAAATTATGGAATGCCTTTAGATTTATACAAGAACACACAATCGCAGAGATTCCACAAAAACCTGACCATCTTGGGGTATGTAACGAATGGATTCTCCATGCGGCAAGCAGCTGTTTTGAACAGTACCAAAACTACTTTAAAGCCCACGAATTTGGGTTGGCTCTTAACACCGTAGAAAAGTTCTTTTGGCAAGATTTTTGCGATAATTACCTAGAACTTGTTAAACACCAACTGTTTAATCCAGCCGAATATCCTCAAGAAACTGCGCAAGCAACGCGCTATACCCTCCATATGATTGGGCTTCGTATTTTACAACTGTATGCCCCATATCTGCCCCATATAACAGAAAGTTTGTATCAAGAAATGTACAAACAATCTCAAGATGCTGTATCGCTCCATCAAACTCGCTTTGAAAAGGTGCAAACTCCTTATGCATTCGAATATAGCGTAACCACCATGAAACATATTCTCACCCTCGTTGCCAATGTACGACGCCTTAAAACAGAAAAGCAGCTTTCTCTCAAGACGCCACTCCAAAAATTAACCCTCCATCTGCCCGATGCGATTACCTTGGAACATGTGCAGACACAGGATCGTATGCTTAAGGGAGTAACTCAGGCGGTTGAGATTGCCTATAGCGTAGATGAGGGCAAAAATAACTTAGAAATGGTTGGTGAGACATGGCAGGCAACGGTAACGAGCGCACCATGATTTTTGTCCGTAATAACCAGCGTTTAATCAAGGTTGATAGCAAAAAAATCAAGTTGCAGGCCCAGGATATCCTTGATATACTCGACTATGCTGATTTTGATTTGGGTATTATGTTGGTTAATGATGCAACCATGCAAGAGCACAACAAACGTTACCGACATAAAGATAAGCCAACCGACATCTTATCGTTCCCCATGTACCCAGATCTCAAAGCAGGCGATCGTATTGAAGCCCATCATGAAGATGAAAAAAATCTTGGTGATTTGATCATAGCTCCCGCATATGTAACACGTGATGCCCAACGCTTGCGAGTTACTTTTGAACATCGCATGCGCCGCCTTCTCGTGCACGGCATATGCCACTTACTCGGCTACGATCACATCGAAGAAGAAGATTATAAGATTATGTTCAAAAAAGAGATGGCATTGTTGCGTAGAATAAGAAAATAAGAAAACAGTAGATTAATTAATATTTTTTAGGGGTCCTTTCATGCAACGTCAGTTTTCCATTGGTCTTGTAGTAGCTGTATTAATGAGTGGTAGTGTGTTTGGTATGAACAGTTCTAGTCGCTTTGCTCCTATTTTTTCGGCTTTCGACTTGGCCCTTCAAGGGGCTCGTTCTATTGCCACTCACCCCATGACTGTCGCAGTAACATCTGCTGTGATAACAGCAGAGTGGACGATAATGAGAAATGGTCAAAAAGAAAATGTTGATTTGAACAAGCAAAAAGTGCTTACTGCTGCGGATGCCTGCAACATAGAAACGGCCCTCAGCCAAAAATTAGAAATCGATAAAAAGAAAAATGCGCAAGCTATCACAACACAAGAAGATATAGTCAAGGCTCTCGCAGTACAACTTCCTAAAAACCCAGAACTTCAAAAGGCTCATAAAGATGAAGCTGATCGACTTTCTACGTTAAAAGACAGAAAAAGAGTCCTTGAAAAAGAAGACGATACTCTTTTTGCTGTTCGGCGCGAGAATACCAAAACCTTTGGACAAACCTTAAGCGCCGCAAATCTTTCTTCGGGTGCCAAGCCAACCCCCGCTCAATAACTGACAAGGAATAACGTAAGGCATCGTTATAAAATCCTACAAAACCAGTGGTGCTGTATGAAATATATATTTATTTTTCTTGCTAGTTTTTTTTTGAGTAGTGGCATGACCATGTGCGGTAGCGGAACCCAGCTAGTACGAAGGTCTCCTTTAATGCCCGATGAAATCATATGCCATCCTTCCAAGGTGGCAGTTTTAGGCGCTCGAACGGTAGTAAACAACTCAGATGTAGTAATAATGGGTTCAACAATACACTGTGTGGTTAATTCAACCATGAATTTGCCCACTCAACCAAGTGTATTCCAACAAATGCAACCTCTTTTTTCGGATCCCTTGATAAGTTCCTTTATTGTGGGAGAAATTCTACGTTACGTAGCGTTTCCAGCCTTAGACCGCTTAAAAACATATCTAGACTTAAACAACAACTTCGACCTTCGCATTTTACAATCAACTCTTTCACTCAATCGCAAGAACCTTAACAAAAACATTGATGAAACTACCAAGCTTGAAAAAAATATAGATATGCTTGATCAAGAAATCACAGAACAAGCAAAAACAACCTATCATTTGGCATCGTTAGCGTTTACTGCGCCTCTTGTAAAAGCTCATGAAAATGCTCAAAGTCGCCTTGATGCCCTCAAAGCAAAAAGATTGTTGGCTGAAAATAAGGCTGACTCTCTCATTGCCAATCGCCAAGCTCTGGCTGATGAACTCAGAAAAGCTCTGGCACGAGAATGAGGCGATAATGATTGTATTCGCACTTTTACTCTCCCTAACACTACCTCTGGTTGCAACACCCCAAGAAGGGGTGGATAGAAACCAAAGTTGGCTCGCGTCATCAGTTTGTTGGGTTAAAAAGAATAGGCGTGCAGTTGGCAGTGTTGTGGTAGTAGGGGCACTTACCACAGCAAGGGTCCTTGTAAGTCAACGAGCTGCTCAAAATGCCATCGCTGTGGCTAAACAACCTGCAACATTCCGCTTTGACAACCAACTTGCGCCTCCCCTAATATCATCAACACCGGTGCCACTTCGCTATGACTGTTTTGTACCGACTAATGCCAATCTAGCATCACTCAGCCCGCAACAGCTTCGATTAATAAAAAAACATTGCCATTTCTTGCCTTGCGAGCTACCGGAGCATCGCAACGATAATCACACTAGATCAGTTCATATTTTCAAAGACGGTGCCGCTCAACATTCAGCCAGTCGCTGCTATAGCGCAAATAATCAATTAATTCGCCAACTTGGAGACGAAGAATGCGGCCGTCTTATTACACGAATTATCCTAACTACAGCCCCTTGCGCAACATAGATGACAACGCCAAGAAATAATCCAATGACTCTTGTTATTCTCCTTGTATCGCTTTCATTATCACTGGCTGCTGCACCAGAAAATCCTAAAGATCCGAATCCTCCTCAAAATAGATTGCAACAATCGATTGCTTGGGGCAAAAAACATAGATATAGGATTGGAAAAACTCTCGTGTTCATAGGAACGTGCTTAGTTGCGCGTTATGCATGGCGCCAAGCAACATCTCGAAAACCTCCTGTGGTGCCTACATCACCGACTAGACCTCAAGCTACTACTCCTCGACAAGGCCTGCCATCTACTCCGACCAGTGACCCTGAAATGCCGCCACTTGAAATTGAGAACATCAGTTGTAACACTACTGGCGTCACGACTGGTATGCCTCCTATTTATGCGCAATTACTGGCAATATCGCCATCAAGATTCTCAACACCGCTCATCACTAAAAGGGCCGATGCTGTTTCGTCATCACTGAATAGTGATTTTAATTTGTTGTGTGCATACTAGCACCCTTGCGAGACATAAACGACAACGCCTGGCGCATCAGTTGATCGAAAGCAACCTGCTTATCTGTGTACGTATCACCAAGGTGCTTCATGGCATGGTTAATCTCTGCGCGTGTGTAATTCAATGATTCAAGCACCTGTGCAACATTATTCCACTGCTCAAGTTGTGGCGTGCTTGTAACTATCTCTGTTCCCGATTTAATCAGCGCGGTTACCTTGTGGCGCAACTGCACAATGATATGCTCTGCCTTTTTGGCCCCTATACCACTCACTTTGCTTAAGGTAGCTACATTGCCTGTGTTAACTGCCTCTAAAAATGCTGCCGGGCTCATTTGTTCTAACAGCGCTAACCCTATTTTTGGCCCAATCCCCGAGCAACTAATTACGAGTAAAAAAATAGTACGTTCATGTTCATTGGCAAAACCATACAAACTTGGTCCTTGTTCTTGATTCCAATGCATATAGGCGTGTAACGTTACTTGAGATCCGATCATAAAAACGCGCTCGCTAGGAATATGTAACGATATTCCTATACCACCAACGTCTATAATTAACTTTTGTTCCTGAATGCCTTTAATAGTACCTGTTATATAACTGATCATTTTTACTCCTTTAAGGTTATAAGGAACATTGTATAGGAGCTGAGCGCTCCTATCTACCTACTTTTTTAAATCACTACTCGTGAAGCGGCAGGGGTATTTACCGCAAAATACCCCTGCACCCCGTGCGCCAGGATAAACCCTGGACCCAGCAAAATCTCGCATCGATTCTCGACTTTGCGATCTGAGCGCTCTCCGGTCCCAACGCAAGGCTTTTGGGACGCCCTCGTCGAGCACTTACTTATTTATAAGCTGGCATTCGCGTGGCGTGCCAGCAAGGTATTCTACCAATTATTTTCTGTTTCCACTTGGTCAACTTCGTAGCGCGTAAGCGAACCCCCAGACCAAGTGGATCAATGAGTAAGCTTGGCCCTACATGTGCGACATGGCTGCCGGCCGTGAGGCAGCCCGTATGTCGCATAGCAATCCAACTGCAAGTTGGGGTCTAGAGTCCAGAGAGGTTGACAAGAACCTTTCTGGCACCCTCTGTGTAAGAGTGAAAAATAGGTTAAAAAATGATGAAAAATTGACAATTTAACTGTTGTTGCTACCATTGAAGCATCGTCTAAATAATTGATATTTTCGCGGGAATAGCTCAGCTGGTAGAGCGTTGCCTTGCCAAGGCAAAGGTCGCGGGTTCGAATCCCGTTTCCCGCTAATTTTACCCAATCCTCACAAGGTTGCGGTTGGGGCCCCAAAACGGAAATAAAAACTGGGCTCACAGGCGTACTCTACAATTTCTAACAATTCATGAAGAAAGCTTTCGATGAAATCCATAGTTGAAGAAGCATCATCTGTTCTTAAGGCTATTGAAAAAGGATGGACATTAGCCGGCAAGCCACAAGAATTTAGTATCAAAGTTTTTGAGGTAGAGCAAAAAAATTTCCTTGGCATGTCAACCAAGCCAGCAAAAATAGCAATTTTCTTTAGTGAAAAAACCAACGAAAAAAGCACACATCGCTCTGAGGCAAACGAAAAAAGAACTCCTCTCAAGAAGGATGTTAAGCCCGTTCGACGTCAACCCGAACCGCTTGCATCACCATCAAAAACAACTCTACGCGTTCCAGAAGAAAGAAAAGATAGGGACTCTCAACGTGAATTATGGCCATCAGAAATGTCTGAAGCTGCTCAAGAATGGCTTACAAATACCTTGCGCCTTATGAACTTATCGCATACTACTTTCTCTCTTGAAACCAAAAGCTATTATCTTAAAATCAACTTTGAACGCCCCCTCTTTGATGATCCTGAACGTGAACGTATTTTATTCCGCAGTTTTGCCTATCTTCTCATGCAATCATTGCGCAATAAGTTCAAAAAAGGGCTGCGCGGATATAAAGTTATCCTTACAACCAAGGCTGTATGATTGTAGATACCGATTCTGATACGATTATTGCTCAATGCACGCCCACTGGTAGCGGTGCGTTAGCCCTTATACGCTTGTCTGGCAATCATGCCATCTCTATTGCTCATGCTATCGGCAAACTAGCTTCCGGATATGCACTCAACACCGTTCCTTCACATACCGTACATTTTGGCTGGATAGTTGATGAACATGATATGTCTATCGATCAAGTTATGTTCATTGTCATGCATGGCCCTAAAACGTTTACCGGCCAAGATACCGTAGAAATAACCGCGCATAATAATCAATTTATCGTCGCAGCTATCTTGCACCAGGCTATCAACCATGGTGCTCGTCTTGCACGCGAAGGTGAATTTACCAAACGAGCGGTATTGCACGGTAAAATTGATCTTGTTCAAGCAGAAGCTGTTCATGAACTTATTCATGCCAATACCCATTACGCACTCAAAAAATCGCTCGCTCAACTTGAAGGCAGCCTCTCCCATTGGGCTACCAACATAGAAAAAGATTTGGTTAGAGCATTGGCGCTTTCAGAAGCAAGTTTTGAATTCCTTGATGAAGAAGCTTCATTTGCACCTGCTATATGCCAGATAGTTGAACAAACTCGCATTAACCTAATGATGATTAAAAAAAACTTTAACCATCAACAACAAATTCGCCAAGGTATGCGTATTACTCTTATTGGCTCAGTCAATGCAGGCAAATCGTCCTTGTTTAATGCTATGCTCAATAAAGAGCGGGCAATTGTAACGACTATTGCAGGGACTACACGGGATACTATTGAGGCTGGATTATATAAAAATGATTGCTACTGGACGCTCATCGACACAGCAGGATTACGTCAAACTAATGATATAATTGAACAAAAAGGTATTGAACGCTCCCACCAAGAAGCAGCGCAAGCTGATATCATTATAGTTGTTGTCGATCAATCGCGCCCTATGACGCTCCAAGAGCGTAGCGCATACCAAGACATTATTATGCGCTACAACCATAAGATTATTGTCGTCTACACAAAAGCCGATATGCCTCCATGTCCTTACGAACCACTATCTGAGCTACCAATACTTTCCGTTTCTACCATAAATCGCTTCAATATAGACCTTCTTGAACAAGAAATAGCAAAAAAGATCGCCATTTTATGTGCAGAGGCAGATGCGCCATTTTTGCTCAATCAACGACAATTTAATCTTTTGCTCGGACTAGAAAAATCTCTAGACTCTGTCATGGAATTAGTATCACAGGACACGGTAGCCTATGAGATTCTTTCGTTGCACCTTAAAGATGCGATTGGCCATATAAGCGAACTGACAGGAAAATCTATTGCCCAAGAGGCGATGAATGTGGTTTTTCGTGAATTCTGCGTTGGGAAATAAAGCCTTCCCTGTAATTTAGGAAAGATAGTAAAACAACGGCGATTTACTCCCTTGCGCTATCTCAGCCATACGAGGAATTACACGACTTGCTTCAAATGCCTTTTTATCATGCAAAGTATAAGCACCATTACCTCGCACACTCCTTGTATACTCTGCTATAAGATATTTTTCTGGTCCATGAGACATATAAATCCGATAACGAGAAACATCGGCCCGATCTCCAGAAGCAACATAGGGCACAATGCTTACTTTTTTTAGTAATGGCCGTAAAGAACTGCTTGCTGCTTGTACACCAAAAACTGGCAACAGAAAACCCATTACTATTTTTCTTATACTCAACATAAATTCCTTATAAATTTGGCCCCAACTAAAACCTTTGTTTTGGTTGGATATAAAAAAAGGGCCGCATTTTGCGACCCTCAATTTCTATTGAACTATTCTTAGCTATAGATAAGACGTAGCTCATCTCTACGATTTGCCCATTGTACTTCACGATCACCAGAAACAATTGCTTTACCATCTACAATTGCAGGTATATCTGATCCATGGCCAACAACCTTGATATCATTTGCTGGAACTCCAGCAGCTTCAAAGGCGGTTGCCAATACTTTTGCACGTTTTTCAGAGAGCACTAAGTTATAAACATGAGAACCGGCTGAAGAGTCTGCATGACCATCAATGATAATTAATGGGGTAGCTTTACCAGCTGATTCATTTTGTTCGATAATGGCTTTTGCCACATCAATATTATAGGCTAAATTATCTCGTTGATCTTCACGGATTGTATAGCAGTCAAAGTCAAAGTATATTTTCTTGAATCCCTTACCTGGCGCCTCATTCACCCAAGAAAAGTCATCTTTTTGTTTTTCTGCAACTTGCATAGGTTTGTTGTCCATGGTGTCCATACCTTGAGCAGTGGTAAATGCATCAACATCATTATCAAAGAAGCTCTTTATACCATCATCTTGTACTACAGGGATATCCACATTCGTATTCATTTCGGTAGTTGTCTTGCGATTGGATTTTTGCTTCTTCTTGCCTCCACACCCACCAAGTAATACAACCAAAACAACCGGCATAATGCGTAAATTTTTCACAGGTCTCCTTTGTTATTTATAAAAATTTTAATTTCTTTTCACAATAGCCTAGCAAACTTTAACACAATTTTATCTGATTTTCTACTCATCAAGACCAAGATATTGTATATTGGTTTAAATGAGTACCCACAAGACGCGCCTACATAAAACGAAAGAAGCGCAAAACAAAGATGAAAAAAATTATAATAAATCACGAGCCATGGCAAACCCGCATCGCCATTACTGTCGAAGACGACCTACAAAATATCTACTTTTCGACAAGCTCCATCAAGCAATTAGAACGTGTCTTTTTCAAGGGCATCATTACCAAAGTATTGCCCGGCATACAAACAGCTTTTGTTGATATCGGCCAAGAAAAAGCTGGTTTTTTGCATATCTCTGAGGTCGACCATGAGATGGCCATCCAAAAAATAAGCGCTACCACACAACTTGATGATGAGCCAGCTCCAATCTTTAAACCCCGCCAAAGCATGGACATAAAAAACATATTCAAGGAAGGTGATGCTGTCCTTGTACAGGTGAGCAAAGAGCCAATTTATGAAAAAGGGGCTAAGCTTACCACCTGTTTTACACTCCCGGGCAGATTTGTTGTCCTTATGCCCAACATTCCGCGCGTAGGGGTATCCAAAAAAATAGAAACCCGTGAAGAGCGGATACGGCTAAAAGAGATTGTTCAACAACATTTACCTGCAGGCATGGGGGCAATTATACGTACCACCTGTGAAGGCAGGTCACCAAAACATATTCTTAAAGATATAGATTTCCTTGTCGAAACCTGGAACAGTATTCAAAAAAAGTTTTCGGCAGCAAAATCAACTGAAAAACTCCATGAAGACATGGAACTTTCCTTACAAATAGTGCGCGATTATCTTGACGATGATGTCGAAGCCATCATTGTTGACGATAAAGAGATGCAAGCAAAGCTTTATAAGTTCATTAAAAATATCGCCCCTGAACATAGCCATCAGATTACGTACTACGAAGGCGCCATGAGCATCTTTGACCATTTCAATATAACAAAACAACTTGAAGCAACGCTTGGCAAGCGTGTTGATTTAAAATCTGGCGGCTCCCTCATTATTGAATCAACTGAAGCCATGACGGTGATCGATGTAAACACGGGACGCTTTATCGGCAAATCAAACCTGGAAGATACTATTTTAAAAACGAACCTTGAGGCCGCAAAAGAAGTTGTACGCCAGTTACGCTTGCGCAATATTGGTGGTCTTATTGTGATCGATTTTATAGATATGGCTTCTCAGACCAATCGCCATAAAGTATTTAATTACTTTGAAAAAACCCTGCGAGAGCACGATAAATTTCAGTCCGTTGTGCTGAAAATATCTGAATTTGGCCTTGTACAAATGACCCGAAAACGTTCAGGTAAGACATTACTACAAGAACTCACCAATGATTGTTCTACCTGCCGTGGCCTTGGATTTGTTAAGTCCATTCAAACCGAATGTTATGAGATTTTCCAACATCTTATGTCACAACTCAAAGGGGAAAAACTTATCGCATCTCTTTCTTTTAAGGTAAATCCAACAATGTTTGATTATATTACTTCTCATGAATACAATGCTGTTTTACAGCTGGAAAAAATGTTTTCTTGCAAGATCGAGTTGGCCAGCACCCCCGAATTTGCACTTCACCAGTACAAAATTGGTAAAAAATGTTAGGCTGCTTGTCGGCTCATAAGGACAATGCTACCCGCAGAAAAATACCATTAATTCCATTCGTCCTGAGCCTGTCGAAGGATACGAATGGCCGTCGTATGGTTCGATAAACTCACCACGAACGGCCTTAAAAAACCGAGTATTCCATATGTCAAAAATCTCTATTCTTGACCACTACCCAGACTACGAAGTAGTTATAGGCATCGAAGTCCACGTACAGTTGAACACCGCGAGCAAAATTTTCTGTACCTGCGCAAACGCCATAACGCAAGAGCCCAATACCAATATTTGCCAAATTTGTTGCGGCCATCCCGGTGTACTCCCCGTCATTAATAAGCAGGTGATAGATAACGCCATTTTGGCCGGTCTAGCCACTAATTGCACCATCGCCCCTACCAGTTATTTTGCCCGCAAACACTATTTTTATCCCGATCTACCAAAAAATTATCAGATTACACAAAGCGATACCCCCATCTGCTCCCAAGGCCACGTACCCATAAAGCTTGAAGACGGCACGATCAAGAATATTCGTATAATGCGCATTCATATGGAAGAAGATGCGGGAAAAAACATTCACGCAGCCCATACTAATGAAAGCTTTGTGGATCTTAACAGAACTGGAACCCCACTCCTGGAAATAGTCACCCACCCAGATATCGCAAACGCCTACGAAGCGCGCACCTACCTTAAAGCTTTGCGCCTTATCGTACAATATCTAGGTATTTGCAGCGGCAATATGGAAGAAGGAGCCTTTAGGGCAGACACCAATATCTCCGTACGCAAAAAAGGTGCTACAAAACTGGGCACCCGCTGTGAACTGAAAAACATCAACTCATTTAAATTTATTTCCGACGCCATTGAATACGAAATTGAACGGCAGATAACGACCTTGGAGAGTGGCGGCACTATTAAACAAGAAACGCGCCTTTGGGACACAAAAACTGGTCAAACTACGATTATGCGTTCCAAAGAAGAGGCGGCCGATTATCGTTATTTACCCGATCCTGATTTGCCGCTCGTTGTTATAGACAACCATTGGCTTGCACGCATGAAGGAGCGGCTACCAGAACTGCCACATCAAAAATTTGAGCGCTTTATTCAAAAAGGACTAACTCCCGCAGAGGCTGATATTCTTGTAGAAGATAAAGAGCTGGCAAATTACTACGAAAAAGCCTCTCAACAAGCATCAGCTAAGCTGATTGTTAACTGGATCTTGCGTGATGTTTTGGGGTACCTCAAAGAACACAAACAAACGCTGGAGCAATTTAAAGTAACGCCAGAAAAACTGGCCATTATTGTTGGGTTAGTGGAAAAAGGCACCATTAATAATAATGCGGCAAAACAGGTGTTTGAGGCGGTTGCTCAAACAGGAGAAGATCCACTTGTTATAGTTAAGCGTGAAAAGTTAGAACAAGTTGGCTCGAGTGAAGAACTTGAAAAGATTATTATAGAAATAGTTGCCGCCCATCCTGAAAATGCTGCAGAATATAAGGCTGGCAAACAAAAGTTGTTTGGCTTTTTTGTAGGCCTGGCTATGCAAAAGACACAGGGCAAAGGTAATCCAAAAATAATTCAGGAATTATTGAAAAAACATTTGGGATAGATGTAAAAAAACCCTTATTCTAGCTACAAATTCCTAGTTTTTTTGCCCATTTTTTTGCTAATTTGTCTGAAATAGTTTAGTTTGATTATTCATAGCTAAACTTATGTATCTTATCCTTTAATACAACTGAGGATGCTTATGATTCTAGTTCGATGGTTATTATTGATAGTTTTATGTGCAGCACATAGAGATGTTAGCGCTGCAGATGGTATGGGAGCTGGCAGCGATATTACGCAAATGCCCCCTACTGCTACAGCAGTTTCTGCCCAAATCCAACAAGGCCTTTTTCACAAGGCAACGGGATTTCCACTGACTTCCCTATTTAGTCGAAAACCAAAACAACCTCCAGTTCCTACTCCAACATCACCTCCTGCGCCTTCAAAAATGGCGCAAACTGTTCAAATGGTAGCCGATGGTAAGCAAGCTGCTGGATCTTTAGCAAACGCAACTGGTAATCTTGTGGAAGGGCTTAGGATCTTAGATAGAAATGGAGTCCTTGCACCACGTCCACCTTCACCATCAACTTCATCAAGTTCAGGTCCTTCATTGCAACCACCAACAGTTACCGAAATTAATACAACTACTGCCTTGATGTCACTACAATCTCCTCGTTCTGGAGGTGTACAATTAGTTCCTTTTATTGGCTCTCCAATGCCAGCTCCTACAACAATTCCAGTAGGTCCTTATACAAAAAGTAGCGCTACGGGTGATGTTGCAAATGCAGCGCGTCACGCGGAAGGAGCAACGGCAAATCTCTTAGGAATCGTCCAAAATGCTCCAGCAGTAGCCCACGCAGTTGCTGGTGCGGGAGCGAGCCTTACTGTTGTCGCTAGCGCTGCGGCACAGGAAACAGGAGATCGTTTTGCTGCTCATGGTCATCATTTAGTAAGTCGAGTAGATCAAGCAGTTTCTACACAAGCAAGCAAAACTCGTTCCATGGTAAAACGCGCTCCTATAGCAATTCTTTTTGCGATCTTTGGCGGTAGACTCATAACAAAAGGCATAAATTTCTATACAGAAGGATCAAATCTCATAATTGATGCCGAAAAATTTTATAAAGAAGAAGACAAAAATAAAAAAAATAGCTGGATAGCGCGTGGTGCCAAGAAAAAATGGGAGGGAATCAAACTCATGGCCGGGGGCACAGTCGTTGGAGTAGGTGGCGTACTTGGTAGTTTTTATATTGGCAGAGGTCCAAATACACCGCCATCAATACAGCCATCTCATCTTACTATCGATACTTTCCAACCACATTCACCATTACGCTCGCCTCGCCGCCTAGACCTTCTAAGTCCACCGCCAGCGGTTGTTCCGCTGCAATTACCTTCACCGAGTTCGGCACCCATAGTGTCCTTGTCTTCGGTTCCTCAGCGGCGATCGCCCGCAACAGTAACGATCGCTGGATCATAAGTACCATCAGGGGTCTTTTAGAAAAAAGGAGAAGTTTTTATGAATCACGGTATTGAAACAGAAACACAACAAAAAATAATTCGTCTTATTAATGCCCTTATCCCGCAAGCAAAAATCTATTTATTCGGCTCCCGTGCACGGGGTACGCATGGAAAATGGTCTGACATAGACCTCGCTTTAGATGCAGGAGAACAATTACCAATTTCTGTTGTTGGTGAGGCGGGCGACGTTATGAAAGAAACAAATATTCCCTATAAAATAGAAGTTGTTGATTTCCATAATGTATCGCCAGAAATGCAAGCATCGATACGAACGGATGGGGTTTTATGGAAATTGTAAAAACAAAACGTAATGCTGTGCTAAAAGTCCTCATAACTTTAGGTGAAGCACTGGAACAATTTGAAAAACACAAGGACTCTGATTTATATAAAATGAGTCGTGATTCAATTATTCAGAGATTTGAATATTCAATTGATAGCTTCTGGAAATTCTTAAAACTCTACTTACAAGAAAAACACTCTTTATCCATCGACAATCCAACACCAAGAATAGTATTTCGCGAGTCTCTCAATGCAGGACTCATATCTCAAGAAGAATATGACATGCTTATTGATGGCATTACACAAAGAAATCTCACATCACACAGCTATAACGAGCCAATAGCAGAACAACTTGCTCATTATATTCCCCAAAGTTATGTAACCATGATGGCAATTGCTAACAGGTTGCAGCCATAATTGAGGGGATTTTTATGATAAGAAAAAATATCTACGCATTTGCCACACTGCTCCTCTGCCTACCAACAATGAGCTATGGAATACTCAGGCTCAATTCAAAAGAAATAAATGATTTGATGGCTAAAATAAATGATTTGGTTGCT
Source organism: uncultured bacterium (assembly GCA_963738145.1). Taxonomy (GTDB): domain Bacteria; phylum Babelota; class Babeliae; order Babelales; family Vermiphilaceae; genus CAVTVH01. Next base: position 509,526 of record CAVTVH010000001.1, read on the forward strand.
GGTAGCGTCCTCAACAACACTAACGCTGATGCGACCCTAAAAACAGCCGCAGCAGATATCCATGAAAAACTCAGCGAGCATCGCCTTTTACTTATAAAAGATCTTAATCAAATAATAACTCGTCTGCCTTTTTTAGGATTAGGCTTCATAGGCGCCGTAGGTGGATTACTCTATCTCAAGAAAGCGCTTGATGATGAACTTGCTCATGAAACTACAATCCAAGCTGATGACCACGCTTATAAAAAACGGATCGCCCGTCCATTGTGTGGCCTGGCATTGTTGTTAGTCTCATTTTTAGTTATTTGCAAAAACAATCAGATCGCTGCTCATCTTAATTAATCTTTTTTTATCTTTTTGATGCACCAGCAGATGCCAACAAAGCGCCGTACCATGTATGCTTATACGAACTATATGAAGGTGTATATGAAGATGATGAAGGTTTTCTAGCTGCCGTATACTCCTTTTCTATCCATGCGTGAAGGTCATATGTTGCCGCATTTGCAGCCTCTTCTTTTCGTTTAGCTACGCGCTCTCTCGCAGCAGCTGCCTTTAGTGTTAAAACCTTTTTAACATGCGATAACTGAATTTGATCTGATGTCATAAGCCTAGTGTGTCTTAATGCCGCACATCGCAAGGCTGCATGCTGCAAATATGCGGGTATGGATCTAAAAAATGAACGCGAAATCCCGCAAAGGCGTGTCGCTCCTCCAGCTCCAAAATCAAATTGATTAGCAATAACCTTATATAAATCCCCATTTTTGGTACATTCTTGCCAACAAGTCATGACTGGAACACGCACATCTTGGTGAAAAAAACGGCATCTGTCAGAAGATAGTGTATCTTTTCCATCAACCCATCCTATAGCTGCCAAATGCTGCAGATGCGTATGAGGGGGCAATTCATATATTTTCCAGCAATATGAGAGCTCTTTGCTACATGGCGCACGCGCAATTAAGAAGGGTCCATTCGTTCCTTGCTGACTCGTGTACCATGCACGCAATGTCCACCCATCATCACCAGGACAGTATGGTTCTTTCACAAATATGCAATCTCGACCATCAATCTTTATTGATACTTCTCTTTCATTGCACCACAATGGCGCTCTATGTGCATCATAACGTGTTTCCAGCACGGAGCTACCAAAACATTCAAGCGTACGTACACCTAGGTATATAGGTTTTTTTTGATTTTTTAGATCTTCCGATATGGCTAGATACTGTTTTGCAAAAGAAAGCCGTAATTTATTCCCCCACTCACTTACTTGCAGCCATATTAGATCTACAGGCCCTAATGGTGTGTGTATGTCTAATGTTTTTTTATTAGTTTTGCCAGACGAACTCGAGCTTGCGTGCCCTTCGGAGCCTTGGCGAAGTAGGGAGCTAGAACTTGAAATTGAAAATGTTGAAGACTGTTGGTGTGAACTTGAAGAGCTACTTGAACTACTCGTTGATGATCCATATGCAGCCACACCTACACACAGTAATAAGCTTGTTATAAAAGCAGAAGAGAATTTCATAATCCACGGCCCCCCGAAAATTTTTATAATAGTGATGTATATGTCAGACAATTGTAACATTGTTATCGTTAATCACAATAAAGCCCTCATCACACAACTGCTCTAGGATTGTTTTTACACGTGTTGTTTCTTTTTGCGTACGAATAATAATCTCATCTTCGGTCAAGTGAGCATGTTCCGTTAAATATTTAAGAATCAAGCCACGGATCTGTCTATCGGAACCTTCAAATCGTGATTGTCGTGTATGATGAGCACTCGCACGGCTTGGATTAGTATGCATCTTTTTTAAGTGAACACCATAATCCATAAGCGCATAGTACCATTCACGCGAGTTATGCATATCCACTGTCTGCACTACAAGCGGCAATAGTTGTTTATCAGTTACCAACTGCTGCTCTTTAAAAAAGGTATGAATAAAAACAGCGCGTATGTTTGTTTCTATAAAAATTGTCGGCTTATTATACGCAAAGGCGCAGATAGATGCCGCTGTTGATGGGCCGATGCCTGGCAATGTTACTAAAACATCTGGATCATCAGGCACACGCCCTGCATGTTCGTGGTATATTTTCTGAGCTGTTTCATGCAACGCTTTACCGCGTCGGTTGTAACCAAGACCTTGCCACAAGCCAAGAACATCGCGCAATGATGCATGAGCTAAATCTTCCAGAGTCGGCATTGCTACCATAAATTGCTCATATTTAGGTTCAACGCGATATGTTTGCGTTTGTTGCAACATGATTTCTGAAACAAGCACTGCGTAGGGATTTTCTACATTGCGCCAAGCGAATGTACGGCCTTGCTCTTTGTAGAAATTCCAGATGAAATGTTGAAAATTGGTGATGGCGTGTGGTAATAATTCCATGAACACTTATTCTGTCCGTTCGCCCCGAGTGATTGCAACAGCAATCGTATCGAGGGGTAAATTATTTTATTGATTGTGGTTCGATACATTTTTGCTACGCAAAAACATTCACCACGAACGGAAAAATTATTCCTTATCCTTCTCGAGAGCCTTACCAACACGTCCAACCTTTACAACACACAACTCATCCGCCTTCAACACCTTTTTCACCGCAGCCTTCACTTGATCTTTGGTTATAGCAAGTAATGTTTTAGCTCGCGTGTCAAAGTAGGTTGCTGGCAGTTTATAACGATCTAAAAACAAAAAGGATGATGCTGTAGATGCATTGCTTTCAAAGTTATGGGCCAATGTATTAATAAGCGCATGCTTTGCCTCTAACAATTCCTGATCTGTTATATCATCAGTAACGGTTCTCAGGGTATCTTTAATAGCCTTTTCTGCTTCTGCAAGGCGATCAAGCGATACCATGGTACGGACAAGTACCATGCCTGGTTGCTCGTCGGCTTGCGCAGCAAGTGATCCACCAATGCCATAGAACAGCCCTGTTTGTTCTCGTAATTTAAAAAGACGCGATTTCATCGATCCCAAAACCCCTCCTGCAAGTATCTGATCGAAAAGATACAACTTATCGAAATCAGAATTTGTGCGCGCAACAGAGAGCGCTGCAAAGCTCAACGTTACTTGATCACGGTTAATAGGATGAATAATTTCTTCTACGGCTGTTTTACACAAAGGAGGAAACTTAATTTCTTCTACTTTTGGTCCCTGCCATGATCCCAAGGTAGCATCCAATATCTCAGCCATATTGTAGGAGCAGAGATCGCCCACAATTGCCATAGTAGCACCTTGTGGTGTAACTACTTTATGATAAAAATCAACAAGTTCATCACGTGTAATAACACTGACAACCTCTGGTGTCCCTAATCCATTTTGACTATATGGATGTCCTGCATACACTCGTTCACGCACGAGCTGTCCTACAAATGTCGAAGGATTATCCCAATAGGTTTTAATCTCAGTTAACAATTGAGAACGTACTTTTTCTACTGCTTCCGGTGTAAAGGATGCCTTGGTAAGAATCTCATATAGTAGTTCAAGGCCTTTTTGAAAATCAGCTGATAGCATACTCATAGAAGCGCCTCCCGGATATGCTCTAAACGACATACCACGAGATTCCAATTCATCAGAAAGTTGGGCTGCAGTATAATTTAAAGTGCCTTCATCAAGCATACCCATCATAAAGTTATATAAGCCTTGTTTGTCGACTGGATCATAGAAAACAAGGGCTTTAAACCGTATTTTTATTTCTAAGGTTGGCACACGAGGATTGTTATGATAAAGCACGTTGAGACCATTATCCAACATGAGTTGTTTTGCTTTGGGGAAGTTGAATGACTTTGCTTCTTTAACAACAATTTTCTTTGCATACGAAGGTTCTTCTACGGGTGTTGTGCGTTTACGGCCAGCCATAATACGTGAATCTTCTTCGTCTGATTCTTTTTGTAAAGCAACAGCAATATCTTTATCTTTGGGATTTAATGGAAGTACGCGCCCCTCATTTCTTAACGATGCGCGGCAATAGGTAGTGAGAATATTTTTGATCTCATCTTGCAATTCTTGCGTTGGCTCAGCCTTATAGTTAAGGGTATAATTTTCATCCCCCGTTGCTAGATAATATTCGCCAATATTATGAGCTTGATCCTGTGTATCTTCCAATGTTGCATAATAGTCCATCTCAGATTTTTTAATGGCGCGTACAAGTTCATTTTCTTGAACACCTTGATCTGCTATTAGATCAATCTCATCTTGAATGATCGCCACGATAGTATCAATATCTTCTATCGTTTTTGGTTCAAATCCTATAGAAAGCATAGTGTAATCAAACATTGACCAGGTAGAACAACTAAGCGCCGTAGCCAACTGTAATTCATCAACTATTTTTCTATACAGACGCGACCCTCGACCATTTCCTAAAAGCCAGGCAATAATGTCCAGAACCACCTTATTTTTTGTCTTTGATCCTGGTAATGTATAGGCAACGAGAGCAAAAGGATGAGCTATATCACGGTACATCGTAACCGATTTTGCAATAAGGTCTCGATGATGATAAAAAACTGCCGGCTTATAGGCAGTGTCTCGTTTAATGCCACCAAAATATTTCTTTGCTAAATCAAACACTTCTTGTGTTTGCACATCTCCAACGACAACCAACGTGGCATTGTTCGGATGATAATATTTTTTATAAAATTTCAGTAAATCCTTACCTCGTACTGCATAAAGATCGGGTTTATAGCCGATAATTGGATAATGGTAGGGGTGATCAGGAAATAATGCAGTTAACATCTCTTCATAGAGCGATAAGCCATACTTATCTCGGCGCATTTTAAGCTCTTGGACAACAGCTTTCATTTCAGAATTAAGATGATCATCTTTAAATGAACAATGTTGCATGCAATCAGCCATAATGGGCAATGCCTCTTTCCAGTTTTGGGTAGGCATATTAAAGAGATACCCCGTATAATCCCAAGCGGTGAAGGCGTTGCACGAGCCGGAGAGGATGTGGGTAATTGTATTAATATCTGATTCTGAAATATTCAGTGATCCTTTACCAGTCGTACCCTTAAAGACCATATGTTCAATAAGATGTGCTATACCCTTTTCTCCTGTCCCTTCATCTTTTGAACCAACTCCATACCACAGCTGTAGCGATACCTTGGGAATGTCGTGAACAGGAAAAACTAATACCGTCATCCCGTTAGATAAAACCATTTTTTCAACACGCATCTGATCACATAGTGTATTTTGATCTGATGACTTTTGCGCCGTTTGTATCACCTTAGCCTCTTGTGTTATTGAACCTCGCGGACACTCTATTTCGTTGTTATTGCCATCCTTAGCCGGGCCCGGTAGGACGACTGAATTGGAAAAATAGATTATACCCAAACAAAACATGCTCATTACTCGTACTCTATACATACCTCATCCCTTTCTGATTGTTCTACAATCTCCCAACAACTAAAACAGTTAACTTGTCGGGTATAAAATGCTTCTTGGCCGCCTCTTTTACCATTGTTATATCACATGCACGTAATTGACCAACTCTTTTATCAAAATAATCAGCAGGTAATCCAAAGCGCTCTATAAATAAAAATGTGGTTGCCATTTGCTTATTTGAAGCAAAAAAATGAGTAAAATTATTAATAAGACCTTCCTGCGCTTCTTCAATATCTTGCTGAGTTATTTCATCTGCCACGCTATCAAAAAGATCTTCTAATTTCTGTTGTGTAAGATCCAATCCTTCTTGAGAAACTAAGGTTCTTATGATAATCATACCCGGTTGTTTATCGGCATACGCAAGAAGTGAACCACGAATCGTATAAAAAAGTCCAGTTTCTTCCCGTAATCGAAACAATTTCGAACTCATAGAGCCTTGAGCGCCCCCGGTGAAAATCTCATCAAAAATAAGCATGGCATCATAATCACTGTCACCACGTGCAATTGAAAGTCCTGCATAACATAGTGCAATTTGATCTCGATTTGCCTTATATACAGCTTGTTGAGGAGGTTGTTGCTTGATGATAGGGAAAAGAGTAGGTGAGACTTTTGGCCCTTGCCAAGAACCTAAACTCTTGGATATCATTGCCGGAACATCGTATCCAGCAAGGTCACCAACAATTGCAATTTTTGTTTCTTGCGGTGTTATAAATTCATGATGACACGCACTAAGATCGTCTCGCGTTATAGCCTCTACAGAATCTATCGATCCTAACACAAAGCGTCCATACGGATGGTCTTGATATATCATTTGACGAGCTAGTTGACCTACATATTCAGACGGTTCATCCCAAAATTCTTTAATCTGCCCATAAACTTGACCTTTAACACGATCAAGAGCTGTTGCATCAAAGATTGGATGCTGCACTATTTCACTTAAAATCTCAAGGCCATAGCCAAAATCTTCACGTAGCATACTCATACTTATACTTGCTGGCTTTACACTGAGCGACATACCTCGCGATTCAAGTAGATCTGCTAACTCTTTGCCGGTAAAACGGCGCGTTCCTTCAACAAGCATAGCTGACATAAGATTGTAACGCCCTTGTTTCTCTAAAGCATCATTATAGTGTTGAGCCTTGAATTCCATAACAATATCTATCATCGGCAGAACATCATTATGATGATAAATAAGCACACTTCCATTATTTGTTACTACTTTCTGTGGTTGTGGGGCATGATACACCGATGATCGCGCAGGAACAATAGTATGCACATGCATACCTGGTTGCAAATCTGTAGTGCGTTCACGATTACTGAGAGCTTGTGCGTCGTATTTATCCGTTTCCTCTTGTAACGCAAGCCATATATTTTTATCCTCAGATTTTAATGGTAAAACTGCTCCGGTATGCACCAAGCGAGGATGAAAATAGGTTTGCATGATGTTTTGTAGATCGGCCGCCACTAAATTCTTATCTCTATATATGTAATTAAGTGTGTATAAAGGATCGCCTGTTGCCAAATAGCCGCTACCCAATTCACTTGCAAGCGACTCATAATCTTCAAACATCGCAAAATAGTCTGCTTTTATCTGAGCTGTCGCCCGCTGAAGTTCATGCTCAGATATACGCTCTTTTTGTAACGCTTCCATTTCTTCGATAATTATTTTGTTGATAGTAGAACAATCACTACTTTTGTGCGGATAATAGCGTACAAAAAAGATACTATGTTCGAACATATCATAGGTATATGCCTCAACCAAGGTTACCAACTGCAAATCCGCAACAAGCTTTTTGTAAAGCCGTGATGCTCTACCATTTGCTAATACCCATTCTAAAACATCCAAATTCATATGATTTTTACTATGAGATCCTGGAACCATAAAAGCAACTGATGCCAATGGTTGCTGTATGTCGCGATATACAACCATTGATTTAGAAACAAGATCCTTCTTTGTTTGATAGATGATCTGCGGCGAAAGATCGTTGTTGGGCTGAAAATCGCCAAATTTCTGCTCAGCTAAGGCGATTACATCCTGCGGGTCGACATCACCAACTATCACCAAAGTGGCATTATTTACGACATAATAGCGATGATAAAAGTTAAACATATCAGCCTGCTGCATAGCCCATAAATCTTGTTTGTAGCCAATAATAGGATGATGATACGGATGATCTTCAAAAAAGGCTCCTACCATAGCCTCTTCAAGCGTAGAAGCATAATCATCTCTATAGAGCTTAAGTTCTTGCATAACAGCGCCAAGCTCTGAATTAATCATATCCTCGATAAAGGTACAATTGTTCATACAGTCAGCAAATAGGTCGAGTGATACCTGCCAATTTTGGCGAGGAAAATCGAAAACATATGCCGTGTAATCATGAGCGGTAAATGCATTACATTCACCCGATAGCTTGTTCGTGATCTCAATAAGATCAACTTCTGAGAGTTTTTTAGTACCCTTAAACACCATATGCTCTAAAAAATGAGCCATACCTTGTTGTCCTAGAGATTCATTTTTTGATCCAACTTTATACCAGATCTGTGAGGCAACACGGGGAATTGTATGCAGCGGGTAGACAAGAATCGTTAAGCCATTTTTTAAGGTATGAACGACAAGGGATTCACTAAATTTGGTCATCATTTTGATCTTATTTCGTTTGATCGTATTTCGTTTTTTTCTCTAACAACACAGGGAAAACATTTATTGTATTTACACGGAATTACTGTACGTTAATATACTGATCTTAAGTTAAAGTTACCAACATTATTAACTAAAAAATAAGCATCCTGGCTGCTTAAGAAATAGATTTTTCATGATAGCTCGATTCTTACTCTTCAGGGTTCACTTTCTTACCTATATCACGATTGCTTATATACTCGGCATTGTTATTTCAAATCCTCTTTTTATATGTGTGGGTTTAGCGTGTTGCACGCTTTTCGCTCTTATGGGCCAGTATCTACACTCGTTGCCGACAAAAAACATCTATCTACTATTTCTCATGCCTCTCGCCTATGCGGCTGGAGTATGGCGCATCCATTATCAACGGTCAAACTTTGTCGAACGAGTTAAACTTTTGGCATCAGATTCCTGTACCATTCGTGGACACATCACATCTATCGATCCCATTGATCATCCATTGTATAAACAATGCATCGCACTAGAAATAGACGAAGCTCAAGACGACCAGACATCAACATGGCGCCCTTATAATGGCACTCTGCAGTTGTATACTGCTCATCGACCTCCACATGCCAGCTCAGCTCCCCAAGACCTTGTAGAGATTTCTGGGCTCAAAATTAGAGAAAGCAACAATAGGGGTTTTACCGATTATTTAATGAAGGAAAATGTCATAGCATCTGTATTTATTGCACGACCTAAAATAACCCTCATTGATCGTCCAGAGCATAGCATACAACGGTGGCTTACCAATAAAAAATATTACCTTCTTGCACTCTTCAAAACAACTATGAGTCCGATGGTGTTTACTTTATTTGCATCCATTTTTTTGGGTTATAAACATTTACCAAAGAAAATCACCGAAAAATCCAAGGATCACTTTACAACCTGGGGTGTTACTCATTATTTGGCGCGTAGCGGGCTCCATATGGTTATCTTTGTATCGCTATGGCAACTGATTCTATCATTTTTTGCCCTCCCTTGGGTGATTAAAGAAAGTGCGCTTATTCTGCTAGGATTCATTTACAGTTTTTTAAGCTGGTCAAGTATTTCATTTACTCGAGCATTTCTTACATTTCTTCTCTATAAATGCTGCGCGTTATTTCACAAGCAAGTTAACTTGCTCCATATGGTAACCGTGGTCTGCCTTGTTATCTTAATTTCGAACCCTGTGCAGATTTTCTTTTTAGACTTTCAGCTCAGTTTTGGCCTTACCTTTGCCTTGGCATGCTTTAACCAAATAAAAACAGATCATGCACACACCAGGTTTATACCATCACTATCAAAAAAGTCTTAAATCCTAAGAAAAATACGAGCGAGAGGATTAACTAAAAAAACTATTGCTTCCTAAAAAGGCCATTACCTACACTTAATAAGCAATTCCAATAAGAAAAGGGGCCCTCATATTATGAAGCAAGTTGTTATAGCTACTCTATTCCTATTTTTTACAACCCACATACCTGCCGCGATGGATCCCCTTGAACAATTTTCTGGCCACACCAAAGAAACAAACTGCCACTTACCACAAAAGAATTGGACCTTTATTATATATATGTCAGCAGACAATGACCTTCGAGGTTTTGCCGCTCGCAATATAAAGCAAATGGCCGCGATTGGCTCCAATGAATTTGTCCACATCGCCGTACATTTAGATATAAAAATATCAGGTAATAGAAAAATAACGCGTCGCTATTACATCGATAAAAACACAATTCTTCACGTTAATGCCAACGACATCGCAACACAAAAAATGGACAGTGGTGACCCTCAAACGCTCATATCATGCTGTTCCTGGGCGATCAACCATTATCCGGCAAAGCAGTATGCTCTTGTACTATGGAACCATGGTACTGGCTGTCTTAATCCAACACATGGCAAAATTATAAGTCCAACCGAACTCTTTGCCTTTAACCCATCAAGCAACAAACTTGAACTTGATCGCACCATGGGTTTTTTTGATATCATCGATGCCGCATCCCACTACGATCGAGGTATTTGCTGGGACGACTCAACGGGCAACTATCTGAACAATCAAAAACTTGAATATGCCCTTAGCCATATCTGCACTGAAAATCTTGGGGGGAAAAGTTCACTCTTATTGGCTTCGATGCCTGTTTAATGGCTGGCATTGAAATTGCCAACATTATTAAAAAATATGCAAAAATCATGGTTGGCTCGCAAGAAGTTGAGCTTGGAACAGGCTGGCACTATCAACGAGCGCTTTCTATTTTTCAACAGAAATCTCCCGATGCCATTGACCTCGCTCAACATATTGTAAAAATGTTTGGCGTTACCTATAGCTCCATTACCGACGATTACACGCAGTCGGCCTTTGATTTAAGCGCCATAGACGATCTTGAAAAAAATATTGATACCGTGGCATTAAAATTTTTAGATGCCCTCAAAAAACAGAAAAACAATTCAGTAAAAGATGTCTTGCGCGTAAGTGGGAATAAAGATTTTTGCACGCACTTTGATGAACCCAGTTATCTGGATATACATCACCTTTATTCCAACTTATTGGCCAACTTACACCACATGCACCTGGTTAATTCACAAGAAGAAATTGCACTAAAAAAAGAACTCGCTGCGTCGTTAGAAGAGGGCAGAGATCTTATTAAAAAAGTGGTTATAGCAAATTGCACCGGCAAAAATCTGAGACTTGCCCAAGGAATATCAATCTATTTTCCCGATCGGAAAATTCACACTTCATACAGAGAAACAAACTTTGCTCAAACTAATAAATGGAGCACGTTGCTCAACAGCTACCTGTCTTAACCAGAAAAACATACTCACCCCCCCACTTTTGCCAAAACAAAAACATGCCTATCAAATTAAAAACCCCAAAAACAAGGCCAAAGATTGCCAAAATATTCTATATGAATCCTCGAATTCAAAGTTATCCACCACTTTGCCAAAACTGGTGGATAAGTGGTGGATAAGTGGTGGATAACTTTTTTGATTTTAGCGAAAACGGCCTTTAGTTCGATATAAGTTATCCACCACCATCAAAACAAGCGATTAGATCGGTGCCGAGGAGTGTTGTTCCGGCCATCGGGCAAAGTTATCCACCAAGTTATCCACCACTTATCCACCACTTATCCACCACTAGCTTCATTGCCAAAAGGCTGGAGAATAGCGCAAAAGGTGCCACTTTCTCAAAAGTTATCCACCACTTTGGGCCCCATCTATTACCATCTATTATATATATAATATTTTTATAACTAGTAATGATGGTCCGCTGCCCCCCCCACAATTTGAGCACGTTACTGGCGCTGGCGTTTCTCGGTTCATTTGCTAGACTAAACAGATCCTTATCATTAGCTTTTGAATACGAAGGGTACCGTGAAACTTTCTCTAGTTATAGACCAGCTCGTCGAAGAGCGGGGATTAGACAAATCCATTTTAAGCTCAATAATCTGTGAAGGCATGCTTGCTGCCTATGAAAAGAAATATCCCAATCTAAAGCTTTCGGTCGAGCATGACAAAAAAACCGATGAACTTGTTATATCGGTTGAAAAAAAGGTTGTTGGTACCGTTCAGGATGAAGAAACCGAAGTTAGTCTCAGGCGGGCTCGGTTTATAGACAAAGATGTCGAGGAGGGGAGCGCGTTACAGCTACCCTTTGAAGGCAAAATCGGTCGCATAGAAATTTTACGAGCCAAGCAAGTTATAGCAAGCAAGATACGCAACATCGAGGCTGGCGTGGTCTATGATGAGTTTAAGGACAAAGAGGGCACGGTTGTACATGGCGTTGTTCATAAGTGCGAGCGTGGAGGCACTGTTGTTAAGGTGCGCGAAACATTAGCCTTCCTGCCTAGATCCCTAACAAGCCCAACCGATAAGTGTGTGGTTGGCCATCCGATCCGAGCTTTATTGAAAGAGGTTCTCCCTGAACCAAGAAATGAAAATCAACTTATTCTCGACAGAGTTTCCGAGCGGTTCTTGCAGGGATTATTCGAGTTGGAGATTCCTGAAGTTTTCGAACGTTTGGTTGAAATAAAAAAAATCGTAAGAATGGCTGGTTACAAATCAAAAGTCGCTGTTGTTTCACATGATTCCAATATAGACCCCGTCGGTACGTGTGTTGGTGTTGGTGGGGCCCGCATCAAGCCCATTTTAAAAGAAATTGGTGGCGAAAAGATAGATATTATAGCCTGGAGTGATTCTCCTGAAATTCTCATTCGATCTGCCCTTAAGCCAGCAGAAATTAGTAGGGTTGAAATAGATCAAGGAGATAATGCCCGGGTATGGCTCGATGATGATCAGCGTTCTTTGGCCATTGGCAAAATGGGGCAAAATATTTCACTGGCATCGCGACTTACGGGTTTTAATATCCATCTGATGCAGCCGGCGCCGAGCGAGCCATCGCCGTCTCTCTCTGATACTATTGACGAGTCTGATGATGGTGTGGATATGGAGCGAGAATAAAAAGGGGTAATTTGGGCGGTCTTACAAAGAGATCTACTATAAGCTAAGTGAGGTAGAGTTGAATAAGATGCGTGTATATGAATTTTCCAAAAAGCATGAAATAGCCATAAAAGATCTTTTGGATGCTCTTAATAAGGGTGGTTTTGATATACATAGCCACATGTCTGTCCTGCCTCAAGATGCAATCGATTTATTAAATAAACAGTTTAAGTTGGGCCATTCCCCAGCCAAGGTAGAAAATAGCGTGCCAAGTAAACAGTCTGTTGCGGCATCATCGACGGTGTCAATTCTGCGTGAAAATTCGCAAGTGTCAGAAGCGCCAAAGGTTGTACATAAGACAACGGGAGCAAGTGACAATACCGAAGGGGTTGCGCGCGGTTCTGTTGTTCCGGAAAAAAAAGAGTCTGATAAGCATGAGCCATTAACCATAGAATCTATGATGGTGGGTGCCTTTGCGGACAAAATCAAGAAACCAGTTTCAGAAATTATTGTTGTTTTGCTTAAATGGGGCATTGTTGCTGCAAAAAATCAACAATTGACGGAAGATGTCATAGCGCGTCTAGCTACTCATTTTGAGATTCCAACCATACAAAAATCACGAGAAGTAGCTTCCGTTGAAAAAGAAGTTAATAGGGAAACGCTTGTTGCTACGCAGGCTGGTTCATCAGCCGTAACAGGTCGTCCACCAATCGTTGTCGTGCTTGGACACGTTGATCACGGGAAAACCACGTTGTTGGATTTCATACGAAAAACTCGTGTTGCTTCCCGCGAAAAGGGTGGTATTACCCAGCATTTGGGCGCCTATGAAGCATCAACGCCTCATGGCAATGTAGTATTTATAGATACGCCTGGACATGAAGCATTTTCAAAAATGAGGATGCGAGGCATAAAAGTTGCTGATGTGGTGATACTTGTTGTGGCAGCGGACGATAGTGTTATGCCCCAAACAGTAGAAGCTATCAAGCAAGCCAAATCAATGAACGTGCCAATTATCGTTGCTGTTAACAAGATGGACAGGGTGGATAAGGCGCGACTTGAAGTAGTAAAACGTGATTTATCAACTCACGGTGTAATTTCAGAGGAATGGGGAGGCGATGTTGTCCTGGTACCTATATCAGCTAAAACAGGTCAGGGAGTTGATCAACTTCTTGATATGATCATCTTGCAATCGCAGATGATGGAACTCAAATCTTCCGATAGTGGATATGCAAAGGGATATGTTTTAGAGGCGAAATTGGAAAAAGGTCGGGGTCCCGTTGCAACATTGCTGTGTCAGCGTGGCTTGCTGCAAATTGGAGATTATTTTGTTTGCGGCTCAACATCGGGAAAAGTTACCTCCTTGACCAATTCTCGTGGAGTTCGGGTATCGTCAGTCAAGCCGGCCATACCTGTTCTTGTTGCTGGTTTTGATGAATTGCCAAATGCGGGTGACTATTTTGAAGTAGTTTCTCAGAGTGATTACAAGAGAAGATCGAGAAACGAAACAACAATGGTTTCCGAACAGAGAACATTATCGCAAGCTACATTAAAATCTTCTGCAAAATCTTCTGCACGCGCCCTTAATATTCTCCTAAAAACTGATACGAACTCTTCTAAGGAAGCTGTAATTGAATCGTTGCATAAGCTTTCAAAGAAGTTTGAAAATAAGTTTAATATTGTATTTGCTGGTGTTGGTACGGTTGCAGAAAGTGATATTGAGTTTGCAGCTACGACCAAGTCAGTTATTTATACACTACACGTTAAGGCTGAGCCCAATGCGGTTATTTTAGCCCAAAAGCTTGGTGTATCGATTAATTATTTTGATATTATCTATAAACTTCTAGAAAAACTTGAAGCTGTTGCTGAGGGGGCTAAAGAAGTTAAAAAAGTCCGTACAAAAATTGGTGAGGCAACCGTACGGCAAGTATTTAATATAAAAGGTATAGGGGTTATTGCGGGAAGCTATGTCAATGATGGAAAATTTTCCAAGGACGGCACCGTTGTTATCCTACGCGGTAGAAAAAAGGTTGGCGAAGGTCCGATTAAAAGTTTGCAGCGCGATAAAAAATCAGTTAAAGAAGTACATTCTGGCTATGAATGTGGTTTTCTGGTTGAGGGATTTAACGAGTGGGAAGTGGACGACAAAGTTGAATGCTACTTAGAAGTCGCGGAACAGCAACCAAAAAAATAAATAAGCGCTCTATTTTTAGATACTTAAAGACAGGCCCTTGGATTTTTCCAGGGGCCTTTTCTGTTTTTACCCAATCTTGCCGAAATCTGAGAGTGTTTTTTTGTGCCCGTGCTGCCTCCCGCCGAAGCTTGCCAATGCTACTGCCGCTCCCAGCAGAGCTTCGAAGCACAGGGCCGGACTTGTCACACGAAGCCTTGGCGAAGTATGAAGGCGTAGATAAGCGAAGGCTGGGAGTTTAAGAGCAAAAATGTATCGAGAGATGGGTAAACTTTCCCCTAAACCAGACCAATCCCCTTGCGCAACGAACCTTTAGATACCCCTCGACCACTAAAAAAGGCTTTATTTTACGCTAAACATCACCTTTGGTGAATTACGACTATGTTTCGATTGTGTTGTTTTTATTAAAACGCACTAGGTTTTTTTGAAAAAACAGCAGTAGAAGGCCATTTTTTTGTTGTTGCGTTTTGTGCGGTCCTAAAGATAATTGCATTTCGGGTTATTTATATCAAACTTAGCCTTGTGTTTAGCTGATAACGAACTTCTCCTTAGTTTGTTGTCGTGGTTAGATGCGCTGCTTACTTGAGGGAGCGGCAGGATTAAGAATCTTTGAGTTAACAAGTTTGAATCTACGATTCCTTCTTGACTCCTTTAATCTCAGAGATCTCAATCTTGTCGCTTCCTCATATATTTATAACCCATCCTACCCTATCAAAATTTCTCTTGTTTTTTGTGTGAGAAGACTGGTGATTGTTGCAAGGTTGCGAGCATCATCCTCAAGGCTTTCTTTTGGCGTTTCTAGGATTTTTGGTATATCAAAAAATTGTGGATCATTAATTAATAATTCAAAGGCTTTAAGCCCTATTTTCCCCTTTCCAATCTCTTCGTGTCTATCAACATGAGAGCCAAAGTCGTTTTTTGAATCATTAAAATGAAAGAGCTTTATTTTTTTAAGGCCTATAGTTTCGTCGAACTGTTTCCATAGGGCAGTATAGCTCTCTTGATTTCTAAAATCGTATCCCGCAGCAAATGCATGACAGGTATCAAAACAGATGGCTACTCTGTCCGCATGACGCATATGGCTGAATATAAACGCAAAGTCTTCAAATGTAGAACATACGGAACTGCCTTGTCCCGCCATTGTTTCTACAAGAATCATAGGGCCGTCTTTAGTGAACTTGGCAATGCTGGAGTCAAGGGCATTGGCTATGCGCTTTAAACACTCTTCTCGCGGTGACTGGCCACGGCTTCCCGGGTGCACGACCAAATAAGGGATGCGTAACAGTGCACAACGTTCTAGTTCATCAACAAGAGCGTGCGTCGATTTTTGATAAAGTTCTTCATTGTCTGATCCAAGATTTATTAAATAGGAAGCATGTGTAACAACCAGGCCTACTGACGGATATTGTTGCCAAACATCTTTAAAAAGTTGTGCTTCAGTCTCGGTTATTTTTTTAGCTTTCCATTGACGACTACTTTTGGTGAATATTTGTAGTGCTGTACAGCCAATAGAATCTCCACGGACTATTGCTTGGTCAAAGCCCCCTGCAACTGATATATGCGCCCCCAAAAGAAGTCTGGTTTTACTGGACATAAAAATACCTTTCTGATCTCTATTTAATGATCCTAATGAGTTTGACAAATTAACAAAAAAGTTTACCATGAGTTACTCAAGTTAACTATTCAAAAAAGCTCTAATTTACACTGTTTTTGCCCATGAGTAACGCTCGCTTTATCACATCATTTTTATCGTATCTATATTGTTTGCTCCATCGCACGAGGAATCATATGAACAAAACATCGCTGTTTGGTTATGTTGCACTGATGATCTGCTTGTTTGAGTGCGTGCCACTACTTTCTGAACGAGCAATGAGTCTTTATAATGATAAATTAGATTTAGCGGTTGAATTTGGGGTTAAGTTCAAGCCTGAGTTTTATTGGGGTAAAAATATTAGCTTGCTGAATAACAGCAATGAAGCCGATCGCATTATCTACTTTCGCCACACTATAGATTTAGATTTTGATGCGATATATGGCAAGAAAATCTACGATGATGGCATTGCTGAACTTAAATGGACCATGCGCAATAGAGGTATTTGGGGCAATCCAACAACAATTGCACGAACAACACGCCACCCGGTCAAAGGGTTTGGTGTCGTTTTTGGTGACCATGATCATGGTATTCCACGTCATATTCCATGGTGGCGCGAATTGTGGCTCAAGTTTGATTTGGGCAAAGCTACCGGCCTTGCATTAAAGAATAGACATAGCTTTACGTTGGGAGCATTCCCCTTTCAACTTGGTCGTGGTATATCTCTTGGTGATGCGTATGCTGTTGGACCAGAAATTCTTGGATTTTATTCTGATTATATTGTTGACCAATTTGCCTTTGGCGGACTTTTTTCCGGCACCGTTGTTCGTGATTATTTAAACTACGATATTTATATGGCGCTCCTCCAGAACAAAAGTAGCAGCCTTGGAGAAACGGCCGAGGTTGTAAATGCTCAGGAATTTGGCAAATTTAGATGTCCTCAGCGTGGTTTTGGCAAAATTAACTATGTCATAGCTGGTCGCCTGATGTGGACAGTATTTAATACTAAAGAGTTGGGAAAATTAAATCTCGAACCATATGCACTTTTTAATGCCGACCCTGAACAGCGTGTAGAGTTTATTGCTGATGCCACGGCAAAGCTTGGTACCATCGGCATGGCTGGTGAATATTATGGAGATCTCACGGAGTTTGGTTTTGATTTCGGATTTAATGTTGGTGAGCAAAGCGTCAAGGGCTGGGATCGCAACCATATCGAACCAAAAAATGTTAATGCATTTGTGCAGGTAATTAACACGCACGTTATCCAAAATGGAAGCAGCACAAACATTCCTTTTGTCTCCCAAACATTTCCTGCGCAAGTTATTATAGAAACATCAGAACAGAATCAGTCGCAAAATGGTAAGATTATCGGAACAGTTCCTGATAGCTTTGGTGGGCTTCCTCCAGGACCAGTCGTATTGCAAAATAAAAATAATCGTTTCCGAAATCCCTATACCAACACATTTCAGGGATGGATGTTTGTAGCCGACGCCGCGCGCTGGGTTTATAACAAAGATTTGCTTTTTACCGTGACTGCGGGTATTGCATCAGGCGGCCATTTGCCACACGATGCAACACAAGACACGGTTTATAATGGCTTTATTGGATTACAGGAAATCTATTCAGGCAAACGCGTAAAGAGTGCCTTCTTGCTTGGTGGTTCGGGCAAGTTAAAGCGTCCCTTTTCTGCACCAACTACTAATCAATCACCTTTTGGAGATTTTGCGGTTTCCACTTCAGGATTTACTAATTTAGTGTTCACGGGAGCTGGCTTAAACTGGAAGCCACGCAACAAGGCACGTGAGTTTGGTATCAACCCGAATGCTCTATTTTATTGGCAGGAAAAAGCTACGAGAAAATTTGATTTAGACACGCTTATGGATTCACCGCATCTTGCACGTACTTTTTTGGGTGCAGAATTAAATACATTTGCCTATGTCTTTTTAATGAAAAACTTGAAGGGATTTGCCGTACTTTCCTGCTTTATCCCCGGTAGCCATTATAGTGATATACGTGGTAAGCCGTTAAATAGAGACCAGGCACGAGCTCTTCGAGATGTCGATAGAAGTGCCGATACGGATGCTCCACTACCAAATATTGGTACCGATGTGGCAATAGCGATCAACTTTGGCCTAGAATACTTCTTTTAACGCTTTTTACCCTGTCTAAATAAGGGCTTTTGACGTTGTAAGGTGCGTTTGTTACGTTACATAAGTCTTGTGAATAGTGTTGAAGTATCGTACTTAATATGGGGGTATCATAATGTATAGATTCATTAAAAAGAGCTTATTGGTAGCATTAATCTGCCTTATTGCTTGCCAGCCTGTTCAGGCAGGGCTTATTTCGTGGGTTCAAGGGCTTTCTCCTCGGACAAAAGCAATGACAGTTTTTGCATTATCTGTAGCTTGTGCTGCGTATGCCGGCTATAAAATTTGGGGGCCTCAAAGGCCATCTCAAGAATCTCGCCCTACACGGCCTACGCTACCGCCAGCGGGAGGGAATCATAGAGCAACCACACCACCACCAGCAAGCACTCCTACTTACCAATCGGCAGCGCCAGCATCGGGAATCTATCAAGGACCACCAAGATCAGTTGCGGTAGGCAATGGCTATTTTCGTTATTACTACCCCGGTGGGCCAGTAGAAGGCGAATTACAGGTAAGATTCTATGATAAGGGACAACCGTTTGAAGAGTTTAGTAATTTCCATCCAGCACCTATTAATATAGGTGGGGTAACCTGGCCAACATCTGAACACTATTTCCAAGCACAAAAATTTACTGGTAGCCCGGTAGATGATCAATCAGCGCGAGCTGTAAGGCAACGTGTGGTTTATGATACAATGAGCACGCTGAAGACTCCTCGAGAATCCTTTGAGATGGCCAAAACTTACGTTGGGGACCAACGTCCAGACTGGGAGCAGATGAAAGAGTTATTTATGTTGCACGGTGTGCGTGCTAAGTTTACGACTCATCGGGGCTTGCAACAAAAATTGATTGATACGGGTAATGCTCGTTTAGTTGAAGCAACAGAGAACGATGTCTACTGGGGAGTTAATAACAGTAGAGATCGGAAGCCTGTTGCGTCAAGAGGAAAATGGTACGCCTATGGACAAGGAATGGATCGTCTAGGAGTGATTCTTGAGCATGTGCGTAGTGAGCTCGTCAATGAGCGTCGCACAGGAGCGTACGTCCCAAATAACAATCTTCCGCCTGTGCAAGTTAGACAGTGGTACGTGTAACTGTTTCCAGTTATTGCTAAAGAAAACATCATAATGACTTTATTGAGGGGCCTTTAATCAGGCCCCTTTTTTATGCAAAGCCTTGTTTATTTTAGTAGGGCTGTTGTAGCGTAGTATTCTATCAAGATTCTCGCAAGGTGATGGGTATTAAGAAAAAGGGGAAGCAATAATGAAGCATCTACAATATATGCTCAAAAGAGCAGTAGCGATTATTCTAGTGGCCGTAACAGCCAATGGCTTTGCGGCTAGTCCTGTTAGCCATCTGTTGGAACTACTCACGCAAAACAATTTTGGAAGATTCAATGAGTTATGGCCAAGGTATAAAAATCAACTAAAATATGAGGACCTTAGACTTCTTTTCGATATGGCAGAAAATAAATTGAATGAGGGCTTAAAGCTTGAGAATCTCCAGCTCATTTTAGAAATTTTGAGCAAACCTCAAGATCCAGCTCTGACTGTCACGCCACTACCAACTCGCCCTTCTGCGAGCCCATCACCTACGATAAGCAGTGGCAGTAGTGGTAGCAGTAGCTCTTCTCGTCCTATTGTGCCTGCCTCAGCACCAGAGCCAAAAATAGTAGCAAAGTATACGGGACCAAAAAAATCAGATGACCATGGAAATGGCTATTTTGTGTTATTCTATCCAGGCGGCCCTATAGATGGGGAGATACAAGCAAGGTTTTATCATAGCGATAGGCCTTTTTATGAATTTACAAATTTTTGGTCAGCGCCTTTTCAAACTCCTGATAGGCGTTTGTGGCCAACAACAGAGCATTATTTCCAGGCACATAAATTTCATGATTTTAATATCCAAGAAAAAATTAGAGCAGCACATTCTCCAGGTGATGCTTTTGAATTAGCTCGACAATATCCTAATGATGTACGTAAAGACTGGGATTCAGCAAAAGATGGCATTATGCTTACGGCTGTGCGCGCTAAATTTAATGCGCATCCGAAGTTGAGGCAGTTATTGCTTTTCACCGATCAATCTGCGCTGAGACGTGACCCTAGATATAACGCTACCTTAATAGAAGCAACCGATGGCCCTCATACGGATATTTATTGGGGAGTTAACAATAATACTACGCCGTTTACAGCCAAAGACGGCAAGGTTTATATGCCAGGTCAAGGCTATAACCGCTTGGGAACGATACTTATGCATGTTCGCGAAGAATTAAAAACAAATAATTTTACTAACAACAGACTTCCTCCTGTAGAATCTGCTTCCTGGTATTAACAGAAAAAGTCATACGAATTCAGCAAGAGGCCTTTAACCGGGCCTCTTTTTTGCTGGTTATCAGTTACTACCAAATATGGTACGATAAACCCTATCTAACACAAAATCCCTTAATTGTTTTATAGCTCGAGGATTGCAATGCAATTTTTTGAACGCACTGTCTTGTGTGGTGAGGTTAAAGCCGAACATGTTGGTAAAAAAATAACATTAGCCGGCTGGGTCAATAAGCGTCGTGATCATGGTGGTCTTATTTTCATTGATTTGCGAGATCGATCAGGATTAATGCAATTAGTTTTCAATCCTGCAAGTTCCAAAGAAGCTCACGACCAAGCCCATCAACTGCGTTCTGAATTTGTTATAGCAATCTCTGGTACCGTGGTTAATCGTTCTGCCCAAACCGTCAACCCCGCATTGCCTACCGGCCACTTTGAACTTCACGTGACGGAGTTAGAAATTCTTAGCAAATCAAAAACATTGCCATTTTCGCTGGAAGAAGCTGCTACCGTCGATGAAGAGTTGCGCCTTAAATACCGCTATCTTGATTTACGCCGCCCTGAAATGCATGCCAAACTTGCACTGCGCCACAAAGTAATTTTTGCTATGCGAGAGTTCTTGCAAGCAGAAGGCTTTTACGAAATTGAAACACCGATATTAACTAAAAATAGTCCCGAGGGAGCGCGAGAATTTATTGTACCTTCGCGCATTTATGCCCATCAATTTTATGCCCTGCCGCAATCCCCGCAACTTTATAAGCAGCTGTTGATGGCTGGTGGTATGGAGCGCTATTTCCAGGTTGCGCGTTGTTTTAGGGATGAGGATTCACGTGCAGACCGGCAACCAGAATTTACTCAGCTTGATGTTGAAATGTCGTTCATTCAAGAAAAAGATATTCAATCACTTATGGAACGGCTTATTGCATTCGTGTGGAAAAAAACACTCAATATTACCATTCCCACACCTTTCCCACGCATGGCCTACGACGATGCATTTGCACAGTATGGGTCTGATAAACCAGATTTGCGTTATGAATTGCCTATCCAAGATATAACGTCCACATTTGCAAACACAGAACTGAGTTTTTTACGTACCATTTTAGGCAATGGCGGCAAAGTTGGAGCGCTTCATGTTAATAACCACAATTTTGCGCGCTCAGAGCTTGATGGGTGGGTTGCAAAAGCGCAACAATTTGGTGCAAAAGGATTGCTGTGGATTCGTGTCAAAGATGGCGTCGTTGAATCACCCGTTGCTAAATTCTTGCCTCCAACATTTGTTATTGATATGCAACAGATTATACCCACATTTGGCAATGGCAGTACGCTCTTTATCATCGCTGGTAAATATAAGGATGCATGGACGTTGCTTGGTCGCTTGCGTCAAGAGCTTGCTGTAGCGCTCTCTATGATTCCTCAAGGGCAATTTAACTTTTCGTGGGTGACCGACTTCCCGCTCTTTGAATACGATGAAGAAAGCAAACAGTGGAATTCTGTACATCATCCCTTTACTCAGCCGCAGCCGGGCTGGGAAAACCAAGAACGTGAGGCAATGAAAGCGCGTACCTACGATATGATCTTAAACGGCATCGAGCTTGGCGGTGGTTCAATTCGAATTCATACTGCGCAGATGCAAGATAAAGTATTTGATATGTTGGGGTTGAGCAAAGAAGTGGCGCAGAAAAAATTTGGCTTCTTGCTTGAAGCGCTTGATTTGGGCTTCCCTCCCCATGGCGGCATAGCTCTTGGCATCGACCGTATGCTTATGCTTATGACCAATTCAACCTCGATCCGTGAAGTTATAGCATTTCCTAAGACACAACGGTTCTATGATCCTTTGATGGATTCGCCAACGGATGTGGAGGAGCGGCAGCTTAAAGATTATGGTCTTCGATTGCTGCCGATTGTAGAGAAAAAGAACTAACACTCATTTGTTAGAAATATGATTTTTAAATTTTAACAACTACGCGTTGAGCAGCAAGAGTATTTAACGCAAAATACCCCTGCACCCCAGTGCGCCAAGCTGCGCCTGGACGCTATGCGACATATCTCGCCCTCAAGGCCGGGCTCAATGTCGCGCATGTATGGCCAGGCTTACTCTTTGACCACTTGGTCTGGGGGTTCGCTTACGCGCTCCGAAGTGGACCAAGTGGGGGAACTAACTTGATTCGATAATCCCTCTCCATTCAATTAGCTATACCACCATTGTGCAATGCTATTGGACGCAGCACATAATCCCATGCCCAATAAGCCAGCAAGGCCAGCTGCCTTTGGTTTATTGGTATAGAGCAAATAAGCAGTTGATAAAAGACTCGCTGCGGTTGCTGTCTTTTTCAAAAAAGAAGACGTTGTTGCTATGAGGCGCATTTGTTTTGCTTGCTCGCTTTTTTCGGTGGAATATGTAGCCATAATTGACCGGATGTTGATAGGGTAAAAATTAACTAGAAGATCAGTTTTTGTAGCAATAAATATATCAATGCCATAAGCAAAAGAATAAGGATCGGTGCCCGTACAATAACTCGTAAGAATAATGTCTAAATATTTTTTGACTTCTTGGTACATTGGATAACAAGGTATATCATAGATCGCCTGTAAATTATGATCCAAGACTGTTTTTTTAAGTCTAAATCCTTTGCGTGATAATTGGATGTTTATAGATGCTAGATGTCGTCCGCCTGCTGCAACAAATATATGCTTGTGCGGGGAATTTTGTATACATTCGATTGTATATCTATCTAATTCGTGAGCGCCGTGCAGAGCGTTAGGGTTCATTTGTGTATAATCTCTTTGATCAATATTAATACAAGCAATACTTTGCTGTTGGCATGTATGTATAAGTTTAGCCATGGGAGATCCATCAAAGAAAACAACACCATCGAGCTTGTATTTATCCGAAGTCTCTTCGGTATGCAACATAGGATAATTACCAGATTGTTCTTTTACTCTCTCCGCACTATCTTCTATAAGCGCTAAGCCATTGTACTGTTTTGCAAATGCGATGAAATCGTTTTGTTGTTGGACAAGATTAACACGCCCAACACGAGTAAGGTGCACATCAAAAAATTCATGCACAGTCGTGCCTGTTTCTCTATTTTCCCATTCTTGATAAGCATAAAAATCTGCCTTTAGACCTGCGGTTGCAGCAAGGCTGAGTATGAGAATGAATAATCTGAATCTATTCATGAGAACCTCCATCATTTAGGTAATAACTATTCCATTTATATAAATCATCGTAACCTCAAGGTGCCTGTTTGTAAAATGGTGCCTCTGGGTTAGTGTATTGCCCCCCCTAATACCCATTCCCCCCTCCTAATCAGGCCGTTTTCCAAAAAAATAAGATCCGCTACCCTAAAAATAAGGTTATTTAATATATAAATGGAGTATCTTTTTTAGGGGGTTATATGCCTATCTCCTCTTTCAAACGATTATCACGCTTTTTTATAGCTTGTTGCGTAGCATTGGCAGCCAATACAATCCAAGCCTATTTTATGGGCATAGATGTCTATGAAAAGGAATTTACAAGCCCCAATGGATTGGTCGATTATAAATATTTCTACTTTCTTAAAGATGCGCACACTGACTATGCAAACTGCCTTTTTAGGCGGCGCCAACAAATGTCTTTTTTGAATTATCTGCGTTCAATAAAACATCAGCCAACGGTCGTTGTTGCAGAAGACATATTTGCATATACGGGAACAGATAATAAGCTACGAGAAATTATAAATAACGCCGTATTTTCTCTTAACACCAGAAGCCAAAAAGCTGAGCATGAAGGAACTACCGGATATTTTAGATCAATCAAGACTGTGACATCCCTTTCAAATATTTTGTATGAAGTTAAGGTATTGGGTAATATCGCCACTTGCAATGCTGAATTTAGACATATTCTTATGGATGGATACATTGAAAATTGTGTGGGGGTACCGCATAGCAGTTATATCAAGGAAGCCAATGAGTGGTTTGAAAAAATTAAGAAAGCACAAGAGACTACGCCGCCATGGTATCCAGTGGTGCCTCAAAGTATATATAAATGTATTGTTAGTGATAATGAACTTATGAATAAACGTTTTAATAATGAATCAACTCTACCGTTAACACCACAAGAACGTAGCGAGTTATTCAGATTAACAGAAACAAATATCATGGATGGAATTGTCTATTATTATATAGACCAACATGATTTTGCCGCATACAAACACAATTTTTATTTATTTGGATTCGCTCATATTGATCATAAAAGAGAGGGTGAAAATAATGATAGCGCAGGATCTCTTGAAAAGCATATGCATCAAAGGGGATATAGAAAAATCTATAGTGGAGAGGCTGTTTCTTATACGGCTGCAAATCAATCAGACCCTTCTTCTTATACGAAATTATTTGCACAAGACAATTTATGGCCGTTAATAGCTAGCATGGAAATAGATGCACTTGATGTACAGCAAGAGTTTGCATGTATTAAAGCGTTGCAGGCGGAACATAACTT
Organism: uncultured bacterium; assembly: GCA_963738145.1. Taxonomy (GTDB): domain Bacteria; phylum Babelota; class Babeliae; order Babelales; family Vermiphilaceae; genus CAVTVH01. Next base: position 534,714 of record CAVTVH010000001.1, read on the forward strand.
GAACAAGAGAGAAGAAATCATAAAAGAGCGCAAGGACAAAGTAAACGGCGTGCGTGAACAGAGAATAGAAAAATTTGAAACCTTTATAGCAACGTCAAAAAAAACAGAATCATTAGAAAACAAAATTGGGATAGCTTCTGTTCTTGCTTCAGGTGCATCATTGGGATTATTACTAACTTCACTGTCCGGCTATACGCGCCACAAAACGCTCGCATCATCTATTTCATGTACGACAGGATTGCTTGGCTTGGGACTCATTGCAGCAGCAAAGCCCTTTGCTCGCTGGTGGTATGGCTATAAGGATGATGCTACATTTTAGAGCTCGCGAGGTTATTGGGGTTATTTAATATATAAATGGAGGTATCTATGGTTTCTTTTTCTAAAAAAATAAAGCCATTTCTGTGTCTGGTTCTGGGAATATCGTCTCTTTCCGTTACCGCGCTTCAAGCTGCAGGTTTAACGGGAAAACAAAAGCTGGCATGGGGCAGCCTCTACGCTGTGGGATCAAGCGTTTTCCTTGCAGGTGGTTTCGTTGCACTTGATAAATGGAGTACATTTGGATTACCAGATGCGTCCTCTTTTTATAGACGTCATTTTGGCGATGCTTTACGGAGATATGGCGTTAAAAATCCGGAGAAAGTTCCATTAAAAAATGACTCTGGTTTAAAAGGTGACAAAGGTATAACGGGCCTTTTTGCAGTAAGGATTAATGAAAAATCTTGTTCTAAAGATAGCGAAGCTCAGCGAATAGTTACTTGTTATCATGAAGCCGCACATTATGCTTTGCGGCATCAGTGGTGGGTTTATTTGCAAGCATCATTACCGCCAATTTGTGGGGCCTCGTGTATAGGACTTTGCTTAGATGCTCCTCGTGGGTGGTTCAAATTAGCAACAGGTCTAGGCGGTTTATTTAGTTTTATAAAGTTTGGTAAGGATGGATTGAATGAGGTAAAAACACCTTGGTTAGAAAAGCCTCATGAAAAAGAAGCTGATTCGCTTGCAATAGAGGGCCTTATAAAAGCAGGCAAACAAGCCATTGTTCAAGAGGTTTGGCATGAATATAAAACATCTGCGGATGATTGGAATGGCTTCTTTAACTTGTCTTTTGCAGAGCAATTAAAAATTATGCAAAGCAATAATCATGCGTCACTGGCAGATTGTCGAAAACATCAAGCGGAATCTCGCATACAATTTGAGCGCTGGGATACGTTGGTTAAGCAAGTTGAAGAGAAACTGAAGCGGGAGCGGGCGGCTATAGCTTCTTAAAAACCCGTAAAGTACTTTTCTGTTTCTTGTCGGTAAAATTCTACGTTCTCGTTAGAACAACTACGATGTTTCACTCAGCTCCCCCACTTTGCTCACATGAGTAAAACTTCGATGTACAATTCAGCTCAACTACGAAGGACACAGACGAAGGGCTTCGGTTGTTAATGTTTCCACCTGGTCCACTTCGCAAGCGCGAAAGCGAAACTCCTGCCAGGTGGTCAAAGAATAGGCTTGGCCATGCCTGCGCGATATCGGCGCCTGGCCTTGAAGGCGCCGATATATCGCTCAAGCAATCCAACTGCAAGTTGGTGCATGGGGGTTGTTGGAGGTTTTTGCAAGAATACCCCCGACTGCCCTGCGCACAGCAGTATAAATAATCAAAATAAAAAATGATTTCTATTTACTGTTCATCTTGTATATGCTCACAAAAAAGAAAATTCATATCGAAAAAAAGGATTTAAATGAAAATAACTAAAGTTATTGGTCGAGAGATCTTTGACTCACGAGGACTACCAACGGTCGAATGCCAGGTTGATCTGGAAGAAGGGCTATCGGTCTATGCCTCAGTGCCCGCTGGCCTATCGCGCGGTCCCTATGAAGCTTATGACCTTCGTGACGGCGGTTCGCGTCTTATGGGGCAAGGAGTTTTAAAGGCAATTGAGAAGTTAGAGACAATCATAGCGCCATCGCTTATTGGGCTTGAGCCGGATGTTATAGCAACCGATATGCTTATATTAGAGCTGGACGGTACCGATAATCTTTCTAAGCTGGGTGCCAATGCAGCTCTTGCTGCAAGTATAGCTGTATGTCGAGCACAGGCTCTCATTGAAGGGCTTGAAGTGTACGAACTTATTGCGCATATATGTGATGTGGAATCAGTAGCGCTGCCCTTTGCCATGTTTAATGTTATTAATGGTGGTGTGCATGCCCATAATGGATTGCCTATTCAAGAATTTATGATTTTACCTGCAGGTGCACAGAATTTTAGGGAATCTATGGAATGCGCTGCTATTATTTTCCATACCCTCGGTAACGTTTTGCAAAAACGAGGTAAACTGGTCGCCGTCGGTGATGAGGGTGGCTATGCATGTTCATTCAAAGATGAACAAGAAGCCTTGGATCTTCTGATGGAAGCAGTTGAGATAACAAAAATAGACGATGTTGTTTTGGCGCTTGATGTGGCAGCAAGTCAATTTTACGATGCACAAAAGAAGACGTATCAGTGGGGTAACAAAGAGTTAAGCAGTGAAGAGATGGTTGTTTTCTACACCAAGCTCGTTGAATCCTATCCGATCTATTCCCTAGAAGATGGTATGGCTAGTGATGATACTGTTGGTTGGCAAATGCTTATGAAAGAACTTGATGAAGATGTCCAAATTGTAGGCGATGATCTTTTTGCAACCAATACCGCACGTATTGCAGATGGTATTGAACAGGGATTAGCCAACGCTGTTATTATCAAGCCCAACCAAGTAGGGACGGTGACTCAAACATTGCAGGCAATTAAGTTATGCAAAGAATATGATCTGAATAGTATCGTGTCTCATCGCTCGGGAGAAACAAACGATACCTTTATTGTTGATCTTGCCGTTGGTACCTGTGCTGGTCAAATCAAAGCAGGTGGCCCGTGTCGCGGTGAGCGTATGGCAAAGTATAATATGATGCTCAGAATTGAAGATACTCTCATGCACTCTATGTTAGGTGGTTAATTTTTGCGAGTATATCTATAGCCCAATCATCCTGAGCCTGTCGAAGGATTAATTAGGTGGTTAAAAGTGGATTGGAGACTCCTTCAAGCATCTTTTTAAGTTCCGCATCATCGCTGGAGGTCTTCTGGCCAACAATAATTGGCTTTTCTAATTGTTCCGCAACTTTTGTTTTTTTATCTGGGGACGTATTCTTTTGCACCGTCTTTTTTGGATTGATAACAAACTGACGTCGCTTTTCTGCTTCTGTTGGCTCTGCTTGATCAAGCTCTCTAATCGTATCTTTCTGGAGCTCATCTTTAGCTACAAAATTATCAAGAGTAAGGGCAGCATCATCCGGCGTGTTAAAGAAGAAGCGTGTAATTGGATCACGTAGTGAATCAAAAAGTTGAGCTTCTTGTGAATATTCTTTAGCTAACTCTACATAATCCTTTGTGTATTCGCTGACACCACCGCGTAATCGTGGTTGTACAATAGTTGGGGAAATAAAGATAGTCAGTGAGGTTTTTAGATTACTGTTAGCTCGTTTTTTGAACATCCAGCCTAAAATAGGCACCTTCGAAATCCACGGTGTTTGGCGTACGCCAGTCGTTGTATTCAGACGAATGAGCCCGCCAAGTGCCAAAATATCGCCATCTTGAACGTTGGAGTTTGTATTCATGGTACGTGTAACCCGAGCGTTACCGGCACCAGACTCGAATTCGTTGACGTTGACTTCAACTTGTAGGTTAACGCTGTTGGCAATATTACTAATACGTGGCGTTATTTTTACGGTCGTATTTGCTTTGATAGGTTCTTGCTTTACTGTTGGCGCAGCTGCCGTTGCCGTTGCTTCACCAGGCACCAAACGCTCTTCACCGATATCTATAATCGCCTGTTTATTGTTGATAGCGATGACGTGAGGGTGGGATAAAATTTTGGTGTGATTAAACATACGGAATACCTGCGCGAGGCCCCACGTTCTTCCATTCGCATCGTTTACTTCTATGACGGTTGAACCAGGAAATCCAGGGGAGGCAATATCAGTCAGTGCTACCTGACTGACAGGAGTTGTGGAACCGGCTACTTTAAGAGTTTGAGCCAAAAGATCTGCCGCCACATTAATCGGAGCTGTAGACGTTGTCGGATTTATATCAAGAACCACAGGCCCGATTTCTGCTGCCTGAATACTCACGCCAGGATTTGGCACTGGCAATGCAGCAGGATTTCTAAATGATGCTCCCAGCTGACGTAAATCATTGAGCGTTAAATCGGCAATTAAAATTTCAATAATTACTTGCGGTACAGGAGTATCCAGCTGTTCTATTAATTTTTTGATATGCTTCCAGTCATCATTTTTTGCTGCGATAACTAATTTATTGCCACCCAAAGCTTGCTCACGAGGACCGCCTTGAGGTTGATCTGCACGAACAATGACTCCCTCAAAGAAACGGTCAACGCCTGCCTTTGCACCGCCAGCACTGCTTTGGCCGCCTCCGGCAAGTTTTTCCGCGTCTACAATACTTTGTAACGTTTTTGCAAAGGTGGCTGCATCAAGATATTGCAGTTGATAGACGTGGAGAATTGAGTTGCCCGATTCAAGTTCTACGTCGATATATTTAAAGATGAACTCTTTAACGCGGTTGACCGATTGTGCTTTACCAAGCAGTATCATTTTATTTGTTCGAGCTTCAGGGATTATCTTTATTTGTTCTGAAAAGTAGGTAGCCTCGCCACGTTTTCCCTTGAGCTTGTAGCGTGCTGCAGCATCGTTACTTGCTTTCAAAATATTTTCATTAAAGAATCGAGCGATAGTATCAGTGGCGGTGTAGTGTAGTTGAATAATTTCCAATTTTTCTTGATAGGTAATTTGGTCGATAGCAGTAATAATTTTCATGACTGCTTTAATGTTGCTTGCTTGTTCAGTAATAAGAATAGCATTTGTTTTCTGATCAATTTGCCATGATGCTGTTTCGGCGGGTAAAAATTCTTTTAGAACTGTTTGTATCTCGCTTTGTATGTCATCAGATACTTTGATATTAGAAAGATAGTAAAGAAATCGAATACGTTCATCATTATCGGGAATTTTGTCAGCATCGCCAACAAAGAGAGGAATAGATTCTTTGGATACCGATTTACTATTTTTTACAATCGCTGGCAGTGTATCTCTAAGTATAAAGCTATAACCAGCCATACTAATAAGCATGAGAACTTGATCCCACGCTTCATCGGGAGATAGGGGGCGGTTTATATCGAGGGTAACTTTTGTCGTCATCGTGTTTGCGCCAAGGGGCATGAGAATATTTGGAATACCCTTGAGAACAGCTATCTCATTAATAATATCAACCAAGTCTTCATTATTATAATGCATCTCAACCGTCGCTTCTTTCTTTTCGACATCCTTGGTACGTGGCTTGTGAGGATCCACAGCATGATGTACGGTAGGCGCTGCGTGCACAAGGTGAGATAGGAAAGTAATAATGAATATAATTTTTTTCATCGTGAACATACTACTCCGCTACGTTGTTATCGCTGATCGTGGCTCCAAAGTTGCTATAGTAAGAGCCACATTAATAGCTTTTTGAGCTGTTTTTGATTTTGTTATCTCTAATTCTTTAGTATAAATTCGCTTATTTTGATCAAGGGCACTCAAAAGTTCGCACAGTTGTTTCATGTTCATATCGGTAAGTTCGGCCTTCAGAATACTTTCTCTGTATTTGTCGTGATCAATATGAGAGGGTGTTGTCATACCTTTTTTATCACTCAAGCCAAGCATTGCAAGGAGTTGTAAAAAATAACCTTCGATTTTAAAGCCTTCTTCTTGGGAGAACAAGGCATCAACATCAGCTCTATGTTTTCGCACATGCTCATAAGCCGTTAATAACCGTTTAACGCGGGTACGCTGTTCGTTAATAAAGGTTATTTCTTCACGCAAAGCGGCAGCTCGACGATAATAATTTAAGATAATAAGAGTACCAAGAGCGGTAACGATAGCGCATGCGAGCCCTATAAAGAGGTTGAGCTTTTTTTCTTCGAGATTACTAATGTACTGTTGTAGTTTTTCTAGAGCTTTCATAGAACCCTATCGTTAGTTCAAGCGTATCTTCATTTTAAAGTCTGGCTGATCGAGTGCGCCATCTATGCTTTTAAACAATTTTGATTGTCGCAAATCTTTTTCTAGTGCTATAAGTGCATTATGATCTTTTACATGGGCATCAAGCGTTATCATATTTTCCGTTATGACGAGTCGATCAATACTAAATTGTAGTTCGTTTTTATTAATTCTATTGGTGAGTTCCAGTAAATAGCGTAAAAATGATGCCCTGTCTGGATTGGCAAAAGCGAACCACAACTTTTCCTCTTTACGTAACTCTGATTCTGCTCTGTCAACAACGGAACGCAAATCATCATCTTCTTCAGGAATCTTTCTAAAGGTGGTTTTGAGTAGCGCTATGGCTTCATTTTGAGCCTCTTGTGCTTGATTGCGGAGCTTTCTTGTCTGGAAAAAATCTTGTTGCATGAGGGCTACAAAAAAAAGAACAATTAAGGTAATGGCTACAATGAACTGTTTTGTGAAGAGCGTCTCACTTGACTGCACGGTAAATTCTTTTTTGCGTAAATTAAAATCAGCTGTTATCGGTGACGGTAATGCTATGCTTAAACTCATAACCGTCGTAGGAGACATGCCATTTTTAGTTACAAAGTGGAGGGCGCTACTTTGCAGCAGCTTGTGCGCTTGGAACAGTTCACATTCTATGCCAAGCAAGTTGCTTGCAAAAGGTAAAAGCCCTTTTACTTCTGCTCCCTCGCCTAAAAGGTAGATATGCCGTACTCCCTGTTTGTGTTCAGTTCGATCTGCAAAAGCATTAAGCGTAAGTGCTATCTCTTGCCAAAACTCAGTAAATGTTTCTTTGGCTGCTTGTGTATAGGAACTATTGCCATTGTTTTCTAGACCAAAGCGATCAAGAGTTGCCATAGCATCGTGTGTTTGGAGGGCCAGTGCATTTCCTATATTTTTTACATGTGTATACATGCCCTTTTGTAATGCACGTACAAGACGTAGTTGCCCGTTACTAATTAAGGCGATGTTAGTTGTGTAGGCTCCTACATCAACAAGAGCTATAAGGCCTTGTTGATCAACATATGAAGGAATAAGGTTATACATGCCATAGAGAGCAAAGATATCAACGGTCGTTACATCGGGGTGAAGCCCGGCAGCTTCAAACAAAGAAAGATGGTGCGCCATATGTTGTTTTTGTACAGCAGCAATAAAAATCTCAGAACTTTTTTCTTGAAGATGTTGTTTTGTGATAATGAAGTCGATAACGGCATCGTGCACAGGGAAGGGCAGGAGGGGTTCTACCTCAAATTCTAACACCATGTCGATTTTATGATGATCAAGAAAAGGCAGCTTAAACTCTTTAAAGATAACCAACGAGCTCGAAAGCGAAGTAACTAAAGAATCAAAATGATCGATCTGTTCGACAACGCTATGGAGAGCTTTAATTGCCCGTTCGTCATAATTGGTGGGCGTACCCGGATCGAGTGGTATAACAAAACTTTTTTCTAAGGTGACTGTTTTTCCTTTGGCAACAATTAACGTTGCTGCAACATATGTTTTGGCTAAATCTATCCCCAGGATCCGCTTTTCAAATAAGTAGTAGGAGCCAATTCGTTCGGGTGCAAAAATATTCTTTATCATGTTATTTCCTCCTTTTCCCCTTCAGGCAAGAAAGTTGAAAGAGAGGGTTTTTTCTTCTGCACTACCTGTTGCTTGGGCTGTTGTGGCGCAGGTTTTGGTACGGCTGGCTTTATCTGTGGTGGTCTTGGCGCACGGAGTTGTGGCGGTGGTGGCAGTTGTTGCTGTGCGGTCTTAGTCACACGCGGTGGTGGTAAAGCTGCTTCCTGTTTTTGCTTATTTGATCGCAACAAACGAGCCGTTCTTGGATTTTTTCCTCGGCGATTGCCCGCTAATTTTGAATGGCGCTCAAAGATAAAGTCATCAACAATTTTGTCAGATGTATTTTCTTGATCACTAAAGAATGAGCGATGTATAGGATCACGTTTGTCAGAATATTCCTGCATCTCATCTATAGTTGCATGATAATCTCGTATGCGATCTTCCGTCATGCTTGAAAGTCCTTGTACTTCCCCTGGCTTGAGAATGCGTGTAGAGATCAAGATAAGCAAACTACTCTTGGTATCTGTTTTATTTTTGTTCTTGAAGAGCCAGCCGATGATAGGTATGGAACCAAGGATTGGTACTTTGGTCATAGAGGTGTCGGTTACGTTTCTCACTAATCCCCCTAAAGCAATAACTTCTTTATCGGCGACAATAGTGTTTGTTTTTACTTGACGGGTGAGCTTTGTTCCTGAAGCTGGATCGGCCGGATTGGTAAATTCATTAATAGTCACGTCAAGATCAAGTACGATCATACCGTCAGAATTGATCTGAGGAATCACTTTGAGTGTTAAGTTAGCTGAATCGTTAGCGAAAGAATTTGTTTGGGAAGCAGCAGATGATCCGGCAATAACGGTACCAGAAACGACACGACGCGTTTCACCCACCGACACAATAGCTTGTTGCTTATTGCTGGCTGTTAAGAATGGGTTAGAAATAACCTGGGCATTGGTGATCGTTTGGAATGCGCTAAAAATGCCCCACACACCAAAATTATCAGCGCCAAGAGTAATTAAGGTATTACCCGGTATGGCTCCCGTTGCTAAGGAAACTAAGTTACCCAAAAGTCGCTCTACGCCGTTTGCAGTAGTTGTATTAAGAGCAAATGTATTGGGACTACCACCCAAACGTATACCCGATGTTTGGTAGACCACGCCATTACCCACGAGACCCTCAATACCATTAACACCATTGGTACGCTTGCTACGTATCTGTGCGCCTAATTCTTTTATTTCATTAAGATTCACGGTAAGAATAAGTGCTTCAATGGCAACTTGTGGTTGTGGTTCATCAAGCTTTTCTATCATATTTTTTGCTTGGAGCCAGTCATCCTCATCGCCTTTTATGATTAAACGATTCGTTGCTGGTTCAGCTATAAAAACCAGAGAGCGTATATATTTGTCGCCATCACGTACGCCACCAGTTTTACCTGCAGGCGTAGCCTTGCCAAACTGGGCAACGTTATTCATAATATCAGCCACCGTAATGGCATCTGCATATTTAAGCGAATAGACGCGTAAAGGTGATAATGTTTCTTCACCAAGCTCAACGTCGACATTTTTATAAATAAATTCTTCTATCTTTTTTATCGCTTCCAAAGGACCGAGGAGCACAAGAGAGTTTGTTCTTGGCTCGGCAATAATGCGAGTGTTTTCGGGAAAATAGAGAGCGGATGGTTGTTTACGTGCTGGAAACAAACGAGCGGTAATGCTGGTATCATCTGCCTGTGTTATGGTGTCGTATAACTTTTTGACATCTTCTGCATTTGCACGGCGAAGCTTTAATACTGACATTGATTGAGGCAAATTAACTTTGTCCAATTCTGTAATAATATTCATAAGACTTCTGATGTTGCTCGACTTATCGGTTAATACAAAAGCATTAAGATCTTTTAAAATAACAAGGCCAGCGGCAGGGCTTTTGAGCGATCCTACAATAGTATTTATAGTGTCGAGCGATGTATTTTCTATAAAATAAAGATAACGAATAAATTGATCATTATCGGGTAACGATTCTGAGCGCACACCAATATAGGTAGGGAGTGGAGATGTTTTTGCATTAGTAGTGGTGGTTATTCTTAATATATGGGGATCTGCTTCAGGAACAATCGAGAGTTCAGCTATATCAAGAAATGAAAGAAAGAGGTCCCATGCTTGTTGACGTGTGAGTGGTTTATTGGTCTTAAAAGATATCTTGTTGCCCTTAATGGCCTTACCATTTTTTGTTATAGGGCTAATACTATCGTCAGTAACAAAACTGACATCATAGAGATCAGAAACCTGGGTGAGTAAATTTTGTAAATCCGCGTCCTCAAATTGGAATTCTATCCGTTCTTCTGGGCTGGTATTGGCAAAGGTTATCTTAGGTCGTGACGATTTAATAGGTGGGATTGCCGGGCGCTTCTGAGGTGGCTGTTGAGTTGCTTTGTTCTGGGTTGTCTGATTTGTGGCGGCAACTGAATCGATTTCCATATTAAGTGTTTGTGGCCCTTCTTCAAGGAGCGTATCAAGGGCAAGATCATTTTTATCAAGATGCAAGGAAGCGTCGAGTTGTTCGGGGGATAAGACAACGTGTGAATGTGCAGTTTTTCCTTGTTGTGTTGGAATTTGGGTGTTCGTCCCTTGAGAGCACACAACTGCCTGAGCAACGAGTATGCTCAGCATGCTAAGAATATGAATGCGTTGTGGTTGAAACAACCGAATTTTCATAGGCACTACTCAGTAAATTTCGATGTTAAATTTCTTCGACTTAGTTTTGACATATTGAGTCGTTCGCGTTCGCGTATATCTTGTACCGTAGGAGCAAACATATGTCGTTCCTCTAATGACTTTAGCTGTTCATGCGTTGGCTCTTGGGGCGTCGGCTGTTGTTGTTGAGCTGCCGTTCCTTGTTGATGGGTTTTAAAATCATCTAGGATAAATTGTAATGCCATTTCTTGTTTGTTACGTAGTAATTTTACTGTAATTGTGGCATTTGTCTTTAATTCAATAATCTGTTTATAGATTTTAAAACGGTCTTGTGCATTGGTAACGGCTATGCCATCTATAGATGTAATAATGTCTAAACGCATAAAGCCAAGTTCTTGAGCCAATGAATCAGGTTCTACAAGTCCAACACGGCAACCAATGCTTGCACCCTGCTGGTATACGGTAGTCAGCTCAAAGAGATCGATAAATTGAGCCAGACTCTTAATACGTTTTGTAAATTCACGTGGGCTTATCTTGTATGCATAGTCACCTACTTTATGGACAACATCTTTCCAGTCACCAATAACGGCATAGGTAGGATCACGTTGTGCATCCTTTGAGCGTAGATAGATCACTTCCTGTTGGCCATTGCTACGTAAGAAAATAGCTTTTTGATTAAATATTTTTATGAGTTGTGCATCATCAATAGTGTCTCCCACCTTGTAAAGAGCTTCATGTTTTGTTTTAGTATCGGCGACGATAATGCGATTTTTGCTATCGTCGTTATGGACAAAAATGATGCCCTTGAGCGAGATAGAAAGAGGCTCTACAAAATGTGGTTTTTGTACGGGAGGTATTTGTACTGTTCTCGGGGTAGGCGGTTCGGGAAATGAGATTACAACATCAGAAAGTTCTGTAGGGATTATTGCCTCCTTTTGATAGGTATCAAAAAGATCATGCTCATAGATTTTGCTAATGTTAATTTCGGGAGCCTTTTTTTGTATTCCCTTATTATAGCTACTTGGATTGATATCTTCCCATTCAGGAAGCTCTTGTCGTGAAAAAATAACAAAAAATAGTGCTGCTATAAGCAATACTAAAAGGGCACTATTTAAAATCCATAATGGAGGTCTCATGCAAAGTTCCTCAGGTAAGTTTGAAAGCACCTCCCCACGATACCGTTGATAGCTCAATATTGTCAAGCCCGATAAAGGCTTTTTAGACCCCCTTTACGGCGATGGCAACGTGTTCAAAATCTTATGCACAAGGTTATCAGCGCTTATCGATTCTGCTTCCGCTTCGTAGGTCAAAAGAATTCTATGGCGAAGAACTGCTGGGGCGATTGCCTTAACATCGTCTGGTGTTACAAAGTGGCGTTTTTTTAAGAAAGCATGAGCTTTTGCAGCGTGGTGAAGTGCAAGGGTAGCACGCGGAGACACACCATATTTAATGTAGGGTTGGATCTCAGCCAACTTATAAGCAGCTGGCTTTCTGGTGGCAAATACAATATGCACAATGTAATCGATTATTTTTTCATCAATATAGATATCATGGACAAGTTTTTGGGCAGCGAAAAGATCATCAACATGCATTATTTGCTGGATAGAGTTTGTGTCAAGGTTCTTTTTCAGTAATAGGTGCTCTTCCTGAATTGATGGATAATCAATCAGAAGTTTAAACATGAAGCGGTCAACTTGCGCTTCAGGTAAACGGTAGGTGCCTTCTTGTTCTATAGGATTTTGTGTTGCGAAGACAATAAAGGGTTTTTCGAGTTTAAAGGTGTTAGACCCGATAGTAACTTGTTGTTCCTGCATGGCCTCAAGTAAGGCAGCCTGCACTTTTGCTGGAGCTCGATTTATTTCATCAGCCAGAATAAGGTTGGAAAAAATAGGACCTTTTTTGGTCTCGAAATCTTGTGTTTTTTGGTTATACATGAGAGATCCGATAAGATCGGAAGGCAAAAGATCCGGGGTAAATTGAATACGATTGAAACGTAAACCCAGAGCCCGCGTAACTGCTTTGATCATGGTTGTTTTTGCGACACCGGGAACGCCTTCAAGAAGGATATGGCCATCGCAGAGAGCAGCAAGTGTAATAAAATGAATAGCATCTTTTTGGCCGACAATCACTTTGCTTACTTCGATTCCTAAGCCGGCAATGCGATTATTTTCTTCTTGAATCTTTTCAAGAACACTTGTAGGAGTAGTTATTGTGTCTAACATAGATATCCTCTTCACATTAAATGTCAGCGGTATTGATTTAAAAGATTAAAAAAAATGATTTGTTTTAGCAACTACGGTATCATGGCGGTTGAGGGGGAAATTTTAAAAACCTAGAATGAGCCAATCCCAAGGAGTTACCAATATGATTCTTTCAGGCAAAGAAATCTTACGTCAGTTGCATAAAAATATCGTTATTGAGCCCTTCAATTTATCCCAAGTCGGTCCGAACAGTTATAACCTTCGCCTACACAACGAGTTGCTTATGTATGATGAAGCTGAATTGGACATGAAAAAAGAACACAAAATTAGTAAGATTACGATCCCCGAAGAAGGATATGTTATCGAGCCTGGAAGGCTGTATTTGGGCCGTACGTTAGAATATACGGCTACGGATGCCTATGTGCCTATGTTAGAAGGAAGATCTTCCATTGGTCGGCTGGGCATGTTTATACACATTACTGCAGGTTTTGGTGATGTTGGCTTTAAGGGTTTCTGGACATTAGAAATTATGTGCGCGCATCCGATACGCATTTACGCAGGTGTGGAAATATGCCAAATATTTTACCATACCATTGAAGGTGAATTTGATCTGTATCGTAGCAACAAATATCAGAATAACCAGGGCATACAGCCAAGTTTGCTCTATAAGGATTTTGAAATTTAAATCGATTCATGCGGAACTTCCATCTGCATAGGGCCTTGTGGTAGACCCCGAATAAATTGATACACATAGGGATTGTAGATTCCCAAATAGTTTTAGCATCGCCGAAATATTTAATCACTCCATCATAGAATAGCGCTACATAATCGGCATATTTAAAAATCTCAACATCGTGAGAAATAACTACCGAGGTGAGATTAAATTTTTGTCTGCATACTAAACATAAGTTCATGGATCAACGCGAAGTAATAGGATCAAGACCTGTGGTTGGCTCATCATAAAGAACGATATTTAGGATTTGTAACCAGCGTACGTGCCAAACCAACACGTTTTCTCATACCACCAGAAAGCTCTGAAGGATATTTATGTAAAATGTCTTCATCTAATTTACCAAGTCCAAGCTTTTCTTTAACAATAGGAAGTGCATCTTCGCGAGAAACACCATTTCAAGAAGCGTGATAGCCGATATTTTCAAAGACATTGAACGAATCAAAAGCGCTGCAAATTGAAATACATAGCCAATTTTGGTTGAATTGTTGGTTCATTTCTTGTTCAGAAAGTTCTGGGAAATATTAACACCATCAATAAATGACATACCTTCAGTTGGTTTAAGAGTCCAATTATTTGTTTAAGAAGTACTGATTTACCTTCCCCAGAACGTCCGATAATAACCGTCATCTTTTGATCAGGAATTTCAAGATTGACACCATTAGTGATCCACTTGGTCGTCAAATTTTTTTTCAGATTAACGAGTCTAATCATGTACAATCCCGTTTATTACATGCGTTCAATGAGCTTGGTGAGAAAATAGTTACTCATAAGGATGAGTACCGAACTATCACAACACTTTGTGTAGTAGCAATACCCACTCCCCGAGCGCCTCCGAGTATAGAATCCTTTATAGGTTCCCACCCAGGTAAATATAAGGCCAAACGCCTTGCTTTGATAAGGCCGCCAGTGATATCAGAAAGTTCAACATAGGACTTTATATTATTAATATAATCTTCTGGGCTTAATATAAGACATAACACAAATAAGATAACCACCAACAATGCCACAAATCATGGCAAACAACGTGAGAAACGGCAATATGATAGTGCCAGCAACAACGCGTGGAACTACCAGATATTGAAAGGTGTCAATACGTAAGGTGCGCAGAGCATCAATTTGTTCAGTAATACGCATAGTGCCCATTTCTGCAGCGATGGCAGATCCGGCACGGCCGGTGACCATAAGCCCAGTAAGGACGGGGCCAAGTTCACGTATAATACCAAGAGCAACAACAGGACCGATGAACTGTTCGCCACCCACCCGTTGAAAGCCAATATAACTTTGAAGGCGAGTACCATGCCAGAAAAGATCCTGTTAATACCACGATCGCTAAGGATTCTACGCCTATGTGTTCCATTTGATCAAAGAGCTTTGAAACTTTGAGTTTTGTTGTTCCAAGCGTAAGGATAGTTTTGAAAAGGAAGAGTACAAAAGCGCCAAGGCTTTCAGTGGCCGTTAGCGCTGTGTGACCGACGTAATTAACGATGCTCAATACCACTCAGAGTTCCTTTATTCGGTAACTGGCGGTTCTTCTGCAGGGATTTTTATTTCAGGAGCATCAGCCATTGGAGCTTGTTGTTGAGGTTGTGGTGCGGCAACTTTCAAAGGAGCTTGATGGTGTAGATAGCGAGAAGTTTGAACACCGCGATCTTTATAGAGAGCCAACCAGAATGATCCTACCATAAAGATAGCACCAAGAACCCACGTAATTTTTTGGAAAATGTCTTGTCCACCCGATCCGCCAAACAGCATCTGCGTGCTGCCACCTAATCCACCCATTCCCATGCTGCTTTTTCCTTGTTGAATGAGAATAAAAAGAATGAGAAAAACGCCTACGATAACAAAGAGGGTGAGCAATAATCCATATAACATGGTTTCTCCGTTTATAGTTTAGACTTTTAGGCTATGTGAATGATAATGATGATACTATGTTCTTAAATTTTTGGAAATCAAGACTTGCTCCACCAATAAGAAGGCCACCAATGGCAGATACCTTTTTTATAGTAGGAATCATAGATTCTTGTACACTGCCGCCATATAAAAAAGTGGTTGGTATATCGGCTAGAACTCGTGCGTGATAGGTGGTAAGCCAATCGAAGATGGTATTCAGCTGATCAGCTGACGGCAGAATGCCAGTTCCAATAGCCCATACTGGTTCATAGGCTATGCAGAGAGCTGCCGGTTTAGGGAATTTTTTTTGCAATTGAACGGCCAGGGGAGCTAGTTGTTGTTCTAGTACAGCTAATGTTTGATTGTTCGTGCGTTCTTGTTCAGTTTCGCCAATGCACACAATAGGGCATATGCCGTGTTCAAGTAGGCTCATCGCTTTAGCGCAATAAGATCATGTGGTTCTTGTTGGTAACTACGACATTCACTGTGGCCAATGATGCAATAAGAGCAGCCGATCTGTGCAAGAGATTGTGCAGATTCTTGCCCTGTATAAGCGCCGGCAGTATAAGCTGAACAATTTTGTGCGCCAAGAGCAACAGAGGTTTTTTGGAAGATCTGTGCTATAGGATAAAGAGCGGTAAATGAGGGGCAGAGGACAATGCGAGCCTTATCGCTGAGTTCTATTAATTCTGAGCGGTGTGATGTGCAAAACTGAATAGCAGCATCAAAAGGTAGCTGCATCTTCCAATTGGCAACACATATAAAATTATTGTTGTGCATACTATTAATACCAAAAGGCTCACGATACATTTTCGTGAGCCTTTTTTGTTACGTGTAGCTATTCTTGATTATATTTTTGGTGGTGCAGCGGGTTCACAAGCTGCTGGTTGAGTTACAAAATATTTTTTATAAAACTGTGTTGATTTTACTCTCGCTTTTATTGCTTCACGATGTTTATAACCAAAGTAACCAACAGTTACGACAACTACAGCACCGCCTGCGATCATCCCATTTCTGGCTGTTAAGTAGTTGCCCAAAGAAGAACCGCTAGAGGAAGCGTTAGTATTGCCAGCATTAGTAGCTGGTAAGGTTCTAACAGGGCTTGGTGGTGCAGAATGCGGTGCGCCTCCTGGAACAGATGCGCTTGCGGGTGGAGTTGCTTGAGAACTGAGCGGGCTGTCATGGCGTGTAGGAGTTACGGGTGATGAAGATAAAGAGTGTAACGTTGTTACTGATCCGCTTGATAAACCATTTGAATGCGCACCATCGGCAAGGCGTTTGCCATTTATTTCCATAGCAGATGATGGTGCATGAGCTGAAGGCATGCGTTGCAGCAAAGGAGTGATAGTTGCAGGGCGATCAGTCATCGCAAAACTAAGGTTATCAACAGCATGGAAAATTTTCTCATCGGCACGTTGAAGACCTGCGATCGCTTCTTGTGTTCTCCTTAGCTCCATGGCTACAACTGCAGGAGTGAATTCGAAGCCATCAACCCTCATTGGGACGAAAGATTTTTTTGTACGATGCGGCTTAGTAGGTGAAGCTGAACTTGATGAAATAGAAACTCCCGAAGAACTTGAGCTAGAGGATGAACTGACGGAAGAAGAGCTACTAGCTGCAGTAGAAGTCGTAGCACCGGTGGTTGCTGTGATCAATGCTGAGGTGCTTGGAGTGGTGATTTGAAGGGGGGGAGGAGGAGCGGGAATTTCAGCAGGCGCTCCCTCTGCTCTTGGCGGACTACCAGGGGTTGCACTATAAGTATCTACGGCATACCCGCAGGCTATTAAAGCAACTATAAAAAGTTTCTTTTGCATAGAAAAATCCTTTTATGGTAACAATCTTTTATGAGAATATTTTTACAACGATGCACAAGCCTAGCACAAAACAGAATTTTTGTTTAAGAAAATCTAATATCTTGAGATAAAGCTTTTGTAACTACGCACACGTTGTTGTTTTTATTCCCCGTCGCACTCGAAACCACTCTACAAATTCTTTGCATTTACGTTCACAATAATCCCTATTTTTCCAAACAAGAATACCCGTAACTACACTAGCACCAAAAGCAATGCGAGCTGGTGTAGTTATTTGGCGATGTGACGTTGGCGGTTGCGGTGCAGGAGCAGCCGGGGGTGTTGATGGTTGTAATGAGCTATGCGATGGTAGCGTGGAAGTTGGAGACGATGAAGTGCGCAATGTACTGGAAGTCCACGGAGGGGGCCATTTAGGTTGCTGTTGTTGAGGTAATGATGTGCTGTGCGAAGGCGATACAAGCGGAGCGACCGCAGTGCTAGGAGTTATTTCTGGAGCAGAGCCCTATGAACAGTAGTTCTTGTTATTTTAATTCTTTGAGGAGAACTGGTGATGGCGTTTTTGCAATCATCCAAACCACCTGACCATGCACTCAAATCAGCTGTACCCGCCGCGTGTGCGGCAGGTACATAACCCACTATGAGCGTAGTTAATATTAGGCGACGGAATTTGTTTTTGTTGTTTTCCATGATTGGCACCATTGAACAAGATCTCTACATTTTTGTTTACAATATTCTCTTTTCCAAATAGCGACACCTGCAACCAGAAGACCAACGCCAGCAGCGGCGTGTGTTGCTGTTATTTGATATCCGGAGCTACGACTCGGTGTAGTTGGACGCGCAGGTGGTGTAGCTGGCCGTGCAAGAGAAGAAGTTGGGGTGGCTGGTCGCGCGGGTGGTGTAGATGCTGTCTCACGTCGATTATCATGGCCAGGCTGTGACCCAAAACCAGTTACCACATGCGGTTTATCGCTGCCATGATTCACCGTTGGAGTAGCTGCATCGCTGTCTGAGCCCTTACCGGGTCCATCTTCTGTAGCAACTTTTATGTTCCAGAGAGCAGGTTGAGTATCACCTCTTGTAAGCCGATGTAGGGGACTTGATGTGTTCACTGAGGAAGATATGGTGGATGTGTCATCCGGACCTAGTTGCAAAGATCCACTAAAGCTAAGTTTTCTGGGGGTTGAAAGGGATCCATGATGACGTGGTGATGTATCAGAACTCGATGAACTTGTTGTTGTAAGTGTAGGTGCCGTAGCAGGAGACGTCGCAGCGAGAAGTTCGGCTGTCAATGCTATGGCGGGAAGTGTTACGCTCGTTGAACTAGATGATGAAGTGAATGGTGCGCCAATAGGAGAGAACGCTCGATCAGCAACGAGACCTGCTGCTGGTGTTAGCGGCGGAGCGCTAGGAATTTCTAGTAATACGGGTGGTGAATCTGGAGCTGGCGGTGTTGAAGTTGAAGAGCTTGATGAGGAAGAAGAAGTTGTAGGGACATCAACAAATGTTACCTTTTTTGCTTGTCTTCTGCTGGCGTGTCTTCCTGGTCTCTTTGTTGAGCCCGCGCCTGTTCCATGTGTGGCATCATTGTCTACTGTATTTTGAAGTCTTCTACGACGAGCCTCTAAAGCGACTGCTTCTGCCGAGCCAGGAGCAATAGCGGCGGAAGTTGCATTCTTCCATTTGGCACCCAACATTGCTAAGTTCGGGTTTTGACTACCAGCTCCTCCAAAAAAACTCTTTGCCGATCGCTCTACTTCACTCCATTCACCAGCCCCCCGCATGCCAACTATCGTAGTCAACATCACAACAAATAAACCAATTTTTTTCTGCATAGTAATTCCCCCTAGGAATAATAAAAGTGTGTATAACAGTCCGGTTTTAAACATAAAATTCGAGCTTTTAAAAAAAGCGAGATTCTGATCAACATACTATGCAATAACTATTTTGTCTTTATCAAATTTTACCTTCACCGTTTTAGTTTCAGGGTGTTGCAATAAGTAGTGAGAAAGTGGTACCACCACCATGCTTTGAATAACACGTTTGAGAGGGCGTGCGCCAAATTCTTTGTTATACCCTTCGTGCGCAACATGGCTGATAACTTGCTCATCAATGGTGAGTGTAATATGTTTTTCATGCATACGCTCGATGAGATCGTTAAATCGCAGACGAGCAATGCGTTCCACGTCTGCAGGTTCCAGTTTTTTAAAGAATACAATGGCATCGATGCGATTTAAAAATTCGGGGCGGAAGGTGGCGTGTAACCGTACTTCTATCTCCTCTTTTACTTTTGGCGTGATCGCATCAGCTTTCAATAAAATATCGGAGCCTAAATTTGATGTCATAATGATTAGGCAATTTTTAAATGATACGGTGCGTCCTTGGCTGTCGGTTAGGCGGCCCTCGTCAAGGATTTGTAAAAAGATGTTAAATACGTCGGGATGAGCTTTTTCGATCTCATCAAAAAGTATGATGCTATAGGGGTTGCGTCGCACTTGTTCAGTGAGTTGACCACCTTCTTCATAGCCAATATACCCAGGAGGGGCTCCGATAAGGCGCGCAACGGCATGTTTTTCCATATATTCAGACATGTCGATACGAATCATTTTTTTAGGATCGTTAAATAAAAAGTCGGCAAGTGTTTTGGTTACTTCTGTTTTTCCTACGCCAGTTGGCCCTAAAAATAAAAAGCTGCCAATCGGTTTGTTGGGATCAGTCAGCCCTGCGCGATGCACTTGAATAGCATGGGCAATTGTGCTGAGCGCTTCATCTTGACCGATGATCCGTTCTTTGAGGAGTTGTTCCATATTAAGAATTTTTTCTGATTCGCTCGTGCGCAATTTTTCTACCGGTATCTTGGTCCAGCGTGCAAGCACCAGAGCAATATCATTTTCATCGACATACTGTTTGATAAGCGATGTTTTATTCTGTGCAAGCAATGTTTGTTCGGCAGCAAGTTGGCTTTCGAGCTTTGCAATGGTGCCATACTTTATCTCTGATGCCTTTGCATAATCGCCCGTTTGTTCTGCACGATGGAACTGGTAGTATGCCTGCTCAATGTCCCGTTTTATTTTGTTTATCTTTTCAAGTGGCACACGTTCTGCTTTCCATTGATTGAGCAATGTTTGATGCTCTTCTTTGAGGGTGGCAAGTTCTTTTTCAAGAACAGCAAGACGTTTTTGTGATACTTCATCTTTTTCTTTGGCGATAGCAACCTTTTCTATCTCTAATTGTCGGATGTTGCGTTCAAGCCGGTCAATCGCCTCTGGTTGTGAATCGAGGGACATTTTTACCATCGCTGCGGCTTCATCAACCAAATCAATGGCCTTATCGGGCAAGAAACGATCGGGAATATATTTAGCCGATAAAGTAACAGCATCTACGAGCGCTTGATCTTTAATAGTGATACCGTGGTGCCGTTCGTACCGTTCCTTGAGGCCACGTAAAATAGAAATGGCATCAGCAACAGAAGGCTCTTCAACGAGCACTTGCTGGAATCTTCGCTCAAGAGCGGCATCTTTTTCTATGTACTGTTTATACTCCTTGAGCGTTGTGGCACCAATGCAATGGAGTGTGCCACGGGCAAGGGCTGGCTTGAGTAAATTTGAAGCATCCATCCCACCTCCGTGTGATCCGGCACCAACAAGCATGTGGAGTTCATCGATAAAGAGAATGGTATCGTCACCATTCTTTTCTATTTCTCCCAACACTCCCTTTAACCGCTCTTCAAATTCCCCTTGGTATTTAGCGCCAGCAATAAGCAGGCCAAGATCCAACGAATAGATATGCTTGCCTTGAAGGCTTTCGGGGACATCGTTATCAATAATGCGTTGAGCAATGCCTTCGACGATAGCAGTTTTGCCGACACCGGGTTGGCCAATAAGGACGGGATTATTCTTGGTGCGGCGTGAAAGAATTTGAATGACGCGCCGTATTTCTTCATGGCGACCAATAACCGGGTCTAATTTCCCCTGGCGTGCCAGTTCGGTGATATTTTGGCAATATTTTTCTAGGAGCTGATAGTGCTGCTCAGCATTTTTATGCTCTGCTTTTTTGCCACTACGGAGTGAATTCATATGGTGCATAATACGCTCTTTGGTGAACTTGTTTTCTTTAAAAAAACTTTGGAGTGATTGGGGGAGATAAGGGGTAGTCGCCCATGCAAGTAAAAAGTGTTCTAGGCTGATGAACGTGTCGCCTAAACGGTCAGCTTCTTCTTTGCAGTTTTGCAAAAAGGGCTCAAGGGATCGATCGGCAACCAACTGGCCGCCACCGTGACTTTTGGGCAAATTATTTATTTCCTGGTCAACAAGAGCGGAAAAATCTTGGAGCGGAAGCTCCAAAATCAAAAAAAAAGAGCGGCAGAAGTCTTGCTCTAACCCTGCACGCAGAGTATGGAGTGGCATTAAGGTGGGGTTATGGTGTTGATTGGCGATAGTGGCTGCTTTGTTGATCAGTTCTTGGCTTGCATTCGTAAAACGTTCGGGGGTCATTATGTATCCTTTAGTTTTTTTGAGCGCTTCATTCTATGAAAACTAATGGCAAAATGGTGTGCATAATCACGGAGTGCAATCAATAATCGTCCAATATCGGTAGACGTGTCAAGTTTGATGCCATCGGGGTAGTTGGTAGAAAAGAGCGTTTCTTCTCGTTTTGCTAGGCTAACGCAGGGTGTGGAGACAGGAATATAATCTTTAACGGCACTCAATTGCCCTTTGCCGCCATCAATAAGTATCAAATCGGGGACAGCTGTTGGATCCTTGTAGCGGCGCTGCACAATTTCTGCCAGTGCAGCATAATCATTTTGTTGGTCTAGGCTTTTTATGATAAAGCGGCGAAAATTGTCTTTATCTGGTTTGCCATCTTTAAAGCGTACACAGGAGCCCACCAGGGACATGCTCTGAAAGTGGGATATGTCAAAGCAATCTATGGTGTGGATCACTTTTGGGGTGCCAAGGAATGTTGCTAGGCGAGATCCGATATCAGGAGGGAAGGGTGCGACATAGGAGGCATTGGGAAGTTTGTGAGCAATGGCCGATTCAAATTTTTCAGGGGAAAATCGTGTTTTGAGTGTGGTAAATATGGTGTCAAAGTTCTGGAGGTACTCTGCCAGATGGCGAGCTTTTTCAAAGGCGAGCTCCTTATTATAGATGGCTATTTTCTCTCGCAAGAGTCGTAAGAAGGTGGCGTGGTTTTTCTTAAGGGCTTGTATGGCGAGCTCCAACCTAAAAAGATAATCTTGAGAGTCAAAATCTGAGCGGCAACTGCCAGCGCAGAGGCCGAGGTGGTAATCAAGGCATCCGTTTTCTATCGTACTGCTACACACTTTAAGGCGGAATGTGGCCATGAGGTAGCGGTAAGCTGATCGGGTTTGGATTTTTTGTAAAAAAGGGCCAAAGTAGGTTCCTTTTTCCCCTTTATTTCTTACCAGCTTGAGGGTTGGGAGTTGGTCTTTGGTTACCATAATATAAAGGTAGGGCTGCCCCTCCTTGAGAAGAACATTGAATTTCGGTTTGTAGTCATTAATAAGTTGCGCTTCCAGGAGTAGGGCTTCTTGTTCATTGCTCGTTATGATGTAATCAATCGTTGCATGCTCTTTGATGAGCATATCTATCTTCCAGTCGGTAGAGTATTTTTTGAAATAGGTGCGTACGCGATTGCGGATATTTTTTGCTTTTCCAATATACAATACCGCGCCCTGCGCATCTTTAAAAAGATAGATGCCGGGCGAGGGGGGAAGTGCGGCAAGGAGTGCTTTTGTTTCCATGGTTTTTAGTCCTTTCTATTGTATATTTTCTACTATTTATAATTAAAACGAAAATGGCCTATTAATAAGGGCTTTTTGTTTACATTTGCTCATTTATAGGTACAATTTTCTAGTGCGGTTTTTTTGTTTGATATTTCAAAATAAATGTGGGGAATGCGCGATGTTAAAAGCGAGCATTGTGGCGACGACGAGGTTATCTTTACTTGGTCTTATCTTATCTAACAGTTTTCTTGTAGCTATTCCAGTCGGCAAAGGGCAACCAAAAGGACCCATTTCTTATGCCGAAATTGGGGAGCGCCTTATAGCTTCTTACGGGGTTGTTGATACCGGCAAATCAACTGATAAAGAAAAGGGGAGCGATGACCTTCCTTTCTTGCCTGATTCCCTAAGGCATCAACTCTTGTTTTCAATGTTGGATACTCATGGATCGTACAAAGTAGAGGTTCATGATGAACGTGTCTACAGTGCATTGCGTAATTTATTAGAAGATTTAGAGGTCTATTTTAGCAGCGATGATAGCGATCATGCCAATCATGTTTTTTCACGTCTTAATTACACGTCAACTACTTTCGGGGAAGTGGTGCTCGCAAAAATGTTGGCTACTATGTCGGCTAATCCAGAGTTGCTGGGGAATCGTCGGGCCCTCATAGAGGCATTACTCCAGGATGAGGCGTTTTTTAATCGGGTGGCCGGGCTTGTGAAGGTAGTGCAGTCTGAAGAAAATGGCATGTTGTCTTTCTGGATTGATCAGGGGGCAACAGCACAACGTTACGTTGATAACCTTTATTATGATGATTTATTATTGCTTTCCAGGAAGCAAACGCGTCAGCTTAATAAAAATACTTTGGCCTTAGAGCTGGGCACCCGCTTTGAGGTTTTCCGTCAATTTTGGCCACTATTTCATGATATATTTATAGCCGTGGGATCTAACGCCATTTTTGAAAAAAATACGAATGCTATAGAAAACAAATCTTCTCTAGGCAAGCTTTTGTGGGATGCTTTTAATGAGTGTCACAATCCTGTAGCGAACATTCTTTGGCTAAGGGATATTTACCAAAAAAAATCGGATAAAAAAATATTGGACTGGATTAATCCAGAAAAGTTGAAGGAAGCCCGTGCTTTGCTTGGTCTTAGGGCTACCACGCAAATTTTTACCTCTTTTATGATGACGCTCAATAAAATAATAGCCCTTAAGAGTATCGTAAAAAATTTCAAGATGACGAAAGATACGTTGCTTCAGATGCAGCGGCATCTTATGAGTGTGCGCAAGATTGTAGATGTGGTGAAAGAGCTTGATGTTTTAGCCCAGCGGTACCCGGCCATGAATAAGGGATTAGTTACCTACGCCAATAAAAATAGCATCGCGACTAAGAAGGGCGAGTTTGGCAGGTTACTCCAGTTACTAGCCACACCAACTTTTGAAGGTAAGCCTTCTTTCTACTCCCATATGGGTAATGTTCTTGTTGCCAACAAGCTCATGGGAGAACATAAAGATAAATTAGTAGGTATTCTTGAATTGCTTGGTGAACTCGATGCTTGTCTTTCTATTGCAAAGCTCATTAAAAAGTACTCATCTGAGCGGATGCATTATTGTCTTGTGGGATATGGCGCGGGTCAAAAACCCTCTATCAACTTAACCAACTTTTGGAATCCGATGGTGAACCACCTTGTGGTGGTGCCAAATAGTATCAATTTGGGTGGCAACCAGGTAGCGCGCAACATGGTGGTAACTGGTTCCAATACAGGCGGTAAATCTACCATCTTAAAAGGTGTGGCACTTAATGCGCTTCTTGCTCAAACATTGTGTGTGGCGGCCGCCGATTCTTGTGAGATTGCTCCGTATGCCTATATTGGATCATCGCTTAATATTGTTGATAACATTGCTGGTGGCAAATCGCTTTTCCAATCCGAAGTTGATCGAGCAGTTGGCTTGGTGCAGGCGGTAGAATCATTGAGTGGCAGGGGCCATTGCCTGTTGATTATTGATGAACTCTTTAGGGGTACAACGCCAGATCGCGCTCAACAAGAGACCTATAATTTTGCTCGCCACTTTGCAACTTTTGCTAATACAAACTTTATTTTAGCTACTCATTATGTACAGCAAGTGACAACGCTTGAAGAAGAAACGCAACAAATATGCAAAAATTATAAAATCGAAATCAAGCGTGACGAGCATGGCCATTTAGTGCGTCCATTCAAACTCGAGCCGGGTATCAATACAAGTAATGTTGCTACCGATATTATTGGTGGCGTCTTACCAAAACAGGCTGTTGCCGGTGTCTAAAATTCATTTAATTGGTTAGAGATAAGTACGGAGAATATATGCGTCATCGGTGTTTTTCCCCCTTGGTAAAACTCTATAGTATTGGATTATTGTTTAGTTCTATCGCGGTCCACGCCATTGCACCAGAAAAGGTAAAACATCACGGTCCCATAACCTATGGGGAAATTGGTGACAAAATTATAAGTTCTCATGGGTTGGTTGCTGATGATGAAGACAAAGATGGTAAATGTTTAGAGGTTGATAGGGCTGAGGCGCGAAGGATAGTTTTTTCTCAATTTCAAGATCACGGAACATTTTCTTCTGAGTCTCATGATGAACGCGTCTATAGTGCTTTGCGTAATGTTATAAAAGACCTTGAGTTATTTTACGCGCATGATGACAGCAGCCCAGCCAATAATCTTTTTTCCCGCATAAATTACACCTCAACGCTCATGGGAGAAGCTGTATTTGCCAAAATGGTGGCGAGTTTTTCAGCTGATCTGCCCTCATTAAAAAAACGTAGAGCATTTATAGAATTGTTACTCAATAATCAGGATCTTTTTGACAAGCTTGAGGCAGTAATTGATCAGGTACGTCAAAAAGAAGCAGCGGCACTTTCCTTCTGGCATGATGATGGGCCAACAACGAAAAATTTTATCAAGTCGCTCTATTATGATGTGTCGTTGCGCGTGAATTTGAAAGAACATCTCAATAGGAGCACAGTAGCGCTTGAAGTTGGTGCGCATTTAGAA
Organism: uncultured bacterium; assembly: GCA_963738145.1. Lineage (GTDB taxonomy): Bacteria > Babelota > Babeliae > Babelales > Vermiphilaceae > CAVTVH01. Next base: position 560,447 of record CAVTVH010000001.1, read on the forward strand.
GCCTTTTTAAAAATTTGGCCCTTGTTTGCTGACATTGCTCGTAATATTGCCGTCTATAAATTTGTTACGTGGGCAGTCCCTGAGCTTACCTTGGAGGGTCAATTTGGAGCCTTACGCCATGCGCTTTCTTTGAGCCATAATCCTGTTGCAAACTACACCAAGGCGCGGCAAGCACTTGCTGGCAAGTATGATCATCATTTTGTGCACATAGGGATCACGGATCAAGAGATGCGTCGCAAGTTTGGTAAAGTTGCTTCATTTTATTACAGCGAAGCGGTAGTCAATGCAGTGCTTAATACTATTAATAAGGGCATAGATCTTAAGAACTTAGTTCGCTATTTCAAGATGAATAAGGGCACACTTAAGAGTCTTCAGACGCGTCTTATTGGTATGGCTCAGATAGTTGCGTCAGCGCGTGATGTTAAGAAGTTAGCTCAAGAATGGCCAGCCATTATCGAGCTTGTGACGTATGGGGCACATGAAAAAACGTTAGATCGTAAAACGCAAGATGCTGACGTACGCCAACTTTTTGAACTCCTTAAGAGCCCGACATTTAAAGGTGAGCCATCCTATTTTGCTCAAACGGGCAACATATTAGCCGCTTATAAGTTGATGCAAGAAAATAAAGAAGTTATGGTGCCGTTGCTTGAATTTCTTGGGGAAGTTGATGCGTGTTTATCAATTGTGCGCCTACTTAAAAAATACGAAAAAGAGCGTGTGCGTTTCGCCTTAGTGAATTACGTTGAAGATGGAGCGCCTTACCTAAAGCTCGAGGGGTTTTGGAATCCGATGTTACCAATGCAGAGCGCGGTAACTAACACGCTCACGCTGGGTGGTCGTGAAACGGTAGCGCGTAACGTTGTTTTGACTGGTTCTAATACGGGTGGAAAATCAACAATCTTAAAAGGTATTATCTTTAATGCCCTTCTTGCTCAAACTCTCTGCATTTCGGCAGCTGATTATGTTGAAATTCGCCCATTTGCCTATCTTGGTTCATCGCTCAATATTGTGGATAACATTGCTGGCGGCAAATCGCTCTTTCTTGCTGAAGTTGATCGTGCTGTGGGATTAGTGGAATCATCAGAATGGTTTGCTGAGCATGCTGGAGCAAGTTTATTAATTATTGACGAACTCTTTAGAGGTACAACACCGGATCGCGCGCAAGAACAAACGTATGTATTTGCACAGCGCTTTGCTGTATGCCCCATGACGAGCTATATCCTCGCAACTCATTTTGTACATCAGGTGACACAATTAGAACAAGAGACTGGTGGTATCTGTAAAAACTATAAAATAGAAGTTAAGCGTGATGAGCAGGGTAATCTTAAGAGAACGTTTAAGCTTGTTGAAGGGGTGAATGGAAGTAATATAGCCGCAGATATTCTTGATAATGCTTTTAAAAAATAGTTGGTTCTTATAGAAAGAAACAGCTGTTATGGCACATCGCTTTATTGATTTGCCAAATGCCTCGTTTATTCTTTCTACGCACTACTTTACTCATCCACCAAAACTTGAAGAAGAGACCAATGGTGTATGTAAGAACTATAAAGTCGAATCGTATATGGTGAACGGTACGATTGTGCGGCCATTTAAAATTGAACCTGGTGTTAGTACCAATAATATTGCGACTGATATTTTGAATGCAGGATTTAATAAGGTGGGACAGGGGTAGTCTCGTTCATTATTAAGAACTTTCATATGTTGGTGTTGTTGAGGGGGGCGGCCGTTTGGTTGCCCCCCTCATTTTTTATACAAAATTTTTGCAAGAAAAATTTTGTATACGAACTATAAGGAATTGCTGAGATTAGGATAAATTAAGGGAAATTTGCCTTATTCAACTACAACGCATTAAAGTTTGCGAACCACTAAAAAAATAGACATACTATTTCATACGTTTCTTATTCAAAATCTAGAGTGAAAGTGGCGAACAATGGCGACAAGATCTGTGCGATTAAAGCATGCGTTATTTATTGGCACTGTCTTAATCGGTGCATTTACGATAGTCAATATATATACCTATTTTTTTGATACAACGGTTCCAGAAGTACAACTTTCTGGTCTTGATGATGCTGGCTATTATTGTGCAGATACAGAATGTGCTGTTGTAAGCAATAAAAAAGGGGAACTTTCGGTGTGGCTTGATGATCAGCCGCTTTTGAATAAATTTAAAGTACGTTCGAAAAATAATGATTATCCTTTTATTATTCCTACACGAACGTTATCAAATGGAGAGCACAAGCTTCGCTTAGAGCTTATTGATAGCACCTTCCACAGCAATAAAAAAGTTATAGAGCGCAGTTTTTTTGTAGACAACCTTCCATTGCAAGCAGCATTCGTAAAGGCGGATGGGGATTATAAAGTATTGCAAGGGCGCACCATGCATGTGCAATTTCAGGTAAATAAACCAATCAAAGAAGCAAAGATACGCACCTTGTCACATGACTATTTGTGTGTCCCTGAAGTTCCGCAATCATTAATATACGAATGTTATATACCAGTCGCATGTGAAGAAAATGCTAATGAGTACCTTTTTTCTCTCGACGTTGTAGATAATGTTGGCAATACATTGAGCTTAGATAATAAGTTCCAAATTGTTATGTATCCATTCAAAACGCAACATATCACGGTAGGCAAAGAAAAAGTTGCGCAAGAAAAGGCATTGGGACTTCCTTCCAATGAACGTGAAAAGAAGATTGAACTGTTAACTAAAAATTCTCCATTCGAAAAAAGATGGCGCGGTGCGTTTTGTCTACCTATAGCTTCGCCGCGCATTACCTGTGATTTTGGTATGGTGCGTACAACACCAGAACGGGGCCGCTATAAACATAAAGCTCTTGACCTTGCAAGTATGCCAAAAGGGCTCGTCTGGTCGACGCATGATGGTGTTGTAGTGCTGAAAGAGCGATTTGAAGACGCGGGCAATACTATTGTAGTTGATCACGGTTGTGGTGTGCTTTCCATGTTTTATCATTTAGAAGATTTTGCCAATCTTGAAGTAGGGCAAAAAATCGCTCAAGGTGCTCCTTTGGGAACTATAGGAAAAACTGGTTACGCTACAGGCTACCATTTACATTGGGAAATGCGCCTTAATAACATAGCCGTTGATCCTATGCAGTGGACAAAGCCTACTTTTTAATAAGCTTTGCTACCTGCCATGTATTTTTTGTCGCGCAATAACAAAGTATATTCAGCCATTGTTCACACGCGCTCGAGATATCGCTATTTAGCAACGCTTGTATGTGGAACTCTACTCGTAGCGCTATGGTTTTATGGTATATATAGCCCTTCTGTTGATATGACTAAATCGTATGTTACTGAATATGATCGATTGCAGATACAAGCGCAGCGTATTCGTTATATAGATAAAGTGAATGATGAGGCTCAGGCGGCATATACATGTGCAAGCAATGCTTTAGCGGCGTATTCTTCCCGTGATGGTTATCAGAAAATCATACAAGAAATTCTTCTTTATATAGTAGAAACTGCGCATCTTCATGCTCTTACGCTCAAATCATCTTCTCTTGATAATACGGCTGATAATGGTTGGTATAGTTCTCGTTTTTTACGTGTGATGTGTGAAGGCGAGGGCGTACGGTGCGTACAATTCCTAACACGATTAGCGCAACTACCAAAAATAACTATGACGCATATAGTTTTGCGACGAGTTAACAAATCTTCTTTTGAACTCACGGTAATTCTTGGAATAATGTTGTTGAAGTGAACTGTTCGAGGGTCGTCAATGTTTTCTGGCTAAGTAGAAATAAAAATCCCTTCAACTTTTTTTTGAAAAAAAGCTGAAGGGTTAGGGGGGTGAACACTACATAAAAATGTAGTGTTCATTTAGGGACATTGTAGTTAATTTCATAATTTTTAAAGTGCTGCAGCTTTCAAAATAACTATCTACAGCGGAAGTTGAAATGAATCGTAACAATCAACCAGATGCTTGTCAAGCTAAAAAAATTAAAAAATCTCTTTGATCAAGATATCAATATCTGCTGTTGTTACACCGGGATCCATAGCGCGATAAAAATCTTCATCGTAGTTACGTGTTTGTATGACAACGGGCATTGCGACTGCATGGCCGAGTAAGAGTGCTTGTTTTTTACTATCAAGTGATGCGAGAATCGATCGTAACTGTTGAGCATTATTAATGCCGGTCAAAACGCCTTGAATATCTTTTTCATCATTAAGTTGCGCAACAATTTTGGTACCAATTTGGGAAAGAATTTCTGGATCTATACCGGAAGGCCGTTGGTCTACAACGAGTAGGGATACATAATATTTGCGCATTTCTCGTGCAATGGTGCCAAATATTGTTTGCTTAGCCGCCTGGGGGTTTAAGAATTTGTGCGCTTCTTCAATGGTAATCATGAGTTTGCAAGGCTCATCCTCTTTGCGCTGTGATCCTAAAAACTTTTCTGTTCGTTCCACGTATTCATGATGGATGCGACGAGTAATAATATTGGCGATCAAAAGATAAACGAAGGTAGAGGTATAGTTGCCAAATTCGATAACAATGCTAATACCTCTGCTGATATATTCCATCATCTGATCGATGACGGAGCTATCTTTGTAGGCTGCACCGGGAAGTGTTGGTTTAAAAAAAGGCAATCGTTCAATACGTTTGAGTTTTCGATAGAGTGCCGCAATAGATTCTGGGTGAGCTCCTAGCTGTTGAGCGAACTCTTTGAGATTGTCCCCTTGATTCAATAACACTTGTAACCAGTCTTTTTTATACTGAGCTGCAATCAAATAAGCAACTTCCAGCGCTGTTGAGTGAAGATTAAGTTCGTCTTGCAGTGACATAATATCTTCAACGCTGATTGCTTGATAAGGAATAACAATTTCTACATCGGGATTACAACCACGACGGCGTGTGGATACGGGATCAAGCGAAAATATGGCAACTTTGTCGGGAAATAATGTTTTAAGCCCTTTAACAAAACTTATCTGTTTACCCTCCTGGCGAGCTTGCAAGCCATATTCGCTGTGCATGTCAAAAATTAAATTAACTGCTTTTTCATTTTTAATAAGACCGGCCAAGACAAGACGCGTCAAGAAGGTTTTGCCCGTACCAGTTTTGCCAAAAATTCCATTACTTCGTTCGGTAAGCCTATCAAGATCAAGGCACACGGGGCTTGTCATGTCAAGGGGAGATCCAATATTAAAGTAGCGCTTTGAAGGATCTTTTTCATCGCCAAAAATGAGTGCAACATCTTCGTGCGTAGCTTCGTGTACGGTAGCAAAATGAGGAGGTATTGTTTTGACCGGTATTGGTTGGTTGTCTTTGTTGAGCATAAGCATCGGTTTTAGTGTAGCTGTTGCATACACATCTTTTTGTCGTAAAACATTATTCAGCAGTTTTTCTTGAGGCGTTGGAGGGAAAAGGAGAATATCTGGATGCGTTACTTCAAGGCTTAGATCGGTTATTAAGGAAAAAAAAGTGTAGTGGTTGCCTACGATAGATACGAATTTGCCGGCCTTGATTTCTTCAAGGGAAGTGTTGGGGTTGATGCGCATAACAAACCCCTCCGTGAGCGAGCCTGAGATGATGGAGCCTAAGAGTGTTGCCATAGTGGTGCTTTTATAGGTTATGGATTTAATTGCGCTTTACTCAACAAGAACAACAGAAGATACGTGAAAAGTAGTCTTATTCATAAAAATCCTCATCTGTATATTTCATGTATACAGCCTCTTATGATACCACCTTACTCATGTATCAGCAACGTTACCGATGTCCGTGTAATTTGAGCAATACCTTGGTGTATGCGTAGTGATTCACGTGTGCCATCTTGGAGTTCAAAAATGACATTATGGTGTGGAAATAACGTTACAATAGTTGGGGCCCTGCCCTGTTGTATAACAAAGTTCCCCACGGGCGTATTCAGCTCAAGCCATCGTATCGTGAAGCGTTGCTGTTCTGTTGGGCTAATAATAGTAAGTTCCATATGATCCCCTTAGCGTAAATACTCAGCCTTTTTGAATGCTTCTTCAAGAGTGCCTACCATATAAAACGCTTGTTCGGGTAATTCATCACATTCACCATTAATGATTTTTTCAAAGCCATGCAATGCCTGTTCTCGCGATACATAACGTCCACTAAGTCCGCTGGCAAATTCTGCAGTAAAGAGAGGTTGCGTGAGGAATTTTTGTATCTTCTTTGCTCGATGAACGACTGTTTTATCTGCTTCTGAAAGTTCGTCCATACCTAAAATAGCAATAATATCTTGAAGTTCTTTGTAGCGCTGTAAAATTTTCTGAATAGATCGGGCAACGGTATAATGTTGTTTACCCACAATATCAAGATCAAGCCCCTTAGAGCTTGATTGTAACGGGTCAATTGCAGGGAATAATCCAAGCTCAACTAATTTACGAGAAAGCACGGTGCTTGCATCTAAGTGTAAAAAAGTTGTTGCGGGAGCTGGATCAGTAATATCATCTGCTGGTACATAGACTGCTTGAATAGAGGTGATCGAGCCATTAATGGTATTCGTGATCCGTTCTTGGAATGCGCCCATTTCAGTTGCTAGCGTTGGTTGATAGCCGACAGCTGATGGCAACCGGCCAAGTAAGGTAGAAACTTCTGATCCTGCTTGTACAAAACGGAAGATATTATCAATAAAAAGGAGAACATCCTTTTTTTGTTTATCTCTAAAATATTCAGCCATCGTCAATCCGGCCATGCCTACGCGTAGCCGTGCACCAGGCATCTCTCCCATTTGACCAAATACTAATGCTGTTTTATCAAGAACGCCTGAACGCTTCATTTCAAGCCACAGCTCATTGCCTTCGCGCGTCCGTTCGCCAATGCCAGTAAATACTGAAACGCCGCCATGTTCGGTTGCAATATTGCGTATAAGTTCTTGTACAAGAATAGTTTTGCCTACACCAGCGCCGCCAAAAAGGCCAATTTTTGATCCTTTAATATAAGGACACATAACATCAATGATCTTGATGCCAGTTTCTTGTATTTCATTAGCCACTTTTTGTTCGATAAGCGGCGGTGTTTCGCGATAAATAGTCCAAGTTTCAGTGGGCTTTAAGGGTGGTTTATCATCAATGGTGTTACCAAGCACATCAAAAATACGTCCTAATACCTGGTTGCCGACGGGAACTTTAATGGGGCCTCCAGTATCAATAACAGGAAGTCCACGTTGAATGTTAAAAATGTTTTCAATTGCTATGCAGCGAACGGCGCCGTCACCAAGTTGCTGGGCAACTTCAACTGTTGCTTTTTTAGATGCGCCATCAACAGGTAGTAACACATGGAGGGCATTGAGTATCTCTGGTGCGCAATCACGAGGAAATTGAACATCAATTATAGTGCCAGTAACGCGTAGAACATATCCTTGTGGTTGTGTTGTTTCATGTGGTGTATCCGTTTTGGTTGCAACCATACAAAGCCCTTTAGTAGTAGAGAAAATGAAGCTTTTGCTTATAAGCTAATTAAAGCAGTTTTCTTTGTAAAGGATCGAGTAACCTGAGTTTTTCATGGAACTGGGTCTATCTCGATGCTTTTCAGGTTCATTTTAGGGACAATTTTCTAATTTGAACCTGGGCGAACCTGGAAAGGGGGGGCTTTTGCGGGTTTCAAATAGAAATGTTAAACTTTTCTATAAGTAACGAAATAGGGTTGATTTTAAGGTTTATAGGGAGGTATTTATGAATATAAGAATGTTATTAGCTGCTGTATGTATGATTTTTGTAACATCTTTCAGTTATGGTGCCGCTCGAGGTTGGGGACTTCATGTGCCAGCAAGCGTACTTACGCAACCATTGGCCGCACACGATGCTCCTGTGATATCTCGAGATCAACAATCACCACCACAAGCACCCCAAACAATGACTATGGAGCAACAACATCAAGAAATAACACGAGGGATCAACAGAAGTACATTTATTACATGCATGTGTATTGCTCGTACAAGTGATGAAGGAATTGAAATGGGTTCTGCTGTTACACAACAAGCGGTTGAAAGTTTTGGAGCAAGAATTAAAGCTTTTTTCTTAGGAAGATAAATGAAAATCAATAATATAATCTTTTTAGCGGCACTGTGTGTCCTTGTGTATGGGCATGTGCGGAGCGCATCCGCACCTTTACCACACAAAATTGATATAGATCAAACGGTTCATCACATGGAACCTCTTATCCAGGGATCTCTACAGCAAGCTGAGCCAGAAGGTAGATGTGCAGGTTTAAGGCGATGCTTGAGACAATATACCTGCGCAGGCTTATCTTGCCGTTTAGCTGTTGCAGGTTTCTTTGTAACACTGATAGGCTTTGCAGTAGCAGAAGCTGTTAAAAACTAATGATTGGTAAAACTAGGGGGAGTTAGTATATGTTTATAAAAAATATAGTTTTACTGTGCCTTATCACAGCATTCAGTTATGGTTCCTCTGGCAACAGTCTACAAAGTGGAACTGTTCAATCGAATGCTACGACACCACACTTACAACCACTTTTGTCTTCCGAGTCTCAACCACCCGTGCCACATATAATCACCATTATTCCTGAGCGTGCGGAAAGGCAAGCTCAAATAGAACGCAATGCGAAATATACTTGTTGTCTCTGCCTCTTTTTTGCTTTGGCCGTTGGTGCAAAGGCGTTGACCAACGCTCTTCTGTAATGCTATTTTCCAATGCCAATATTACCACAACCAATGCGTGCACCAGCATTGCCAGATGGTTGCGTGGTTAAGTCATCTTCTTGTGCATGTATAATGACACTTCTTCCAAGAATGCTGTTCTTGCCATTGAGCGCAAGATACGGATCGATAAAATCTACTGAGGCTTGTCCTTGTTCATCGGCAACAATATTACCAAAATCGCCTACGTGACGTTTGGGGCTTGTGCGGCTACCATGAGGTTGGCCTGTTGGATTAAAATGGCCGCCAGCACATACGGCATCGTCACAACCACAATCACCAAATTCGTGAATATGGAATCCATGGCTACCGGGTGTTAATCCTGTAAAGGTACCAACCACGCGTACGCCATTTTTTTCCTGAGTAAACGTTACCTTGCCTTGCATGGTATTACCTTTGGTGGGATGAACAACGGCAACGGCTTGTGTGATCGCCGTGTAAAAAGGTGAAAAAGTATAATAAAACGGGCTCAATAAAAAACAAATAACGACCATTAAAAGATGTAGAATGAAGTTCATGAAATCTCCTTGTGCGTTTAGCGCGCTAAAATATCCTTACTCTCTTTTGGAATGTCCTGGTGTCTGTGTTGTTGCTCACCTGCCATTTGCTGGGTATGTTCTTGCAAACCAAGCTGAATAATTTTATGCAAGAAGTCAGCAGGACGTAATCCAATTTCTGCCGCCTGGTGGAATATGCATGTTGCAGGTGTTAATCCTGGCAGACTGTTTACTTCGAGTATAACGACCCGTTCTGTACCAGTTGGGTGTGCGTCTGCTCTTTGATAAAAACAATCGATGCGGGCATATCCTTTACAGCCTAATGCTGCATATGCTTTTTCCATAGTGCGTTGGACGAGCGCTAAAGTTTCTGCGGGCAACGGTGCTGGTGTTTGATTTTCGCCAGCGCCAGGTAAAAATTTTTCTTCAATAGAAAGAATGCTGCCTGCAGCGAGTGCTTGGCTTGGCGGTAACGCTTGAGGGTCTTCATTGCCCAAGACCCCTACCGTGAGTTCCATGCCATGGATACATTCTTCAATCATGACATGCGTTTTTCCTTGAGCAAAAACAAGATCAAGAGCGGGAGCAAGGTCAGCAGCCTTACTAATTTTTTGCACCATAACGCTGCAGCCATCATCATGAGGCTTAACAATAAGAGGCAGCGTAAAGGTGGTTAAGGTTTTTTCTATGACCTGTTCACGATGAACAACCCACTGATCCTGTGGTATAAGAACTGACATAGGCACATAAAAACCGCGACTTGCTAAATAGCGTGTTGTTTTAAACTTATCCATGCATAAAGCGCTTGCAAGAACAGAAGAGCCGTTGTACGGGATATTGAGCATCTCTAAAGCACCTTGAACTCCCCCATTTTCTCCCAAGCCGCCATGAAGAGCTATAAAGACAAAATCAGCAATTGATGGTAAGTCATTCCAGCCAATGGCTTTTGCTTGTGCCAGCCCAAGCTCTATCTCTTGTGTTGAATTACGCACTAATAATGCATTCGTGAGTATAAAAAGCTGCATCGAGCTTGAAACAAATACGGGAAGAGTTTCGTAGTGGTGCGATGAAAGTTTGTGGACTACGTTTCTGCCAGAATCAAGTGATATCTCTTTTTCATTAGAATTGCCGCCTAATAGGACGGCGACACGAATTTTTTTTGTTGATGACATAGCAATAATCCTATACTTGCATGCCACGGGCACGCAGTTCCGTTTCAATTAAATGGTTAATAAGTTGTGCATGTGTTAAACCAATTTCCGCTGCTTGCCTGAACAAAAAACTTGTAGGCGCCATGCCACACAAAGTGTTCGGTTCTGTGATGATAACGCGATTGTCTGGAGTTAAGAAACCATCAACGCGTGAGATGTTTTTTATAGCAAAAAGTTCACTGACAGCTAAACAGGTTGTTTGAATAAGATGCAGTTGTTCTTGTGTGCATCGAGCAGGAGTGAATTTTGTTGCACGTCCTGGCATATATTTTTGCTCGTAATCGAAAAAGAAAGATCCTTGTTCGGGTACGATCTCTGTTGGTGGTAACAAAATGTGGTTGCTGCTTGTAGTATCAAGGAGCATGATGCACGAGAATTCCATGCCCTGTATATATTCTTCTATAATGACCGTTTGGCCTCGATTTGGTTGTACATAACAAGCATGATGCACAGCAGATTCTAACGAAGCATGATCATGTACAACGGTTATGCCCAGCGAAGATCCCTCTTTGTGCGGCTTTACAATATAAGGTAACGTAATGCCTTCCGCGCTCAGCTGTTGAACAACTTTATTGGTAGCAAAATGTGCAACATCGCCTACCGATAAGGTAATACCTTTTGGCACATGAAAACCATGCGCTGCTAAGATATGTTTTTGAATATCTTTTGTCATGCATAGGGCGCTTGTGAGAATACCTGATCCTAAATAAGGTATGCCGAGTATTTCTAGAAAACCTTGTAGACAACCATCTTCTGCATAGTGACCATGAATGGCAAGATAGATGAAGTCGGCATGGCTTTTTAGTTGATCCCAGGTAATGCGTTGCGCTTCTTTATCAAGTCGATGAGTAAAATCGGTTGTTTTGCCACGATGGAGAAAGTGCCAAGGGAGTATAAATAACGTGCCGTCGCGACGTTGGAAAATAGGCACTATTTCATACAGTTGTGTGTCTAAGTGGTCACATACCGTACGGCCAGAATTAAAAGATGCTTCGTTTTCTACGGACCTTCCTCCCATGAAAACGCCAACACGCAACTTTTGCACATTTTTCCTTTTAAGGTAGTTATTTCTTGAGTAAAAATTTATAGTATTTAATCGTAATACTTTGCACAGGCAAGTAAAGAAAATTCGCTCCTCTTTTTTCAAGGTTTTTCTGCGTATGAACACAAAAGATAGATTGGTATGGATTGATTTGGAAATGACAGGGCTTGATGCTCAAAAAGATCTGATTTTAGAATTTGCCATGATTATTACGGATAATGATTTGAATGTCGTGGCACCGAAGGCGCACTATGTTATTCATCAGTCACAAGCAGGATTATCTACTATGGATGCGTGGGTGCGAGAACATCATACCAAATCAGGACTCATTGGACAGGTGTCTCAGGCAACAATGTCCGTTGATGCCGTTGAACAAGAAGCTCTTGCGTTATTACGTGAACACTGTTCGCCAAAGAAGGCGCCATTATGTGGTAACTCGATTTGGCAAGACGCGATCTTTTTACGGCGATACATGCCGCAGTTGATGGATTTTTTGCATTATCGTATTGTTGACGTTTCATCAATAAAAGAGGTGATTAAGCGTTGGTATCCAAAAAACAAAGAGGCGCATTTTACTAAAAGCGATACACATCGAGCGCTGCAAGATATTGAGGAGTCGATTGCTGAATTGGCGTGGTATCGCAAGAAATTTTTTGTAAGTCAGGAGTAGTAGTATGCATGGTAAATCAAGTTTCTTGGTGGCAATTCTCATGATGTCTCATGTTAGCCATATAGCCACCTACAATGAGATGGAACAACTACAATCAAGGGTGATCCAAGCGCGCACTTGGCTTTGGGAGCATAGAAAATGGTTTGCTGCAGGTGCTGCGACAGCTCTTATTGTGGGTGGGGCATTATGTGTGGGATCGCGTCAACAAACTAAACCAGCAATGCCGCCATCATCATCATCACAACCGGCAACACAATCTACTACACCAGTCAGACCCATTTTTGATCCGCATACAAAAGGGGCGGGGCTATTGCATTACGTTTGTCATGGATGTGATGCACCATTTACACAGAGACTGCGGGGGTTGGGACTTGTTGATAAGACATCATGGTATGGTATCAATCGGACATCAAGAACAGTGTGGTCAGTTGAGGCCTATCATAGTTTCTGTCCTGATTGGCATGGATTTCAAATAAATAACTGCCAGCCCAAATGTCGAAATAACCAAGGAACAGCATGTTTGATAGCAACTGATTGTTCCCATAGAAAAAACAGTTCAGATTCATGCTGGTATCATCGTGAAAGTGAGCTTTTTATTGGAAGATATGTTGATCGGCGAGGGGAATATGAAGCTATTAAAACCGCACCAAGGCCCTCAGTAGGCGGAAAAATTTTAACCATCATCGCAGTGGATTTGGTGTAAAATATATCTTGCTCGCGTAACTATTTTTATCAACAGCCGCAACAACCTTGAGAATCTCAGCGATGCTACCACTCTTAAGATATATTTTGCGTGAAAAACTTCCCTTGATTTTATGCACCGGTGGTTTGGCCGGGCCAAGGATGGTTATTTGATAGTTATTACGCTCTGTCAGTGCCAACAGTTCTTGGGCTAACATGCCAGCATCTTTATCGATGGTTATCTCGTGTGTGTGCTTCAGTTCTATTTCAGCAAATCGTATGCAGGGGGGATAGATAACTGCTTCACGGGAAGCCATTTCGCTTTCATAAAAAGATATATAATCAATTTCATTGAGATAATTAAATATCTGGTGTTCTGCCATCGCTTGTACAATAACATGGCTGCGGCCTCCTGCGCGCCCTGCGCGACCGGCAACTTGGATAAGTTGCTGCAACGCAGTTTCAGATGCATTGTACATAGGAAAGTTAAGATTTAAATCTGCCCATAAGACACCCACGAGTGTAACGCGGGGAAAATGGAATCCTTTGGTGATCGTTTGCGTGCCTACTAAGATATCTAAGGCCCCGCTGGTAAAATCGGTTATTGTTTGTTTCCACACCTTTTTTTGTGCCGTAATATCCATATCGGCACGGCCAATGCGGGCATTTGGAAATAGCTGCTGTAAAATGGTGACTACTTGTTGGGTGCCTATGCCTTTTTTTATAAAATGGTCCTGCCCTCGTTTGCAGGCAGGGCACGCCTTTGGCTGTTGCATATGCATGCCACAGTAATGACAGAGCAATGTTGTATGTTCATGGAGGGTAAGGCTTACCGAACAGGATGAACAGGTGAAGGTAAAACTACAGGCTGAACATTGCACAAAAAAGCTAAAGCCGCGTCGATTGATAAATATAATAATCTGTTCTTTATGGGCAATACGATCTTTAATGGCCAGCTCAAGAGGCCGGCTAATCCAAAATGATGACCGTTGTTTTTTATCAGTAAGGAAGACTGTTTCAATGGTTGGTAAGGTGCCACCAAATCGTTGCGTGAGTTGAAAAAAATGCCAACCTTTTGTGCGAACATTATACAGTGAACTTATTGATGGTGTTGCAGATCCCAGCAATATGGGAATATTTGCAAGCTGTGCACGCCAAATGGCAATCTCTTTACTATTGAATTTGGGATGTTTTTTTTCTTGGTAACCAGCATCATGCTCCTCATCAACAATAATGACCCCCAACTTTGCAATGGGAAGCAAAATCGGCATGTGTACGCCAATGATGAGCGTTGGCTTGCCATCAAGAAGTCGTTGCCACAACGTACGCTTATCGGTCGTAGACGTTGCTGAGTGAAACCTAAAAAGAGCAATTTCTTCGGGCAGCTGGTGGCGCAAGAGTTGTTCAAATTGTAGTGCTAAGGTGACTTCGGGTAGCAATAATAATGCCGATTTTTGTTGCTGTATCGTATGCACAATGATTGATTTATATACTTCAGTTTTTCCCGATCCGGTAACACCATGCAGTAATGTCGGTGCATAACGATTGGCGTCAATTGCTTGCTGTATAAAGAAGGATACTTCGTGTTGTTGTGGCGTCAGGGTTATTTGTTGCTCATGTTGGGAAGATGCTGCTTTTGGTTTTTTTTTACGTTGTTGTGTCTCTTCAAGAAAAAGCCTGATGCGCCTGATGCACACCAATCTACTTATTTGGTAATAATGGGCGATATGAGCAATAAAGGTGTGATACGTTCCATCTGCAGGGAACGGTTCAACATGGTCAATGGTTTTAATGGCGAATCTTATGTTGTCAGGCTTTGTGGGTAGAAGCTGTACAACCATTGCAGGTAGGCGCTTTGTGCGCAAGGGAACTTGCACAATAGTGCCGATGGTTAGCAGAGGTAGGTTTTCACCCTTTGGTAGGGAGTAGATAAGAGGTTCAGAATATTGATTTAAAAGTTTTACCCGGACAAACATGCCTTTGATTATAACAAGTTTGTCCGGATTTTACATTTTGATTTAATTCCAGCTCTTCTTGTTACCACGACCCTTCTTCTCTTTTTTTACGGCCGTTAAAGCAGCCTTTTGATGTGTTGTTGAATCTAAGTTTAAGCGTTTATCGGTAATGGTTATAGTGTACGTTACTGCCTTTACCTGCGGGATATTGATAGTGAGTGTATGTGCCTGTGTTTCACCCGAACCATTTATTTTTGGATAAGCTTCTATTTCTAAGCTTTGTGGAGCAATATCGCGTGTTTCGCTTACTGTTTCACCCTTTTTTAGGGTACCAGATATAACATTGACAGGGCCTTCTTCTGGTTCAACCATTTCATTGATAACATTTTGCTCCGTTGGCAGCCAACTAGCATATTCCATTGTTTTAGATGCATTATTAGTTATGGTAAAAGTAACAGATGTAGCATCTACTGATTGTGATATGCATACTGCGCTGGTAAGTAGCGCTAATTTGAGGTAATTCATACGATTCTCTCCTTGTAAAAAAATCATCTTACAATTAAACGGTTATCTAAAGATTTTTGCCGCAATGCATCTTCTTCATGGTCATAGGTTATTTGTGCAAATGTTTGGAAATTAAGTTCAAAAAACATTTCGTGCTCGAATAACTTTTTGATGTCACTTGGCCGTATCATAAAATCGATGTAATGGCCTGAGGGTGAGGCTACAAGTCGATAATTCCCCGGTGTTAGGTTTTTATAAACAATAATACCTAGTTTTTTAGGAGGAATAGCCATCGAAGTTAAGGGCGCTGGCGGTTGTATGCGCTCCAAGCGCACCGCTTGTTGTTGGCCAGTTGTATTATCAACATAAAAACGAAAATCTTTTGCATGAATTATGGGCGACCCCAGAAAAAATGCGTAAATTAATATCTGTTTTTTCATTTTTATTCTCTCTTTTGACTTGTTTCAATAATTCTATTAATAAAATTAGCAGAAAAAAAACTATCAACTCAATGGATTTGTCGCCTTCGTGTGTCATGAGAGTTTTAATTGCTATACAACAGCTCCATTAGTTAGGTTTGTGGAATAAAGATTCTTTTATGCGAATTCAAGGGGAAAGTAATGATTAAGCAGATGAATTTTAGCTTTTATACCACGCTGTCGCCAGAAGATGCAATTGCCTATTTAGAAAGTAATGCCACGTCGGGGCTCAATAATGAGCAATATGGCGTGCGCAAAAGAGAGTATGGCCTTAACGAGGTTGATGCAGATGATATTTCAAAAATTGCCCTTTTATTGCGTCAAATGAAATCTCCCTTCATCTATCTCCTTTTATTTGCGGGTGGCGTTTCTTTTTTTTTAAAAAACAGTACCGAAGGGGTTGTGCTGTTGTGTATTGTTGCTCTTAATACTCTCTTTGGTTTTTATCAAGAGTATCGTGCCAGTAAAACGGTGCAGATGTTGAAACATTATGTGCTGGATCACATAAAAATACGCCGGAATGGGGCTGAAGTTCAGGTTGTTTCCACGGATATAGTTCCTGGGGACATTGTGGTGCTCTATCCGGGAGATAGGGTGCCTGCCGACATGCGTATTATAGAATCATACAACGGTACGGTGGATGAATCTATGATTACCGGAGAATCGCTTGCGGTTGTTAAAACAAGCGAAAAGCTTGAGGCACAGGCTACAGAGTTTTTTTCGGCAAGAAATATTGTTTTTGCAGGTACAACGGTTATGACAGGAAAGATTATAGGTGTCGTATTTGCCACGGGGAGTAACGATGCGTTAGGCCTTTTAACATTGCGTGCGGCTAGTAATGTTGAGCACATGAGTAGTTTTTCGCGCGCATTAGGACAATTTAGCCGTTTCGTGCTCTATCTTGTTCTTATTTCATTGCTCATCATTTGTGCCGCTCATATTCTGATCAAAGGAATGGCTCGGGTTGATATCATCGAGCTTATCTTATTTGCAAGTGCGCTGGCGGTAAGTGTTGTTCCTGAAGCATTGCCTCTTGTTATGACCTTTGCTTTATCACAAGGTGCTTTACGTTTAGCGCAACGAAAAACCGTAGTTAAAAGGCTTTCAGCCATTGAAGATTTAGGAAACGTTCAGATTTTGTGTACTGATAAAACAGGAACGCTCACAGAAAATCTTTTGCGGGTTACCGATCTTTATGGGAATGACCCAAAGGCAGTGGCATTGTACGCATTATTGGCTGGAGATATTGGCGATCCAAAAAACATAGCAAAGGGGTTTGATAAAGCATTATATAATGCTATGTCTGAAGAAGAACATTTGAATTTTTCTCGGTATCATAAGATAGCAGAAATTCCCTTTGATCCATCGCGATTGCGGACAGTTGCTCTGGTTAAAAATGATGCTATGTACGAAATAATTCTCCGCGGCGCCTCGGAAGTTGTGCTCACTCAATGCGATAGCATGACACCAGAAGAACGAGAAGCATCCTTTGGTTGGATAACTGCTGAAGGAAGAAAGGGTAATCGCGTTATTGCTGTGGCTAAAAAAGCAGTTACTGTTGGCAGTGAAAAAGAGCTTGCTTTACACGATGCTCATGCAGAAGAAAACCTTACTTTCTTGGGGCTTGTTTCGTTCCAAGATCCTATTAAAAAAACAGCCTTTCATGCATTAGATAGGGCAAAATCTCTTGGCCTTGAACTTAAAATTTTAAGTGGCGATAGCAAGGAAGCATGTGCCGCTGTAGGTATACAGCTGGGATTGATTAGCCAGGAAAGCGCAGTCGTTTTGGGTGCTGATTTTGCCGCACAATCGCCACAAAATAAGAAAAAGACCGTTAAAGAATCGGTGATTTTTGCCCGTGTTTCTCCCGAACATAAATGTGAGATTATTAGGATCTTGCAAGAAGAGAAAGATGTTGCCTATTTAGGGGACGGCATCAATGATGTGCTTGCGCTTAAGGAAGCGCATGTAGGACTTGCGGTGAATGATGCCACTGATGTAGCACGAGAAGCAGCAGATATTATATTATTACGAAAAAGTTTGACCGTGATTATTGATGGCATCCAAGAAGGGCGGAGAGTTTTTGCCAACACGCTTAAATATATCAAATTTAACCTGGCAGCAAACTTTGGAAACTTTTATTCTCTTGGGGTAGCAGCTCTTTTTATTGACCAATTACCGATGTTACCTGCGCAGATTTTACTCGTGAACTTCTTGTCTGATATTCCTCTTATTGCATTAGCCACTGATACGGTTCCTGAAGATGAGCTTAAGCGACCAGCTCGTTATGACATTAAAAATATGCTTATATTGACGACAATACTTGGAATTGTAAGCTCCGTTTTTGATCTCGTTTATTTTGCATTCTTCTTTCACTTGCCGTTTGGCATAGTACAGACAGGATGGTTTGTATTGAATGTGCTGACTGAAGTTATATTTATCTTCTCTATTCGAACCAATAAATTCTTTATGCATGGCAGTTGGCCATCCCGTTCATTATGGATATCAACTATTTTTGCGGCAGGGTTTGGTGTTTGGGTTGTTTATACAGCATTAGGTCAGAGACTCTTTAACTTTAGTTATTTGGATCACACGTTGATTGTAAAAATTATTCTTATTACGCTAGCCTATTTTGTTGTTTCGGAGATTGTGAAGCTCCTGTATTATAAGGTGAATAGCGGGAGGGTAACCCCAATAAAATAGGTCGTATCCCATGAACTTTGATCCTAAAAAAACAGTCTACATTATCGATGGCTCATCATTTTTATATCGTGCTTATTATAGTTTACGTCCCCTGCATTCAAGCAAAGGAATTCCCGTACAGGCAGTTTACGGTTTTTGCCGCATGATTAAGCGTTTAATTGATACGTTCCATCCGGCCTATATGGTGCTTGTCTGGGATAGTAAAGGCAAAACAACACGTCATGAACTATTGCCCTCATATAAAGCAACACGTCAAGCACCACCAAGCGATCTCTTTGAACAAAAAAAATATATTTTGCAGTTTGCCGATCTCATTGGGCTTAAGCAGCTGGCTCAACAAGGTATTGAAGCAGATGATATTATCTATTCTCTAGCAAAAGAGCGGGCAGATGAGGGAGATACCGTTGTCATGCTTACTGCTGATAAAGATATGGGGCAGGCATTGAGCTCCTTAGTGTACATGTATGATACATTTAAAGAAAAACTTATAGATGTTCCCGCCTTTGAAGCCGAAAAAGGCTTTCCAGTTAATAAACTTCCTTTTTATTATGCGCTCGTGGGCGATGCTTCTGACAATATTCCTGGCGTGAAAGGCATAGGAAAAACTGGGGCGCTCAAACTAGTTCAACAATTTGATTCCTTGATAGATCTCTATGAACATCTTGATCAAGTTGATACAAAACGCATACGCGTTGCACTTGAAGCAGATAGAGAAAATGCTTTTCTTAGCCAAGATCTGTTTGTATTGCACTATTACCCAACGGGTTTGAGTAGAGACGATTGCTCTTTTGATGAAAACAGTTGGGATCAAGCGCGTCCACTTTTTAAAGAACTTGATTTTAATTCGCTATTACAAGAATCAGGGGTAAAAAAAAACGAGCAAAAGGTAGTTGATCCTCTGACGGTGCTTGCGAACTATGATTTTAGGGCCATTACAACTGAGCAAGAGTTAGATGAACTCTGTAAGAAGCTGAGAGAAACAGGATCGTTTGCACTTGATACAGAAACATTGGGGTTACAACCGCTTTCGGATGCTATGGTTGGCCTATCAATCTGCTATAAAGAAGGCATTGCCTATTATATTCCTTTTGGTCATACGACGGGCGATCAACTTTCGCGAGATCAGATAGTGCGCGCCTTAAAGCCTATTCTAGAAGATCCAGCAATTGGCAAATATTTACACAACACCAAATTTGATCAATTAGTTTTATTGTCGATAGGAATCCTTCTACAAGGTGTTGTTGATGATACCTGTATAGCAGCGTCATTATTGATGCCACAAGGGCAACGTAGTGGCCTTAAAAGCCTCTCAGAACATTTTTTTAATGAACCGATGTTGGCCTATGCTGATCTTATGAAACAGTACAAAATAAAAAATTTTGCGCAGCTGCCGCTTGATGTTGCAACGCGCTATGCAGCAAGTGATGCTCACCAAACATTTAAATTGCAGCGCGTGTTAGCGCAAGAATTTGCCAAAGAGCCAACATTATATGCTGTCTATAAAACTATTGAGCTTCCCCTGGCACAGGTTTTGGTCCATATGGAGGCACATGGTATTTATTTAGAGAGCGTCGATTTACAGCAATTGAATGTAGAATTAACTAAGCGATTAATAGCCTTGGAGAATGAAATTATTTTGCTGGCCGATTATCAGCAAGGTGCCATTAACTTAAATTCGCCCAAACAAGTGCAGGAGTTATTGTTTGTAAAGTTACAACTGCCGCCCAAAAAAAAGAGCGCTAAAGGTGGCTATTCTACCGATCAGGAAGTATTGGAACAGCTATCTGCATTGCATGTGGTGCCACGCCTCATTATCCAGTACCGCGAATTGGCAAAACTCAAGAGCACCTATGTTGAGGCACTACCTACCTACATTAATCCCATAACTAAAAGAGTTCACACCACCTATAATCAAGTTTCGGTAGCGACAGGGCGGCTTGCAAGCTCTGATCCCAATCTACAAAACATTCCGGTTTCAGGAGAATTTGGTCTAGAGATTCGTGCTGCCTTTAAGGCAGAAACAGGCCACACCTTTATTGCTGCCGATTATTCTCAAATAGAGCTACGTGTGTTGGCGCATCTTTCTGGTGATGAGCAATTAACGCAGGCCTTCTTGCAAGGGCATGATATTCATGCGCAAACAGCATCACGATTATTTGATGTTTCGCTTGAACAAGTAACACATGAGCAACGGCAAATTGGCAAGCGTATCAACTTTAGTATTTTGTATGGCCTTACGCCGTATGGACTTTCAAAAGATTTAGGCATTTCATTTAAAGACGCTAAAACCTACATTGACAAGTATTTTGCGCAATATCCAAAAGTATCACGTTGGATGGAATCTGTTGTGGAGCATGCAAAGAAGAACGGCTTTGTAACAACGTTTTTTGGACGTCGTCGTACAGTGCCCGCCATTTACGAACAAAATAAAGTTCTGTATGATGAAGCGGCTCGCATTGCAATTAATACCGTAGCGCAAGGGACAGCGGCTGAAATCATGAAGAAGGGTATGATACAACTTGATGAACAGTTCACACAGCAACACGTTGATGCGCATCTTGTTTTACAAATTCATGACGAGTTGTTGGTGAGTGTGCGTGATGAACATGTTGCGCGCGCAGTTGAACTATTATTACGCATACCCTTGAATCAGTTGTAACATGGTCGGTGCCACTTGAAGTTACGGTACGTTCCGGTGCGACGTGGAAAGAAGTATCTAAATAAATTCATACATATACAAACATAGGGGCAGGCATGAAACATGTGATGATCAAACTTATTATGGGCGCTTTGATCGTATCTACAAATGCACAAGTCTGTGCGAAGTTCGGTGATTCTATATCAGCAAAATTAAGTAATTATATATCAACAAAAAATAAAGATTATGTGGCAGCTGCGGCACTTGGCGCGGCACAGGGAGGAATGGCGTCTATGCTCCTGAACCCCAAGTTATTTATTCCAAAGAAAGCGCGTTCAACTGAGTGGGGATTCGGTGCAATAGAATCTGAAGAACCAATAGCAAGATCATCAGAAAGTTCATCTGCTTTGTTGGCCAGTGGAGCCTCTAGACATCCTAGACCACATTTTGGTGGAAGTAGCCGCATCGGTCTTGGTATGGGGACTCTCATGATATCCGATAAGATCATGCTTGAGGATCTGATCACATTCGGGCCGGAAACACTTAACAGTGAAAAAGCAGTTGCGATAGTTGAACATGCTCAAAGATTAAGAACGATACAAAGGACGGTCGCCTTGACTGTCTTCTTGGGAAGAGTTTTTGCTATGGCCAATCGGGCGCAGCCAAGATATCGATAGAGATGATATTACCTCGAAAATGTTGAAATTATTTTTAACCAATAACAACAGGAGTTTTTATGAAAAAGTCTATTTTATTCGTAGCGGCAGCGTGCTTGGTGGCAACTGCAGGTATGGAGGCGTCGTCATATAGTAGTTTGCGTGGTGACAATAGAGGGGGCGACTCAAAACCAACAGTTTTGGTTGTTGAACGTGAGAAGCCAAAGGAAATGGGTTTTGCTGATTACATCAAAAAAGCCTTTAAAAATCCCCTAAGTGGAGGAGTCCTTTCTACTGCTATAGGCCGTGGTATTTCTTATGGACTCCATCATGAACTTAGATGGGGCGCTAAAAATGCTGGTAGCCTAGGCGCTTTCGTGGCTCTTGTATTAGCTGTTTTCACAGGCACAGAAGGGGGAGAGCGTGGTGATCTGGCAATAAAAGTGGGAGTAATGGGATTATCTGGCTTAGGTTCCTTAAAACTATGGCCAGTTGCTGGCGGTGGACGTGGAGTTGGCCTAGACGGTCAACCAACCACAGTCGGCAGAACCAGCCCCCCATCTTCAAGCTCTTCAAGACCAGGACAAGCATAGAGAATCACAATATAGCCGACCCTGTCCTCAAAAACAGGGTCGGTTCTTTGGTCGCGTACCGTCCATTGACATTTTTAACCATCCGAACATACTAGAGTTAATTAGGTTCATGGAACGAGTCTAAGATAGGGTATATCAAGTCTGATATATCTAAAAATCAAAAAAATCTAAATTCTTATCAACAATTGCAAGGAATTGCGATGGCAACGAGTAAATCCGGTGGTTCGACGACTAATGGTCGCGAGAGTATAAGTAAACGACTAGGCGTTAAACTTTTTGACGGCCAAGTTGTTCAAGGCGGAGAAATTATAGTTCGTCAACGTGGTACCCGCATCAATGCAGGTAAAATGGTTTCTCGAGCAGGTGACGATACCTTATTTGCCATGGGCGCTGGGGTTATCAAGTTCCATTTTGGTCGCAAAGGCCGTAAATACGTTTCTGTTCTTAAAGTATAAGCATGTTATAGTAGGCCTTTATCTTATAATCATATCTAAAGGTGCCTACTATTTTCGGGGAGTGTCATGATCGATTTTTTGAAGGTTCGTTTTATTACTGCGCTTATTTCTGGCGGTATCATCCTTGGTTCTCTGGGTATGTATATCTACAATATCCAACACCGAGGTAGTGGCTTCACCTATAGCATAGATTTTACTGGTGGAACGCAAGCGTTATTGCGGTTTTCATCTCCAATAAGCAGTCAAGAGCTTAAAAATGTCTTGGAAAAAGAAGGGTGGAGAGGGGCGGTAATTAGAGAATTTTCAAATAATGAAGTCTTGGTACGTGTACAAGAATTCGTAAACGATTCAAAGGGTCTTGCAGAGCGTATACGTCAAACAATTTCAACTGCGTTCCCTGATACCCAAGTTTCGGTTCTTCAAAGCGAGGCTGTTGGTGCCGGTGTTGGTGCCGAGCTGCGTAAAAATGCGATATTAGCAATCATATTAGCTCTTATAGCCATTGCCCTCTATATAGCCTTCGTATTTTGGTCGTTTGCCTTCGCACTTGGTGCCATTGTTTCCCTGGCTCATGATGCCCTTGTTATGGTGGCCTTATTCCTGTTCCTTGATAAAGATATATCAATCAATGTTATTGCGGCGATTTTAGCGGTTCTGGGGTATTCGATTAATGATACGATTGTGATCTTCTCGGCCATACGCGCTAACTTGAAGAAGATGCCGGGAGTTCCTCTCTATCAGGTAGTCAATACGAGTATCAATCAGACGTTACGCCGTACCATTCTGACAACGCTGGCAACAACCTTAACGGTCGTGGCCATGTTACTCCTGGGTGGTGAATCGTTATATGACTTCTCGCTCACCCTGTTTGTAGGTATAGTATTTGGTGTCTACTCTACAATTTATATCGCCAGCCCTGTTATGATGATGTTCTATAAAGAAAAAAAAGCTTAAAATCTTGAATTTTATACGTTGAGTTTGTTACGATTATTTTAGTGATATGTGCATGCACGTACTGCAGCCATCTTAATATTCTTAAGCCAATAAAAAGAAAAAATCCAAAAACCGTTTCTACCCCTCGATACACCCTACTTCGCTTTCATGGGAATAACTACGAAGTACCGCTTAGCTACGAAGGGCACTCGGGGCGATAGGTTTGTTCAAAAGATTAGGTTAGTTCAAAGCGTGATAATACCATTTTCCAATCATAGTTATTTTTTTCAGGGAGGGGCTCAATGAAAGCCCGAGACGTTCAGGATAAAGAAATAAAAGAGCAACAACTTGATACTCCAGATCAACAGAGTTCATCCGAGGGTGATTCTACGTCGATGCCGACAACAACACCTCCTATTGAAGCACCATTGCCAGATCCTAAGCCAACAACAGGCGCTCCTCGAGGGGAACGTAAAGTTGTGGTTAGAGCGACTGAGCCAAAAGTGGAATCAATGAAAGAAGCCAAACAGCCACAGCAACAACAGTACGCCCAAGAAAAGACAGCCTCCCATGAGCGTGACGAACGGCCAAGAACTGATGCACGACCTAAAGAATATGGATCGCAACAACATCGTGATTATAGATCAGGGCAAGGTGGAGGATCTCATCAACGTTCTCATTCTCCCCATAACAATAATGGCAATCAATACTATCAACAGTCTCAGCAACAAGAGCCCTATAAGCAACCAACGCTTGAGGAGCTTTCTTTGCTCGATTTGAATACGTATGCTCGTCGTTTTGGTATCGTTGGTGCAAGTTTGCTTTCAAAGCCCGACCTTATTGCGCGCATTCGTTATGTAGAAGCGCATCCTGATTTAGAAATGGAAGTTGAGGGTGTTCTCGAAAAATTGCCCGATGGCTTTGGATTTTTGCGGTCAGCAAAATTTGATTATGTATCTGGGCCTGATGACGTGTATGTTTCCCCATCACAAATCAGACGCTTTAACTTAAAAACGGGTGATACGGTTACTGGTGTTATTCGTAAACCAAAAGAAGGTGAAAAATATTTTGCCTTACTTAAGGTTTCCAAAATAAATTACGAAGATCCGGCGCTCAGTGCTGATCGGCCAATGTTTGATCGTTTAACTCCGCTTCATCCAAATAAAAAATTTAATTTAGAAGCAGATCCTACCATACTATCTACGCGTATTATGGATATCTTTACCCCGATTGGTAAAGGTCAGCGTGGTCTTATTGTAGCGCCACCAAAAGTGGGTAAAACGGTATTACTCAAAGAAATAGGTAAAGCCATAATTGCTAACCATCCGGAAGTCTACTTAATAGTGTTGTGTGTTGATGAGCGACCTGAAGAAGTTGCGGACATGAAGCGTACCGTTAAAGGGGCATCGGCAGAAGTGATAAGTTCTACTTTTGATGAATCTGCTGAACGTCACGTGCAAGTTGCAGAAATTGTGTTAGAAAAAGCAAAACGTATGGTAGAAGCGGGCAAAGATGTTGTTATCTTACTTGATTCTATAACGCGTTTGGCCCGAGCTTACAATACAACGGCACCGGCCTCAGGCAAGGTGTTAACGGGTGGTATTGATGCTAACGCATTGCAACGGCCAAAGCGATTCTTTGGTGCGGCACGTAACACTGAAGAAGGTGGTTCATTAACTATTATCGCTACGTGCTTTAATTGATACTGGTTCACGTATGGATGAGGTTATTTACGAAGAATTTAAGGGTACGGGTAATATGGAAATGCATATGACACGTAAGCTTTCTAATCGTCGTGTATATCCTGCCTTTGATCTTGTACAATCAGGAACTCGTCGCGATGAGCTCTTGCTCAATGAAGAAGAACTGAATAAGGTGTGGATATTGCAAAAGTTCTTATCAACGATGAATACGACTGAGGGTATGGAATTCCTCATCGAACGCATGAAAAAGAGTAAGACTAATAAAGAGTTCGTCGATTCTATTAACAAGAAAACGGGTGCGTTGTAAAACAGTTGATTTCTAGAATATATCCAAAGTCAGATCAGAGAATAGCCCCTGTTGTGCCTTATAGCTTCCTACAAAGGCAATCATGCCAGCATTGTCGGTGCAGTAGCGTGGTGATGGTGTGAAGAATTTTTTACCGTGCTCCTCGCATAATGCGCGAAGACGATTTTTGATATACGCATTACAAGCAACACCGCCGACAAAAGTGATTGCTTGTACATGGGGATAAAGCTCAAGAGCTTGTTCAATTTTTTGTTCAAAAATATCGGCTATACAGACTAAAAGTGAGCTAGCAACCTGTTGCTTAAGCAGCTCATCATTCGCACGTAAAAAAGTTTTGGTGGCCATGTCGTAAGCATTTCTTTTTACCAAGTCGTAGAGCACTGCAGTTTTGAGGCCAGAAAAACTAAAATCGAGCGTTTTGTGTTTTGCTCGTGGGTAGGCAAAAAAATCTTCAAAGTTAACCTGCGCTGCCATTTTTTCTATAATGGGCCCACCTGGATAGGGCAATCCCATGAGTTTGGCTATTTTATCAAATGCCTCGCCAGCAGCATCATCAACCGTGTGGCCTATCGTATCATAATCACCAAAACCACGAATATAATACAAGGATGTGTGCCCTCCAGAAGCGGTAATACATAGATGCGGAAAAGGAACGTTATTTTCAATCGATGCAGAAAAAGCATGGCCTTCAAGATGGTTAATGCCAATAATTTTCTTATCCAGCGCCCATGCCATCCCTTTAGCGAAACAAAGACCAACGAGCAAAGAGCCGGGCAATCCTGGCGTGGATGTGATTGCAATAACATCAATATCATTGAGGGTGATCTGTGCGTTATCAAGCGCAAGCTGAATAATAGTATTAATTTTTTCAAGATGCGAACGTGACGCTATTTCTGGAACCACACCGCCATGTGCTTTATGCATGTCTATCTGGGAAAAAAGTACGTTTGAAAGCATACCGCGCTCGTGCTGATACACGGCAGCAGCTGTTTCATCGCACGATGTTTCTATACCAAGAACCTTAGGGTTAGTTTTCATGTGGAGATAGCCAAAACTGTTTTTATAGAATGGTCAAAACGAACTTCTTGTTTTACTTGGCTGTGGAGGGCGTTGTAATCAAGAGAAGAAAGAAGCATTTGTGCCGATGAGTCGTGGAGTCTTTTTTCTGATCCAGTTATAGCTAAGATATTTTTGTCGATAATTATAGTAGGAAGTTCAACACAATTACCGCCACGTATTTCTTCTATAAAAGCGGGATTGTAGCAGATGATAATGCATGTATCGGGTATTTTATTATCATTAAATATCAACTTTTCCTCTCTCACTTGCCAGAAGAATTGCGGTGAAGAACTCTTTTTATGGTCATCGATTGATTCTTCGGGGATGACTTCTTTAAGCTGTAGGGTGTAAAACTTGTATTTTTTACGCGGATCTATTTTAAGGTGTTTGACTGTGGCGCCTTCTGTTTCGAATAAAATACCCTCGATAATGAGGATATTAAAATAGGTTTGTGCGCGATCATCGGTGATGCTGAATAAAATACGTTTCGTGTTGTTATCAGCGATACACTTAATTTTGTAGCCACTGCAGTAAATTGAAATGTCGGGTATTGTCGTAAGCGAGCGGGGAAATTGTATGGTCCCCATAAAAAGCATAGGATTGCGCGGTTTCAGATCATTTCCTAGGGCATTGTTGTAGAATGCGCATACCAGATATACCCAGATGAAATAATGGTTGATCATGAGACATCCCCAAGGTAGAAGGCTATACATTGTGTTAGTAACCATATATTCTGAAATTCAAGAATATCTTTGTGTATGATACCCCAAATATAACTACGTTTCAAACGTTACTCCGTAGGTAAGGTCTTTAGAGTATGATGCGACGAATTTCTCAGTGGCTTGCTTCATTAGTGGTTCATGAACGATCGAGTGCAAAATTGGCTTTTTCCTTTTGTATGGGTATTTATATAGCCTTTTCTCCCTTTGTTGGTTTTCATACGCTTATGACCTTTGTCATTGTCTGGTTATTGGGCCTCAATTTAGCGGTTACTTTTGCGGCGTCTTGCCTATTGCATAATCCTTGGACAACCATTCCTATTTACGGTTTTGATTATATTTTTGGTGAATGGCTCCTCAAAACAGTTATGGGTCTTGATAGTTTAGCCATGAACCCATCATGGATGTTGTCGGTCAACGATACTCTATCTACCTATCTTGGCACGCCGCATATTGCCCTTTGGTCGTTTATGATAGGGGGCAATATATTAGGGATTGTATTTAGCTTTGGCCTTTATCCTATCATGAAGAAGCTCTTTATTAAGCTTGTTGAAAAAGTGCATGGCATTGCTAGCGTAGAGGGGTAGTTTATGGGAATCAAAGTTATTGCCCAGAACAAAAAGGCTTTTTTTGAATATGAAATTTTAGACAAACTCGAGGCGGGCCTTGTGCTCACCGGCGATGAAGTTAAATCAATTCGGGCCGGGCAAGTTTCCCTCATAGGAGCATTTGCCGTTGTCACCAATGGCGAACTTTTTATGATCAACTGTACCATTGCTCCCTATAAACAGGCCTATACCAAGCGGGACGATCTTGCTACCAGAAGTCGCAAATTGCTCCTGGCAAAACGAGAAATTTCTAGAATTGTTGGTGATATCTCCCGTAAAGGGGTAACGATAGTGCCATTGAGTATCTATTTTAATGATCGGAATTTCATTAAAGTCGAGCTTGGTATATGTAAGTCGAAAAAAGCAGCAGGTAAAAAACAAGCAATTAAGGAGCGGGACATCGAACGGCAAACACGTCGTGAAGTTAAGGATGTGTATAAGTATTAGACCTGATCTTCGCTACTTACGTAGCTCCGTGGGAATTCCCTTTATTATTTTCGGGCCCCAATCGCAGCCTTTTGGCGAGATTGGGTGAAAGTTTGGAGGCGATGGGAGTCGAACCCATGTCCGTATCACGTCAAGAATCGAGCACTACACGCTTAGTTTTTGATGATACTGTGCATGACCTCAAAAACAGAGTAAATCATGCAAGCTTATTGGGTGATACACACAATCCCACGCAATAAATAATCCTTGGATAGTGGTCCTATCTTTTATTATACGAATGAGCTCAGCTGATAGACACGCCTTGCCCAAAAGAGTGTTTGCGTCTTACGCAACTCTAAAAAGTCTTTGTCTGCGTGCCGCTACTGCAGGAGCAAATGCTGCTGCTATGCTAGCCATTACAAAACCAAGTACTTCCATAAAGCCAAAGCGTTCGCCTTGGACACCTGCATCACTTTGAGTGTTTGCATTTATCTTTTTTAACCAATTGTTTAACGAGCACTTGATCAACGCTCGGCATGCTCTCAACGCCATCAATAACACGTCGAAACCAGTACGCCCCCGAATTTTTCAAAGAACCACCTAATTTTTATCCCAATCGCAGTCTTTGCGAGATTGGTATCAAAGGATATGTTTATGATAGCATAGCTACCTCAAATGTTAAGAATGATTATTTTTCCCACTCTGCTATATTAAAATCAGGTAAAAATTCAATATTTTTAAGTTGTTAGGAAAAGATTTTCAACCCCCCTTCCCACACAAAGGACCCTCCATGACTTCAAAAAACCTCACTATTTTCCTCACCCTCCTCGCACTAACCCCAGCCACACTAGTGTCATTCGCCGTTATTAATCAAACCGATACGGCAAAAGAGTTGGAATTGACCGAGGCATATCGCCATACATCTAAAATGCCAGATGGAGGGACTTCGTCAAAGGTTGTGCCCCTTAACGATACAAATAAACCCCATGCGCTCACGGTAGCAGCTAAATCCATAGTTTATTTTAAACTGACACAAGCATGCCCGGTGATGCTGTGTGATGTTATAACAACAACAGTGAAAGATAATACAACAACAGAATCGCGGATGCAGACTTGTTATGAGCCTTATCCTTTGACTCGTACCGAAAAAGCTTCAAAGTTTACCGATAAGTGGGGTTTAGTTATATGCAAACCGGATGCTTACAATAACGATTATGCTAACTCTTTTGCAAGACGTACGGCTCTCATGCAAGGATATGGCATTAAAATAGCACATCCCCAACTCCTGAAAAAAACAACCGTAGATGCATTGCCAAAAGAACTTGCCTAGCCCTATAAACTAATATGATCCAACAAAGCTGGGAAGATTCAAAACCTCCCCGGCTTCATTTTTTTAGTAATACGTTATACTAGTGCTCAATTAAGAAAATCGCATTACCCTAGGATTTTCAAATGAAGCACTCCATTTATTTATCGCTTATTCTTGTAACCATTCCTTTCACCATTGCCGCACACAAAGATTCCAACACATCGTTATTTCATAAAATAAAACATCATTGTGTTTCTATGCTACCGGAAGTGGAAAAAGATTGGCCAAATGAGGCTTTCTATGACTACGTAGAGCGGTGTATGAAGTATCAGCGTGATTTGCAGCCGATAGAAAAAACACGAGCAGTATTTAAAATATTTTCTCCTCATCACAAAAAGGCATGCGCTCAGGTGCTTGCTGACACAAAAACATGGCAAGATCTGTGTTTATTCGGGACAGAACAGGGGTTTGAGGGATCATTTTTACATAAAATTAATCGCACGATCAGTGAATTAGGCCGCATTCATATTGTGTGTATGATGGCACAACCATTAACTGATTGTAAAAAAATAAAGAAACGCCAACGTATTATTAAAGCATTCGTTGAAGATGAGCAGTTATATGCATCGGTAAGCGCATTGCTGAAGGAATTTTCAACGCTCGAGAACTTCCTCTTTTCATTTTGGTTGCAAGACATGCTACGTCAGGCATCAAAAAAACATTATTTCAGTGTCCCCTATTTTAAGAAATTCAACGAGAACCTTAATAAAAGCGAAATAGCCCTTGATGTAAAAACCTATTTTGACCATGGTAAACGATGTATGTGGTTTATCAGTACAGCCGCGGCAGCAATCGTATTACCGATCTATGGGTATATGCAATACACAAGCGCGGACATTGGCCCAACATTTCAAGAGACGGCCGAGCGGCTAACTGGTTCTGGAGGCCCTGCAATAGTATGGCTTATGTCGTTGATTAAGAATAATAAACTTAAAGGGCTGGCATCTGCAGGAGCAGGTTGGGTGTGTGGTGTTGTGGCAAAAGAGGAGTTTGATTGGGCCTACGACAATATTTTTTTAGAAACATGTTTGCAAGAAAAACTTATAGCAGTTTCACGAGCTCAGAAAATTATCAAGGAGCTAGCCGTTTGCGTCCATGAACATGAAGAACTTATGCAAGGGCTAGATTTTGCAGAACATCTTAAAGATTACGCCAAGGGGCACGGGACATCTGATGGAATGCGTAAGCTTACTAAACTTTTGAAAAGTACAACATTTGCATCGCAGCCGTCACCATGTTCACGATTGGGAAGAGTGCTTGTTACGTATGATCTTATGCATGAAGTTAAATCAGAATGGACGGGAGCGCTTGCAGCATTAGGAGAGTTGGATGCTTATGTGGCTTTAGCTAGCTTGTATAAAGAGTATGAAAACAAAGAAAGACGATTCTGTTTTGTAGGTTTTGTGGAACATGATAAACCAACTATAGTGATGCAACAATTTTGGAATCCGTGTGTTAATGCACAAAACGTAGTTGCCAATTCTATTACTGTCGGTGGTAATGAACGCCAAAATATTATTATTAGTGGGCCAAATGCGGGTGGAAAATCTACATTATTGCGTTCAATTGCACATAATCTTATTCTTGGCCAAACATTCGGTATAGCGGCAGCACAGGAGATGTCGATTACGCCATTTAGTTTTATCGCTACTTACTTAAATATTGCCGACGATATTCTTTCGGGGACCTCAATGTTTAAAGCTCAGGTTTTACGAGCACAATGGCTCCTCGATAAAACAAGCACTTTATCTGAAAAAGATTTTTCGTTCATTGTAGTGGATGAGATTTTTAGTGGTACGGCTCCTCGTGAAGGGCAAGCTGCTTCGTATGCCTTTGCCAAATATATGGGTAGCATGCCAAATTGCATATCTATGATTGCGACACATTTTCCTCTTTTACTGCAATTGCAGGAGGAAACAACTTCATTTGCTAACTATAAAGTCTCGGTTTCTGTCGGCCCTGATGGGACTATTATATATCCTTTCACCATTCAAAAGGGTGCATCAGACCAAAATATAGCATTTGATATATTACGGGCTGAAGGTTTTGATCACGCTATTTTAGAAAGTGCATATGAAGTTTTACGTTCCCATCAACTCAATTTTACAGCGTAGAAACAGTAAAGAAGTTTGACCATTTTTTAAGCCGTTGTAACTGTATGTGGGCTTGTTGCATGCGTATATCCTTAAACTGATCGCTTGAGACCCACTGAGGAATGATTTTGTGGGCATAGTCCATAAAACAGTCAAAACCTATGCAATACTTTTGATTACCTTGGCTATCCGTTATTTTTTCAGGAAATGCGACGCCAATGCCAAAAAGCCGAGGAGCTATAAGGCCATTTGCTTCGTTGTAAGAAACTATAGGAGTAGCTCCATTAATAGATGGAAGATCATTGCGTTCATAACCAATCGCATAAATTACTTTAGTACACCTGGTGTTGGTAAGGCCGGCAGCAATATCTTGATCGGTTGGTGTGTAGATGCGAGTTAAGTTTGCAGGCGGATTAATTTCAAGTACATTTTGCGCCCATTCAGCAGCAACGCCTTTTAATTCAGTTGTTTTGCTTAGTAAAGGGTTACTTTTTTCTGCTACAAATTTGAGGGGAGTACGGTAGAAATTGTAAATATGGTCTACTGGTTTTTCTAATTCCGATAAAAATTTTAAGAGTAAAATTGCTGAATGCGAGCTACCTACAACAGCTACCCTATCATTTGGTGTTACTAGCGTGGGCAGGATAAACCTATCCAGAGCACTATCAAGAGGAATTGTTTTATCTTTTTCATAGGGCAGCTCTTTTGGATATGATCCAGTTGCGAGTATAACATGGTGAGCGGAAAGCTCCTGCCCTCCTTTAGTGTTAACATGCCAGGTGTTGTTATCAAAATAGAGGGCGTCCATAGAATCTTGTACCGCATGAATACGCGCTTTAAGGTAATTGGTTATCTGTTGTAGGGGCCTGACAATAACCCCTAATTCATAGCCTCGCTCATTTGGGTCTAAGGTTTTGAGGTAATCTAATTCGGCACAGGAACAGTTTTGAAATGTTGTACATGTGCTTACAAAGTCTATGAACTCTTGTACTCTGCTGTTAGCAAAAACACGTTGATAAAAGGCGCCCATACGGCCCACATTAAATTCAGGGTCAAGCCAAATAATACTTTCTTGGCGTACGCCAATATCTAAAAGGACACCGATAGTAAGAATCCCTGCAGGACCAGCCCCAACAATAAGCCAATCGGCGACATGTTGAGGTTGCGCGGGTGTGTTGTTACCCACAAGTTGGGGATTAGGCACCGCAATTAAAGAAAGTGAAAATATACAATAGGCAAATAAAGTGTATTTCATGGGAATCCTTTGAAAAAAGTCTATTTTGGCTAACACTACTGATCCGCGCAGGCTTTTGTAAAGGATTTCGAGAGAAATTCTGGCATACCCCTGCGGGCCATACCATTTGAAATTATTGTTATCCTGAGTATTGTTAAATATATATGTTGAAATTGAAGGTTAAAGTACCATTCTTGAGCAAGAATATTGAGAGAGGGACTCTTTTTTGGGTATCCTTTGAGAGTTGATCATTGAAATATTAGGGGGGCGTCAAGGTCTCGACGTGGTAGAAATGCCATCAAGAGCATGCCGAGCGTTGTTCAAGTGCTCGTTAAACAATTGGACAAATACCTAATTGCAACTGTTAATTCAGCTGCCTTTACGGCGTAAGCCGTAAAAGACTTGTTAATGAGCCGTGTCTATCAGGTGAATTAACTCGTATAATACAAGATAGAACTTTCGGGTAAGATTTTTTGATTTTGTATCCCGTAAAGTATCACTAAACCAACATACCTATCGAAGTCTGTCTTTGAGCTGATAGGTGTGTACATTCTAAGACTGAGCATGGAGCGCTTGATTGTTGACCACTGCGGACATGGGTTCGATTCCCATCGCCTCCAATCTTTTACCCAATTTTGCCAGGGGCAAGAATTGGGACCCAATTCGCCTGCGGGGGAAAGACTTTGAAGTGTGGCTGGGCGACATTGGCTGCGCCGCATTTGATATAAGATGACTTAGGCGAAGATTGCCCCACGTAGCTAAGAGATACCCCATAGATATTCCCCACGAAAGCGAAGTGTGGGCTGGCTGCAAATGTAAATTGACTATTTATTGATTCGCCTACGGGGGGAGAAACTTCGAGGGTTTGGCCACCACTGCTCCTTACCAAGAATTTAAGACTGATAGTTGAAATGTGAAGGTTATCTATTTTGGAGGTTATATATGGATTCTATAAGAAGACTTTTGATAATTACGGGCCACCTATTCATTGCAGGTGTAATGCATGGTGCTGGTGCCGATATCCCGCTTGAGCGGATAGTTGGTGATACTGCCGGATCACTCACACCGCTGTTAGCATCATCCCCTACAGCTGCTGAAAAAGATCTGTGTTCTATTTGTCATGACGATCTTAAAGACAACCTATCTACGTTGCCTTGTAAGCATAGATTGCACACCGAATGCTATGAGGGTTTAATAAATTCAAGGTTAGTAAGTGAAGCAGTTCTATGTCCATTGTGTCGGGCTGATGTGGGGATAAAAGGGCAAAATCAACCAGATGTTGCGCTACGGGTAGTTCCTGCAGCAGATAATCAAGTATTACAAGAACTTCAACGAGCGCGAGAGCGAGCATCGGCAAGAGGGCTCAGACATTGTATTGGTGGCTTGTGTTTGCTAGGAGCGGCTATAGCTATTGTTGTTTCCTTAAATTATCATTTTCAGTGGATACAGTTTGGGCCTACTACAGGACATTAAAGGAGATACAGTCAAATGAACTATTTAAGGTTTTTTTTAACCCTACATTGTCTGTTGTTAATCACTACTTTTTATGCCAGTTCTCCATTATCAACTATTCAAGTATCATCGCCGTCATCGGAGCTTCTACTAACTCATGACGCCACTTCTGCAGATGAGTTTGCATCAGAAAGTTCTAAGCGAGCATGCGCCATCTGTTTAGAAGATCTTACGAGTCCAAAAAAAGAATTGCCTTGTGCTCATGAATTTCATGCGGTTTGTTACCAAGAATTGAAAAAATCTAAGCCAGAAAGCGAACAGATAAAATGTCCCTTGTGTCGAGCAGGTACAGGTGAACAAGGAGAAAACAAAGAGGCTGCGCAAGAAATAGGGGTTGGACAACCACAACCGGCCTTCGACGTAATTGAAGCAGAGAGATTGAGACGTAGGACATTACTAAAATGGGTCTGCGCCGGGATTATTGTTGTTGGTTCTACAGTTGCATTCACCTTGCTAAATGCTCAGTATGGGTGGATACATTTTGATCCTCATGGTATTCCCTAAAAATCTTACCCCCTTGAGGCCAAAGACTCTTATTTGAAACTTTTTGATTTTTCTATATATTCTAAATGTGCGCATTTTGGATGTGCTCTTTAAGTAAAGCAGACTTCTAACTAGGGTATATAGGGAGACCATTTTTATGATACGTATACAATCT
Organism: uncultured bacterium; assembly: GCA_963738145.1. Lineage (GTDB taxonomy): Bacteria > Babelota > Babeliae > Babelales > Vermiphilaceae > CAVTVH01. Next base: position 595,797 of record CAVTVH010000001.1, read on the forward strand.
TTATTAAGCATAAGCCTTTTATTATTCGCTTCTTCTTTTTCCTACGCAGCCGAACAAGATCAGTTAAAAGGGGGTATAGAAATGCCCTCATCACCTCTAGGTGCTTCCTGCACATCTATTAATATTAGTACCGTCCCTCTTTTGAATAATGAAACTCCTGTCATTAGTGGTGGATCAACTTGTTTAAAGGCCTGCGTTCTTACTACAATTTCTGTAGGTCTATTGTCGGCATTGGCAATTGGTGGCATGCATATTGCGCAGTCGATGTAACTTATCTATGCGTTGACTAATCCTTAAAACGCACTAGGCTTAAACATTGTCTAATCAGTCTTAAGATGCAATTCTAATGTTTAATTCTTTATGTGTTTTAATTAAAGGATTTTTTTGTATGATCACAAAAAGCAAATTGTTTTTAACGGCTACTCTTGTAGGTTCAGTGGCCGGTCTTCAAGCCTCGTTTAAGCCTTTAACGCCAACTCCATCGGCTACAGCAACCCCTAAAGCTTCAGTATCTAGTAAAGTTTCGGCATCGAGTGATGATGTAAACATCTATTACATCGATACCGCTATGGCAATGCAAAATTGCGATCGCGGCAAAGAGCTTTCCCTGGAATTAGACAAAAAACGCGAGCAGTTAAAGGATGCGGTGGGCAAACAGGCTAAGAAATTGACTGATGCAGACAAAGATTTTAAAACCAAGAACGCAACTATGAGTCCTGCAGCACGTAGTTCAGCTGCAGCAAGCATAGATAAAATGCAGCGTGAGTTAGAAGTGTTTGCAAAGAATAGCGAAGAAGAGTTCAACTTAGCTGTACAGCAAGCAATGCAAGAAATGTCTCCAGTGATTGAAAAAATTATCACTAAAATAGCAAAAGATAAAAATGCTGACGTTGTGCATGATACGGCAACTGGTCGCACATGGCGTTTTTCTACTAAGCACTCCATGACAGATGATGTAATTGTAGCGATAAATCAAGAGTACGCTGCCAGTAGCAAGGCAAAAGTAACTGCGTAGTAACTTTCTTGGTATAAGAGTGATATAAAAGGCGGATCAAAAGATCCGCCTTTTTTGGGTATATATATGACTATAAAAGCAATTATAGGTTTGGGTAACCCCGGCCCTAAATATTATAATAATCGCCATAACATTGGTTTTCGCGTGGTAGATGCCTTAGCGGATCGATTTGCTGGTTCTTGGCATCAAAAGGGGAGCATGGAATTGGCAGAAATAACTTTACACGGTAACCAGCTACTCCTTATTAAGCCTCAAACATTTATGAATAGTTCCGGCAACGTGATCCCGTTCTTGCAGAAAAAAGGAGTTAAGCCAGAAGAAATTTTGGTGGTGCACGATGAACTCGAGCTGCCCTTTGGCGTCCTTAAATTAAAAATGGGGGGCAGCGCTAAGGGGCACAATGGCCTTAAATCTATCATCGCTCACTGTGGCCCAGAATTTATGCGGCTTCGCTTTGGCATCGGCCGCCCCGAACAGCGGGAAATGGTGCCCGATTATGTTCTGCAAAACTTCTCTGAAAAATCAGATGAGATTGAGCGGCATATTAGCGAGGCAGTGGCTATGATTGAACGGGAAAAATAAATCGGCTTGTTGAAGAACTACTGCTCGAAGATAATGAGCTTGATGAAGATGATGGTGTGGTGTTTGGTGTATCTGTGAATCTTGCAAGAGAACCATGTGATGTTGTCATTGAGCCGTGTAATGGACTGTTTGTAGGGGTTGTTAGAGGAATTGCTGTAGGAGTTGCTTTAGGGGATCTTTTGGCTATTTCTCTAAGATTGCCATACATGACACGTGCTGTTTCTTGTCCGGTACGCGTCAGTACTCGGTGAGCAGAGTATACATACATCGGCGTTGGCGTGGCGAGGGGTGTGGTATGTCTGGATGTTTCTGGGGTGCTTGTTGAGGCTCCATACGCCCAAATATTGATTCCAGTAGATATCAAGAAAATAATAGCTCTATACTGTGTACTCATAAACGGCCTACTCTCTTTTTTTAAAAAACTTTAATTATATCTTGATTACTACCGTAGCATATTGCCAAAAAAAAATGCCAGCATTTGGATTATAAAGGTTGTTCCGCAAGCCATTTTGTAAGAGCTGCTTCCAACTCAGGACCAAACACTCCGCCACCTTGTAATGTTGTAGCCGAGCCACCACCGCGGATGCCAAGACTATCTTTCAGCCATGTAGCAAACGAACGCATATCAATGCGCTTGCCTAATTCTGGCGCTAATAAGCAGAAAAAGAGTTGCTTGCCTTCAGTTGTGCTGCTGACAAAATAAAATCCTGGTTGTTTGGCGTTGAGTCGCGTGGCAATGTCGCGTAGCTCTTCATTGGAAAGATTCTCCTCCATAATAAATAGAAAATTGATGCCGTTAATTGGGGTACTACGTGATTGCCATAGAGGAATTTTAGAATAGACTAATTGCTTTTTAACGGAGCGTAATTCTTCTTGCGTCTTTTTTAAAACATCTTGTTGTTTATGCACCGCTTCAAGCACATCTTCACGTTTTACTTTAAATTCTTGGCTGAGGTTTTTAACGGTATCAAAGCAATCCTGGAATAGCCCTATCGCCTTAGGCCCAGTCACGGCAACGATGCGTTTATGGCCCGCAGCTAAGGAGCTAACATCTATGATTTTAAAAGCTCCAATAACACCGGTAGATGGCACATGTGTACCGCCGCATAACTCTGCAGAAAATCCTGGGATATCAACAAGCCGGACCTTTTCTGGATTATATTTATCGCCAAAAAATGCTAGAGCACCGCGGGTAACGGCTTCTTTCATCGACATATACGCAACGTTGAGTTGGATGTCTTCTCTAATCTTTTCGTTGACCAGATCTTCTATGCGTTTGATCGTTGCGGGAGCTAATGGGTCATGGCAGGTAAAATCAAAGCGTAAATAATCGGGGTGCACCAATGATCCTGACTGTTTTACTTGTTTGCCCAAGATTTCGATAAGTGCGGCTTGGAGCATGTGGGTGGCAGTGTGGTTCTTCATGGCATTGGTACGCCATACAGGATCAACCGTTGAAGTAACCGCCATGCCAATTTTAAGGTTAGTTGGCGCTACAATCTGTGGAGCAATTGCATTGTTCATATACTGCACGCTAATGATCGGCGTTGTGTGATTGTCTATCGTTAAGGTTCCCTGATCAGGCACTTGGCCGCCGCCAACAATAAAAAAGGGGGACTTTTGAGCGATAACAAAGCAGGATTGACCAGCAGTCACTGAGTCGACAACTTTTTGATTATGTACAAGAGCTAGTATAGTTGATGGCGTAGAAAGTTCGGTATATCCAGTGAATTCTGATACAAGCGCCGGATCTATGTCGACTTCAACTTCATGGGCGCCAGCTTTTTTGCCCGACTGCTCTTTTTGTTTGAGCATCTCTTGTTCAAAGCCCTTGGTATCCACCGTAAAGCCATGCTCACGTGCCATAATTTCAATCAGCTCGGAGGGGAACCCAAAAGTATCGTAGAGTTTGAATGCTTCTGTTCCGCTGACAACTTTATTTGTTTGATGTGCCGCAAAGTAGTTTTTTAACAGAGCATTACCGCGTACTAAGTTGGCGGAAAATTTATCGATCTCGCTTTTGAGGATTTCCAAAATGAGCGTAGCACTTGTTTTTAATTCTGGGTAAATGGCAGCAAAATCATCGACAACAACCGCTGATAGTTCAGGAAAAATATTTTTATCAGTGAGCTTTTGAGTGAATAGGGCTGCGCGCCTGATGATTTTGCGCAGAACATAGCCGCGACCCTCATTTGAAGGAGCGCATCCATCAGCAATGAGCATGGTTGATGAACGAATGTGGTCAGCTAATACATGGAAGGCTGCCTTAGTTGCAGCGTCTTGTTGGCTATAGGTTTTGCCTGTTAACTCTTCTATTTTACGGATAATGCCGGAAAAAAGGTCGGTTTCATAAACAGAATCTTTGTTTTGCAAGACTGGCACACAAACGTTCAAGGCCCATGCCAGTATCAACGCCCGTTTGACGCAAAGGTTTATCGGTGCCATCCGCTTGACGATCAAATTGCATAAATACGATATTCCAGAATTCTAAAAAGCGGTCACAATCACAGCCTGGAGCGCACTCAGCGGATCTGCAACCGAACGTGGTGCCGCGATCGATATACATTTCGGTACATGGGCCGCAAGGGCCAGTGTCGCCCATTTGCCAGAAGTTATCCTTGGCGCCAAGGCGATGGATACGTTCTTGGGGAATTGCCGATCATGGTGTGCCACAAGTTGTAGGATTCATCGTCTTGTGTGAATACAGAAACGTGAATGTTGTCGGCTGCTATTTTGTAATCTTTAGTGATGAGTTCCCAGGCAAAGGTGATGGCCTCTTTTTTAAAGTAGTCGCCAAAGGAGAAGTTGCCCATCATTTCAAAAAAGGTGAGATGGCGTTTGGTGAATCCTACGTTGTCTAAATCGTTATGTTTGCCGCCGGCACGGACACATTTTTGAATAGAAACAGCGCGTTTGTAACTGCGCGTCTCTTTGCCAAAAAAAAGATCCTTGAACTGGTTCATGCCAGCATTGGCAAATAGCAGCGTAGGATCTTGTGCTGGTATAAGGGACGAACTGGCCACTTTTTCATGGCCATTGCGGATAAAGTAGTCGAAAAATTTTTTACGGACTTCTAGCGAATTCATATCTATTATCACCTTCGGTTAATAGTGTGTCCGAATAGTATACCGTAGCTGAAGGATGTGTAAAATTAGTGCTTTTTCTTTAATCTCGTAACCCCGGTGCAAGGGGGCTGTTTTGGGGTATACTAAAACAGATGTAACCTATCACCTCTGTTTTAGTATAAGGAACGGCACCTTGAAAGTAACTATTGTCATACCTGCCCATAATGAAGAAAAACGATTAGCACGTACCTTGCGCCATTATATAGACTATTTTTCTTCACAACCATTTAGTACTGAGATTTTGGTAGTATTGAATGGTTGTAGCGATGGTACTTTGGCTCTTGTACAAGAATTTCAACGGCGTTCATCCATGATTAACTTTCTCAACATAGCCGATTCAGGTAAAGGATTGGCCATTGCTCAAGGTTTTGCGCAGGCAGCTCTACAGAATAATGATTATATAGGCTTTGTTGATGCAGATATGGCGACGGCGCCCCACTATTTTTGCGATCTTATAAAAAAAATTGGGCAGTTTGATGGTATTATTGCGAGTCGCTATATGAAGGGAGCTACGGTAGCACCGCCTCGGCCGTGGATTAAATATTGGGGAAGAAGGCTTGTCTACGACAATCTCGTCTATCTTCTTTTTTTTATGAACTACAAAGATTTTCAATGTGGCGCGAAGCTCTTTACGCGAGAAACGATCGTTAAAATAGTTCCTCATTTAACGGTGAAGCAATGGGCCTTCGATGTAGAACTCCTCTATTTGGCAAAAAAGTTTGGTTTTAAGGTTAAGGAAATCCCTACCGTTTGGTGCGACCAAGACGACAGTAAATTAAAAATTATGCGTTCTGGAGTACGCATGCTTGGCTCAGTGGTTAAGTTACGCATACACCATTCACCTTTTGGGCGTTTTTTAAGTTCTAAGTAGGATCTTGTCTGTTTGCCCTGATCATGCATACATACACGGAACCTAAAGGGATCCATCGCATATACTTTTCTAAGGGGCGCAATAGACGCATGCATTGCGGGAAGAAAGAATAAAACAAAGATTGTGTTGGGCCATATTTGCTCATCAATTGTTTTGTGGAGCGTGGCCGCATCATATGTGCATCTTTTTCATGAGGATTACGTCTAAAGGTATAAGCAGTGGCTGGGTTGTAGGGATTGAGCTCAAAAACGATAAGAGCCCCACCAGGTTTTAAAATACGCATGAGTTCTTGTAGGTAATGCTCATGCTCTTGAGGAGGGATGTGATGGAAGGTCTCTGCGGCGTATATTAGATTAAAAGTAGCGTTGGAAAACTTAAGAATGTGACCTGATACAGAAAATGAAATAGTTGGATAGGCTATTGTGGCAATTTCGATATGCTCAGCTGAGGGATCTATTCCATAGACGGTAGCTTGCGGTAATAAGGCGCCTACAAAAGAGGTCATGAGTCCATCCCCGCACCCAAAATCTAAAATCTTTATAGACTTATTGTGTAGATGCGGGAACAACTCAGTAATTATAGTTGCTTTGTATTCGGCAAAAAAAGTAGCGGCTTCTCCTGAAAGTTCTCTGTTTTTTGCTACGAGTGCGTAGTAATTTTTAGTGAGATTTTTCTGTTCAGGCTTCACATGTGCCACTACTATTCATTATAAAATAACGCAGCGATTTCCTGGTATGGTGGCATCTTTTTCTACCATCCATAATGGAAGTTCTTGCGTAGAGGCGCAGCATCCATGAGCATTCTCAGGTGTGCATGAAAGTGTAATGTAATAGGATAGAGGGATCTCTTTGGATTCAAATTTTTTTATGTACACTTTTTTTATCTTATACGTAATGCCATCACTTATGCATAATTTGTTAATAAGCTGTCTCGGATCGCTGAGTGCCATTTTTGCGTATAAATATGCTGCCGCAATATTGGGATATCTTGCTCCTTCGTGTTGTCCGATCGCATCCCATATTGTTGTCAGACTTCCAGTATGTGTTCCAGCGTCAATTGCTCTTCTAGCGATTATATTTTCTTCATCGCGTTTATCAAGATCAATGGTGCCTATTGTTAAAGGAGCAGTGTAGTCTTCCCCGAGAAAAGCGGCGTAATCATGATCACCAACACTATCGTCAGATGATGATTTCACTAAAAGACCAATGGAGCCATCATCGCGTTTATCAAGATCAATGGTGCCTATTGTTAAAGGAGCAGTGTAGCCTTCCCCGAGAAAAGCGGCGTAATCATGATCACCAACACTATCTTCAGATGATGATTTCACTAAAAGACCAATGGAGCCATCATTCATGCTGTGGAGCGAACTGTGTGAATCAACACTTGATGCGGAGACGAACCTTGTATCTCTTGCAAGTAAATCTGACTTAGCAGCAGCGTTGCATATTCCATAATAGGAACTTGCTGTGAGCAGTAATGCAATAACGGTTAATTTTACCTTCATCTATAAACTCCTTTTTATTAAAAAATTGCTTCATACTATCAAAAATCCACTTCTAATAATAATTCTATATGAAACTCTCTCCGCGTCAAACGGATGGGAAAAACCCTATGATTCCAGGTTTGGATTATTGCAGGCAGTAAAAATGGGTTGCTTTTAATAGATAGGGAATCGCTCGCATAATTTTTGGGCTTTTTTTGCAATATTCTGCAGATAAAGCCCATCATCTGCATGCATAAGTGCATCATCGATAAGCTCAACAATCTGTAAACATTCAGCCTGCCCCATGCCGCGCGTGGTTATAGCGGGAGTTCCTATGCGGATACCACTCGTGATCCAAGGTTTTTGTGTATCAAAAGGGATACAGCTACGACTAACGCTGATACCTGCAGTCGCAAGAGCCTGCTCTGCCTGAAGTCCTGTGCGATTTTTGGATTGTAAATCAAGGACAAAAAGATGGTTGTCAGTCCCCCCAGCAACTATTCTATAGCCGCGATCAATAAATTCTTGAGACATGGCCTGAGCGTTAGCAATTATTGCTTGTGCATAGGAAATAAAGGAAAACTGTAACGCCTCATGGAATGCGACTGCCTTGGCGGCAATACTGTGCATAAAAGGGCCGCCCTGCATGCCAGGCATAATAGTCTTGTCTATAAGATCGGCATACTCTTTTTTGCTCATAATGAGCCCACCGCGTGGCCCCCGTAACGTTTTATGGGTGGTGCTTGTTACAAAATCAGCATAGCCGATAGGTGAGGGATGTACTTGAGCAGCAATTAAACCTGCGATATGAGCTATATCAACCATCAAGAGAGCATTAACAGCCTTTGCTATGGAAGAAAATCGTTCAAAATCAATAAAACGGGAATAAGCTGATGCGCCAGCTACAATTATTTTAGGTTTATGTTCATGGGCCAGACGCTCAATTTCATCATAATCGAGCTGTTCTGTTTCCCTATTTACTTTGTATTGTACACATTTATAGATTTTTCCTGAAAAGTTGACCGTGTGGCCATGGGTAAGATGTCCCCCTTCGTTGAGGCTCATTCCTAAAAGTGTATCGCCTGGATTAAGAACTGCCATGTAGACGGCCATGTTGGCAGGAGATCCTGCGTGGGGCTGAACGTTGGCATGTTCGGCATTAAAGAGCTTTTTACAACGTTCTATCGCTAACAATTCAGCTTCATCTACATAGATACATCCACCGTAGTAACGTTTTCCGGGGTACCCTTCAGCATATTTATTGGTGAGAATCGATCCGGTTGCTTCAAGAACAGCTCTGGAAACGTAATTTTCCGAGGCAATAAGATTGATACTGTTTTGCTGACGCAAGGTCTCTTTTTGGATAACAGAAGCTATAACGGGGTCGGCGGATGTTATGGATTGCATCATTGGTAGCTCCTTTATGGGTAAAAGCGACAGAGAGATGATACAAGGCTTCATTGTAGTACTATTTCATGGTCGGTCAATGGCCGCTTGTTATTTTGTCTCACTTTTTTATACTTACAATAAATATAAGTTTTCTCTTATTGAAGGGGTACTTCGTGATATCAACGTCGGATTTAAGAAAAGGTACTAAAATTCTCTACAATGCAGAGCCCTATATAGTTGTTGATTTTCAGCATGTTAAACCAGGAAAAGGCGGCGCGTTTGTACGTACCAAAATGAAAAATCTCATTTCTGGCCTTATTCGTGAAGAAACTTTCCGTTCTGGAGAGAAGTTCCCCGCACCAGACCTTGAAACAAAACAGATGCAATACTTGTATAAAGATGACGATCTCTACCACTTTATGGATCAGGATAGTTTTGAACAAACTACGTTAAATAAACATCAAGTAGAAGATGTGCTTTCCTTTTTAAAAGAACAAGAAGTTTATCAAGTGCTCTACTTTTCAGAGCGTCCTATAGCAGTAACGCCACCAATGTTTATGGAGCTTAAGGTAGTTGAGGCTTCGCCGGGAGTTCGTGGTGATACAGCCCAAGGCGCAGCAAGCAAGCCAGTTACCTTGGAAACGGGTCTTGTTATGCAAGTTCCCCTCTTTATTAACGAAGGGGACTATCTCAAGATAGATACCAGAACATCAGAGTATATAGAACGGGTTAAGAAGTAATAAAAAGTGGGGGAAATTATGTTAAGGGCTTCAGATAATTCAAAAGACGTGCCTCAGATTGATGATGTGGACGAAGTAAGCGAGCATCAATCGTACGCAAATTTAACACGGCGCGACATGCGTTCTCTTATTTTTCATCTTCTCTACGCCATGGAATCGTACGAATATAGTGCAGTACTGCGTGATATAGTTGATGCCTTTAATACCGGTTTTGATTTTGATATCCCTCATGATGGCCAAGCTGTCGTGATAACGCAAGAAATTATCGATACGCGTGATGCATTGGATGAACGCATTAAGCCTTATTTGCATAATTGGCGCTTTGAACGCATTGGCCAAAGCACAAAACTTATCTTGCGTATGGCAATGTGGGAACTCCAACAACCCGATGCAATTCCCAGTGTTGTGATCAACGAAGCAGTTGAGCTTGCCAAATGTTTTGCCGAAAAAGATGCCTATAAGTTTGTGAATGGTATTTTGGATGAAGCAGTTAAGGCTTCTGTGGTTTCCGAGTAAACACCACTGCCAGATGGCGTATCAAGCGATCATCTTCTTGCAAAATATCTTTGCGTCGTCTATCAATTTCTATTTTTGGTTCAGAGTTTGTGAGCGTCAGGTAGTAATCCTGTGCCCAATCAAAGTTATTAGTTTGTGCATACGCGTGTAACCACGGAATCCAGTGTGCAATCAACGGATCGCGCATATCGGTATGATCGGGTTCACTGTTTTTTAAGCATAACCGAATATTAGCAATTCGTTCGTGCTGAGGATATACACGGCCAAATATACCCATCACTGGTTGTACAAAATCATTACATGAAAACAAATTATAAAAATAGTTAATGCGATTCATAGGTGGCATGTAGTGGTTACAATTGACCGGCACGGCTAAAGCAAAAAATGCTTCTACTTTTTGGGGAGCTTGTTGCCGCTCCAATTCTTGGCACGCCACAATACCTACATTTGCGCCATGGCTATGGCCAATAAGGTAGATATGATCAAGGCTATCGTAACGTTGTAGATAACGGGCAACATCTTTACCGGCTTGTGCACGACTTGGAAAATCTGCATTGCCAGACCACGGTATATGAACAACATGTGCATGAAAAGGTGTACTGCTTTTTTGTAAAGCTACAAAAAAAGCTCCGCCCAGTTGGTGCCAGGAACTTGTACGTGCCCATGTGCCATGGATGATGACATACACTGTTTGATGCGTGAGTGTAAATGTGGAGAGAATTGTTAAACACGCAGCAAAAATCTTATGCATGTGGCGTGTAGTTACCAGACAACTGGCAAGCAGTTGCAATAAGATCACATTTGATATGTCGCGCGCAAGTCCATGCCGCAGCATCATTGTGCCCTAGGAGGGCCTGCATCTGAATTTGCCGCTCTTGATGAGGAAGATCACGTGTCGAGGCCCAACATTGAATACCTCGATCAAAGGCTGCTTGCATTTGATATTTAACATTCTGAAGTTGCCGTTGTTGTTGATAAGAAAGATTGTGTGCTGCTTGTATGTGTATGAAAACAGAACTGAGTAACAAGATTGTTTGCAATCTTTTCATAGGATTATCCTTTGAAATGAAGGGAAGAATATTTCTTTGCAAACGTTAAGAACGTGTAGATGTAATCAGCTGTATATTATCCAATTATGAGTGAAGCTGTCTAGAAGTTTTTGATAAGAGTGAGCAAGGCCAAGCAATATCTACATGCTTGGCCTACCCGATTTTAGAGAGGGTTACTTCGATTTAACCATGTTAATGCAGCTCTGCGTCGTTGTTGGCCGGTAAGAGTACGTAAATACGACCATGTAATTACACGTGATTGGTAATTATTATGTGTTGCGAGCATGTATTGAGTCTGTCTTTGGCGAAGTTGCGCATTATGTTTGGTTGCATGGAGTGCCGTGCATATGCAGCTTATGATAAGCGCTGTGTGTATTATTTTCATAGGGATTCTCATCTAACCATTAAAGAATGGGAGAACATTACCTGCTAGGTTGTAAGCATTATTAAAAAAACTGATATTTTGATTCCTTCTTTTGGTTGAATCCGTTAGGTAATTCCATGCAGAACTGCCCAGGGGTTTTACAAAATTACGTACGAGGGGATCGCGAGTACCATTGTCTACAACAAGTAATGAGGCAAAGAAGACGAGTGCTCCCGCTTTTCTTGGATTTTCCTTTGCCCATTCGGTAAGCGTGAGTTCTTTGGTTGTAGCTGGCTTGCTGCCGGTAAGCACTGACCAAGCTTTGCGTGTGCTTACAACACCAAAAATCGTGACGCCTTGTAGCGATAATGGTGCCCAGAGCAGTAGGCAGAACAAGGCGCGATTATAGATCATATTGTTTTTCATACAATGACTCCTGTAAATAGATAGTTATTTAGATTGTCGAGCTCGTAGAGTAGCTATATAAAGACCATTGCCTCTTCTTAATTGGTTGAGGAATGAGGAATTGCTGTGTCTTCTTGCTACGAACATACCGGCCATCGCTTTTGGCGGTGTATGGCGGCAGTAGTTGAATTTGTCTCGTGCATTGATGGAAAGAATGGTGCAGCATACCAGGAGAGTTTTGTAGAATAACTTCATAAAAAACTCCTTATAAAGATAATTGGGCAACAGTTTTTAAATACACTGTCGCCCAACATACTAATTTACTGCACGTATGTATAGATTTTTGCTACTTCAAATCAGGAAAGAACAGAGCTAGTTCAGTTCTAGCAGTTTCAGGGGCATCAGAACCATGCGTAGCATTATTGCCGATGTTAGCGCCAAATCGTTTACGTATGGTGCCTTCAGCTGCTTTTTGTGGATCAGTTGCTCCCATCAAATCGCGCCAGCCTTTTATAGCATTCTCTTTTTCAAGAGCCATAACGATAACGGGACCAGATGTAATAAAATCTACAAGTTCATTGAAGAAAGGTTTTTCTTTATGGACGCCATAAAAACGCTGAGCTTTTTCTTTTGGAATTTCTATTTTTTCCATGCGTATAATAGTAAAGCCATTGTTTTCTATAGCATCAATAATTTTACCACTGTTCTTTGCTTTAATGGCATCTGGTTTAATAATTGCAAAGGTACGTTCCATGGTAGATCCTTTACCAAATCTTTTTTTCATAACGAGCCAAAGAGTAGCAGCCACTAAGGCTGCTACTCCCACTACTATCAAGAGTGATTTGCTATTCATTATCGTTTGACTCCTGCTTACGTGCAGCATGCTTTTCCAATTCTAATTGGAGCATGCTCTTTGCTTTAGGTGTTTGCGCTTGTTGGTGTTGGGCAGGCTTTTCACGTTTAACGCGAGGCTCTGCATGAGCAGATTCAGCTCTAGGCTCTTTAGCTTCTTTTACTCTCGGAGTTGATTGTGTCTTGAGGCTTAAGCCGAGTTTACGATCATTCTTATTCACGTTGATCACTTTGAATTGCATCTTTTGACCAACTTTAAGAATGTCTTCTACCTTTTCGACGTTTTGATCGGATAGTTCAGAAATATGAACTAAACCTTCAATGCCGTTAGGTAACTTGATAAATGCACCAAAGTTGGTGATCTTAGAAACTTCGCCTTCAACAAAAGAACTAACAGGATATTCTTGTTCGATAAGCTCCCATGGATCTTTGCTTAACTGCTTAATGCCTAACGATACCTTTTTGCTATCTTTGTCGATATTTAAAACTATAGCTTCGACTTCTTGGCCTTTTTTATAAATATCGCTTGGATGATCAATATGCTCAGTCCAAGAAAGATCAGAAATATGGACAAGACCGTCAATACCTGGCATCAGCTGTACAAAGACACCAAAATCGGTGATGTTGCTGACGGTTCCCTTGATTTTTTCACCAATCTTAAACTGCTGATCGATAGCTTCCCAAGGGTTTTTCTCGAGTTGTTTGATACTGAGAGACATTCTGCGATTTGTAGGATCAACAGAAACGACAAGTACTTCAATTTCATCGCCAACGCGGAACTTTTTCGATAGATCTGTAATGCGATCAGTCCACGAGATTTCAGAAATATGTACTAATCCCTCAACACCTTTTTCTACTTCAACAAACAAGCCGTAATCGGTAATGCTTGAGATTCTACCTTTAACGCGAGAACCAACTTTGAGTTTGTCGTTGATTTTTTCCCAAGGATTGCCAGAAAGCTGCTTGAGACCAAGTGATATTTTTTCGTGGTCTTTATCAAATGAAAGTACTTTTACGGTAATGGTTTCGCCAATGCGTACCATTTCGCTTGGATGGGAAATGCGTCCCCATGTCATATCAGTGATATGGAGCAAGCCATCTACGCCACCAACATCAATGAATACGCCATAATTGGTAATATTTTTGACGACACCTTGTATGACTTGGTTTTCTTTGAGAGTATCCAATATCTTTTGGCGAACTTCTGAGCGTTGATCTGCCAATTGTTTACGGCGAGATATGATAACATTACCTCGTTTTCTATTAACTTTTATGATACGGGCAGAAATTTGTTGCCCAACATATTGGTCAAAGTCGGTAACACGTTGCAAATCAATCTGTGATCCTGGTAAAAAGGCAGGGATCCCAATATCGACGTTAAGGCCACCCTTAACTTTATGGGTAACGATACCTTCAACAGCTTTATCTTCTTCGAATAATTTAAGGACGGTATCCCAGGCTTTAAGGGCTTTAGCTTTTTCATACGAAAGGACAACATTGCCTTCCATGCTTTCCAGCTGATCAAGGATAACTTCAATTTCATCACCTTTTTTCAGGTGTGATAAATCGTGAGGTGAAAATTCATATTTAGGAATAAGGCCATCTGATTTGTAGTTGATATCAACTACAACGCCATCGTTATCGATAGCAACGACGATGCCTTTGATAAGTTTTCCTGGTTGCATCTTTTCGAGCATGCCGCTATAAAGGCTGGCGAGTTCTGATTTTTGCTGATCATTGAGCGTGAGTTCGGTTTCTCGGGCTGCGAGTAACGCTGGATCAGCTTTTGCAAATTGCGAGGGGCGTACAACTTCTTTTGACATGAAAACTCCGTTAAGGTCGGCCTCTTGTATAAAAAGAGGGTTAAAAGTGAATAATAAGGAATAAACTACAGATCTTTAGTATATAAAAAAGGGATATTTACTCAAATGATATCATAAGGTCGGCTTCTCTAGGGTTGCTATAACATTACTATGTGCATCGCGTGTAAATATATAAGAAACAAACCCCAGCTCTGTATAAGGGTGTCCAGCCGGTTTTTTATAAACGGTTGCTTTACGCGTTATTAAGCAAGAACCACCAACCATCCCCAGTTCAGGTAAACCTTCATCTCTAAAAGATACAAAATAATCAGAGCCCGCAAGACTATGAAGTTTGTCGTGATTATCAATAATATTAATTGTATTAGGGATGCTTAATTCTTCCTGACTGAAGCTAGAAAAACTATCGCTGGAAGAGCTGCTAGATGAACTGCTTGAGGAAGACGATGAGGTTGAGCTTGTAGGAGATTGTTTGGCAGCACTGAGGAGCATAAGGTTGATACTTAAAGCTCCAGCTAGTCGCGTTGCTGTGCTCATTATCCTTTTTGTTGCGTTATAGACGGGATAATGGGCGGCAGGCCAACTTGTAATTTTATAAAGAAAATATGCTAAAGGGCCACCCTTCCTTAAGTATGAATCAGGAGCCGCCTTTTGATGAATTGCTGCTGTACATTCAATAGAGACCTCTTCGTGGCCCTTTTTATAAATGTACTCTTGATCACGAAGCTTGCACCTACGATCTTCATCACAACCCCAATACACCTGAGGAATATTCTCAAATCGCACAAGATAATCATAACCGGTAGGTGTACACAAATATTCGTGCCCAATCCTGTGTATATTAGGCCCGTCAAAAGACGTAGCGAGAGTCATATCTATGGTGGCGGGAGGGGTTAATATTTTTAGAATTAAGCTTTCTAGCATTGAAGTTGAAGAACTGCTACTCGATGAGCTGCTCGTTGCTAATCGACAAGAACATGATGACGAGCAAGAACTTGATGAACTACAGGAAGATGAAGACAAGCTGCTGCTTGAAGAGGAAGAAGTTGAGCTTGTGGATGACTGATTTTTTTGCTCTTGTGCCCTTTTATCTTGATCCGCACCGAGCGTACTAGTTGGCATGCAGAGAATAATCATACACAAGCTAAGAAAAGATTTTGGTGTGGTCATAGAAGAATATCCTGTACAAGAAAGAGGGTTAAAGTAGTGAATAATGAGGATAAATACAGATCTTTAGTATATAAAAAAGGAGTTACTTACTCAAATTTTAATCATAGCCGTGTTGTTTCTCCGGTTGCCCTATTATAGGTGGCGCTGTAGAGATAAGTAGGGGTGCCATCTTGAGGGGCGCTATAAATGTTAACACGAACCAAAACTGACTTTGATTTGATTATAGCGTCGAGGGCAGCGGGATTCTGGTCTGATAAGCCAGCAAGGTGATTGCCTGATTCGCTGTGACTCAGCAGAACTATCGATGATCCTATACTTGCCACGCTTAAAAGGCTGCTGGCAGCGGCGGTGGTGCTATCGAGGTTTGGAAGAGGAACTATCGCTCCAAATGTTGGTCCGGGGCCACGGCGTGCTGCAAGTAATCGTGCGTGCGCGGAAGTTGTGGGAGGCTTGTGCGGTCTTGGTAGCAGTTGTTCTGCGAGTACTGGAGCCCCGTGAAATAGAGGCGATGGAGAAGAGCCTACCAGCGAGGTAGATGAAGGAGCAGAAGACGAACAATCTGGCGATGGCGGCGTACCAAGAGGGCCCGATGATGGTGGGAGCGATGCAGGCAAAGTAGGCGGTGGAATGTCGATGCGGGCATGGTTATGTTTTGTCGGAGCTGGCGTTGGTGGTTTTGGTGACGGAGTGGGGGGATGAGAGGGATATGTAGGCCTGTGAAGAAAAAGAGCAAGACCCACACATGCTCCCGCGCAGAGCGTGATGGTGCCTTTATTGCGGTACACCCATTTGCCGAAACTTTGTAAGTGTGGTGCTAGGCGCGCTGGTTGAGCTGTCTGTGTAGAAGCAGTGTCCGCTGGTATGCCAGCAGACACTGTAGGTGTTAGGACTATAGAACATATGAGAGCGAGAGATGTTAGAAGCCTATCTATCATAAGATGCTTTTATACTTTTACAGGTTCGTTGAGTGTTGGATATACGCCGCTCCAATTGTATTGCGCAAGCCCGACAAGTCTGTAAATGGATAGAGGAGTGTTTGAGCTGACTGCAATTCCAGGAGCAATAACTGCTATTATACCATGTTCCGATGTGTAATAAGCAACAGGCGGTACCTTGTTGGCATTAATTGTAGCAGGGAAAGAACTTGATCCTGATGCAGAAGAAAGTTCTGGATACAGGCCCGAAGAAGGCTGCGATGTTGATGATGAGTTGCTTGGTGATTTCGGACTCGATACGCAAGAGTTAGAAGAATATGAAGAACTTGAAGAAGACGCTGGTACGGTTGGTGTCCATCCAGAAGGCATAACTAGAGGATTGAGTCTATCTGCTACCGAGTTAGCACGGCGTGCTGCACCGCGAGCAAGAGTTGCCGTCCTTTTTTGTAGATAGGTGGTCGCTGCTGTGGATCGTGATGTTGGATTAAAATAATAGGCGACCGCAATAGCAGTAGCTGTTCCTATATATACTTTATTTCTCCACAGGAATTCACCGGCACGGCGCGCCATGGATTTTTTTGGTGTGATTGGTGTAGCGTAAAAAGCTATGGGCAGACACAGGGCTAAGATGAATGCATTAAATTTTTTTGAGGTCAGTAACATTGTCTAATCCTTTGTTTATTTACGAGTTCCGTCAGAGTTATACGAGGTAAAACCAACACTAGCGCCAGCTCGGATGATAGGTCCTTCAGTGTCTAACTCTGCTTTCGTAGAATCTGTATAGGGGTGATCGGCATCTATCGCAGTTGGTACTGGTGGATTGTTAGAATTTACGGATTCATAAAATTCTACGCCCATAGATGCACCCAGTTGATTCATTGAGAATAAATGATTTCCAGACGGAGTTCTGTGTAAAAGATGATTGTTTGATGTATGTCTTACGGCTACAGCCGAGCCTCCTATGCAATTTAGTACGGGCTTCGCACTCAGATCGAGTCTTACGGGCTTAGGCCATGCTGGATTTGAAGGGCCTCCAGAGGAGCGTGATGAACTCAATGAAGAACTATGCGATGAACTCGAAGAGGAGTGAGGTTTAGAAGAACTAGATGATGATGGGCAGTCATGAGGTGATTCTGCAAAACTCTTTGAAGATTGCTCAGAACTGCTCGATGGAGATGCTGACGACGAAGGTAAACGAGGTTGGAGCGCAGAACGAGCCACGCGAGCTCTGATCCTTTGTCCTCGTGGCGATTGCGCCTGATCTACGGCGACCGCTATCACAGCTGCTGCACAGACTAGATTTTGGAGAGTCATACGTTCCCAAAGGTAGTGGCGCCATGTTGTCTTTTTATCCTGTTTGGCGTGCCCATGGCTGGCCTCAAGAGATGGGGCAACCGATCCTAGCATTATGCAGAGAGCAAGTGCCGTGAGTGATATATTTTTTAACATTAACAACTCCTGTTAAACGATTTATGGACGCAAAAACATGAAGAGTATAGCGCATTTTATGCGGTAAGCAAAAATAATTTGTGATTCCCTCTGGGGAGGGTGGTTTTGACAATGAGTAATAATTAAACTATTATGAATAGATCAGAATAGTTTTCTGATTTGATAGTAACAATTCTTATTTATGATGTGCTTGTATGGGTTAGCGGTAAGGTTCATTTCATACGGGCATATAAAACCAATTAGGTGGCCCTTATGAAAGATTCGATGAATAGTACCAGTATCCCCTCTTTTAAAGATTTTCCTTTAGCCCCCCAAATCCTAGAAAATTTAGCCCAGGTGGGTATAGAAAACCCAACACAGATACAAATCAAGGCATTAGAACACCTTCTTGCCGATGTCAAAGTGGATTTCCACGGCCAGGCCCAAACAGGGACTGGTAAAACATTAGCCTTTGGCCTTCCCCTATTCCAATCAATTGATCGCACTGTAAGGCCACCACAAGCACTCATTGTGGCTCCAACACGGGAACTCGTTGTACAAATTTGCGACAGTCTTAGAGCCGTAGCAAAAGGGCTTGGTATTATTATTGAGCCAGTCTATGGTGGTGTCTCTATAGAACAGCAGCTGCGTGTATTAAGGAAGGGCGTCCACATTGTTGTTGGTACTCCGGGGCGTCTCAATGACCATTTGCGCCGCAAAAGCCTTGCAATTGCCCATTTAAAAACATTGGTGCTTGATGAAGCAGATATTATGCTTGATATGGGATTCAAAGAAGAAATTGATGAGATTTTGACCTACGCCAGCAAAGATCGCCAAATTTGGCTCTTTTCTGCAACCGTAAAACCAGGGATTCGAGATCTTAAAGAGCGCCACATGAAAGATCCTATTACAGTCAAAGTGGCAGCAAAAGCATTAACTGTAGCTTCTACAAAACAATATTATTGTGTGGTTCCTCGCCGCTTGCGCCTTGGTGCGCTTGTTCGGTTTATAGAGGGAGCAGCTCAAGATTTTTATGGCGTGATATTTTGTCAAACTAAGATACTTGCCGATGAAGTAGCTCAATCCTTAAATGATTTTGGCTACGGCGTAAAAGCCTTGCATGGTGATATGAGCCAGGCTGTACGTAATAAAGCAATCAAAGAATTCAAAGAAAAAAGATTTACCATTTTGGTAGCAACTGATGTAGCAGCGCGTGGCCTTGATATTGCTAATCTGACGCACGTTGTTAACTACTGTTTACCAGAAGATCAAGAAAGCTATGTCCATCGCATTGGCCGTACGGGACGAGCTGGGAAAGAAGGCGTGGCAATTACCTTGGTCAATCCGAGTGAGCTGCGTAGATTGCAGCAGATGGCCACACGTTTCCAGGCGGACATTATACAACTTACTATTCCCGATTGCACATCTATAACACAACAGCGTTTGGAAAAGGCAGCGGCAAATCTCGATGCTCTGCTAGCAAAACCAGTTGATAAACACGCATGCTCACAACAATTGTATGCATTGTTGCAACAACGTTCACCGCAAGATTTGGTGAATGGTTTATATCATATGTTGAGCCAGTCTGTGCTCAACAGTTGTGCTCAACAGCAAGAACTTGAAAAAGCGTCATTCAACTCTGAAAGATCTTCTTCTTCTTCCTACGACCGTGGCGGTGATCGCGGCGATCGTGGGGGCTATCGCGGCCGTCGAGATTATGGCAATCGCGATGGTAATCAACAAGAAATTATGTTCAACGTCGGTCTTGACGATGGGATAACAAAACAAGATCTCCTAGCGCACGTACAACTGGCACAATCACTTAAAGGTGAGCGTGTTGGCCGCGTGCATGTCATTAACCGTCGTAGCTTTGTTACGGTCCCACCGCATATTGCTCAGCCGTTACAGCGGGAGCTTAATGGTAAGCCGTTGCAGGGCAAACAGGTCCGCGTGACCATGTCGTCGTAAAGATCCTATCTATTCATAGTTTGTGTTTTTCGGGGTCACCACCCTTCGATACGCTTACGCTACTCAGGATAAACTCCGCTTTTTTCTGGGTCCCAATCGCAACCCTTGGGTGAGATTGGGTAAGGTGTTGGGGCTCAAAACATCATCTCGTGTTGAATAACCGCCAGTTCTTCAGTCTGCTTTCTGTAGTAGATATCGTAGATCAATGCTTTAAATATCATCGTGATTGTCTGCATAAAAGCACCAATGAACATGGTAAGCATTGCCGTTATAATTGCAAACGCTGTACTACTACTGACAATTGCTAGTGAGCCAACCAAGGCAAGAGGCAGTACAATAGCAAAGCCAATAAGACTAATAATGATAGATCCAGAAATTATTTCGGCAAGGTGGTGCCGTACAACAAAGAGTGAAGTTTTTACCGCATTAAGAATCGAACCTCGCTGTAAGGCTATGCAAGGTAGTACAAGAAATAGAGCTAACATGATGGCAATGCTCACAGCTGCGGCAATGATGATGGCTACCGTTTTTAAATTTGGTGAACTACCTTCAAAAGATGTTACAAAAAACATAGATATAATATTGGCAAGCATACACAAGAAAGCCCACTGTAGAATAATCCACCACTTAGAAGAGCTATTAGCGAAACTTGCACGGAATGTACTGCTTTGTTGGCGTAAGAACTGTGTTGCGTGAAAAATAAGAGTTACATTCGCAAAAATAATAATAAATGTCATAAACATGTTGAGTATGATAACAATCAAATAACGAGTCATTGGTGCAAATGGTAGGCCATTAACTAAGATAACAAGGTCCAGATCTTTCAAATACGCCTTATCAAGAGCAAACCACCATATGAGCGCAAAGGCACCAAGAAGGAGCCCTGTGGCAGGTATTAAAGAATAAAAAATTAACTTTTTTTCTTTATAAAGAATATTAAAGCTGTCAATTGCCAGCTCTATGCCATGTACACATCGTTTAAACAATGTCATATCTTCTCCCTTGAATTTTTATAGTGACGAAATTCACCATAAAAAAAAGGGCATATAAAGCGCAAGAGTTATGTTAAATGAGAGATAATTAATTGGCTCCAACTTTCCAACCGATCCTCATAAGTCTTGCAGGTTTCCAGAGACACGAGGGCACCACTTTCCAGCTCATCTTTAACGCATATTGCCTCGGAATTTCCTTGTAAAAGAAGCACAAGGCCAATGTGCACCTGTCCTACGGGATTTGTATCATCATTCAGAAGGCCAAGGAGGGTTATAGTCATCGAACCACGATAATCAACTTCTTCATGGAACTCTCGGCGCGCCCAATCAAACAAGGTAGATCCCGCTTGTAAATCCTCAGAGCGGATATGGCCGCCAATACCAAGCGTATATTTTCCTTGCAAGCGTACTTCTGATGCTTTTGCCTTGCGCTGCATAAGAAAAAAAGAGTCACGATACTTGAAGATCATGTAAGGAATAATTTGTTTATAGGTTGGATTGGTTTCCATGAGCGAGCGTGGTCTAAATTGTTTGTGCTGTTCGATAATGGGTAGGTAATGGTTGACATCGATCTTGGCAAGTCCGTGCCACGCCGGCCGATGGGCAAAAAGTGCTGCTCGGGGAACCACAAGAATCTGTTCATCTAGATGGTGGTAATGAGATTGTTCTGTTGTTTGCATTGACATATTTTTATAACCCCTTGTATGATCATTTTACCCAAACGTTGTAAACTTCTGTAGTGTTGATAAAAAGTTGATTAATGTAAAGTTTCAAAACGTAGATGACTCGCAAGTGGTCACACATTTAAATGAAAGGCGGAATGCAATGAAGCCTTTCAAAAAGGAGATAGTATGAACGGTGCATCAACCACATCTATGACAAAAAATGGATTACGGCCACGTAGTTATGCAGCATGGAAATTATTGAAATACACCTACGGCATTGTGCCAATTGTGGCGGGGTTGGATAAATTCTTTAATATTTTGACCAACTGGTCCGCGTATGCAAATCCAGCAATCGCAAAAGCTGTATCATTAGAACCGGCAACATTTATGTATATTGTTGGCGTCATAGAAATTATTGCAGGTATTTTAGTGCTCAGTAAGGCAACAAAGTTTGGTGCCTACTTGGTTGCTCTATGGCTTTTGATTATCGCGGGTGACTTAGTTTCTATGGGTGTCTATTACGATGTAGCGGTACGTGATGCCGTTATGGCAATTGGTGCGATTGCGCTTGGACTATTATCCCATGATGTTGGTTGTTACGATGATAATTGTGGTTATACGCGATAAATCAAGGAACTCTTCATGCGCTGGGATAATCGTACATTTATAAGTTGGGCAGTTATAGTAGGAGCTTTACTTGCATTGTTTGTAGCCTATTATTTCATGATACGTACATCTGGCACCTATAATCGAGTTGGATATCCCAAATTACCAGTTGCTGGCGCCGTACGGGGCGGTAGATAAGCTGGTTATTTTTTTATAATGTGAGCAACACTAGCTGTATGCATAAGTTTTGCTAACGTACGAATGGTAGGATTTTTACCCTTAAGACTATGGTAAGGCACTTCTTGAGATATCTTGGTGCGAGCTGGTTTTTTAACAGTAGTAAGTGCTTCTAGATATATATC
Source organism: uncultured bacterium (assembly GCA_963738145.1). Classification (GTDB taxonomy): domain Bacteria; phylum Babelota; class Babeliae; order Babelales; family Vermiphilaceae; genus CAVTVH01. Next base: position 618,134 of record CAVTVH010000001.1, read on the forward strand.
AATGACTTCCATGGCTCCTTCGGGATCATTGCTCAGCAGACATTCTACGATGGCTTTACCAATAAAATTAGTATTCAAAATAGTTTTGTGTGGGTTCCAAACAGTTACATCTGCTGTTGGCTTAAGATGGAGTGATGATGTTTTTAGATGCTTCATAATGAAGAGTTTCTGATGCTTTCTGTAAAAAATCAAGGAATTAAAGATGTGTGTGGCTATACGCGATAACCCTACTTTTTCTTAGTTACTTTGCGACGCGTTGTTTTCTTCTTAGGAGCAGCGCGTTTTACTGTTGTCCGTTTAGGTGCCTTTTTTGTCGTGATTCGTTTGGCAGGTGCTCTACGCGATTTCTTGGGCGCAGGAACCTTAGCACCTTCTTCACGAGCTTCAGAAAGGCCAATAGCGATTGCTTGTTTGCGTGATGTTACCTTTTTACCACTCTTGCCACTTTCGAGTTCGCCTTTTTTGTATTTGCGTACAGCTTTTTTTACCATCTCGCCTGATTTTTTACCATACTTTGCCATGGGATTTCCTTCTTTTTGGATTGTTAAAATAGAGATTTTATACAAGGATGGCGGAACTCCAGGGACAAAAGCAAGAGTACACGAATTTTGAGGGACTCTTTTTTAAACAGTGTTCTTTTATGGTAGGCTGGTGAGAACTTAAAAATTGTGTGCATTTTCCTAATTCCAAGGAACCCCTCATGGCATATGATGTCAAAAGCGTAGAACAAAAATGGCAGCAGCGGTGGCAAGAAAATAATCCTCTTGCAGCAACCAGACCCTCAGGCAGTGGTAAAAAATTTTATTGTCTTGATATGTTCCCCTACCCTTCAGGTTCTGGGCTCCATGTTGGCCACTGGCGAGGCTATGTGCTTTCCGATATTTATGCACGTATGAAGTGGCTGCAAGGCTACAATGTGTTGCATCCTATGGGGTGGGATGCTTTTGGGCTACCGGCAGAAAACGATGCTATAAAAAAGGGCATTCAGCCAGCAGAAGGCACGGCACGTAATATTGCAACATTCAAAAAACAGTTACAACAATTGGCTGCTATCTACGATTGGGATAAAGAAGTTAATACGACCGATCCTGATTATTATAAATGGACGCAATGGATCTTCTTGCAAATGTATAAAGCGGGCCTTGCTTATCAATCCGATATGCCTATCAACTGGTGCCCATCGTGTTTAACCGGTCTTGCCAATGAAGAAGTAGTCCAAGGTAAATGTGATCGTTGTGGTACCGTGGTAGAAGAAAAAAAGGTTCGCCAATGGGTGCTTAAAATAACTGCCTATGCACAAAAACTATTAGATGGCCTTGATACACTTGATTGGTCAGAAAAAGTAAAATTGATGCAGCGCAACTGGATTGGCAAAAGCGAAGGCATAGAGATTCTTTTTAAAGTAAATGATTTGGAAGGATCTACTGTTCATCTACCAGTTTACACCACACGTCCGGACACTATTTTTGGTACTACCTTTATTGTAGTTGCACCTACGCATCCTATTGTAGATCGTATTACAGCATCAGAAGAAAAAGAAGAGGTAGCAAATTATCGTGACTTGGTAAAAAGCACCCTCGCCTTTGGTAATGATGCCGACGATACTAAAGAAAAAACGGGGGTATTTACGGGCGCGTATGCAGAAAATCCTGCAAATAAAGAGTTAGTTCCTGTCTATGTAGCTGATTACGTGCTCATGGAATATGGCACAGGCGCTGTTATGGGTGTTCCCGGCCATGACGAACGGGACCGCGATTTTGCAGAAAATTTTGATCTCCCCATTAAATATGTGATCAACCCTGCTCATGGTGTTTCCATGTATGAGGATGACGGCAAAGGGCCCTTGATGCATAGCGGCCCCTTTGATGGCCTTGATGCGCAAACAACCGGCAAGCAAAAAGTTATGGATTATCTTGAGCAACAAGGAGTTGGTAAACGTAAAGTACAGTACAAGTTGCGAGATTGGATATTTTCTCGTCAGCGTTATTGGGGCGAACCAATTCCCTTGATACATTGTCCTACATGTGGTGTGGTGCCAGTTCCTGAAGATCAATTACCAGTACTACTGCCTGAAGTAAAACAGTATCAACCAACAGGTACGGGAGAATCGCCACTTGCAGCTATTGAATCATGGGTAAATACTCCATGCCCACATTGTGGCGGTAAGGCAAAGCGAGAAACAAATACAATGCCGCAATGGGCTGGTTCATGCTGGTACTTCTTGCGTTATCCTAATCCCCATTTGAAAGACAAGCCGTGGGATGCTAAAGATATGCTCTACTGGATGCCCGTAGATCTCTATATCGGTGGCATTGAACATGCAATTTTGCATTTATTGTATGCGCGCTTTTACGTAAAAGTGCTCCATGATTTGGGCCATCTGCCCTTTGATGAACCGTTTAAGAACTTATTTAATCAAGGCATGGTGCTTAAGCTTTCAGCAACGACTGGCCTTGTAGAAAAGATGTCAAAATCAAAAGGCAACGTAGTTAATCCCGATGATATTGTTGCCACCTACGGATCTGATGTACTGCGCATGTATATGATGTTCATGGGGCCGCCAGAACTTGATTGTGAATGGCAAGATGCAAGCCTCGATGGTATTAAGCGCTTTTTGGTGAAGTTGATCGCCTATCTGACTGATCCGGCACATATAATTCCTCAAGGACAATCAGAGGATATGGCCGTTACAAAACGCCTGCATAAGTTCCTCCGTGATTACCAAGATCGTATCGCCCACTTTAAACCAAACACAGCTATATCAGCTGCCATGGAATGGTTGAACGATACTACAGCGCAATCAATGAAGTTAAGTAAGGATTCTGTAGAGAAAATATTAGTATCACTCTCGGTGATGGCGCCACATATGGCATGTGAATTGCTTGAACAACTCCTTGGCAAGCAACTTGCCGATTGCACGTGGCCTGCCTATGATCCGGTATTGTTAACTGAAAATACGGTTAATATGGTGGTGCAAGTAAATGGCAAAGTGCGCGCTAATATACAAGTCCCTCGTGGTGCCAAGCAGGTGGAAGTGCAAGAGCAGGCAGAACAAGCTGTTGCCAAATGGCTTGCAACTACCACAGAAGTGAAAGTGGTTTTTGTCCCTGACCGATTGATTAATTTTGTGGTCAACTAGCGGTGCTTGGTGTAGAATGATGAGCGTTTTCTTAGGTGATAGTATCTGTTGACGAATCATTTGCATAAAAAAGGATCATCATGAAAAAGTTAATAGCGTTATCACTGTTAGTATCAACTGTTGCATCTGCAGAAATTAATCTTGATGTGCACGTAGTTATTGCAGATCAAGAACTCAAAAAAAGATGTGTATTTAATGAAGAGACACAAGTGTATTTTGCTGAGCAAGATGCACTGAGGGTAGAAGCAACTGCAGTGTGCGAGCAAGATGAAGTAGTAACGAATTTCAAGGTGTTTGTAAAAAACGAACAAGGCGAGCAGTTACTTGTCATGGAGCCTGTACTGAGAGCAGAATTTGACCACGAAGCATGCATAGTTATAGGCAATGAAGCAGGAGATATGGTTGCTTCAGTCGCGGTAACTGCAACAAAATAGTCTTTTCCTCTTAGATGAACATCACTTAAGAAAAATAGAGATGGGAGCCTCGAGGCTCCCATTTTGATGGTGCGCCCAGCTAAGCTTGCTAGAGCTAATTTATCCCTTCCAACCCTCTTGCCTTAATTCGCTCTCAGCAGCTTGTATCAATCTAAGTGATGCGGCCTGCTTTCTGTCTAACATCTGCCGTTCCTCGAGATCAAACACAAATCCTTCCGATCGCCGTATTATTTTAACGAGATCTTTTTTGTTTAATTCGGCAGCAAATAACAACGGGGAGGGTCTTATCGTTACATAGCCACCATGACGTAATAATGTATCAATAACATCACCGAGGTCGTTGTTTATCGCCTTATATATAGGATATCTTTCTTCCCCAGAACTTTCTTTCTCATCTGGAACTCTCGTGAAGGAAGGGTAGGCCATTTTTGCTACCTGAGGGTGTTGATTAATGGTTTGGATGGCCGCTGTGCTATCTTTTCTCCTTATGGCATCATCAAGAAGTTCCGCTTGAATTTCAAGAGGAGTTAATGGAGTTGGTGGAGCTGGTTTTTTTGCTTCCCTTGCTTCTCGTATTTTGGCGAGCATTTCAAGAGCATATGAGTCACCAGCCAACATTGTATGTAACATTGTATCTAAACGAGTATTTTCAAGATAAGCGTTATGCTCAATGAGCAGATCGACACTTTTTTGATCATGATGTTTTAATGCGTTAAGAAGTGATGTGCTATCTGCGGAAGCTTTATCGCTTAATAATAGCTGCATAAATTTAAAAGCCCTTTTTCGATCGGGTAAATTGCTGGCGATTATGAGCAGCGTTTCCTGGTTAGGACCGAAGTGTTCAAATTTAATTTGAGGTGTTTCTCTGATGAGAGTTGATAGCTGTTCATGATCGCCACTTCTTATGGCTTCTCGTGCCGCAGTAAGATTTTTTTGTAAGTGTTCAAGTCTAGCTTTTGTTAAATTAATTTTTTCATTAATAAGAGCTGCTTCTTCTGGCGTTGCTGGTTCTGCGCCAGCATTAAAGAGCTCAAGAACGAGAGACCAAAGTCCGCCGGCTTGAGCATCCTGTATTCTTCTAGACAACTTTTTAGTTAACTTTGTTGCCTTGTCTGGATCCAACATATTGACGATTTTATTGATGTCTAAGATTGCGCGAGCTTCGTTAATTATCTCCGGTGTCACGCGTGCTCCATTGGCAATTGCTTGGTAGATCTTTTTTAATGAGCCCTCACGTACAGCCGTTCTTAGTTCGCCTGGTGCATTGCTCAAGACTCCTATCGCTCCATGGAGCATGTTCACCCAAAGCGAGCAGCTTGCAAAGAAGATAAGAAAATAAGCATTCATATACTATCCTTTTATTCGTATTGTTTCTGTTTTTAGCATGATAGCAGATACGAAATAGCAACCACAAGATTGAGGCTTCTTTTTTCCTTTTTTCTTGTTATGCATGTAATCTTTGTATTAGTATTCCAGGCGATAGTTAAGGTGCGTTTCAGATTAAGGTATGTAGAATATGGAATCAAAAAAAGGAATTAAATTTCTTGTTAATGAAAAAGGCAATAAAACTGGCGTATTAATACGCGTTAACGTATTTGAAAAACTTCTTGATGAGCTAGAAAATATCAAGGATATTGCCCTTGTATATGAAGTTACTAGTAAAAAAATGAAGACGGTACCCTATGAGCAGGTCAAAAAAGAGATGTTTGGTGAAGGCAAGAAGAAATATATAGGAACTACTAGATTATGGTGATCAAAAAAAAATATCCTAAAATCGAGCCTTTCATATGTTAAGGACAAACATGGCAAGGTAGTAGAGGTGTATTTACCTTACAAAATATACGAATCTATTTTTGAAGAAATGAATGATTTAAAAAAAAGAATAGCTCTGTTAAAGAAAAAAATCCCAAAAAACGAGCGTCCCTAAAACACCTTCTCATAAATAAATGTACACACCTCATAGCCAATCGCTACCACCGATATAGTCAGCAAGATATACAACAGTATGCAGCGGGGTGAATAAGGGTTGGTAAGACAATTAGGAAAGCGCCATGTCCGTGCATTGCTCACAAAGTAAGGCGTAAAAATATACATACCCGCGACAATAAAAAAAACGCCAATCGTATTTTGTGTTGCTGTTGATAAACGTTCTGAAAGCATCACCACTGCACCACCCGCTATAATGATTAACCAAGCACCAATTTCTAACACATTATTTTTTAGCCAGTTCATGCAAAGTTCCTCATAAATAGCCAGATAATAAATACGATAAGATAAAATAGAAGAATCACATTCCCAGCTTTTGCTCTTTGTGCGCATGCAGGGCATTGCCAATCTGTTTTCAACCATTCAAGCCATACCCATCTCATGGGATGATTATGTTTTGGATACAATTCCGGATGTTTCTTTAATCGCCACTTGCTATAGAAAATCAATCCCGCAAACAATGCAATAAAAAATGTAAGCCAAGCCAGTAACTCGATAGTCTCTCGGGTCATGAGTGTCCTTTTAAGATGGAAACAATTCTTGTTTATCACCTTAGTAGTTTTGTAAGGTGGAAGGCAAGAGATCAAGAGGAGTAGTTATGCCAAAAAAAGATTCTTTAAAAATTTATCGCACGCGGCGGGACCTGACCCGTTCACCAGAGCCCTACGGCACAACCAAAAAGAAAAAAGCTGACAAGCTCATTTTTGTAATCCAAAAACATGCGGCAAGCCATTTACATTACGATTTCCGCATCGAATATGATGGTGTTCTCAAATCATGGGCGGTACCAAAAGGGCCTTCCATGAATCCTGCTATCAAACGTTTGGCGATGCCAACTGATGACCATCCCATGGAGTATGCAGATTTTGAAGGGATTATCCCTCAAGGTTCCTATGGTGGCGGTACCGTGATGGTATGGGATACAGGTACCTACAACAATATAAAAAAGCATAATGGTAAGTTGGTGCCCATGAAGGATTGCATAAAAAAAGGAACGATAGAAATTTTTCTTGAAGGTGAAAAACTACAAGGTGGTTTTGCTTTAATACGGACAGCGCGTGGCTGGCTTCTTATAAAAATACGTGATGACTATGCAAGCGCACGCAAAAACCCCGTCAACACCCAACAAAAATCTGCACTGACGGGACGCACTATGGCGCAGATACGTAAAGATATGAAGGGTGCATATGAAAAATAAAAAATCTGAGATACCGCCTCTTGAAATAAGCAATGTAGATAAAATATTGTTTCCTAAAACTGGTATCACTAAAGGTGACCTTTTAAATTATTATGCCAGTATCGCACCTATCATTATTCCTTATATGGAAGATCGACTGATTTCTATGCAACGTTATCCTAATGGCATTGAACACGAAGGCTTTTTCCAAAAAAATGCAGGGAGCTACTTCCCATCATGGATAAAAACAAAAAAAGTGAAGCGTCAGGATGAAGGTAGTGTTGAGTACGTAGTATGCAATAACGCTCAGACGTTAGTATATCTTGCCAATCAACTTTGCATTACACCACATCTATGGCTGAGCCGAGTAGATAAGCTGCAGTACCCCGATCGTATGATTTTTGATTTAGATCCATCTGGGACTGATTTTTCTTTGGTGCTGTCTGCTGCAAAAGAGTTAAAACGCATATTAGAAGATCGCGGGTTAGTGCCCTTTGTTATGACAACGGGTTCCAGGGGATTGCACATTGTAGTGCCGTTGAAACGTACTAAAAAATTTGATTATGTACGCGCCTATGCCCGTGATATTGCGCATACCATGGCGCAGGAATATCCAGCCGATTTTACGATTGAACTCCGCAAAAATAAACGTAAAAAAAGAGTATTTATTGATTATCTGCGCAATGGCTTTGGTGCTACTGCTGTATCCCCTTATGCAGTGCGTGCGATTGAAGGCGCTCCAGTTGCTACCCCACTGGAATGGAAAGAAGTAAAAAAAGGTCTTTCGCCACAGGCATGGACCATCAAAACCATATTTAAGCGGTTGGCTCGGCGTAAAGATCCGTGGCATGGCATTGATAAGCAAGCATGTAAGATTTGAAAGGAAAAATATGTTTAATCAACTCAAGAGATTGACACTTATAAGTATAATCTGCATGGCAGGCGAATGTTATGCGGCAGCAAAATCTACACCACCCGAAGTAACGGCAAGCACGGTTCCAGAGGCTCCACTACTTGAGCAAGAACGCAAAGAGGAAGAAAGCAAAGGAGAGAAAAAAGAGGTTGCGCGAGTCATTAAGGAGCGCCCCGTAGTGCGCCATGACCAGATTATGCATGATGTTATAGTGTGCCTTAATCATAAGCAGGAGGATATGGACGATGTAGCACCAGGATTTGTAACAGGATATTTTGCTCTAGCATTATGTCAGCAGTGTGTGCCAATTGTAGTAACAGAACCAGTTGTAGCAAGTTTTTTCGCGTGGCTACATCATACGGGGCCTCTTGATTATTTAGTACGTGATGCAAAAGAAAAATTGAAAAAAACATTCTCTGATGCTGCATGGGATGTTTATACGTCAGGTGGATTCTATCGTTTTATACCTAAAGTGTATGGGGGTACTTTGGGATGGGCAAAGGATAGTGGCTGGAAGCAGATAGCTCTTGAAAGTATCATAAAAAACAGAGCCCATCTAAAAAAGGAACTTGCTATTGATGTTGCTACATTGATTGCATCATTTGAAACACCATCAACGGGTTATTGGAATATCGTGATCTATGGCCATGGCATGTACTCGGAGGCTTCAAAGGTTCCAGCAGCGAAAGTGCTTCATCCAACCCACGCTATCACGCAAGCGGAGGTAAAAGACGGAGCTATAGCAGGATTGTTTTTTGTAGACTTTAAACGGTTTTTGAACTTTATTTCACAGCCTGAGGTTAAAATTAACTTCTTCTACTACTGCACCTGTTATGGTGGCGATGTAAATGCCATACTGCCGTATACAGTAACATTACTTAATGAAAAAGGGGGTAAAAATGTTCTGCGTTTTGATACTACACGCGCTGGTTTTACGGTTATGGTTGGCGCAGTTTCCGATTCGCCAACTATAAGTAGACCACTTACTAGTCTTACTGAATGTGCCAAGGGCAAACCTATCTCTTCTGACAATGTCGATTTTGCCACTTTTTTTACTAAGGCTCATGAATTTGAGCGTGTTGGAGATATGCCAAAGAGATTTTCTATGCAAGAGCTGAAGATTCTTGGCCAAGCTATTACACAAAGTCACTCTAAACTTACGCCGTTTGATATACAATATCCGCAGGAAGATCCGTTTCTTGTGGCCAATATTCCTCTCGTTAAAGGTCCACAATCAGATTCTTTTCAGCCATTACTTTTGAATAAACATCAGTATTACTTGAACAAGGCATGGGTGCAGAAACGTGTTTTAGAAGGCAGCGCTTCATTTGAGTTCATAGATCCGCAAGCAATTTTAGTTTCAGCGCCAGAAGTGCCAATTCCACTATCTATTATTGTTAGCCCAGATACGCTTGCTCCAGCAATTATATCTATGATCCCAGGACAATCACTTATTAAATTTGATTCGCTCAAAATAACGAGTACCTTTTCAACCTTTTTTACGAGAACAATGGGGACCGTACGATCATTGAATGCAAATTTTTATTTTAAGAAATTAAGACTCATGAATGATCAGTATGGGCCACATATAGATATAGATAAATACGTGACGCTTACGGATGTTTTTGTGCTCTTGAGGGGGTTCTCACTGATTGTCTATTTTACTGATCGCAATGGCACTAGATATAGCATCGTTGCTCAAGCAGCAGAGTTTTCATCTTTGTCTCTAAAATTTTATACCTTAGCGACGACATTGAAATATCCTATCTTGCCTGCCGTGATCATACCAGATAATCAATTTTTAGATGCCGTAGTACATTACTTCTCAAAGGGCGACATGCATGGAATATTTGATGTGCTGTCTCCCAAAGAGCTTAAAACAATAAGAGCATGGTATGAGAGTGAGAAGTATTCAGATATAGAGCGCTATGGTGAAATTTTTGGTGAACCAGTTTCTCCGGAACAGGAGAAAAAGGAAAAAGAAGTTGCAGCAGAAGCGGCGCAGTTTAAAAAAGAAGCTGAAGCGCGTATGAAGAAAAGATAATTTTCTATTTCTCTTGTATTTATACCTGCAAACATTGTATGGTTAGCTTCTAAATCGAGGGCGATAAAGTATTGTTTTTGTAGGAGACGATAACAACTCTATGAAGCTTCTCCCATTTTTACTGATTCTTGTTGCATGTTGTGCTTATGCTGCAGATAAACAGCCTTTGCAAAGTACACAAAGCTCGGGAGTTCTTACTATCGTTAATAACAATATCTTGCAAGATCCAGATGATTGCCGTCGTTATGTGGGAAGTGAGTTGGTTTTACATATGTTTTCACAAACGTCAGATTCTTTATTGAAAAATCTCAATCAATTTAATGATAATAAATTAGAAGAATACACCAGAAGTTTGTGTAAAGCTTGTGCGCACAAGCTCCTGGAAAAACGTTTTAATCAAAAAACAGTTTCGGGCAAAACGGTAGAACAAGAATTTCGTAGTGCACGTCCTATGGCCGCTCAAAAAATGATTCAAAAACTTAAAAAACAGGCGGCATCAGATTACAGTGGCTGGGCAGTGTTGTATGGTATGAGTTTGGCTAGATCTTCTCAAGTGTGAAAAGGGTGATAAATGAAGAAATATAGTATCATAGCGTATATGGGATGTTCGTTGATGTATGGTGCAAGCGATCTACCTACTGGGCCTATACCAGGATCAACAGTACATCAAATACCAATCCCTCCTGGTATTGAAAAAATAGTTGTCTTCAATGCCAGTGTATTAAATCAAGGTGCCCCAGTGCATATTACTCATACTTTTAATCCCGATTCGACACCGTCTGCAGCGTCTGTTACACCTTTGCTTGGGCACAAAAGCTTGGTGACACGCTGTATAGAATATTGTCTGCACAATAAGCTGAAAACATGTATAGGTGCAGTTGGCCTTAGTTATGCAACTGTGTACGGGCTCTTGTGGTATTTGCAAGGTGACGTAAGCGATTGGGCAAACTGGAAGAGTGAACTATCATTGCTTGATCTTACCAATAGCCCCCAAAAAGAAATGGCAGATGAACTCTTTGCAACAATAAAAATGCGGTATTTGCCTGCTGGATATACGGTTGCCAATTATTTGGATCCACTTGTGGGTTTTATAAACGATATTGATTGTGAACTGGGCAACTTCGAACGGTTAGAACGTGTCAGCCGTGCCTTAAGTTCCATAAAAATCACCCTGCTTTTCCCTGGCTGTTTATTAGATAATGATGTTGTACGTGGCAAGATAGATCGTTTACGTTATTTAAAGCAGCTTGCCGTTACTCAGTTGAGTGGGTATAACGTGGCGCCAAGGTAGAGTTTGTTAAATTATCCGTACGTGGCAACCCTTCGATACACCCTACTCCGCTCTATGGGCTACGCAGGGCACTCGGGGCGAACGGGCTTTGGATATGGTGGACATGTGTGGAATTTGTGCCTTTTTACTCTGTTGTTATGCCTGATTGATAACGCACATGGAGCTCAATTTTCGCAGGATTTTTTACAGCATCTTAAAAAAACATTGGAGCCCTATCGAGTAGCAGCCACGCCAGATGATCAGAAACCCAAAGATCTCGAAGATTCAAAAGAACGTTATAGATGGGTTTCTAGGTTCATCAATCTGAGTGCGCTGGTCTATGCGGCACACGCCATTTATGAACGCCATCAACAACCACCATTACAGAGCGTTCATCCTTTCTTTCGTGCAACCATTGCTAAAATGGTTCATGCCTTGCTTCCCAAGACGCTTATGTTACCAGTCAAAGGGTACTTTTTTGTAGATGCGCTCAGCATTATCATTGAAACGATGCTCTATAAAACTATTGCCCAATTACTCCTTTTTTGTGGCACGCATGATATTGATGAGGTGGCGCAAGAAGGGGTAAGTCGCTCTAAAAAAATCATTAAGGCCTTGTTTGTCTAAATCATTGTCTTGTACTTAAATGCACCTGTAAACTGGATGAATAAATAAAGGGGTAACAAGTTAGGGTGGTTAGATGAGACAGTATAGATATGCGCTTATAGTTATTTTTTTAGGGACGATCAATGTATGCTATTCTTATCACAAATTTTGTTATACAACATATAACTATCCAAATGATGAAAATCGTAAACAGACCTTTGAATCGATGATGCAAAAAGAGGTTCCCGTGTATCAACGCAACAAAGCTGATTACCTCTTTTCATACCCCAATGGTAAGGGATATTGTTTTGTTCGTATTACAAAAAAGGATAAGCGTAAGATTCAAGAAATTCTGTTACTCTACGAAGCATGTTGTCCGATCGATGAAAAGTTTATTCGCCATGTGGCATCATGTAACTATAAATACCGGGAAATTGTTTGGATATTGGAAGATTTCAGACGTGAATATGAGCAGGTCACCGTGGGTGATGTTGTACGTAGGCTCAAGAAAAGTTAATACGTCAATATAATTTGTAAAAAAAATCTGTTCGTATGGTTCGACAGGCTCACCACGAACGGGTACAACTATTTCTAGCCGTTCGCCCTGAGCTTGTCGAAGGGTGCGAATGGCTAAAGGATGTTAGTGCATATTGCCTTGGTAACTAATAACTACAAGCCCTATTCAGGAGGTGTAGTAAGTTCAGTCGATTCATTTGCGCAAGAATTAAGGAAGAACGGTCACAAAGTTACGATCATAACGCTCAATTTTTTAGGCGCTCAGCATGCCGATGATGAACACGTTATTCGTTTAAAGTGTCCGATTAAATTTATGTATCACCAAAATCATATGGCCGTGCCCTGGTTTCCTGATAGGCAAATACAAGAACTTTTTGATACCTTACGGCCCGATATTATTCATAGCCAACATCCTTTTTTATTGGGAACTTCAGCCAAGCGATATGCAAAAAAATATGGTATACCAATAGTTTTCACCTATCACACTCGCTATGCAGATTATCTTCACTATATTCCATTGCCAGATTCCATTGTCCGTCCCGTTGTGCAACGGTTTGTTGATGGCTATTGTAGTTCGGTTGATTCTATTATTGCACCTACCCGTTCTATTGAAGCTCTTATACGTTCGCGTAATGTAGATACGCCCATTCATGTTATACCCAGCGGCTTGCAACCAGCATTTGTTCCCCAAGAACGACCTGTCAAAAAAACTGGGCAAGGAACACCCTTCAATCTCTTGGTGGTCAGTAGATTTGCCCCAGAAAAAAATATTAGTGTTTTGATTGATCTTTTTAAACGGTTGGGCGATCGCTTTACTATGACACTCATCGGCTATGGCCCAGAATTTGAGCCACTTAAAAACTATGGCTATCGGGATTTGGGTCTCTCGCCAGAGCGCATAACTTTTATTCATAAGCCAGAAAAACAAATCATTGCAGATGCGTATAAAAAAGCAGATCTTTTCTTATTTTCTTCAATCACCGACGTACAGCCGCTCGTATTTGTAGAATCGATGGCAGGGTCTACGCCTATCATAGCGTTAGCTGGGCCTGGTAGAGATAATATTATTAATGGTGTGAACGGTTTTGTGGTTAATACTATTGATGAGATGGAAACTATGGTGCGGCAGATAGCTGATAACCCCGATCTGCACGCGGCGCTACAAGATGGTGCTTGGCGTATGGCACAAGATTATTGGCCGTCACAAACGACCAAGAAATTGTTGGGAGTGTATGAGGGGTTGGTGACGAATACTATTGGATAATTTGGTTTCGTAGCCCCCATTTCCTGCTATACTAAAGAGCATGAATACTAAAAAACCCCTATTCAAATTACATGCTCCGTTTCCACCTGCTGGTAGTCAGCCTGAAGCAATCAAGCAGTTAACTCAGGCACGACCCGGGCAATCGACGTTGCTGGGTGTTACCGGCTCAGGTAAAACCTATACCATAGCCAATGTGATAGCCAACCAAAATAAGCCTGTATTGATATTATCGCCTAATAAAACCTTGGCGGCCCAATTATATGAAGAATTTTCCCAATTTTTCCCTGAAAATAAGGTTTGTTATTTTGTCAGCTACTATGATTACTACCAACCAGAATCCTATCTGCCGGCCCAAGATATTTATATTCCCAAAGAAACAAAGGTAAACAGCGAAATTGAGCGGCTACGCGTAGAAGCAACCGCATCGCTGATCAACCGTAAGATACCATTGTTATTGCATCAGTTTCCTGTATCTATTCTCTGGGCAATCCAACTGATTATAAAAATTTAGCCATTAGCCTCACGTGGGGCAAAAAATATCAGGCGCGAACTTATTACGTCAACTTATTTCTATTCAATATCAGCGCAATGATATGGAAAAAGCCTCAGGCACCTTTCAAGTTATGGGCAATACTGTTGAAGTAAATTTACCGTATCAAAAAGAAAAACTCCGCATTGAGTTATTTGGTGACGACCATTGAAGGGCTGCATGGGTGAGCAAACATAATAATACCGTGACTCACAACTTGATAACACGATTATTTTTCCTGCAAGCCATTTTGTGACACACTAAGAGATCGAAAAATGCTGCTATCGCCAGCATTCAAACAGAAGCTTGAAGCAATGGCTGCCCACAAGTGGAAATCCTATTATATCGTGAACGGATTCGAAAAACGCGTATCTCATGATCTTGAAATGCTCGAAGAAATTGGATATTGCAGGGTATTGAAAATTATTCCGCTCACTTTGATGGTCGACCAGGAGAGGCCATCCCTATTCTTTATTTGATTTCTTTCCTGAATGATTTTTTACTTATCATTGATGAATCGCATATGGCTATTCCACAATTACGTGGCATGTATGCGGGCGACAAAGCGCGTAAAAAATCACTCATTGAGTTTGGATTTCGCTTACCAACCGCCTAAGAAAATCGTCCGCTAAAATTTGAAGAAATAGAAGAATATTTTAAAGATGTTATTTTTGTTTCTGCAACACCGGGAGAATATGAACTAAAACATTCACACAATTCGTTGAACAAATTATTCGTCCAACCGGATTAGTTGATCCACAATAGATGTGCATGCCGCGGCCGGGCAAATTGGATCATTTGATTGACAATATTAAAGAGACACAGCTGAAAAAGGGTATCGTACATTGTAACGGTCATGACAAAAAAATTGGCCGAAGAATTAGCACGCTATCTTGAAGAACAACAAATAAAAGTTTGTTATTTGCATAGTGAATTAAAAACACCCCAGCGCACTGAATTGCTCCAAAAATTACGTCTTGGTATTTTTGATTGTTTGGTTGGCGTCAACTTTTACGAGAAGGTATCGATTTTCCTGAAGTGGCATTGTTGCCATTATGGATGCGGATATTGAAAGTTTTTTACGCGATAAGCGATCGCTGATTCAGATTATTGGCCGTGCTGCACGTAATACCGAATCAGAGTTATTTATTATGCAGATAAGATTACTGGTTCTATGCAGGCAGCAATTGATGAAACAAATCGCCGCAGGGCGTTGCAGGTGGCCTATAATGAGGCTCATGGGATTGTACCAAGAACAGTAACGCGTGATGTTGTTAAAAGTATCTCCGCGATTCAAGAGGCTATAGCGGAGGCTAGCGCGCGTAAAAGATCTAAAAAGAAACAGCAAGAACCAACAACGCCAGAAGAAATTAAAGCGCGTTTGGTTGCCATTGAAGCGAGTATGCAAG
The DNA here is from genome assembly GCA_963738145.1 of uncultured bacterium. Classification (GTDB taxonomy): domain Bacteria; phylum Babelota; class Babeliae; order Babelales; family Vermiphilaceae; genus CAVTVH01. Next base: position 633,421 of record CAVTVH010000001.1, read on the forward strand.
AGGCGGCTGATGCACTTGATTTTGAAAAAGCAATTGCATTACGTGATGAATGGCATAGGCTAAAGGCAGAGTTGGAAAAGGTGTAATGGTTAATAAAAGGACATGTAATGAATCAAACATACATACTATTCATACTACTATTACTCGGCGGAGTTTTTGTGTATAGCTATAAAAAAAACAAAGAGGTGTTTAAACCAGTTCGTATTCATGCCGTGAATGATATTGTCGAACTATTTCCTTCAACACCATATGCAATTTCAACGCGAACAAATGACGCCATTGCGGTAGCAAAAAAATCTTTAGATGCGATAGTTGAACTTCCAGATGATCAACGTACGTATGCTAATACAGCTCATATGCTGGATTTAGTGTGTGCGCTTTCAGAATTAGCAGTATTGAGCAATATCATAGCAACGCTTGAAATGGTGCACCCAGACGAGCAAATGCGTACCGCAGCAAATGAGACGGTACAAAAAATTAATAACTTTTTTATTGATAACATCTCAAAAAATAAAGCACTCTATAAAGCTGTCAAAGCTTATGTGGAGGGTAATGCCCAGCAAGAACAGTTGACAGATGAACAATGGTATTACCTTAAAGATCTTATACGCGACTTTGAGCGCAGCGGTTTGAATTTGCCTGATGCAGAATTAAACAAAGTCGCAGAGCTTGCAAAAGAGCTGGCAAAGTTATCGCAAGATTTTGAGGTTAATATTGCGACAGATAATCGCACGATTACTGTCAAAGAGGATGCTCTGCTGGGATTGGGGCAAGATTTTATTAAAGGGCTTAAGCGTACAGATAATGGCGACTATATTCTTGGTGTCGATTACCCAACCTATTATTATGTTATAGAACATTGTTCCGTTGCTGATACACGCAAAAAATTATTTACCCTTTTCCATAACCGCGCCTATCCGGCTAACGATCGCATTTTAAAAGAAGTTATAGCAAAGCGTGACGAGATGGCGCATCTTTTAGGATTTAAAAGCTTCGCTCATCTGAATCTTGATAATTCTATGGTAGAAACACCAGAACGAGCAGAACAGTTTCTTGATGATTTAATTGCACGTGTTAACAAAAAGGTTGATCAAGAATTTGCTAACTTAACGCAAGAGTTACCCGATGGTGTAAAGTTATCTGCTGATGGCAAGATGGAGCCATGGGATCGAGAATATCTTAAAGCTAGCTACAAAAAGAAAAAGTATACACTTGATGAACGAGTCATAACTGACTACTTCCCGATGGAAAAGACGATACAAGGCTTGCTTGATATTTATCATCAATTTTTAAGCATCAACTTTAAAGAGGTGGCTGTTTGTGGCTTGTGGCATGAAGACGTCCGTATGGTCGAAGTTACTGATGCTAGCGGCCAATTATTAGGTTACTTCTTACTTGATCTTTATCCGCGAGACAACAAGTATAGTCACGCATGTCATATTACCCAGATCCCTTCTACATTCGCTCCTGATGATAGTAAGCAAGTTGCACTTTCTTTATTGATCATGAACTTTCCAAAGGCGACTGCCGATAAACCAGCATTACTACGACGCGATGATGTGAAAACCTTTTTCCATGAATTTGGCCACGGGATCCATGCATTGCTGGGAAGAACGCATGTGGCTTCATTAGCGGGCACAAGTGTTAAGAGAGATTTTGTAGAGTTGCCGTCACAAATGCTAGAAGAATGGTTATACGATGCTGCCATTTTAAAAAAGGTGAGCAGCCATTACAAAACAGGACAACCGTTACCAGATGATCTTATTGCCAAGATTCAGCAACTTAAACAATTTGATTCTGGTGATTGGACGCAGCGTCAGGCATACTTGTCAAAATATTCATTAGCTTGCTACGGCCCAGGTGCTACAAAAGATCCGAACCAGCTGACAGATCAATTGTATTCAAGAATTCGTACGCATGTAGCATTGTCGCCTGATGATCATCACTATGCTGGCTTTGGCCATCTTATGGGTTATGCAGCAAGTTATTATGGCTATCTGTGGTCCAAAGTATATGCACTTGATATGTTCTACGAAATTAAAAAACATGGCTTATTAAATCCAGAAATTGGTGCCAAATATGTGCATGATGTTATTGGCAAAGGTGGCAGCGAGGATCCGATGGATCTTCTGGTCGCATTCTTGAACCGGCAACCGAGCTCTGATGCGTTCTTTAAGGATCTGGGGATATAATTTAATCCCCATCCACCACTATCCCTGGCAACGCTGGCAACGTGGTTGCTGAAGGTTTAGGTACATCGAATATTTCAGCAAGTGTGGGCGCGATTTGTTCCGCCCACACTTTTCTTTCTATCGTTTTTTTCTGATGTTTCCCCCATTGATAAAAAATGAGTGGCACGTGGGTGTCTGATTCGTAGGGCGAAATGTGAGAAGTCCCATTCTTATAATTGGTTGGCATAATATAAGGCTGTGCTTGAAAGATAATGTGGCCGCTACGCTCTGGGTAGAGCTGCTTTTTGTAATAACTTTCAAGTGAATGGGAGTCAACGTCGGCATGTGCTAACTCTTGATAATCCCATACTGTCTTAATGCCGGGGAGTTGGCGTACAAAATTTTTGAGTGCTTCCAAGACTGCGCGTTGTGTTTTTTTATTCAGCTGTTTAAAGAGATCTTCATCTAAATAAAATTGGGTTGGTTGAAATGCAACAACAAGATGCGTGATGCCAAACTGTTCTGATATGAGATTGTTCATCTGTGTGATGGTAGTATCATCGATTAAAAGCCGCTCAGCAGGATAGCCTTGTTGGTGGGTAATTTCTGGTAGAGCTTGAATGCCATGATCAGCCGTTAAAACGAAAAGCACATTTTCGCGACCTACTTTGTTATACACCTTGTTCATGAAGTTTTTGAGTTGTCTGTCGACGTGGTAGACAATATCGGCATATTCGATGCTTTGTGGCCCAAACGTGTGGCCAATATAGTCAATGTTACTAACGCTGATCCATAGCACGAGAGTATTAGTTGGCTCTTTAGTTAAAAAAGTATCGATGCAGGTAAGACCTAAGTCAAAAAGCAGTTTTGATCCTAGAGGCATTTTTTCAATAATAGCGTATGGTTCATGATCATCGTAGGATATCTGTAATTTTTGACCAAAGAGTGGCTTGCTACTCGCGTGCGTATAATTGTTAATGGTTTGCGCATAGGCGGGATTATTCATTTCAAATACCGGCTTCCAGGTAACCGTTTTTATCTTATTAATGTGATGTTCCTTATTAAAATCGGTGAGCCATGGAGGCAGCTGATTGAAGTAGGCTTTACTTGACGTAAAGTTACCTGATAGCTCATCAAACCAGACTGCTTTGCCAAGTTTTCCTGCCATCATAATTGCCGCTCTACTTTTTAATGAAAGAGATACAGAGGTTATAGATTTTCCTGGTTGCATAAACAAGATGAGTTGATCGTTGATGGTATCTACCATAAGATTTTCTGCCGATTTTGCCTGAACGTACAAACCGTCGGGAGAAAAAACAGCATTTTTTGCGCTGCCATCATCGCAGGAAATTTTTTTGCCATGGCCATCAAACCATGCGTTATCAATAATGCCATGATCTTGAGCAAAAGTTCCGGTACTTATGCCAGCATGGCCTGTGCATGTTGCGGGCAAGGCATGAGGATGGTAGGCATTTTTGTAGACAATGCCTTGTTTTTGCAGTGTATGTATACCACCCTTTAAAAAGGGGCTTAATTTCTCTAAATATGAGTAGGCTAATTGATCGCCAACAATGATAATAACGGCACGTGGTGGTGTTGCGGTGGAGGATGGGGTATATAGGAATGCTATAACTGGTATGAGGAATTTTGTGTAGGATGGCATGGGTTCTCCTGGATATTCAATAATTAAGCTTTATATGCATGAGTTTACTTTGGCCTATTCTTTTTTTTCAATAGTATGAGATGATGCTTAAGCGTTTAATTAGGCTGCATAGAATATATTAGGAAGTATGAAAAGCGGTATTGTTCTTAAAAAATATTTTCCCCATAAACAAAAAATAGCGTTACTCGATCGCAATGAAGGGCGCGTTGAATATACCGTGCTGCATGAAAAAATTTGTTTAGGTGCTCTTATATACTATACCGTTACAAAACTGCCGCGATCGAATGTGATTGAGACCTATGAAATAGTTGACGCGCCACTCCAACGCACCCATCAAGACCTTTTTTTCATCCATCAGCTTCTTGAGTTGTGCTACTACTTTGTGCCACAAGGATATTCAGACGAAGACATCTTCGATCTTATGGTCTTTTTCTACTCCTATAAAGGTGTCGTTACCCAGCCACTACGACAACGCATTCTTATCAAATTTTTTGTCACACTTGGCATATATCCAGAAAATCAGATGAAATCATTGCCACTCTTTGCTCATATAGGATCAGTTCCTATTGACATTTTGATTGATAAGGACCTAAATTTAGGGTGCGATAATGATATAAAAATATGGTTGCGTAGTTGCATATTTCAACATCCAAAGGCTCATGAATTTAAGACTATGCATTTTTAGACGAAAGTGTGTCCCCTATGAAAAGATGGTACCTACCAATTGTTTTGTCTCTCATGGCCATCGGCATAACGTTGCAAACATCAGATACCGTAACGAGTCAGCTGGAGAGTGCGGGTAAAAAGTTATTAGTCCCTGTAGGCATTCAAAAAATTTTTCCCAGTGATATTGAAGATAAACAAGCTAAAGAAGTAGAGCTGCTCAAAGAGAAAAAAGCATTAGAAGAGAGTGAAAAACAATTTAATGAGCGTACGCACCGTGAGATTGACTGGAGTAAAGCACGTCTTGATGCTGTAACCGACAAATTACGCAAAGATCCTGATGATGAATTTTTAAATAGAAAACTTGCTGTGGTAAATGAGCGTCTCCAAGTTATAAAAAATGAGCAGCAGTCTCGTGAGCAGAAGGTTGCAACGATTGATGAAAACATTGTTCTTTTGCAGACATTCTTAAAAGATCCAGATCTAAAAGATTATAAGAGAAGTTTGAACCTGAGTGAACGGGATACCTATTCCTTAGAAGATTTGCAGAACTTAAGCCAGCTTATTATTGAAAAAGAACGTAGCCTTGCCCAATTATATGAGCAAGAAAAAAATGCTGATGTGGAAATAGAAAATCGTAAACGTGCGGCAACCGAATCAAATAAGAAAAAGCGAGATGATCAAGAAAAGATCGTCAAACCAGAAACGAACGATACTTTTGGTTTAGGAGTTCAACAACGAGGAGAATTAGCTAAACTCGAAGAGCAGCTAAGCGCCAATAAGAGTCAACGCGATCTTCTACGTATAGAGGAAATTGAGTTTAAGAAAGCGCTTATAAAAACAAAGATTTTTATAGAAAAATCACAGCTTGATGTTATAAAACATGCTCTTGAAAAAGTAAAACCTGCCATCAAGGTAAGCGAAGCTGATATAGCATTATCACGCGATGAATTTGCCAAAAAACAACAACAATCCTTAGTGCAAAAAGAATCATACAACCAGGAAATAGAGAGTATTGTTAAAGATCTTAAATCACAGGAAAAAACAGTACAGGAACTAAGTGCGCGCTATGATATTGCCGTGGCCCCTGAATTAGAAGAGTGGGCCAAAGTGCCGAAAGAAACGCCATCTGCCTATGCCGATTTATTTGAAATTGGGACTGCTTATGATGCGATGCTTCTTTTGCAACGTAGAAAAGAGATGGTTGAAGCGCACATTACCCTTGAAGAAGAAAAGCTTCATGTAGAGGCGATGAACATAGATATTAAGGAATCGTTTTATAAAATAACGACGCATAAATTTACTTCTGAAGATGATACTAAGCAAGAGCACAAAAAATATGATATTTTGCGTGCTGAAATAAAAGCAAACCTTGCGTCGAAATTGGAACAAAAAAATAGTGCTCAGGATAAATTAAACCGACAAAAAAAAGCATTTATTAATATTAAAGAAGTTCGTCAAAAACTTCAGGAAAAGAAGAGCTCTTTATTTAAAGATCATGAGCAGGAATATATCGACAATTTAGATTTCTTGAATGTTGCAGAGGAAGCTATTCAAAGTCAAATTGATCTCCTGAATGCCATGATAGGAGTTTATTCAGATATCATAGCGCTCTTGACCTCGATGATTAAAAACATAGATTTCATAGCAGTTGAATTAGAATTGACAACGGTATGGCAACGATCAAAGTATGCCATCACATGGGAAGGTATTCAGCAGATTGTTCCCAACATTGAAGCATTCATACGAGATATACATTCTTATTTTACCCATCTTGATATGAAAGCGCTTATTCAAGAACTCAAAGATCAAACGAACGTTACTCATTTTGGATTAGTGGTTGCTCTGTATATCTTCTTTTTGTGTCTCTTTGCAGCGTTTGCGCAATGGGTGCTTCCGTATATAGCGCGATTTTGTGTTCATATGAGCAATCGCTATCGAGCACTGCGTTTTACATTACTTCTCATTGCCCTTATTCTTGGCTATTCTGCTCGCTATGCAATTTTGATTACCCTTTTTTCTTCTCTCTTTTTTGTTTTTCATACCTACCATTTTGTTTCGCCATACCCAGCGATTGTAGTCTACCTTTGTGCAATACCATGCCTTCTTTATTTAGCTCATCGATTCATGCGTTACTTTGCTCGTTTTAATATGCAGCACAACTACATCTTTATAGCCAAGGATTTTCAACATCGGTTCATTCTTGTTGCATCAACGTTGCTTTATGCGACGATTATCATCTTCTTTTTCAGAGAAGCATTCTTAAAAGGCGCCTATCGAAAATCAGAACTACCGAATATACTTTTGGCCGTTAATTTTATTATTTTCCAAATTTCACTCATTTTTTTAATAGCAAAAGAGCATATTTTGAGCATCATTCCTACAACAGGAGATGCATGGAAATGGTTTGCTCTGCAGGTTGACCGTTTTTACTATTTGATTCTTATGCTGGTGATAGCCATTATTGTTATGAGTAATCCTTATGTTGGTTTTGGCAAACTTGTGTTACATGTGCTTCGCAGCTTCGTCTTCACGCTGATTTTAGTGCGTCTATTGTTCTGGTTTAATTCTCTGCTGAAGCGCGGATTGTCGTATGTTTTCTTTTCGCGAGGCACAGAAGAATTCATGAAAGAGCGCTTTGCCTATGCAAAAACACTTTTTGGTGTATGCGCTATAGCTATTTTATTCTTCTTTATCGTGGTGCTGGTTATAGGTACTGCCAAGATTTGGGGATGGCCAGAAACCTTTGCCAACATTAACCACTGGTCAGATATTATGGCGTGGCTTAAAACGCCAGTTCTCTTGGAAAAAACAGAGAGCCCGATATCAGCATTCTCTATTTTAAAAATTCTTTCCTTTGTCATGATAGGTATGCTCATTGCCTTTTGGATAGATCGCTTTGTTATTGAGCGTATTTTTGATGCCTTATTGGTGGAGCCAGGGGTGCAAAATACGGTATCAAGTATGGTGCGTTATGTAATTGTTATCATGGCAATCATATTTGGGTTTCAATCGGTAGGCCTTGGAGAATTGGTTATCGCGCTTCTTGGCGCCTTAATCTTGGGTATTGGTTGGGTTATTAAAGATCCATTGGGCGATTTTATAGCCTACTTTATTATTCTAGTGCAGCGGCCAGTCAAGATTGGGGATTATATACGACTTGAAGAGGGTACCGAAGGAGTTGTACGTAAAATTACCGCCAGATCAGTTTTTGTACGTCGTAGAAACAGCGTCACCATTATTTTGCCCAACACCACTATTATTAATAAGCCACTCGTGAACTGGAACTATGTACGAGGTTTTGTGGCATTCGAAGATATTAGGCTGCTGATTGCATATAAGGAAGATCCTTCAAAAGTAAAAGCCTTACTGCTCCAAGTTCTTGATGAAAATAGCTTTGTGCTTAAAAGCCCTACGCCCATTGTGCGGCTTGAGGATTTCAGTGAAGTAGGCTATTCATTTCTTGTCCGAGGTTTCTTGAGCTCTAACTACACTCTTGATAGTTGGGAAATAGCAAGCGACGTGCGGTTGGCAATTGTTAAAAAATTGCGTGAACATGGCATTCAAATTGCGGTTCCTACTCGTGTTATTACCAATAAGGGGACCTTCTTTGATGGTGATGAATCGCTTATGAAGGTGGGTTCACCAAAGGATAGTTAGAGGGTGAATGCAAAGTGTTTAATAAATTTGGCATCGTGATAGATGGCACCGGTTGCTTGAGCAGCAATGTCTTGCAAAAAAGTTTGCCGTATCTTTCTACTGTTAAGTACATCTTTTTTGATCGTGAATCTATTGTTCATATATGAACTACCTACTTGCATGAGATCATTAGGCAAATTAATTGTTTGCGGAAAAACATTTTCATAACCACTTGATGATGAACTGCTCGAAGAAGGCAATGTGCTTGATGAGGAACTTGAACTAGATAACATCAAAGGCGTTGTAGACGGTGCAGGTGGTGCTGGTACGGATGGTATGCTAGTAGATGTAACGGCTTTTTTCGCGTCTAGATATTGCGCCAAATCTTGGAATATTTTAGCTGATACCTCATCTTCGGTAAGCGTAGAAATAGGTGCCGTTGATGATGGTAGTGCAGAAGGAACTATAGTTGTGACTCGAGGGCTGCTAGGTTTTGGTGCTAGTGACGTTGGTGGTACAGCAGGTATGATTGGTCGTGGTGGCGGTGTCAAGGAGGCTGCGGGCCCTGCGGGTGGTCGTCGGGCAATAAGCCAGCAAGCGCCAACCATAAGACAAGCTGATGAAACTGCCACTATCTGCCATTGATAGCGTTGCCACACTGTTTTTTTCTTTTTCGTTCGTTGTTCCGCGCAGACAATAGGCATGGGCAGAAGTATGGCTATCATGAGTGCGATGATTGTAAATGTGCGTGAGTGGTACATGTACGATTAACTCCCGGAGATACTGGATAATTTAACATCTACACTAGAGTACACGAAACCACATAAGAATGCAGCGCATTAAAACAAAAAAACCCAGATAACTCTGGGTTTAAACTGTAGCTGTGCCTAGCTATTTTTTATGCTCTTTTTTTCTCAGTTTATGGTACCACTGTTTAACTTTCACTTGCAGATCTGCGCGTAAAAAGCCGCCAACAATCATAAATAAAGAAAAAGCGATTAAAATATATTTGAATCCGGCGGCAAATATGCCAAGAGTATGGAAGAGTAGGACAAATCCAAGGAACATATAGACAAGGCCACGTTGCATATCAGTAAGATATTTTTCAATCATATGATCTCCTTTAAAAATTGTAGAATGTATGATGGCTGATCATATATAACTTTATGATCGCGTGGCAAGAGATCTATAGATTAAAAAATCCAGCGAGTGGCCATGGATTACTAAAATCAAGATGGTCATCAACAACTGGTTGGTGATGTACAAGAAATTGTACGTTTTGGAGGTGTATACCATTTTCACGCAGGGTTTTTAACAGACCCTCCACCCACATCCACGCAACAAATGTAGAGCATTCAGTTGGCAATGGATTTCTATCAAAAGAAAGGTAAAGATCTGATCCAGAAGGAGATATAATCGCTGTTTGAAGCGTTACCTTTTTATCCATAATAGCGTCATCGTCAAGCAGCGTAAGCCAGCTATTTACTAAGTAATATATGGCTTGTGTGTCGTGTTGAGGCCAGATAATTTCTTGGGTTTCATTAACCCATTTATCGGCGCGCCAGAATATAAGACGCACCTTTTTTTTGGTCGTAGAAGATTCAGTCTGCGCCATCTGATAGGCAGAAGTAGAGTACCATGGATGGCGGATAATAACCCATTCATTAAAATAGGCAGAGATGAATAGCCCCACCAAAATAAAAATGAATCCGAGAGTGATATAGGTGCGATTATTCATAACGTAATTGATCTAATAATAGGTTCTACGATTTCAGCGATAATCTTACTATATTTCATCCAATCATCCTTTGTTTGCAGTCCAATTTCAAAGGCAATGGCTGGGGAGATAATGCCAATGAGAGGTTTAAACGGCAGTTTAAAAACTCCTTGTAGGTCAAACCAACGATGAGGAAGATGTTCTAAAGTTTCTTTGATCATGCGCGCCCACGCTGTTGTTGTGGAACTATTCAATAAATAGGCTCTATCATAAGGATAAAAAGTTAATTGTTGCGTAGGTAACATTGGTGCCGGCAAACCATAAGAGAATTGATACAGATACCATTGAGGTCGTTTGTCAGGTTCATAGTAAAAGTGAAGGTTTATGTACAACTGAACATCTAAACGATTTGCAAAGATTGCATTTTGTTGTGGTTGGAGTGTTTCTCCAGGAAATCGGGTAAGGATAACGCGTACGGTTGAAGGGTGTCTCTCTTCTAGTATAGTTTTCACCTCTTGGGCACATTGCAGAGTTATGCCGCGTTCAAAGCTATCATCTATTTTGCGCCCTGTGTGTTTTGCGTCTCCGGCGGGATCAAGCATGATTGATACTGTTTTTTGGCGTTGTCCGAAGGGTGAGAATGCATGAATGGGGGAGATGGTTAGGCAGGCGCACACGAAGATACAATTTTTCGCAAAGCTCAAAATCACTCGGGACGAACGGGCTAATATCATCGACATTGTAAATCCGTGGTAAGAAATTGTTGTAAAAAAGTGGTTCGAGCAATGCCTTTATTGTTTTTTATAGCCATGGCAAGAGCTTTGGTTTGCCCTATAAATATACACAATTTTTTTGCCCGTGTGATGGCAGTATAGACAAGATTGCGCTGCAAGAGCATAAAATGTTGCATAAAAAGAGGGACAATGGCGATAGGGTATTCAGACCCTTGGCTCTTATGGATTGAGATTGCATAGGCCATAACGAGTTCATCAAGTTCGCTCAGATTCATATTCAACAAGGGACTCATTATAGTTAACGACCATCAACTGATCTTCTTTATTAATAGTATCAATAACACCGATATCACCATTAAAAACCAGCTTGTCATAATTATTGCGAATTTGCATAACCCTATCGCCGACCTTAAAGACAGTACCGCGATAGCTCACCGAATCAATGGTTGTGCTAGGATTAAAAAATTGTTGTAAGTGGTGATTAAGGGCAATGCGTACCAACAGCTCCACGATTCATAGGAACAAGAATGGTAGCATCTTGAGCAGTAAATTTGTACGAAGGAACAATAGTTGAAAAAATGTGGGCAAGAATGTTGGGAACTTCTTCTGGTTTTTCCTCTTTAATAAAAAGAAAGTCACGTCGAGCATCGGGCAAAAAGGCGGTAGGAAATTCGCCATTATTAATACGGTGAGCATTGACAATAATCAAACTGTCTTGTGCTTGACGGAATATTTGGGTGAGGCGAATACAGGGGATTTTCTTACTAGCAATAAGATCATTAAGAAAGTTACCAGCGCCAACTGATGGCAATTGATCAACATCACCTATAAAAAGGATATGGGCCGGTAAAGGGAGAGCTTTTAAAATAGCGTGCGCCAAGAAAATATCGATCATAGAAGCTTCATCAATAATGAGAAAGTCTAATTCTAGGGCATTGCTTTCATTGTGAACAAAGGAGCGTGACATAAAATCGTACTCCAGCAAACGATGCAGCGTTACAGCTTTTCTTCCAGAGCCTTCAGTCATTCTTTTAGCAGCTCTTCCTGTAGGAGCTGCAAGGCGGTATGCAATGTTGTTATGATCTAAGATTCCCAGTAATTTTTTGATGAGAGTTGTTTTCCCTGTGCCTGGGCCACCTGTAATAATGGTGATCTTATTTTGCAAGCAGGTCATAATGCCTTGCTGTTGTTCGTCATTAAGCACAATATCGTGAGCATGGTGGGTGGTGCGCAGGGCAGTGTAAGCAGCATCAATATCGATAGTGTCGATGGCTTTATACTTTTGCAAATCTACGAGTTTATGGGCGCATCCTTTTTCAGAAAAATAGTGTTGAGTTAATGAAATAAAATGTTGTTCTTGATAGGAAATCAGCTTTATTTTTCCCTCATCGTAGAGTTCATGCAAGGCACTTTTAATACCAGTCGCCTGCTCTTGGGCTGCCAGCTCGAGTAACGTAGCCGCTTTCGATTTGAGATTAGACAATTCAACATATAAGTGCCCATTATTAAGTTCTGCGCTTATGGCAAAGAGAATACCAGACTTGATCCGTTTAATTGAATTTTTCGCCAGTCCTAAATTGGCAGCAATTTGATCAGCGATCTTGAATCCAATGCCCCAAATATCATCAGCAAGTCGGTAGGGGTTTTCTTGGACAACAGCGATAGCTTGCATACCATATTCTTTGTAAATTTTGAGTGCATAGGTAGGAGATATATTTTTTTCTTGGAGAAATACCATAATTGAGGAAATAGACTTTTGATCTCCCCACGCTTTTATAATAGCATCGACCTTTTTTGTCCCTATCCCAGGGACTTCTCGTAAACGTTCCGGTTGTTTATCAATAATTTCAAGAACTTTTTGGCCAAAATGGTTTACAAGGCGTTCTGCGTAGGTAGGCCCTATACCCTTGATCATACCTGAAGCTAAATACTTCTTAAGCCCTACTACGGTAGAGGGCAACTGAGTTGTGCACTTTTGGGCATTGAACTGTTTGCCGAACTTGGGATGAAATACCCACGTTCCCGTCACATGGAGTTGTTGGCCAGGTTGTACGTTGAGAGCAATGCCTTGCACGGTAACACTGGTTTTTTGACTAAGTTGCAAGATAAAGACACCATAACCGTTATCGCTATTTTGGAATAAGAAGCGATCAACGGTACCGGTAAGTTCGTCAATGTCGGTGGTTGTTTGTGTGATCATTGGTGGTTATCGGCACTACTCATCTTTTGTTTTACGAGTGCCATAAAAGAAGCACGCGCTTTAGGGCAACTATAAATAATGTCTTTCAAAAAATTGACTAAATCAGTCAGGAAAGTATCAAACTGTTTTATTGTTACCAACTGTTTAGTCAATACTTCTAACTCTTTCCCCTCAGGACATTCTCCCCAGGTCAGGATAAAGCTATCTTTGCGATTACGCTTGATGCATGATTCTTCAATAAGGGCAACAATAAGTTTTTGTACACCCCGAGCATGATCGTTAAAAGGTAGAATTTTAGCAGCGAAATATTTGATAGCTTCTTCAAGACACGTCTTAATAGCAGATTTTTTGGCCAATAACGCATCTATTTTTGGCTGTTTTTTTGCATCGTTGCTTGCAGTCAATTGAGCTATTTCCGCTTCAATTTCAGCTTCGATCATACGTAGTTGGCGAATAGAACAGGCAGCAGATTGTAAGGTGAAGATGCCACGAGGCTGAGCGCCCTTTGTGGCTTTTTTACCATCGAGTATTTCGTTTATCTCTCGTATTATTTGTAACATAAAACCGATATATTCGGCATGAATGCCGAATGGTTTATCATCAGCGAATTTTAAAAGTTCTGATTCTAGGAACACATGGTCTTCATGTGCGGCAGCGGGTGAAAACCAGGAAAAGAGGGCAAGGGAAATGGCTAAAAACAACGCTTTTTGTTTCATGAATTTTCTCCTAACCACAAGGATTAAAAATTAACTTCAAAATTCAATGATAGCGTAAAGTCTTTCCCGATACCAGAACTTAATAGAGTAGCGTCTGCATTAAAAGCCAGAGTCCATTCTCGCTGTGGTCGTATGACCTTATAATAGATGGCTCCAATTAATTTACCTTGATAGGCCAAGGGGCGTGTAGCTGCTGCAACGTCAATGTTGGAAGGTCTATTTTCTCCCGCCGGGACGATAGAAATGTCACGTAATTTTTCTTGGGACTGTACCCACGTGTCCCCACCTATATGAAAGCCAGCACGTCCAGATTCATAGACAAATTTTGATGTAGAATGGAAGATCATTCCGGGACATACCTTAGTTTTGAAGGGGAAGGGGAATAATCTATCTACAAATTGCTGCTCTAAGAATGCTACTACTTGTGCAGCATATGCAGGATCGGCGGCAATTTTTGCCTTAATGGTTGCAACATCTTGTAATAAACCAAGGCTCTCAAAGCCAGCAAGATCATTTATTTCAATATAATTCCGATATGACCGTGCGGGAAAATAGTAGTCGAGCGATAACTTGTTCTTGAAGAAGAACTTTTCTGCCCAGGGGCGCTTAATGAAATTACAGAGCTCTGCGTGGGTAAGAAGGTAGGCACCTATACCCACATGTCTCCCATTGCCCAAATCAGTTTCGAGTAAGTTTCTGGCTAGAGCATCAAGAGAGCACATGGTAAATTGTTGGGCCAAAAGTTCTGCCATGGCCTTACTGTTTAAATCGCCATTGCCTAAATCAAACAGTTTGCTAAAGCTAAATTCCGGTCGACAGGGATCTACAGCGAACGTTGTTCCCAGGAGCCCGTCAGCAACAGCAAAAGCTGTTGGAAAGGTTCCTTGGATGCCAAAACGTTCATGGAAATTTTCGCGGTCAAAGATAGCAACATCAACGGTCAAACGGGAATCACCAAATCCTAAGGCATCGCTAATTAAATGGTTACGAGCAAAAAGCTCCGTATCTTCATTGCTAGCTTTGCCAAGCTGTTGCTCTATAGCTTCTTGCTCTGTCTCCGTCAAAAAAAAGTTACGTTCAAGATAATAAAAAGGGATCATAAAGCTAAATGCGGTACGTTCAGATTTTTTTTCTGCGTGGAGCATAACACCGAACTTACGTTCTTGTACGGTCATGTTATAAAAAAGGGGCAATATTGAAACAGGATCAACGTTAAAGTTGGTAAAAATATTTTTTATTTCTGAGGCGTTGAGCTTATCAAGGAGGTCAGATTCCCTTATTGCCAGGTATGAGCTGATATTTGAGCTATCTTCGTCAAAAAATTCTCTACCGGTAAAGTTAAAGAAAAGATGGCCTCCGAATATCCAGCAATGGTTATAATGTTCTCGTTGGGTTAGGAATAAAGGTGAATCAACTAAGCGGCGTTTATTGAAAGGGTTGGTGCGTAGGTAGATATTTTCTTGGAGTATGGCTAAGGCGCCAAGATCTATAAGGGCATCGGCGACATCTTTATCAGATACCGAACGGACCAGGTTAAATTCTGAAGAGTCGACAATGTCAGTAACTTCAGGATCGTTCAAAAGATCATCAAAATCATCGGCGGCTAAGGGCGTAGTTATTGCTAGGGTTATGATAAAAAAGAGATGAAGTACGTGGTTTTTTTTCATAGAAAACTATTCTAGCCTATTTTGGGACCAATGACAAAATATCCCGTTCTTTAAATAGTTTCATTATGGTAGACTGCCCAGAAAGCAGTGGTATATTAATTCACTCAAGAACTTAATTCTATACAAGGCTCAAGGATATGCCGTATAGTTGTAGAAATTAGATTTTTTCATGAAAGGGTTGCTCGTGGAAGATGGCATTTTTTACGTTAAAGCTGCTGCATTTATAGGGGCTGCGTTGGCTATGGCTATAGGGAGCTTGGGGCCTGCAATTGGCATGGGACTTATTGGCATGAAGGCGTGTGAAAATATTGGTAAATATCCTGAAAATGCGGGGAAAATCAGAACAACTATGATGATTGCTATGGGTTTGGTGGAAACGGGTGCGATTTACTGTTTGCTGATTTCAGGAGCTCTCATTATTTTGAATAGTTGATATAAATGGAAAATTCTTCCCGTTCGTGGTGAGTGTTTTGCGATCCTTCGATACGATTTTTCAACGGAAAATCACTTAATAACCCCTCGATACAATTTCTCGCTACACTCAAAATTACGCCCAACTACGCTTATCCGGGCGTTCAGCTCGGCAAGCTTCGATGGGCACGGCGGGGCGAACGGAGAGAGGTGCAGCTACATTTGTATGAAGATAGGCTCTGTATATGGATTTAATTAATGGCACGATCGTTGTTCAGGCGCTTAATTTTTTAGTTGCCTATTGTATAGTGCGGTCTCTTTTGCTCAAGCCAGCAGTTGAGCGCATTCAACAAGACAAGGAACATCAACAAGAGCTCATGACCGCTATAGAGGCTCGTTCACATGCTGTTATAGATAAAGAACAAGAAAAACAACAGCAGTGGCACTTATTCCAAAATAGATTTAGATCAAGAATTCCTCAAACAATAACATCACAGATTCGCAGAAATGTAGTCCCGCCAATTGTGCCAGACCAGCCAACTGCGGCAGAGTTGGCCAAGCTACAACAACAAGTGGCAGCGGCTCTTATTGAAAGGGTTGGGCATGTTCGCTGGTGAAACGTGGTTATCGTTTATCTTCCGATTATTAAATTTCGCTTTTTTAATACTTCTTTTTGTCTATCTTTTTAAACGTTATGGCCTGCCTATAATTCGACGTGCAGTTGAGGAACAGAAAAAACTACTGCATGATTTAGAGCTTCATAAGGCTACCTTGGGCGCCCAGGAACAGTACCTTGAGCAAGCGATTTCTGAGCAAGAAAGTATGACGAAAGATCTTGGAAATAAAATAGAGCGTTGGCATGAAGCGTATATGCTTCAACAGCAAAAATATTACGAAGAACAAAATGTTATCGCTGTAAAGAATAAAAAAAGAAGAGAACTGCAGCACCATTATAGAACGTTAGAGTATGTGCGTGGCTCTGTAATGGCACAGGCTTTGCAGCGGGCGACACTAGAGTTGCGCCAGCGTTATGAGGGATCTCACGGGGAAGAATTTGTTAATGATCTTATTGTCTTTATGGAGCACAGAAAACCATGATGCCATCAGATGCTTATGTGGCACGTCGTTATGCGCAAGCTTTTATGAATCTGTACGGATCGCGCCTTGAGGCGCGTGATCGGGATGCTCTTGTTTCCTTAGCTACTTTTTTAATGGACCATAAACAGATCCTTTTTTTATTCAAAGTAGGGTATATAGCCGATGATGTTCAAGATAAGGCGCTCGATTCTCTGTTGTCAAAGTTCAATGTGCAGGTAATTGAGCCTATAGCACGACTACTTCTTAGATCAGGGCGTGTTTTTTTGTTGGCTGGTGTGGCTACGTATATCTGCACCTTATATGATGCGCGTCATACTCTACAGCGATTTAAATGTATAACTTCTCATGCATTAACTGCTCAAGCACAACAACGTATACAAGATTTTCTTGTAACGAATCTTGGTGGTACTGTTGAATACACGTGTAGTATTGATAAAAAATTAATTGCGGGGTTGCGGTTGTTAAGTCCTACTCACCTGTGGGAATACTCTTTGGCAAAACAGATTCGGTTGTTAGAGCTGCCCTTGATGCGATAAGGAAAATTATATGGAAATTAAAAGCACAGATCTTGTATCGTTATTCGAGCGTT
Source organism: uncultured bacterium (assembly GCA_963738145.1). GTDB lineage: Bacteria > Babelota > Babeliae > Babelales > Vermiphilaceae > CAVTVH01. Next base: position 650,689 of record CAVTVH010000001.1, read on the forward strand.
CATTGCAGGGTGCAGCCCAAACGACCATGGAAGAAGTTGGGATTGTAACGCAAGTTGGTGATGGTATATGCCGCGTCTATGGCTTGAATAACGCCATGTATGGTGAGCTTATTGAATTTGAGGGGGGCAATAAGGGTATCATCTTTAACCTCGATGAAGATTCTGTTGCCATCTTTCTTTTATATAACCATATCGGAGTCGAAGAATCAGAGGTAGCAAAGCGCACAGGAAGTGTATTCAAAGCTCCCGTTGGCATGTCACTGGTTGGGCGGGTTATCAATGCAGTCGGCAAACCGCTTGATGCGCTTGGAGATCTTAAGATTGAAGAATATCGTCCTGTTGAAACCACCATCCCTCAGATTATTGAGCGAAGCCCTGTTAATGAATCTTTAGAAACGGGAATCATCGCAATTGATGCACTTGTACCAATTGGTCGAGGGCAGCGTGAGCTCATCATTGGTAATAGAAATACCGGGAAAACAGCGATTGTACTTGATACAATTTTGCATCAAAAGGGGAAAAAGGTTTTTTGTATCTATGTATCGATAGGGTTACGCCAAGCAAATTTAGCGCGGATCATACAACTTTTAGAAACGAATGGCGCGATGGAATATACGGTCATAGTAACTGCTGATGCTGGCGAAGCGGTGCTCAACCAATATTTAGCTCCCTATGTTGGCTGTGTGATTGGTGAATATTTCCGTGAACAGGGCCATGATGCACTTATTATTTATGACGATTTAAGTAACCATGCAGTTGCGTTCCGTGAAATGTCGCTGTTGTTGCGCCGTGCGCCGGGGCGGGAAGCGTATCCTGGTGATGTTTTTTATCTCCATTCAAGGCTTTTAGAGCGTGCGGGCAAGCTTACCAACGGAGCATCGTTAACAGCATTACCTATCGTACAAATTCAAAGTGATGATATTACCGCTTATATTCCTACCAACTTAATTTCCATAACTGACGGCCAAATATTTTTGGATACTAAGCTCTTCAATCGTGGCGTGCGGCCGGCAATTAACATCGAGCTTTCGGTTTCTCGTGTTGGCGGTGCTGCGCAGACAAAGGCTATCAAGAAAATGACCAAAGCCTTGCGTCTAGAATTGGCGCAGTATCATGAGCTTCTTGATTTTGCACAATTTGGTACTGAGCTTGATGAAATTTCTCAGCGTAAATTAGCGCGAGGGGCCATAGCGATTGAGTTATTGAAGCAGCCTCAATACACAACCTATTCGTTTGTTGACCAAACGCTCATACTCTTTTTATTAAAAGAAAACTTTCTGGATGCCATCGATCTGCCTATAGTCAATCTTTTTGTAGCTCAATTTGTAAGCTACGTCCAATCGGTCTATCCGGACGAATATGGAGCGATACTCCAAACGCAGGATGTTTCGGATGATATGGTTGGAAGGCTTAAAGTAATTGCTGCCGAGTTCAGCAAACTCTTTATACCACCTGAGGTGATGAAGTAATGGATCGGATTTCTGTGCGTTTTGCTGTCTGGTTGGTGGCGATCATGGTCTCGTGTGGCGTGTATGGGGCAAGAGAACGAACGTATACGTTAAACAATATTGTCAACTCAATGGCGTCTCTAGCGTACATAAATGAGCTCCAACAAGAGATGTATAGTAAATGGATCAAAGCACACTCTATTGAAAAGAGTGATCCAGAATTACAGCAAAAACTTGATGATTTATTTGCGCCGATGGCAACGCAAAAATTATTTCGGTCTTTGTCTCAGCAAACAAAAAGTGGATCTGGTGAAGAAGGTTTTGCGCATCAACTAGAACAACAAGGTTTTACTTTTATGTCGACGACATGGAAAAACTGCATAACGAACAAGAGCCTACCGATAGTTAAAGATAATGTTTTTAGCCATGCTGTCATTGCTGACCGAGTAGTTAAAATAGATGCACAGAATCCTTTTTCTCTTTCTTCGGTTGGTATATGGCAAAATATTTTACGTGTGTGGTATGCAGATCGCGCCAAGCGTATTTTAAAAGCTTACGGCGTAACCAATATAGAGGTTATTGATGGCGAGGCTCTTTATTGTGCATCCCAACCACGATATACACAGAATTTGGTTCTTGCGACCCTCAGCAGAAAAATTGATATGCGTCTTAAAGATGGTGAGCTTGATCCACGTGAAACGTGCCCTAAAAGTGTGGTAGGTTTTTTAAAACCAAGATCTTATTTTGACTGTCAACAGGGCAATTATGATGTGCATAATGCAGTTGTTATAGAAGGGCGGTGTCGTATTTTAGATGCTGAGCCAGCGCACTTTTGGCAATTTAGCTGTATTAGTACGCGGCCACGAGGGTTGCCGGACAACAAATTTCCACATCAGGCGTTTAAAGGGGATCCAGACAATCTGATATTGCAAGCAGAGCTTGATAGGGGAGTTCCAGCTCTTGTATGTAATTGTGGCAAACATACATCGACAGCATCTTCGTCATCATCGAGTTCTTCCGCATCTCTTGCTAGCAGGCCTCCAGCTGCAGGAGCAACACCATCTCCAACCATTCCAGTAACGCAAGCTACGCTTACTCCCTTGCCCTCTTCATCACCACCGCCTGTGCCTTCATTGTATAGTGGTATAACTCGTACTCACCTTGCTGTTGGGGGAGCAGTCGTGGTTGCTGCAGGTGTTGTGGCTGTACGGCATTATAGAAAGAAGGGTCAGCAACAAAATAATGAAGCAAAGAATAAGGCATTAACAACATGAAAATAAAATTAGTTGTTTTGGTTTTAATGGTGTGGATGCATTATGTACAGGGAGCGAGTGAATCGAGCTCATCATCATCATCCTCTTCTTCTTCCTCTTCTTCGTCTTCGATACCTCTGGCTCCTGGTGGACCAAGAAGTGTTGAAGATCGTGTTGCAGCCTTAGAGCGTGAAGTTAGGGAATTAAGAACAAGAATGGACAAAATGGAAGGGGCATAGCGGCTATTTATCAGGCCGTTTGCAGGGAACCCCCAGCCTTGGTAGCCTTAAAAATGAGGTTATTAGGACTATTAATGAGGGGGTTAATCTATGGTTTTTCCTGTTATTTCTCGTAATGTACATATTCTTGTATTAGGTTTGGTGGCTCTTGTTGCCCAGGATATCTCTGGGGCGGCGACATCATCATCATCATCGAGCTCGAGTTCATCTGAAAGATATGGACTTATCTTTGCCGCAACAAAATTTGAGCCCAAGATGATCGCATGGATGAAAACGAAACTACTCCCACAAGAACAGGCAGAAAAATTAGATGCCTTATTTGGCAGAGCCGATGTGCGAGATGCTTTTTATAAATTATTTCATGAACCTGTTTTGTTAAGCGAAAAACAGGCGTGCTTAGAAAGGCTGGGTTTTGTCCTTATTGTGAGTGCCAGTGGGGGATTTGTTGTTAAACATAAAGAGGCTTTCCCTGGGTTTGTTATTAAATTAGCTCCTAGTCAAGATGGAACAAAGGACGCTTTATGGTTTACGCATCTTGGCCGTATTTGGCAGAAAGAATTTGTTGAAAAGGCGGCATGCGCTCACGATAGATCAGACATACTATGTCCTGAAAAATATTTTTACTGTGCTAAGAACACGGCAATACGGGAACTGGTAATTTTAGTGGTAGCTGAGGAATTTGATCTGAGTAAGGTTAAGAGCTTAAAATCAATAAATATTGATGAGTGTGCTGTTTGTAACCCTGTTTCTTTTGTAAGGTCTGTGTGTGATTTAACCGATTGTAATGATGCCAACATGGGGTACGGTGACAATGACATATTATTGTGTTGGGATTTAGAACCACGCAGGGCTGCTCAGCGTGAAATTTTTAAAAAAGATCCTTTTGCTACGTATCAACGTCGTAGTGTTGTGCGTTGTACATGTGGTGGAAGGATAGCTTCCTTAATAGCAGATTATTTAGATGATGATTTCAACACACAAGATAAAGTTTATATCCGCGCTGGTATTCTATCGGTTATTCGATAAAAAATAAGCAAGACAAAAGCCGTGATGCGTATAACACCACGGCTTTAAGTTTTTAATGGCGCCAGTAATTAAATCAGCACTAACTTCAATACTTCATCAACGTGTTTTACAAAGATGATATCTATACCTTCGCGTGCTTTGGCATCAAGGCGTTCCACATCTTTTCTGTTAGCTTCTGGGAAAATCACATGTTCCATGCCGTTATCTTTTGCCGCATGAAGCTTTTCATCAACACCGCCTATAATACCCGCTTCACCACGGAGGTTCACCGTGCCAGTCATGGCATAATTGCCATTGATTGGACGGCCAGTAAAGACGGATACAAGGCCTGATACTTTTGCCATACCTGCAGATGGGCCGTCTATTGGTGTGTAACCGTTGGCAATGTTGACGCGCACTTCATTATCTTTGAAGGCATCAATAGAGATGCCAAGCCGTTTTGATTGTGAGGCTACATAATAGTAGGCTGTTTCAAGCCCCTCTTTGAATAACCCTTCGCCTGCTTTGCCGCGATCTACCACGGTAAATGGATCTTTGCCAAGGCGTGGGACCAAGATCATTTCCAATTTAATCAGCGTTCCAGAACCGGTGCCATTGTAGGCAAGTCCATTGACAACACCGACAAGGTTTTTGTGTTCTTTTTCTAGGTGGTCACGTGATTCGTATTTATCCAAGTGCTTTTCTATATCGTCTTTGGTAATAGGCGATATCAAACCTTTAGTCAGGTATTCACGAGCTTTCTTGGTGGCCAGCAATGCAAGCAACCTCTTTAAATGACGGATGCCACCGCCCTTAGCGTATTTTCTGATGATTTCTTCTAAAATAGCAGGGCTCATAATCTCATTCGGTTTTATTATGCCTTGTAAGCCAAGATTATTGAGTGTTTCTGGTACAAGATGGTTGGTTGCTATAGCTATCTTTTCATAATCACTATAACTAGAAATCTCAATAAAGGTCATTCTATCACGTAGGGGCGCAGGAATTCTTGAAGGGTCATTGGCTGTTGCTATAAAGATTGTTTTTGAAAGATCAAAGGGCAGTGCTAAGTAGTTATCAGTAAAAGTGCTATTTTGTTCAGGATCCAAGGCTTCAAGAAGTGCTGATGCAGGATCGCCATGATAGCCACCACCATTTACCTTATCTATTTCATCAAGGAGTATGACGGGATTGAGTGTATTTGTCTTTTTAAATACTTGAATGAATCTACCTGGAAGTGCTCCTATATAGGTGCGAACATGGCCACGTAATTGGGATTCATCATGCATGCCACCAAGTGATATGCGCTCAAATTTTCTTCCCAAGGCACGGGCCACAGATGTAGCAATAGAGGTCTTCCCAACTCCCGGAGGTCCAACAAGACATAAAATAGGTGCTTTCCCATCCTTTTTCATGGCAAGTAAGGTCATGAAGTCTATTATTTTTTCTTTAACATCTTCAAGCCCTGTATGATCTTCATCAAGGATGCGGCGTGCATTAGTTATGTCGAGTGTATCAGGAGACGTTTTATCCCAAGGTAATGAAAAGACAAGATTCAGATATTCCTTGAGAGTGGCCTTTTCGTGTGGATGGCTTTCATCTAATTGTTTTACAATGCGGGTAAGCTCTTTTTTGTGGGCAATATCGATAGGTAATGCTTTAATTTTGCCCATAAGAATCGCCTGATCACTTTCCATATCGTCATCAAGAGGATCCTCTACTGCCTGGTGATTGCGCAATATGTCTACAATGGCTGAAAAATTTAACTTTTTTGCGTACGCAATGGCGGATATGCCCTTATGGTGTGCGTTGATATTAGCACCATGTTCTACAAGTGCCTTAACCACGGCAACATGATTTCTGGAGATAGCCTCAAAAAGTGGTGTTATACCATCTCTATTAACATTATCGATAACGGCACCATGGTCCAAAAGAAGCTTAACAAGGGGTAGGCTTCCTCTATAGGCAGCCCATGAAAGAGCGGAATCTTGATCCTGATTCACAAGGTTTACATCGGCATGATAGTCGACAATAAGGAACCTGGCTATGGAGATTAGACCGTATTTAATAGCGTAGATAAGAGCTGTATTATTTTCAGGATCAGTGGCATTAATCTCGGCGCCTTCTTTTAACAATAGTTTTACAATGGGTTCTGATCCTCGCATGCAGGCTATCATTAATGCTGTATGTTCAAATTCATCGCGTGCCTTGGCAGATGCGCCATCCTTGAGGTTTTTTCTGACTTGGGATTCTGAGTTGCGCAGTATGGATTGCAAGAGGCGTTGGTTGAGCTCATAGGGCCAATCGCTGTCGTCACTAAAAAAAGTTGCAGTTGGCGTGACGGTTGCTAGACCTACGAGTAAAAATATAGGTAAAAAAATTCGATGTATCATGGGATCCTCCATTAAAGGATTTTAAGGTTTACAGTTTGAATCTTTATTTTGAGGTTAAATAGCAATGAAAGCTTACTATAAGATAGCAAGCGTGGTAAAAAAAACAAGTATCGTAAATGATGATGTAGCCGTGCTTATAGTTTCTATGGGAATTTGTAATTGCGCGCGGTTTGAACATTTTTAATAGAAATATCTTGTCATTTTATTTTTGTTATTGTTAGTATGATAAAGAGTTTTATTAATGGTGTAGATGGTAATATTGATGATAAAAAGTAGCGTATAATTGGGTGGTAGGGGAAGCGTATGTTGCGGGGTATAAAGTTTTTACTAGAATATATCCTGTCTATTTGTAAGGTTTCATGCCTTGTTCTTTTGGCATTATTTGTTCCCCGACTCTTCCTCTACCACATCAGCCATGCCCCTTCCACTCATTCCGTGGAGCCTGCGACAGCTACCTTTAAGCTCGGTCTGGAAAATGTTAATCAGGAGGTGTTCCGTAGTCTAACGGTCCCTAAAAGATGCCGCGTTGGATTATTAACGAATCATACAGGGAAAGATCGGCAAGGTAGGCGCAATATAGACATATTATTATCTCAAGGAATAGATGTAGCGGTGATCTTTACGCCAAAGCATGGCTTTTACGCGGTGATGGCAGGCCACCAAGTTGCGCAAGAGGTTGACCAGACTACGGGAATTCCGATGGTCGGTTGGCATGCAGATGATGAACGTACGCGATTGCTGATGAGCTCTTTGGATGTATGTATATTTGATATTCAGGATTCTGGCATGCGTTACGGACATGCTACTACGTTATTAGACTGCATGAATGTTGCTGCCCGGGCGCATAAAAAAGTAATCGTGCTTGATAGGCCAAATATTTTAGGGCGGCGTATGGAAGGTACGCTTACTGATAGAGAATATTCTGGTGCGCTTCCTGTGCCTGTCCGCCATGGTATGACTCCTGGTGAACTTGCGCGCTATTTTAATACCCATCTCCTTAAAAAGCCGGTTAATCTTTGTGTTATTCCTATGCATAACTATGAGCTTTTTGGATGTTTAGATCAGCCGAATGTGGATAAGCTTTCTCCGAATTTGATTGATCTTCATGGTTGTTACGGCTACACCACACTTGGACTTTTAGGTGAAATAGCTCCGTTTGATATCGGTGTAGGTACTGATAAAGCTTTCCAAACAGTTATGTTGCCTGATACGCTCGGTTTTTCAAAACAAAAATGGTATGAGCTTAAAAGTGAACTTAAAAAACATGGGGTGGAGAGTAAGTTTTGCCGTTCTTTTAATGAACGCAAAAAACAGTCATATACTGGTTTGAAGTTTCACGTGCAAGACATTCATAGTTTTTCATCATTTGCTACCTTTATATCATTGCTTACTTTTTTTAAAAAAGCTGGCATAACATTAACATTTTCAAAAAGATTTGATGAGGTTATCGGTTCTAAAAAGATACGAAATTATCTTGAAGGAACTATCAATCATAAAGATCTTCAGCGCCACTTAAATAATGATTTACACCTTTTTTATACAAAGGCTACAGATTCATTTTTATATAAACCCTTGCCGTGCATGGTACGTATATAATGGGAGAGGGTAAGACAATGTTGCTACGTATTCTAGGTATTATGATCTGTTTTCTTGCGCATAGTTCAACAGCTGCGGTCTTTAAGTTGGGCATCGAAAACATTTCAGATACTTTGACTGGTTGGCTACGATCACAAAGAGTTGCTCTCGTGACAAATCATACGGGTAAAAATCAAAATGGGATCCCTACCAGTCGCCTCCTTTTAGATAAAGGCATCAGGCTGACGGCGCTCCTGACACCAGAACATGGCCTTGATGGCACGGTAACAGCAGGAAAAAGTGTTGCTGATAGTTATGATGTTGTCACATCTATTCCCATTAAAAGTTTGTATGGCCATGGAACGGGTAAAAAAGTTGCCCCTGCTCTTATGGATGACAATGACGTATTTATTATAGATATGCAAGATGGCGGCATGCGCCATTACACCTATATTTCAACGCTTATGCAGGTGCTTCAATCGGCTTCTGAATATAATAAATATGTTATTGTTCTTGATCGACCTAATCCATTGGGGTATGTGATGGAAGGGCCGCTTGTACACAAGGAACTTCTCTCTTTTATTTCTATAGCGCCAATACCACTGCGGCATGGTATGACCATCGGTGAACTTGCCTACTATTTTAATGCGTATTGTCTGCCTAAAGCTGCAAAGTTGCATGTTGTTCCCATGCAAAATTATCAACGCGGTATGTGCTATGATGTGCACAAGCTTTCTCCAAACATTGCAAATAAAGAGTCGTGTCATGGCTATAGTTTTTTAGGCTTGCTCGGTGAAGTGCGGCCATTTAATGTTGGTGTAGGAACTGATAAAGCATTTCAGTCTATTTTATTACCAGCATCTCTTGGTATCAAAGATGAAGTATGGAAAAAACTGCAATCTCTTTTGGTAGGTTTTAAGGTGCAAAGTAGGCTCTCCACACATTTTAATGAGTGCAAGAAAAAATGGTATACAGGATTGCATCTATCAATAAAAGATATAAATGAGCTCAGCGCATTTTCTGTATGCATGGCGATATTAACTTTTTTCAAGAACCATGGTGTTGTCTATACTTTTTCACCTTCTTTTGACCGGGCAGTTGGTACACATGCGGTCCAGGCAGTCGTAAAAGGTGAAAAAGTAGATCAAGAGCTTGAGAATACCGTTAATAAAAATTTACACACTTTTTTAGAGCAGGCGAAAAAAGTGTGTATCTATGCGCCCTTGCCTCAGATCCGGACTATTTAACCCACTCTCTTATTTTGTTTTTTATTGCTCGCAATGTGTCTTTAGACCACGTTACAACTTTATCAAATATGGTTGGCTCAACAGCAGCTTGTGGCGCTGGTGGTGGTGTGGTTGCAGCCATTGCTGGTGCAGCGTCATTACCTTTATACATAAGCTTTTCTGTTGTTGGTTCTGTTATTACAGATGATGGTGCTTCTGGAGCAGCTACTTCTGCCAATGCTGCAGGTACTGCCGGTTGAGTTGGTGCAACTTCGGTTGCTTGAGGAACTGCTACTGGTTGTGGAGCTGTTGCGGGTACATCAATGCATGTTGTTGGTTGTGGCGCAGTGGCGGGTTTTTTATGTTGCGCGGACATTTGAGGCATCTTTTTTTTGTTTTTTTTTGGAGCTGCTGGTTTGGTTGGCTTTTTGACAGGAGCTTCTGGTTTCTTAGTTGGCTTACTTGGTTTTTTGGTAGGAGCTGCTACAGCTGCAGGGGCCGCTGTTATAGAGAACTCTTCTATATCAGCACGAACTCTTTTTTTAAAGTTTACTGGGTCAGAAAATCCTTCATTTTTTCCTTTGAGTTTGCCATCTTTGCCTAGGTATCTAAATGAAGGAATACCACCAATATCATATTTTTCGCTGATAGGATCGTTTGCTCCAATGCCAACATCAACAGTGGCAAATATAATGTCTTTAAACTGTGGTTCTTTTGCTACTTGCTCAAAGGGGGTTTTTGATTCTTGGCACGGTCCGCAGCTTTGACTATAAAATTTAACTACTGCTGGTTTACCGCTTTTTAATACACGTTTCTCAAAATCATTTTTGTTTTTTATTTCAATAACAGGTGCTGCTTGGACCATATATACGCTGCTGAGCACGATAATCATACTGCGGACGACTCTTCTCTTCATTGCATCTCTCCTTAAAAATAAATAAACGGTGATACCAAAAGATCTTTTTTACAGTAGCACAAACTTTCATCTCATTGTCAACAAATAGCAGCACGATTGTAGCATGCTTTATTTTCCACATGTAATAATGAGCGTGATTGATACGAGAAAAATTTTAGAATATTTTTTAGAGAAAAAATGTGCGAAAAACTATTTGATTCTGGGGGGGTAAATCGCTACATTAGATGAACGTCTTAAAAAAGCGATCTATTCGATTTGAACGATTTTTAAAATTAAAAATAAAAGTGGTAAGAAGCACACTACTTTATAGGAGGAGCGTTGTCAGGAGGAATAGTGACGGTTTGCAATAGAGCCTCGATGGTGATGCAAGATAATTTCCAAGATCAAGGTAAGGGAGTGTAATTATATGTCGATCTATAAAAATATAATGGTTACAAAGCGTGACGGCGTTGTAGAGCCGTTATGCACTGACATGTGGTATACAACGATTGCATGGGCAAGCGCGGACTACCCAGATATAATTTCAGCTGAATCTATAGTACAAGAAACGCTTAAAAATATTTTCCAAGGAATCTCGAGTAGCGAAATTGATGATGCGCTTATTTTAGCGGGCGTTAATCACATTGAAAAAGATCCGGCGTATGCCTATGTTACAGCACAACTGTTGTTGAAAAAAATATTCAAACAAGTGACGCACAAAAAAATTGGAGGAATCGATCAAGGTGCTATCTATCGCCAAGCATGTATAGATAGTATTACCAAGGGCGTGGAATATAAGTTGTTAACGCAAGATTTATTAGATTTTGATCTGGCATATCTTGCGGGCCATGTACGACCAGAAAGAGATAAGCTCTTTGAATACATGGGGCTCAAAACACTTAACGAGCGCTATTTTTTAAAACACGAGCAACAGTGGTTAGAGTTACCACAAATTTTTTGGATGCGTGTTGCGATGGGGCTGGCGCTTCTTGAAAAAGATAAAAATGAACGCGCAGTTGAGTTTTATAATCTTATATCGACATTCAAATATGTGCCAGGAACGCCAACATTATTACATGCTGGGTTAACGCGTCCCCAATTGAGCTCCTGTTATCTCAACACCGTTGAAGATGACCTTAAACATATATTTAAATGTCTTGGTGATAATGCGCAGATGTCTAAATGGTCAGGGGGTATTGGGACTGATTGGACAAACATTCGAGCTACAGGATCTTTTGTTAAGAGTATCAAAACAAATAGCCAGGGTTTGATTCCATTTTTAAAAATATCGAATGATGTTACAGCTGCTATAAATAGGAGCGGTAGTCGCCGCAGCGCAGCATGCGTTTACCTTGAAACGTGGCATTTGGATGTTGAAGATTTTATTGATCTGCGCAAAAATACTGGTGATGAACGACGTAGAACGCATGATATTAATACGGCAAATTGGATTCCAGATCTGTTTATGAAACGCGTGGTTGCAGATGCTGATTGGACACTTTTTTCTCCTGAAGAGGTTCCTGAAATTCATCATATATATGGCAAAGCTTTTGAACTCAAATATGAAGAGTATGAACAGAAAGCACGTGAAGGTAAAATAAAAAAACATAAGGTAGTATCAGCGCTTAAGTTGTGGCGTAAAATGCTCAGCCGTCTTTTTGAAACGGGCCATCCATGGATTACTTTTAAAGATCCATGTAATGTGCGTTCACCACAGGATCATGCTGGCGTTATTCACAATTCTAATTTGTGTACCGAAATTACGTTAAATACATCCACAGATGAAACAGCGGTGTGTAATCTTGGTTCCATTAATTTAGCAATGCATGTCCATGATGGTAATGTAGACACAGCACTTTTGTGTACAACTATCAAAACAGCGGTACGTATGCTTGATAACGTTATTGATATCAACTACTACCCAACGGCTGAAGGTGAAGCTTCAAACAAGAAGCATCGACCAATTGGACTTGGGCTCATGGGTTTTCAGGATGCGTTGTATAAGCTCGATATTCCTTTTGATGATCAACGAGCGCTTGATTTTTCTGATGCTATTATGGAACAAATAGCCTATTGCGCGATTCTTGGATCATCAGAACTTGCTCATGAGCGGGGTGCTTATGCATCGTATAAAGGTTCCAAGTGGGATCGTGGGTTATTACCGCAAGATACTATCGCACTTTTAGAGGCTGAGCGCGGTCTGCCAATTCCCGGGTCGCGTGGTGGTCTCTTAGATTGGGCGCCAGTGCGAGAATCGATCAAAAAATATGGTATGCGTAATTCTAATACGATGGCAATTGCGCCAACGGCAACCATTTCAAATATCGCAGGCTGTTTCCCGTGCATAGAGCCTATCTATAAGAATATTTATGTAAAATCCAACATGAGCGGCGAGTTTACGGTTGTTAATAGTTATCTGGTGGAGGATCTGAAAAAACTTGGTTTGTGGAACCAAGAGATGCTCGATCAGTTGAAATATTATGATGGTAATATAGCGATGATAGCCGCGATCCCAGCACCGTTGAAAGCTAAATATAAGGAGGCTTTTGAGATCGATCCTGAATGGTTAATTAAACTAACTGCTGCACGTGGTAAATGGATTGATCAAAGCCAGTCGCATAATGTGTTTATGCAAGGAGTCTCTGGTGTTAAATTAAGTGCCATTTATATGACGGCGTGGCAGCAAGGATTGAAGACTATGTACTACTTACGTACATTGGCTGCGAGTCAGATTGAAAAATCGACGCTGGATGCCAAAAAATTTGGCTACACACAAAAGCGTGAGTATGGCATTGATGCATCTCCTGCCTATGTTAGCGCGCCAGACGAACTATCATCTGATGGTATGATGATGAGTGCGGCGGCGTGTAGTATTGCAAACGGTCCTGATTGTGAGTCGTGTCAATAAAATCACAAATCTCGAAAAGCTCGATTTGTGAGATTTTTAACTTATAATGAATTTTTTAATTGATTTCTAATTTAAATCATCAACTTACCCCATTGGGGCCCCCGAACTGAACTGAAAGTGAAGTTTGGGGTAAAAGGATGCGAACGGATGATGTTATGCCAAGTATTATAAATAATTCAAAGATTGATCCCAATAAAATTTTGCCAATGTCCTATCTCTGGGCCCGTCAACACTATAAAGATGGTGTTGCGAATAATTGGACGCCGGAAGAAATTTCGATGCAAAAAGATGTGGAGCAGTGGAAATCGCAAACCTTTTTGTCAGCAACAGAGCGGCGCTTAATTTTATGGAATTTAGGTTTTTTTTCTACTGCTGAATCATTAACGGCTAATAATTTGGTATTGGCGGTGTATAAACATGTGACCAATCCTGAATGTCGCCAATATTTGTTACGTCAAGCATATGAAGAGGCAGTGCATACCGATACCTTTATTTATTGTTGTGATTCATTAGGGCTTGATCCTGAAGAGATCTATACCATGTACAACAAGGTACCATCAATCAAAGCAAAAGATGATTTTGTTGTGAAGCTGACGGTAGCATTATCCGATCCAGCATTTACCACCGATACGCCAGAAAATATTCAGCAGTTCTTGCATGATCTCATTGGATTTTATGTGATCATGGAAGGCATATTCTTTTATGCCGGCTTTGCCATGATGCTTGCTTTAAAGCGGCAAGATAAGATGGTGGGTATTGGTGAGCAGTTTGAATATATTATGCGTGATGAGAGTTTGCATTTTGCATTCGGATGCGATCTTATTAATACGATCAAAGCAGAAAATCCTCATGTGTGGACGCAATCGTTTCAAGATGAGATTGTTCGTTTGATCAAAGAAGCGGTAATTTTGGAAAAGGCGTATGCGTTTGATGCATGTCCGCAGGGATTGCTTGGTATTAATGCAGAACAGTTTTCTGAATATGTAGAATATATTGCAGATCGCCGGCTTGAGCGTATTGATTTGCCAAAAGTATATGGCAGAAATAATCCATTCATGTGGATGTCGCAAGCAACTGATTTGAATAAGGAAAAGAACTTCTTCGAATCACGCGTTACTGAATATCAAACTGCTGGTTCTTTGGAGTGGGAATAAGAGGGGCCTTTGACAAGGACAAGGGGGGTCTTTATCTTGAGGATATGGTTTAGTTGTGTTCACACTATCTTAACGCGAGGGACTTTTGTATGAATATCAGTAAACGATTGTTGCTAGTAGTAAATTTAATAATGGTAGCGGGGATAGGTAGTAATGTTGAAGCATCGGATCGGGACCAACTTTTAGCGCGTGCTATAAGCTGTATTTCTGCTGAGCAGGAGATGTTGGATTGGGGCGGTGTGGAACCAAAACTCTTTGCTGACCTTGGAGAAACGTTAGCCAATTGTTGGATGCAGAGCATCAATGATAAGGCTCTTCATGACAAAATATATACTGTAGTAAAAAGCATGAAAAGCAAAGATATGATCAATGGTTTTAGTTCGCATCTAGCTGTAGAGCACAGAGCTTATAAACAGTTAATGTTTTTAGCCTCAGAAAAACCTAACTCAGATTTTGCTCATCAATTTGCTGGAAAAGTAGCTGACCGCATGAAATATTTGATCAAGTCGGATCAACTTAAAGAAGCAGCTAAATTTTATGTGGACCATTTCCACCTTACGCCCTCTTTTAAAGAGCTTGGTAAGCAAACTCTTGTAGAGCCATTAAAAAATGGTGCAGAATGGCGTAAACAAACATTACTTGTGGCTTTGAAGGCGCGCAGTAATAGTGCGCATCTAGAATTATCTGTGGCGCTTTATCCAGAGCGTCAAACACAATCTCCGCCGCGACCACAAAAACCTTGGTGGCATTTCTGGGAATAAACATCAGTAAGTTGTATTAATAATGCAAAAAAGAGCGGTTTGTATTTTTAAGTACAAGCCGCTCTCTCTATTTTCTAACTATTCTGATTATATTTACACCGGCAATAATGCAGGATCGTGAGATTGCATACCGCTTGCATCTTCTTTTCTGTCTGCAACTGGCTGCGCGGGCGTTGCCATTGTTGCTACAGGGGGCACAGATACTGCGACCTGAGGCTGTGGTAACCTTTCACGTGATAACCAACGTGGCAATCTACACCATGCTGGAAGACGTGAACAACATTTATCTTTTATTAATTTGACACCCCAACGTAGAGCGAGAGCTCCCGTAACAATTGTCGTAAGAATAGCATCGATGTTATACAACGTTTCTTTTGGTGCATCAATATGTTCATCTTTTGAATCAGAACTTAAAAGCACAAGTGCACTTACCAGTCCTATGATCTCTCCGATAAAGGTGATCGTTGTTCCCGGTGATGCCTTAACTTTATTCCATACATTTTGAGCCGCTTTTCTAACACTCTCTTTTTTACTCTTAAGCGCATTGCTCAAGAGCTCTTGTAGATAACTTCTATTTTCTAATGCTTTTTTACCGTAAATAATAGCTTGTACACAGGCACAGGCTACGGTTATAACAGCTGCTGTAGTTGTTACTTCACCTGAAACAAGGTTATGATGCGCATAACTATGCGATAGGTCATCGGCAGCAGCAAGTTGCGCTACTATTTGTGCAAGAATAGCCCAGGAAAGCCCCGGTGCTTCTTTTTCAAGCCAATCTCTAAAAACTTCTTTGCAGCCAGGTGCTTTTGTTGGTACTAGTACTGGTGGTGATTTTGCATCAGCCAATTCAATGGCAATCTCGGATCTTGTTCTTTCTTGGCTTGTACGAGCTTTGGTTCCTGAAGAACTTCTTTTTTTCTTCTTACCGCTGGCAAGAACCATCGCGGTAGGCAATAGTACACATACGAGTGCAATCGCCAGTTTAGACATACGTTTCATATATAACCTCACAATATTTTACCCAATCAACTAACCCAACTTTGCCAAGGGCAACAGTTGGGACCCAATTAACTAAAATTTGGGCCCCAAGCGCAGCTTTTAGCGAGCTTGGGTAATATTTCAATTGGGGCCCGCAATTTACCTGCGGGGGGTATACCTATAACCTCTCATATGTTTCTAATTGTATCAAATAATAGATAAGTTGAAAAATGGTGGGGGTTACAGGGAGAACAGCCCCAGGTTCGGTAAGGTTCAGATTTATGATGTTTTTAGGATATCGGCGGTATGGGTCCAGGGCAGGACTGTCCCTTGAGAGCGATGTTGAGGAGCTGTCCCTCCATAGATAACGATAGGTTCATGAGCGCGCGGGACTGCCTTTGAAAACCAGTCAGCGGTTTTGAAAAAAGAAGGGTGCATGGTTTCAGAGGCTTTGATTTCTATAGGGATCGTGCGTCCTTGAAATTCCAAGATAAGATCTATCTCATTTTGATTAGTGTCCCTAAAGAACGAGGCCGTGTAGGGAAAGGTCTGCGCTTTGAGGTTTTTAATACAATCGACGATGATCATATTTTCAAACAAGGCGCCATAGAGCATGCGATCAAAAATAATAGCTTCTTGCGATACATTTGTTAAGGAAGCAGCCAGGCCAACATCGTAAAAGTAGAGTTTAGGTGATTTGGTAACACGCTTACCTAAATTGGTGTGATACGAGGGTATAAAAAATAGAATAAAACTGGTTTCAAGAAGTGAAAGCCATCCCTTTGCGGTTGCCACACTAATACCACAGTTTGCCGCCAAGTCGGTTACATTCAGAGGGTTGCCAATGCGCAGCGCGCACAGCTGCATAAATTTTTGAAATGTAATGAGGTTTTCGATGTTTTTTATGGAACGAATGTCGCGTTCCACGTAGGTATTGATGTAGTTCTTATAATATTCTTGGATATTAATTGAGGGTTGATAAACACGAGGATAAAAGCCCTTCATCATCTGGTCGAAGATTTTAAGTTCTAATAGGTCTACACTCTTTAATTCTTCTATTGAAAAAGGAAGTAGGTGGTAAAAGTATGCTCTTCCTGCTAATGATTCACTTATTTTCTCATGTAACAGAAAGTTCTGTGATCCTGAAAGTATGAAATAACCTGATTGAGGATTTTTGTCGGCCTCAACTTTGATTTGAGGAAATAAGCCGGGGACATATTGTGCTTCATCTATGATAAGACCGTGGTCGTTTTTATGGATATTCAAAAAACCCTTGGGGTCGCTGCTAGCAAGTTCGAAGAGATCAGTCTGTTGCATATCAAGATAGGTGTGGTTATTAAAGATCTCTTTGGCAAGTGTGCTTTTTCCTGATTGGCGTGGCCCAGTTATAGCTATGACAGGAACTTGTTTAGCCCCATCCCTGATAGTCTTAGCTAGCATTCGTTCAATAAACATGATACTCCCAGGAAATATTGGTTCTATTTATTAATTTTCTATGAAAATCATAACCCTGTTTATGTGATTTTCATAGTTTTTAAACAAATATAACCCAAAAGTACTTTACTGCGCAGCAATGTTTTGTAGCACCGAAAGCCCCGTTCGGTTTAAACTCCCAAGCTGACCTTTGGAAGGCTTGGAATCACATAGTTTAAGGGTGTTCTAGCCCTAACTAATATGTTCGGCGATCATAGTTTTGACGACATCAAAGTTAGCCGGATGGTCCTTACGCGCCACTTCCTTTTGATTCTTGAAGAGAACAAAGGTTGGCAGTGAACTTATATGAAGGTTTTCTGCTAAGAAAATAAAATAGGTAACATCAATAATAACTATCTTGATCGTATCCTCATTGTCGTGAGCATACTTTTCCAGGACGGCCAAAAGGGGGGTATGTTCAGGAGATTTGGGGTCAAAAAAATAGACGAGTACAGGAAGGGTGCAGCTTATCACCTCAGATTCAAAGGCAATCTCTGCCGGACTGAAGTTTTTTGTTAAAAAAAGAAGCTGCTCCTTACTATGATCCTCTAAAATGGTAGAAAGCTTATCTGAATGCATAAGATGTAAGATGATGGTGGTGGCATCATCAATATTATAGAGAGCAGAAGCTGGTTTTTGCAAAGAAGGACCGCTGCATGAGCATGATGTTAACCCAATGGCACAGGCGATCACACCTAAGAGCAAGGATCGTATTCGTTTCATACAGATTTGCTTCCTTTTAAGCCGAAAAACATTTTTGGAATGCTGACTGTATTTGTCCCGGATCGGCGCCAGCAAAAGAGGCTACCACGTCACCATGTTTATAGAATTTAAAGGTTGGCATGCTTCTTACCCCATGGCTGTGTGCGATTGCTTGAAAGGCATCAACATCTATTTTTAGGACAATGACATGGGGGTACTTGCGGGCTTCATTGCTCACCGAAGGGGCTATAGCGCGACATGGCCCACACCAGGAGGCGGAGAAGTTTAGAACAAGGGGATAGCCTGCATCAATAATCGCTTGGATAAGTTCGGCAGGCCTATTGTTGGGTAGATAATAGACGGTGCCAGCAGGGAGAGTAACAGATTCATTGTTGCCAAGAGTGACGGTATAGGATTGGGCATGAAGTCCGGCTGAAAAGAGACACGTAAGCATAAGGCTACGTACGAATGAGTATATATTCATGAGGGAGAAACCTTCGAAATTAAAAGGTTAAAAAAGAATAGAGATAAGCTACTAACCATGTTAATAGGGGCAGGGGTAATGTCAAATCTCAGAGAGTTGCTTGCTTTTGGCAAAGATAGTTTTGTAGGGTGGGTAGGTATATTTTAGGTAGAATTATCTGTTGCGCTCAAGGGGTTGGCAATGAGTATGAGTCTTAGAATTCTTATCGTAGTATCGTCCTTTCATATAGTATTGGCTGCGTCGTCAAGTAGTTCATCAAGCAGTTCACCTTCGAGTTCGTCATCCTCGTCATCAAGCTCACATCAGCCACGACCATCCAGTTCTTCAAGTTCAAGCAGCTCCTATCACCTGTCCCCTCAACAACAACAAGAAATGCTAGAAAGACGGCGCAGAGTATTAAAAGGTAAAGTTGAGCATGCACGAGAAACGGCAGATCTAACTGCAGCAGTTGAAGTTAAACGTGGGGAAAACAAGGGAGAGGCAGCACAATCAAGTTCATCGTCATCATCCCCATCATCATCTTCCCGTAGGCCCGACGTAGCGGGATACTTCGAGGGTATTGCTTCGAGAGTAGGGGCGGAGTCTGGGTGGGAAGTTCAATCGCGCGATGAAGAAGGGTACAAGGCCAAGGTTAAACCACTTGAACTTTTAGCGGCAGAGCGAGCGCTGGAAGTCGCTTTAACGGATGAAGATTTAAAAGGTTTTGTGGAGGAGTTGGTGGCCATTTGGTCCTCTTGGGATGTGTCGGTTAGCTTGGCAACAAAGATGAGGTTGTCGCACGATATTATTGAGGGATCAATTCCTCAACGCATTGGAGAGCTAACTTTAATTTTGCGTTTGATAGCCATAGATATATTGTTGCGGATAATGGGCAGGGAACGTTATCTATCTTCGATCGTACGACACGTACCAGACAAGATATTAAAGTGACTACGGAAGGTTTATTTAACCTAAAATTCAGTTTTGATGGATCTGCTTTTTTTAGGGATTCTGGTATGACAAAAGGTAGTGATATTTATAGTACGTCATCAGGCAAAATCATACGTAAGGTACCAGCCATGCAAGTAGTGACTACTTCAGCTGTAGCACCTCTTTTTTTCTTCAGAAGTGATAAAGATATAACAATCTATAATTACCAAAACGATAGTTCAAAAACCTATCCTTTGCCCAGTGGCATGTCTTTTCCAATTATCGTTAGCCCGCGAGGGTCATTCACAGCCTATAATACAAAAAATTCGTTGCATGCTTTTGATGTTTATCTTCATCGCAATGACACATCGCACCACTATCTTTTGAAGAAAAATGTACAGAATAATGTGGATACTGATTTTGATAATGACGAATCCGTGGTGGTTGCGGCAGGGAAAAGTTACTTGGGATCAGATCCTCAAGCTAAGAGTTATATCTATAAGATTAATGAGCTTGTTGCAACTCAAGAGGAACAAAAGCCCTACCTCACTTTTACTACGGGTGGTGCGGCGGCAGTAAGTGCGGATGGCAAACGCTTGGCCATTAGAAATCGAATCTCAGGGCAAGGCGAACTCTATGATATAGCAACGAAACGGTTGTTACTTTCTTTTGAAGTGCCACAATGGGATTTTATGACACTAAGATTTTTATCGCCAACAGTGTTAACAATACAACAAGAGTACGTTAAGCATGCGCAACTCTATAATTTTGATGCGCAGCCTTACCAAATAATAAAAATAGATAGAAATCTACTGAGAACACTTTTTTGCCAGAAAAACATGAAGGTGGCATATGCGCTGCATATTCAAGATCCTGAAAACAAATTTACTACGATTTATCCTATTGTAATGGTTGACATACCAAATATGACAAGATGTTTACTCCATCAATATAATAGCCGTGTATCTACGACATATGATTTTGATATCCAAGGAAACTTTTTCTATGCTAATCGATCAGGTATTTACCAGCTCATGATTGATCCCACGGACTGCACGCCATATCAGCTATTTTTCTTAATGGCGATGGGGGTTGCTACTCAACAATCTCATAAGGAAGATAGGGCATCACAGTACGCACAATTATATAAATCACCAATATTGGCTACATTCCCGTCACCAGCGCAAGAATATTTGGAAGGTATTTTAAGACCAGCACCAGCGATGAAATCGTGTCCAGTAGCGCCAAGTAGTAGTAGTAGTTCAAACTCCCTACTTCGCCAAGGCTCCGGAGGGCACGCAAGTTCGACTTCGTCAGGATCGAAAAAATAAGCTAAGGATTAGTTGGGATCTTTCCTGCACTATTAAGACCGTTCATCATAATAGGGACACTCAAGACCATTAATTATCTTTGTTGTGGGAACATACTTTTGTAGATCCACGTCTTTTTTACTTTGTATGTTCCAAGAACCGTCGTTGTTAATGACGGCGGTGCCGTGATACGGCGTTATATCTGAAGTTGGCGAGAGCTTAATGCCGAATTTTTTATTAACATCTTTAGAAAAATGTACGGTGAGTCGTAGATACTTGCTCGTTGGGAATTTTTCGGTCAAAAAATTACGCAATCTCGCTTCTCGAGCTGAGACTTTAGCGAGAATAGAATCAAGAGTTTCGGTTTCCAGCTTCTTTCTACCTGCATCATAATCAAATTCTGCTGTAAATCGTTTGCGTGCTACCTCAGAAAGAGGATGATCAGATTTTTTAAATTCTTCATCAGATGGCGGGTATGAATCGATGAGTTGATTAATTTCGTTCACCCGAGAGAAGTTGTAATCCTTCATAAAGCTGGCTGAAGTATACAATGTAATATTTGGCAAATCAGCAGCTAGTCGTTGTAATGCTTGTTCATATCGCACAACGTTATGTGGTGGAACCATAAAATATTGAGCGAAAGAAATACCGTCGCAAAAAATAGTTATCTGCGCTCCAGGATCGTAGACAGCCGTTATCTCATCGAGCATTGCCTGAAGATATTCGAGTGATTTCCTTTCTGCCATATCCGGTAGATTGCCAATGGTTTTGTTTTCATGATTTGGTGATTTAAATGGAAAGCCAACAAGGAGCATGCTGATCGGTGTGTTGTGTTCAACGAAATGCATGATCTGTTGTATACAACCATCAACACCAACAATAGGTTGCGGATTAGTATCGGTTATTGGATCAACACCATGGGCATCAATATCATAGGTTATGCGGTACTTATTCAGTACCGCATATATCTGCTGCGTGTTGCGCGATGCTGTCAGAGATGATCTATTTTTTAATAGATAGATCAACGCAATGCTCATGACACAAAATATCATGAGTGCGAGTGGATACAATTTTTGGCTATTTATTTTCATAGATTTCCTTGTTACGTAGTGGTTGAGGTTGTTGTTGGCTTTTCGCATTGCATATACGCAAGTGGCATACCATTAATCATGCATGCTCTTTGCGTATAGCTTCTAGTTTTGTCCCCCTTGATGTTATGTAATGGTGTCGTGTAGCAGCCACGGAGCGATGAAGGATCAACAACAAGCACATTAATCCATGGAACACCACCTTGTGATCCATGCACAAGATTGATGCCAATCTTGCTGCTTATATCGCCATCTTCCGGTGCACGGACGGACAAGCGGACGCATGTATCGTATTCAGGAACATAATTTTGGAGTATGGTTCGCATGGTTTGAGCGCCTTTGTTCATACAGAGTGCAACCTTTGTGGCAACACTTTGTAGATGTTGTTGCGCACCTGCGGATGCTTTTCTCATCGTCATCTTCTTGGCCAAGGTGGTCCGTGCGCCATCTCGTAAGCGTTTAGTATCAAGCAATCCTTGGTAGAAAGCTCGCATACCACTTGATAATGGTGTCGCTGCGGTGGTTGGCTCAACTCGTTTATAGATATCTTCTATACCATCAATATCACACACTTTTATCGTGGCCAATCCTGCATGCTTAATAAGATCTCTGAGTTGTCGTTGGTAGTTCACTCTATCCTCTTCAGGGAAAATAGGGATGCCCAACTCTGCTCGTGTTATCTCATTGGCCTGATCCAGCTGTACTTCCCGTGTATATAACATTATTTCGGCTCCCGGTGCGTACACGGCTTTCGTTTGTTCGGCTATGTTGTTGAGAGTTAAAAGTCCGACAAAGTCTGCTACATCAGCTACAGGTGCCAAAACTCTCTTTTCAGAGTCGTCAGATTTTTGAGGGAATGCTAACAAAATATACTGTATGGGCTTACCAGTGGCAATGCGTTTGCCAATTTTTTCGGTCAATTTTGCCTTGCCGCTACGCACCATGCCGCTATTGCACCGGCATAGGAAATCTATGAGGGCTTCCACTGGAGTTGCGTGTCCCTTTAAATTAATTTGGGGCAAGCTTGCCTGGTATCTTCCTATTTCAGCATCGGGTAGTCCCATCCACATTGGTGTTGGCCGTGCGAGAGAAACGAGCAATGATGATGAACTGCATGAACCGCTAAGATTTTCTGGAATTTTTGAAGATGAAGAAGAACTCGATGAACTACTTGATGAGCTGCTTGATGAACTATTCAAGGAACTACCTGATGCTGATGGTTCCATTCCATCTATTGGTCGACATAGTGTAAGCATGACTACACTACAGGCTAATAATGGCTTAAGAATATTACGTAAAGACATAGTTTTTCCTATTTTTAAATGCAGCTTTGTAGCTGCTGCCCTAGATTTTGTAAAAGTGTGCAGCACAGCTATTGGACAACAACACAAAGAAACACAATCTTTGAATAATTGTTTATTTAGTTGCAAAAATGAGTAAGCCGACCTAGGCAGATATTCTTGCCTGAGGTACTACTCAAAAACGGTAATGATTGGTGGAATTAAGATATTTTTAGTGCTTTAGGCACTAAAATAAGGAGTATAGAAGTAGAAGAAAGAGAGATAATAAGGAAAATATGAATAAGAGAAAGTAGAGCAGGATCGGATGGCTGCTTTCGGGTGCGACGGTAATGTAGTTCGATCGCCTATCGGGATCGATAGTGATAGTAACGTACTCATATATATACCTTCATTATGAGTGTTAATAAGATACTTTCTTTATTTTTCCATACTCCTATAATGGCATATATTTATTCCTGGTGCAAATGGTATGCCATATCTGAGATCAAAAGGCCCTTCTGATACCTGGAAAATGACCCATAAAAAAAGAATATTTTATGATTGATTGCACCTTTATTATTCTGGGCGCTACCGGTGACCTTGCAAAGCGTAAGTTATTGCCAGCTCTATGCGCCTTTATACATAAAAACCAACCCAAAAATTATCGTATTATAGGTGCCGCCTTTGATGATATTTCGGTTGATACTCTTTTTGAACATGGACGTAGTTATATTCCACCCGATCTCCATACAACATATAATGAACTCAAACAACAGACTGATTATCAAAAATTAGATTTCCTTAACCCGCAAGATTTTATAGCACTACGCGAACTTGTTGAAAGTCGTGAACACACGTATGGCTTATCAGGCAATAGATTAGTCTATTTGGCTGCGGCAACTCATTTTTATTGTCCTATCACGGAACATCTTGCACAATCAAAACTCGTAGTGAATGCATCAGAGCTTAATCAACGTTGGCATCGTGTTGTCTATGAAAAACCATTTGGCCACGATCGTGCATCTGCAGAAGTTATCAACGCGTGTATATCTCGTTATTTTAGTGAAGAACAGATTTATAGAATTGATCATTACCTCACAAAAGAACTGGTAAGTAACATTGCCTTATTACGCTTTACCAATTGTGTTTTTGAACCGCTGTGGAACAAGCGCTATATCGATAATGTTCAAATCATTTTAAATGAAGAGATTGGGATTGAAAATCGGGGGAGCTACTATGATGCATATGGCGCGTTGTCCGATGTTGTTCAAAATCATATGCTGCAATTAATGGCCCTTGTTGCTATGGAGTCGCCAAAGTTTTTAACTGGTGAATATATACGTACTGCTCGGCGTGATGTGCTGCAACATGTTGAGATTGTGGACGGTCTTCTTGGTCAATATCAAGGCTATCGCCAGGAGGAAATGGTAGCTCCAGATTCACGTACAGAAACTTTTGCTGCATTACATCTAAAAATTAATAATGAACGTTGGTCGGGTGTGCCTTTCTATCTCAAAACAGGCAAATGGCTAGAGAAAAAAGAGACCGTCATTTATATAAATTTTAAGGAAGTTACGTGTCTACTTACCAACCATTGTCCAAGCCCATCAAACTACTTAACGATACGTATAGCACCAGAAGCGGTGTTTTCATTAAGTTTAAACGCAAAAAAGACTGGGGTTGCTGATGAAGTTATGCCGATTAACATGGATTTTTGTCACAGCTGCATTTTCGGTCTCGTAACACCGGAAGCATACGAGGTTATTTTCCAAGAAATTATCAAAGGGGAACAATCAATAGCAGTACGCTTTGATGAGATTGAAGCGGCATGGGATATTATTGATAAATTGAAGGCGCACACATTGCCGGTGTATCCATATCCTATGAAAGGTTCCGGACCAAAAGAAGTTAAAGATTTTGAAAAAAAACATGGTATGAGGTGGCGATCATGAAATCTGCTTTTATAGGATTAGGCCGTATGGGGAGCGCTCTCGCATGTAGAGCGTCTTTGGGTGGTTGCACAGTTGTTGGTTTTGACAAAGATGAAACATGTCGCACGAATGCAGAACAGCAAGGCATTCAGGTAGTTTCTTCATTGCAAGAAGCAGTTCAAGATACGGATGTTGTCTGGTTAATGGTGCCAGCAGGTTCCATTGTTGATGCCGTGTTGCATGAAATGTTACCGCTTATTCGTAAAGACACTGTCATTATCGATGGCGGTAATAGTTTCTTTAAGGATTCGATTAAACGGGCATCCATCTGTGCAAAAGCTGGTATCGATTTTTTAGATTGTGGAACGTCTGGCGGTGTTCATGGCAGAGATCATGGTTTTTCACTCATGGTTGGTGGCGATGCGCAGGCCTACACCAAAGTCTTTCCTCTGTTGCAACTATTAGCTGCACCAGAAGGTGTTGGTCGTGTTGGTCCATCCGGAGCCGGCCATTATGTGAAGATGGTACATAATGGGATCGAATACGGCATTATGCAAGCATACGCGGAAGGGTTTCATCTATTAAAAGAAGGCAGCTTTAAACATGAAAAATTTGATTTAGAGCAGATCACTAACATATGGAACCATGGTTCTGTTATACGCTCATGGTTGTTACAACTAACGCATGAAGTTTTTGCACGTGACCAACATTTGCACTCAGTTGGCGGCGCCATTGAAGAAAGTGGCATGGGATCATGGACAGCTGATGAAGCTCGCGAACATAAAATACCAGCTACGGTATTGCAAGAAGCGCTTAACGTGCGTGCAGCATCACGTAAAAGTGGTGGTAATTTTGCTACTAAGATAGTTGCGATGATGCGAAATGCGTTTGGTGGCCATGCTGTGGGGAAAGTCAAATAATATATGGAAATCATTGATATCAGCTGGCCCATTGATCCGGCCATGACAGCTTATAAAGACAAGCAACTAGTCGCCTTTGAACAACTAAAAACATTTGAGCGTGACCATGTGCGTGAATCGGTTATACGATTAGGGAGCCATTCTGGCACTCACATCGATGCACCGTCGCACTTTATGGCTGACGGCATGTATATAGATCAAGTGCCGTTATCCACTACTATCGGTCCGTGTCGTGTAGTTGATTTAACCAAATGTAATGATGTTATTACACAACAAGATCTTCAACAACATACGATCGAAGAAGGATCAATTATACTTTTCAAAACACGTAATAGTATGCGATCTTCATCAGATCCATTTGATTACCAATTCATTTCAGTCGCAGCAGATGCCGCTGCCTATCTTGCAGAAAAAAAAGTAAAAGCAGTTGGCATTGATTATTTAGGTATTGAGCGCAATCAGCCGGGACATGAAACGCATCTACAATTTATGCGCCAAGGCATTACGATTATCGAAGGGCTGCGTTTGGCACACGTGCAAGAAGGTTCCTATTTTTTGTGGTGCTTGCCGTTAGCAGTACAAGGCCTTGAGGCGGCGCCAGCGCGGGCAGTGTTGGTGAAGTAGGCTCACTCCGCTATAAGTGTATGTTCTGGTCGATGATCAACATCATCATAATGGTATTGTATGTACGCTTCCATATCGCGTTCAGTCATTTTTTGTTCTTCTGGATTATTAAGATCATCGCTATACTGCACATTAATCGTTGATGCGGGCTCTGCTTCTGCTTGATAGGGATATGCTGAGCCTTCGCCATAATAAACATACCCTGCATAGAGAAGGCCACCGACTAACAGAGCGAGCATGATTTTTTTTAGTTGCATCTTAGGAGTCCCCTCTAACCACCTTCATTGCTACGATGTGCTGCAGGTTTTGCGACAGCCTCGCGCACTTCAGGTTTATGTGGCTGTTGCCCAGATTTTGTTGGCTGCGCTGATGGCTGATTCCTGTAGGTTGGTTCTTGTGTTGTGTAGGTTACTCTGGTAACGCTACGTCGCGGTCGTTCTATAATCACTGGCTCATCATAATAGTAGCGTCTATAGTATGGCCCGCCCCAATAGCCACCCCAATAGGGGCCACCGCCCCATCCATAACCGTAGTAAGGTCGTCGCCAACCCCATCCACCACCCCAACCAAATCCTACACCACCATACCAGCCACCTCGACCACGCCACCATCCATGCATGGTGTACGTGGCTGTTGCCAGAGCAATGAAGCTAATACATAACAATAATATCTTCTTTATCTGCATGGTTCGTTCCTATTTCTTCTAATCGTGTGGTATAACATCTAATCCATCACCATTATCTGCAAGTTCTATGTAAGGTGCGGTTGAGGTAACGTTAACCGTATAACCGCCGTAATTGACAGTAAAGTGCTCGTTAATATCGCTCGTTAACGTATCACCAGATTCTAGAGTTACGTTAGAGGTAGCATAGTGAAGCGTGATCTCATTTGGTGTGTTATTGAGTACGATTTGGCTAGTATCACTATCACGAGGGTAAGCAACACGATCACCAGTAACATCATCATAGTAATATGGCCAGCCATAATCCCATGGCCAAGCAAGCGCTAGACCGGTAATTGCTGCCAAGGTCCATATGCCGCCGATAAATGCCCAGTTACCCCACCAACCTCTGCCCCATCCTGCACCGCGATTAAAGAAGCGGCCACCACCGTTCCAGCCAGGACCACGGCGTCCCGCTGCCACTGCGCCACGACGTCCTGTTGCTGCTGCGCCACGATGAGCGGCTGCTGCATGTGTTGTGCCTGCGCCAGCTTTATGGCCTGCGGCTGCGTGTGTTCCTGTGCCCGCGCGGCTTACACCAGCATGGCTAATACCTGCATGACTTACTCCCGCATGGCTTACTCCGGCGTGACCAGCAAAACTATGTTCACCACCACCGCCAAAATGACCACCGCCACCCCCACCGAAGTGACCACCGCCGCCGCCACCAAAATGGCCTCCTCCGCCACCACCGCCGCCGCCATGTCCACCACCACCGCCACGTGCTTGTAATGCTGGGATAAATCCAACACCGAAACTAATCCCAACGATAAAGAGTAAGGTTATAATTTTTCTACCGCTCATGAGCTACCCCTAATTTTTAAAAAATACATAGTTTTCACGCTGTAATTTTAGGGTAACAGAACGATACGCTTTGGATCAACACTTTTTGTTATACAGTGCACCATTTCGCGATTTTTAAGAATGGGAGAAGGTGGAGTATTGACTGGCGGTGTGAATGATTCATATAGAAAATGAGATGGAGAGTTTGACCGTGGAATCTTATTCTTGAAGCAGCGCTATAATTTGTTCTCCAAATTCACGGGCTGCGTTAGGACCTGTAGCGGTAACGATGAGCTCATCAACCACCACATCATTGGGGGAATATTGAGTGTCTGATTCTTTATAGATAGCAGGTAGGGCATTATCGCCATTCCATCCCGTTGCCCGCTTTCCTTTGAGGACTCCCGCGTGAGCTAAGATGCGTGTGGCTACGCAGATAGCCCCTATAAGTTTGCGTGCTTGTGCAGCAGCAGTAAGAATTCTATAACTAGCTTCATTATCTAAGTGTTCTAATGCGCCAGAGCCGCCAATAAAAATAATACCATCATAGTCAGTTGGATTAACATCATTAAGGAGGAGGTCTATGGGCGTTGTTGTGCCATCGTTCGCTACTGCTTGACTATCCTTGTTGCTTGCAGTGGTTACAACAAATCCAGCTTGTTCGAGAAGTTTTTTGGGTACAGAATATTCAACCGGTTGATAATCAAGACTTGCTATGACAAAGAGAACACTATTGGTCGCCATCTTCCACTCTTACGTTATAATACGGTTATTATTTTTGTTGCTTAGATGAGCTTTTTCTTGTTTCTTAGCATACTTTGCAGAATAGAGTGTAATTTTTTGATTGTCAATCTGTGTACTTACGCAGAGTGCAGGGAAACTTATGGTTGCGGTTTTTAGCATGGCATCAAGAGGAGATATGGAAATAGTTGTGGCTTTTTCAAGAGGAATATGCATTGTTGCATGACACGTAAGCCGTACAACTTCTATGTTAAGTGATTCGGCGATTCGCTTCCATGAAAAATAGTTGCGCAAAAAACCCCGTGTAGGTTCATCATCCCATACAACTAAATAAATTTTTTTGACATTCATTTTTGTACAAAAACATTCTAATGCTTTGAAGATCATGGTGCTCGGTTGCAATATGATAAGATGATCAATGGTGGTTATACCCGTCTTTTTTAGAATAGCTGGTATAACGGTGTATTGGGCATATGACGCAGCGTTTATGCGTTGCCCCAAATAGCCGGGATCAATAAGGGTTTGAGTTCCATCTGTCGTGATTAAGGTGAGATTGCCTTTATTACATGGTATATGTGCAACAGGTTCACGAGTATGGGCAACAGATTTCAGATAGATACCAAGTCCCAAAAATAAACAACAAAAGGTACCAAGACTTACCCATAAACGGCTCAATTTTTTGTGTAACATAATAATGAATGGTGCAAAAATCATAAGAGCTATACAGGCTACGGGAGGGACTACAAAGCTAATAAGCCATCTCTGCATATCGGTGTGCATAACCCACAGCCATACATGTGTTGCATATTCCAATCCATGTATAAGGAAGGTTGTGGGAATATGGAGTAATTCGCAAAAAAATATGAGAGATGAAAGCAGGAGAAAGAGCGTCAGGGCAGGGCCAAAGATAAGATTGCCCAAGGGGGCTAGTAGGGATATTGGCAGTCCCCACACAAGTATAATCGGTAGAGAAACAAGAGTAAGAAACAGCTGTAATTGCAGATAACGAGCAATATAACGGGCGGCTTGTAAAAGTTTTGGGTGTATATTCATAGATGTAAGTATACAATGAACCGCGCGAGGCTGAAAGTTTGTTTTTTGTTCCTATTCCTGTGACTTTTTTAACTCTTCATCATCGATCTGCCAGACTGAATCCAATTCTTCTTGCATAATTGCTGCATCGTACAATTTGCTAGTGTCTTGAGCTATAACAATAATAATGGCTTGTGCTTGTGGATAATCGCCGTCGAGTAATGATTGATAAAAGGCTGCTTTGAGATTAAAAAGTTGTTTGCAATCAAAGTTTGATCTCGTTGAGCGCAGGGATCTTAATAAAGATCGCGTTTGTTTGGTGGTGTCGGTGGTATGGGTGATTGATACGAGCGTGAGTGAGCAGATGAAGAATAAGAGAGTGTGAAATGAGCGATGATTAAGCATGGGATGTTCCTTATATACAATGGCTTGAAAAAAGAAAACTTTCATGTGTAGAGTGGAGTATACTCTTAAACATTAAGAAAGGGATAGAGATGAAGAGATTTAACGAACAAGGGAAAGCTCATCAATATTGGCGTAAATGGATGCAGTCATTACATTGCAAATTATCACAAGGATCTTATGAGATAACGCGGATTATTCCGTATGCTCACAAAGATTGTTGGCGTAGACCAGATAATAATAAAGCGCGTCATGAGCAACAAAAAGCATTTCATGATCAACGCAAAAAATAACCCCTTCGACCCGTACTACGCTTGCGCTCGAAGACTCCGAAGAGTACCTGAGTTTCGTAGGGCTGGCAAGCTATAGGATGATTAGTTGATGATCACGCACGGAAATTATCTTAACGACTTTCTGGCTTGCCAGGCTTATCAATTACGCAAGGCATCCCTAGAGATGACCACCCATGCTGGCTCAGGCCATCCGACGTCATGTTTATCGGCAGCCGATCTTGTAGCAGCACTCTTTTTTTATGCCATGCGCTATGATCCACACAATTATAATAATCCCAACAATGACCGTTTCATCTTATCAAAGGGCCACGCCGCACCACTGCTCTATGCTGCATGGCATTTAGTTGGTGAACTTTCATATGAGGATCTCTTAACGTATCGAGAATTCGGTTCACCGCTTGAAGGCCATCCAACACCACGTTTTGCTTATGCTGATGTTGCTACGGGGTCGTTGGGTATGGGGCTTTCCTACGGTGTTGGCATGAGCTATGCGGCACGTATGGATAAGCTTTCTTACCGAACGTATGTGCTTCTGGGTGATGCGGAGCTTGCTGAAGGTTCTGTATGGGAGGCAGCAGAAATAGCTGCAACGTATAAACTCAACAATCTGATTGCACTTGTTGATTGTAATAGGCTTGGGCAAAGTAGTGAAAGCTTACACGGAGCCTATGCTGAGCATTGGGCGCAAAAATTTAATGCTTTTGGGTTTAAAAGTATCATTATTAATGGCCATGATATCAAAGAGATTATGCAGGCGCTTGATGAGGCACATGCAACTGTTGATCAGCCTGTTGTTATCATTGCCAAAACAGTTAAAGGCTATGGCATAGCATCTGTTGAAAATAAACAGGGTTACCACGGTAAAGCTTTTAGCAAGCAAGAACTGCCTGCTGTGCTTGAACAACTTGCGAACCATTTTCCGCTTTCACCATTCACCCCGAGTGATTGCGAGCGAGGTGAGCAATTGTATCGAGGGGTGCCATTTAATTGTGGTTCGATACATTTTGCTGACAAGGTTGCGCAAAACACTCACCACGAACGGATCTGCAATACCACTCAAACTCCCGCTCCCCTCTACAAACAAGCCGACGCCATCGCCACACGCAAAGCCTATGGCCAAGCACTCACGGCGATCGGACATACATGTGAAGCGGTGATTTCTCTTGATGCGGAAGTAAAAAATTCTACCTACGCAGATATTTTTGAACAACAATTCCCAGAACGGTTTATCCAATGCTTTGTTGCTGAACAAAATATGGTGAGTATGGCAGTTGGTTTGCAGCGCCGCGGCAAGATCCCTTTTGTTTCAACCTTTGCAGCATTTTTCAGCAGAGCTCATGACCAAATTCGCATGGCTGCTATTGGTAGATGCCCACTCCGTTTAGTTGGTTCGCATGCAGGTGTATCTATTGGCCAAGATGGCCCATCGCAAATGGGGCTTGAAGATATTGCACTGATGCGATCAGTTCCGGAATCAATTGTGGTGTATCCGTGTGATGCTGTCAGCACCTTTGCATTAGTTGGCCTTATGGCAAAGTACGAAGATGGTATAAGTTATTTGCGTACCACGCGTATGGAAACGCCGGTGATCTATAGTGACAACGATACGTTTACGATCGGTGGCTGCCATGTGCTGCGCAGTAGTGATAACGATAGTGCCTGTGTAGTTGCAGCGGGTATTACGGTAGTAGAAGCGCTTAAGGCATACGATGAATTGCTCAAGCAGAATATTCATATAGCAGTCATTGATCTGTATAGCATTAAACCACTGGATGTTACCACGCTTGTCGCTACTGCGATGAGGGCCGGTAAGCGCATTATTACCGTCGAAGATCATTATTATGCTGGTGGTATTGGCGAAGCTGTGGCATTTGCACTACGTGACCATTGTTTTAAGATTCAGTCATTAGCAGTTCCAGGAGTCCCTGGTTCAGGAAAACCAGCAGAGCTACTGGCATGGGCAGGTATTGATGCTGATGCTATTGTGCGGGCTGTAGCGAAATTTTAGGTGTGATCATTGCGATGCCTGTGACGTCTTCCTGATTTTTCTTCATTGGTTTGGGTAGGATTATTGGGTTGCCATGTTGGTGCAGCGGCAGCTTGCTGTTGGATTTCGAAAAATCCTAAGTTTTCCAATCTTCTTATCAATCTATACATATGGTAACTCGTAAATGCTAATGCACCGGATAGCGCCAGTGACATGATTGCAGACTTGTCCTCGTGGCCTTTCGTCATGTAGTGTATTCCTAAGAGAACGCAACCAGTCCCAAATGTAATGCCGATTTCTCGGAACGATGGGGGCTGTGCCGCTGTCCTCGTAGATTGAACGGCGAGCAGGCTTGCGGCAAGTACCATCGATTTAATAAATAACTTTGACATATAACCTCCATCAAAAAAAGATCTATTTTTTATCTCCAGATACCCTTTAAAAATAACATATTCTACCTGAATTGTATAAAGGGGGGCTTCCAGGTTCAGGGGAGGGACTATCTATGGTGTTTTATGACAAAAAGCACCCCGTTTTACATGTCAAATAGTATAGCCTATAATTTTATTAGTGATCTGTTAGTTTTTAATAAAAAATAGGGGTTATTTATGGTACGTTCATCTAAAATTAAATTGTTTGTTTTATCGCTAGGTCTTATTACGGGCATAAAAATGCAGGCAGGGCCGGCATTAGATCAGTTAGGTCGTATATTTTTTTCATCAGCTATTCCTGTAGCCGCTGAATGGGCAGCCAGCGAAGCTGGTGTTACCGGGGGGGCAAAATTCTTAGCAGTTACCTTTACTGGTCTTCTTGCTATGGGTTATAGAGCTATAAACGCTGTTAGCTCTGGAGTTACACATGGTGGTACAAGAGGTATGTTGTTTAGCCATGCAAATGAGGGATTACTATCCTTGCTTGGTGGTCTTGTTGGTATAGGAGCAAGAAACTATTTTGCTAAAAGAAGACAACAAGCTACTCCTGCTCCTCGTGGTGCTAACGGGGCAAGAGCTACAAGCGAAGTAAGAACTGTATAGTTAATTAGTAGTTTTACTAGTAGTTTTACGAATTTAATTAATAGATCACTTTGGGAGGCCTGTTTTATAAGCGGGCCTTCTTAATTCCCACAACTTCTTATTGAGTCCTAGTGCACCGCATAATCAACGGAAAAATCTGGAAATACTTTGCAAAGTCCTTATGTAGCTTGTTCTATTTTTTTGCTAACAACTGATTGATAAGATCATTGAGACTTATGCCATGTTTTGCCGCTTCAAGGGCAAGATGAGCGTGAAGATCAGGATTCATTCTTAGTCGTATATTTCCTGAATATGATTTTTCTGGTTGTTCGCAGCGTTCTTTGCACCAAGAAAGGTAATCATCAATAGAATCTTTAAAAGCTCTTTCGATCTCTTTTACCGTGGTGCCTTGGAAGGTGATGATATCCTTAAGTCCTAACACTTCACCGTGAAAGAGCTTGGCTTCACCATCATATACTACGTTCCCTATGTATCCTTTATATTTCATCATGATTGATACCCGCGTTTAATAAAAACTTACGTACTGAGATCAACGCTCCTTTATCAGTTTCTTTTTGAGGATGCGGTCTATGGAAAACTGCTTTAACTCCATTGAGCTCAACTCGGACTCGTGAACCATTCCCCTCTGTTATAATCCCCCCAAAGCCCTTAAAGAGGGTTTCTATGTCACTCCATTTCACGTTAGATTGTGTCGGTTGTTTGAAGATAAGTTCAAGAGTTTTGCGTTGCTTTGCATTCATTGGGATCGCTTATTTTTTTAGGACTAATTAGATGGTACCAAAACTTGGTATAAGGCGTCAATAGCTTTGAGGAAAACAAATGACTATTTCCAGGTTAACTCCAGGTTCAGTGGGACCTTTTGCGCCTATTGAACAGGTTTGCTAAACTATAATTAATAAATGGATTAGGTTTTTTTATGGGGGTTATATCATGGTTTCATATCGTTTTTTATCAATAATCACATTCTCATTACTTATGAGTAGCGCTGCTTATAGTGCATCATCATCATCTTCTTCATCATCAAGTTCAACCAGTTCGCGAGCTCAGGCTAGTTTCATGCAGGGTGAGAGCAATCACCAAGCGCTTCTCAATGCCATAATCACTAATCCAGCAGTTGCCATGAAAACCATCAGCACATTTGCCCGTCAATTTAGTAATGCTGTTAATAAAAAAGGTTTTGTATTTTCTCGCGAGAATCTACAACCATTGTTCGATGCCCTTGAAGCACAATGCCCACTTTTTCTCTTGAATGAATGCGAAAAAGAAGGAAGTGGTGTGTGCACACTCAGTAGGTCGTACTGTCCAAAATATAGATCATGTTTTGAGCAACGAGGTGCAGAGGGATTACTGTATAGAATGAATGCGACTCTTGATTATACCCATTATGCAGACTTTGCTAGTGGAGGTAACTATCAAGCTTTAGTTATTATAGTTCTAGCACTTGCCAAGAAGCCTGATGCAAGGTTATGTATACATCTTATTGATACAGAAAATATAGAACATATTGGTGTGCGAGAAAAACTTGGTATGACACGTGAGATTTCTCCAGATCGTCCGATTCCCTTTGCACGTGTTCGTGGGGAAGAAAGAGATAAGGCACGACTTGCTCTACAAGAACGGCGACACCTTCAATTTATTTCCTTTTTGCGGTCATGCTTTCCACGTGCCGATATATCACTTCATATTCATGACACAGTAGAAAGTTATCTTGCACTTATAGCCAAAAACAGTTTGCCATACCCCGATGCCATAACAAGTGCTGATATTGAAACGACTGCAATGGCTGATGACGAGCTTCCGGGCATCTGCGCCTACATAGAATTGTGCAATCAAACATCAAAAAATAAGCCACATAGTTTTAACCTATTACTTTCAAAAGATGATAAAGGTGGGGCCCGTATTGGAACGCTGTCTCGAGGAGTTAGGCCATTTGGCACGGGAACATTAGTCGAGGATCCTGCAGATCAAGACGGGATTATTCACTATGGCTTGTACACTGATCTGGGAAGGGCTCCGCTTAAATCGCTTATAAAAAATTGTTGGAGTAAGAGAGAGTCGATGATGCGTAATATCGCGATCCCTATGCAGATAGCAATGGTTGGATTACTTGCGACTGCTGCTTGGTGGAATTCGTATGGGCGCTAGAAAATGGATTTATTATAGATTGCCCACATTAACCATTTGCGTCATTACCCACAATTTTGCTAGGTTATCTTATTATAACGAAAAGTAACCATGAAAAGAGAACCAATCTATCTCAAAGTTGATGCACGCAATCGCGTATCACTGACGAAGGTATCTAAACATCTATCGAGTATGTACAAGGCTCGCCTTGAAAAAAATAAAATTATTCTAGAACCTATTCAAGAAATTCCAGAGGAAGAAGCTTGGTTGTTTTTGCCTGAAAATAAGGAGATTTTGGCAAGTATTAAAAGAGGCCTTAAACAAAAAGCGCATACAAAATGGAGTTCAATAAAGAAAAAGTATGAATAGCATTGAACTTATCTTAACTGATGAGGCAATCCGAATATTAGATATCTTAAGAAGCGATAAATCAAAAGTGCGTGTATTAAAAGACGTTTCCAAAACACTTACTCTGATGGAGACCAATTTGCGTCATCCATCATTAAATACCCATGAATATACAGCTTTAAAGGGCCCCAATGGAGAAAAGGTTTTTGAAGCATATGCTCAGCAAAAAACTCCAGGGGCTTACAGAATTTTTTGGTACTATGGCCCAGGAAAAATAGAATATCAGTTTTTGCTATAGTGCCACATCCATAGCATCCTTTAGATTTTTTTAGCTCCCAACCACCGCCCACTCTTGAACCAGTAAATATAGACAATCGCCGTCAAACCATTCACCACATTAAATGATCCGTAGATAAGCAGGAACTTGAGGACTGCATTTTCACATGGAACCAGTGACATTCCGTACGACATGGGGATAAAGAGCGCGAATGCACTGATGACGCGTACCCACATAACCACGCGTACATTGCCGGTGCCGCGTAGAGCGCCAGCCAGCAGTACCTGCAATAAATCAAAAAAGAGCAAGATGCCAGCGATAGGGAATGCCTGCATAGCAAAGTTGGTAAACGCATTCTGCTTATCGAAAATGCTGATAATGTATTCTGAATTGATAACAAAACAGCAGACTAAAAATCCAACCATGGCGCACGCCATACCAATAATAATTTTCGTGATCTTTTTTACTCCCTCATACTGTTGGGCACCAAATTCGTTACTTGCCATCAGCGTAACGACATGGCCAAAAGCAATAGCGGGCACAAAGCTGAGTGCTTCCATATCTTTAATTACATTCATACTCCCTAATGCAAAACTTCCCATAGGAGCAATAAGGCGCACCATCCAGAGTTTTTCTATTTGCAGGGCTGCTTTATCAAAAGTGACGGGCCAGCTGTAGTTAAAAATATCCTTGATCAGTTTCCAAGAAGCTTGGCGGAAGCGTAAATTGTATATTTTGTAGTCTGGGTTTAAGCGTATATAGAGTAATGCGGCAACAAACATGATCAGATATTGTAAGGCAAATGCCGCTGCTGATCCCTGGAATCCCCACGCAGGAAAGCCGAACATGCCAAAAATAAGTGCGTAATCAAAAAAAATAAAGGTCGCAGATCCCAAGACAAAACAGTACATAACAGCGCGAGTATTTTTTACGCCGCGCAAAAAACCAATGAGCGCAGAAAAAAGGAACATAAATCCGATACCTACAGCACGTAGCCGTAAAAAAGGAATGCCGTCAGCCATCATCGATTCAGGAATATGGAGCCACTGATAAATAAGTTCGGCATTGAAATATAAAAATGTTGCAAAGGCGCCGCCAAATAATGCCGTTGCCCAGAATGCTGCGACGGCCGCTTTGCCGACCATTTCATAATTTTTTTGTCCTTGAAATTGGCCACACATAATAACAGCGCCGACTGATATGCCTTCTGCAAGTTTGTTAATAAAGAAAGTAAGTGTATTGGTGACACCTAATGCTGCATAGCATGCGGTTGATTTAAGGTGTGCAACGCAGGTGGCATCGATAAGGCCCACCATAGTGTAGAGCACCAAAGCGACAATAAATTCTGGAAAGAAGTAACGTAAAATTGATGTGTATGGCTCAGGGATTTTGGGGATCAATGAACGTAGGTAGGTGAGGGGTGTGTTGATGGTGGGTGTTGGGGTTAATTGTTCGTTCATGAGTTTCCGATTTAGAGGGATTTGTATAAAGCATCTTGCCTTCACCGATAGTCATCTGCACAGAATAATCATCTTTATCAAGAACGACAATGTCTGCATCATACCCAACGCGTAAAATTCCTTTTCTATGTTCCAAACCGAGTTGGCGTGCTGCGTTACGGCTCGTCATGGGCCACGCCTGCTCCAGAGAAAGTGAAGCGGCTGACATGGTGTTGCGTAAGGCCTTATCCATAGTCAGTATAGAGCCCGCCAAGGTTCCTTCAGGTAGGTAGACCGCTTCGTGCGTTACTTGCACATGATGGCCGCTAAAATCATAACATCCGGGGATCATCCCCATGCCCACTTCCCCATCGGTTACCAGTAGAACGTTATCAGTGCCTTTTGTACGGATCGCCAATTGCACAATTGCCGGGTGCAGATGTATGCCATCAGCAATGAGTTCGCAGGTAACAGCATCATTGGTTAATAACGCCCCGACAGTTCCCGGTGAGCGGTGATGGATGCCCGTCATAGCATTAAACAGATGCGTGGTGTGGTGTGCACCGTGTGCAATGGCGGTGTTTGTTTGGTGATAATCAGCGCGAGTGTGGCCAATAGAAGGCATAATGTTGCTTTGTACACAATCACGAATGAGCTGCATATTTTCTGGGGATTCAGGGGCTACGGTAACTATTTTTAGTGCGCCCGGTTCAAACCAAGTCTTGTATTCAGCTGGATCTGCGCGGCGAATATATTCGTGGTTATGCGCCCCTTTTGCCTCTTCATTGATATAAGGGCCTTCCAAGTAGGCACCTAACAGACGTGCGCCACCCTCGATGGGGCCCATGCATGCGGCAATGTTGGTAATAGCAGCTGTTATCTTTTCTTGTGATGCGGTAAGTGTGGCTGCTAAAAATCCTGTCACCCCAGAACGAGCAAAATGGCGCGCCATGGTATGCAAAGCATTTGGCGTTGCCTCCATGACAGATTTTCCAAGGGCGCCATGGACGTGAAGATCGATAAAACCTGGTAGTAGTGAATTTCCTTGCAGATCTATTACCTGTGTGCACTGTGGTTTGGTACCATTGCCCATAGCTGTAATAAGACCATTTTCTATAAAAATCCAACCATCTTTAATAACGCCTTCGGGAGTATAAAGCGTGGCATTGGTCAGTAGGAGTGGTTGCGAGGTTGTTAGCATGTGTGCCTTCTTAATTCAGTTGGATCTAGGTACCAGTTGACGTATATAAGTTGATATTTAGGTGCTTTCGAAAGTTCTTTTGGTATACGAGGATGTGTTGCAGGGGTAAATAGAGTGGTTATGGTTCTTAGGGCAGACGTAGTATGTGCCCTTGGACGCGGCGTTACACTATTTTTTGGTGATGGAGGCAATTGAACTCTTGTGCCTTGGAAGGGAAGATTGGCGTGGTCTTGAGGAGCACTACCCTGTATTGCTAGGGCCATGCTCCCAAGTGCAATCAAAAATAGGTAACGATTCATAAAAAACCTTTCTTGGCAGGGGCGGATGTGATGCTGTAAAGGCTAACATTCCTAATTGGGGTTTGGAAGGGTTTTATCGGATTCTATTGCGTTTTATGCTTATGATTTGTTAACTTAATTATATGAGGCGGGAATAGCCACGAAGGACGCGAGAGATTGCGATCCCTAAGCGAAATAAAATTTCTGCCTCTTTTACTTCGCCATAAAATCATATAGCATTTCACTCTTCATACACCTGACGTTGCAAATCTTCCCATACCAGTTGCGTTTGCTTGAGATCAGCTTGCAGTTTTTGTAACTGTTGCTGTGCCTGCTCAAAAGCAGGGGTGCCATAATCAAGATCAGCAAATTGCTCCTGAGTCTGTAGAATACGTTCTTCTAATTTTTCGATAGTCGATTCCGTGCGTTTTATTTTTTTATTGATTTCAAATGCGGTTAGTTTGGTATCGTTTTCTGCTTGTTGTGGTGCGCGAGACGCACTACTGTTGTGTTGGGCAGATGGAGCATTTGCACGAGCAATTGCTTGTGAATGGTAGAGATACGCATCGTAATTTCCATGATAATAGTGAGCGCCCGTTGGCGTCAGTTCAATAATATGGGTGGCGAGCTTATTAATAAAGTCACGATCGTGAGAGACAAAAAATACGGTGCCCGGGAATGCCTTGAGGGATTTTAAGAGTACCTCTTTTGAGGGTATATCAAGATGGTTAGTCGGCTCATCAAGCATTAAAAAGTTTGCTTGTGCTAATAATACGCATATCATACCAACCCTATTTTTTTCTCCACCACTTAAAACCCCCACCTTTTTTTGTACATCGTCGCCACTGAATAGGAAAGCTCCAAGCATTGAACGAATAGCTTGTTCGGTTACTTTGGGGCATCGTTGTTGAATGTTGAATAAAATAGACTCTTTTGGGTTAAGTTCTTTATTCTGATCCTGAGCAAAAATGGCGTATTTGACGTTATAGCCAAACTCTAGTGAGCCGTGTTGTAGCGGCAATGCTTTGGTAATCACATTAAAGAGTGTTGTTTTACCGGCACCATTCGGAGCTATTAAGGCAACTTTCTGGCCACGTTCTATGGTGAATGAAACATGATCAAAGATTTTTTTAGTGCCAAAAGTTTGACTGACATTGTGCACGGTAAGCACTATTTTGCCCGGCTGATCAATAGGGGGAAAGTGTACAGCTACTTGTTTAGGGGCTGGTGGTAAGGTAATACGCTCAATTTTATCGAGCGATTTGATCATACTTTGTGCCATTTTTGCTTTGCTTGCCTTGGCACGAAAGCGTTCTATAGTCTCTTGTTTGCGTTTAATCTCTTTTTGTTGCTGCTCATAGGCAGATTCAAGGAGTGCAAGATTGTGCTCTTTTTGCACTTCATACGTAGAGTAAGTGCCTTTATAAAAGGTGCCGTTACCAAACTCTAATTCCAAAATATCAGTGCATAATTCGTCTAAGAAGTAACGTTCGTGGCATACGATCATAAAGCCAAATGATGCTTTTTTTAAAAAACCCAAAAACCATTCTTTTGCTTGCAAGTCAAGGTGGTTTGTAGGTTCATCAAAAAGATAAAAATCAGCATCTTGGAGCAAGAGTTGTGCCAGAACAATACGCATACGCCAGCCAACACTTAATGTGCTCACAGAAGTATCAAATTGCTCTTCATGAAAGCCTAATCCCATGAGCATTTTTTTTGCTTGAGCTGTTAAGGAAGGGATATCGTAGGTGGCAAGTTGTTCTTGGGCTTCACTGTAATCTTGTATCATTTTCAGGTCATTTGATTGCTGTAGTGCCGTCTCAAGAGCGGCAGCTTTTTTTTGCAAGACCCGTAAGGCTGTAAAGGCATTGAGGGCCTCTTCGATAATCGATTGTTCAGAGGCAAGGACCACTTCTTGGGGCATATAAGCAATGGTTTTGCCGTGGGCTATACTTACGGTGCCGCTATCAAGAACTTGAGGGTCAATAATCGCTTTTAATAACGTTGACTTGCCCGATCCATTGCGGCCGACAAGGCCGATCCGTTGGCGTTGTCCTATACTGCAAGAAATATGGTTAAAAATGGGTTGAGAACCGAAGGCAAGGCACAGATCGTATAACTGAATCACCAGAATAATTCCTTATTTACTATACAAAAAATAACATCAAGAAAGAGTAGTATATCACGGCTTTTGTATATATAAAAAGCGACCCGTTTTTTACAGGTCGCTTACTTTTTTCAGAAGTATAAAGTGCAATGAACTATACTTGGTTGATTGCCATTGGATGGTGATACAATCTGCACAAGGCAACGACTGACCCAACTTTAGCTGATAGAAACAAGGTGATAAGAAGTGCTATGACTAGATATTCGCGTTTTATAAACATGGAGCGACCTTTCGTTTGCACATACAGAATCGAACACGTTTATATACCATCTCCTTGGGGTACAAACGGTTGCGTAGCACATGAGTTATGTGCAATGAATACGAGAATTTATAAAAGAGGTCTACTTAGAGGTGCCGCTGATCTTCTTGATCGTAGAAATAGAGGTAATAGTGGAATGATGGGTAGAAAGTCGTCATAGTTTACTCCTTATGACGTTAGATAATGAGAGCTGCTTACTTGTCGATCAATACTACCAGAAATTGGCAATAAGACAAATTAATAAATGGCTGATTGGATCGTTATTTTGGCGATATTTTGTGACGCTTGAGTAGGTGCGTGTTTCTCTATTATTTTCTTGCCGTTGTATACGTATCGATGCGATTAAACCACCCTGGAATCCAACGTTGTTCATTACGTTCGGGTGGAGCATTTTCTACTCGCTGCGTGAGCACTTTTTTTGCGGCACCAGCAAAGCTTTCTAATGCTGGAGACCCAGATTGTTGGGCATTCATAGCCATAAGCACTTGTAGCAGCCCCCACCCTCTACCATTATATGATTCCTTGAGGTTAATACCTTCACCTTTAAAGTTAAGGTAATCAATGAGCGCGTACATACCCATAGGAGACGTAGCAACATAGAAGAACTGTTTTTTTATCTGGTTATGATCTTCTTGCGGTGCGTAGGCAAGAATTTTGGGCAGAACATCTACAACGCGTTTGATAATAAACTGCGTTTGCAGCTCAACAGTAGAAGCCAGGAGTTTACGTAGTTCAACCATGCGTCTACTTTTAATCTGCGCATAAAAAGCAGCTCGATCCGGCCAAGGGCATTGGTGAGCTGTTGCCTTAAGCCAACTTGGGAGGGTAACATTATTATTTTCTAAAAAGACAAGCAATGCAGGAAACATTTGTCCAAAATTACTCGTGGTGCCTTGGGGGTGCCAAATAAAATGGCCGATGCCCATAGAAGGAAATTCCTCGTTTTCATGCCACCAAGTAAGTTTCTCTTGCGAGCAACCAGATTCATTGTGCCAAATAGCAGTGCCAATGGCCCGCATTTCATCGGGAGATATGGTAATGGTATGCGTGGCTGCGTGCGTGAAAAAAGTGCATACGAGTGCAGAAATGGCTAAGTAGGGAAGCATACATATCCTTGTGTGTCTGGGCAAAAGATTTAATTATTGACCAAGCAACGGCTTGTGGGTTGCCGGGTCAGGTATTGGCAGGCCGCGTTGGCGTGCTAGGCGCACAGCAACTAAACGAGCAGCTGCTAATTTTATGCGCGACATCGGTGTATTCAATACTTTTTGCAATGCTAAAGATGGTTCTTGTTGATACGAAGATAATGGGTTCAAACTATTCTGTAAAGGAAGCAAAGAAATGTTTGCAGATAGAAACATGTTTGTAGAAATAGTTACGATTAATAGTAGGTAATGTTCTTTTATATTTAATATACGACAGATCATAAACATACCCTTCTTCTAAATAATTCTATGTTCATTGTTAGTCTAGAAAATTTTCACATAGAATTTCAATGTTGTTTTTAAAAGAGGGTAAGAATGGTGATTAAACTCCTGTCTTTTCATCCTCGCGTTGAGGTTGCGTGGCAGTAGCAACGATAGTTACCAGATTAGTTACCAAATCGGTAATAGAATGTTTGATCATGGCTGGATTTTTACGCGCTGCGATAATCTGTGCAATATTGCCAATAATCTGAGCCAAATGAGCCAGTATGGTTTGGATAATGCGTGGATCACGTTGCCTTGTTACCTGCTGAGGTTCTTCCGAGCTTTTTTTTCTCGTCATGGTGTCGTGCGCCAACAAGGTGATAACCTCCTGCACTTTTTCTAGCGTTGTTGCTAGATAGGTAGAGTCATCAAGGTTTTGACCATTGAGTTGCTCAAAAAAATCATGCATTTCGATTTCTAGAGCAGTTTCGGTACAAGATACAGGGTTGGTGTGTGAACCGGCCATGCAGACTAAGGCTAGTAAGAGCGCTTTATACGTACGAATCATGGTCATCCTTTTACAGAAAAAATATTGATATTGTTCGTACTATAAAAGGTTTTTTTAACCAAGATCAATAGTTTTAACTACCAGATTCTGATTTGACTGGTTCAGCTCTATCAGCCTTAGAGACCAAAAGCTCAAGAACACGGCGTGGCGTCGCTTTTTGGACCTGGAAATAAAATCCTTCATACAAAATACGTTCACCTTTTTTAGGTAAATGTTGAAGCTTTTCAGTTAAAAAACCGCCAAGGGTAAGACAATCTTGCGTATCAAAAACAATGTTAAGAACTTTTTCAACTTCTTGTAAGGGAGTGCTTCCGCGTACAAGCCAGCTATTATTCTTAAGGGGAACGATTTTTTCTGAAGCGAGCTCATACTCATCATTAATTTCTCCCACAATTTCCTCAAGGACATCTTCAAGCGTTATAAGCCCTGATAAACTGCCATGTTCATCAAGTACAATAGCAAGGTGCATGTGTTGTTGTCTGAACTCCCGTAGAAGCTGATTGACCTTAACGGTTTCTGGTACAAACATAACAGGACGCATAATATCTTTGAGCGTTTTTTGTTCATTACGGGCCATCAATGCAAAGACATCTTTGAGATACACCATGCCTATAATGTTATCCGCTCGTTCCTCATAGACAGGAAGTCGCGTAAACCCATGTTGTAAAAATAAGGGAACCGAATCGGAGCTGGTCATACTAGCGGCAACTGAGACTATATCGCTGGTTGGAATCAGAATTTCCCGTACTGGCGTGCGTCCAAGTTCGAAGATATTGTGGAGCATCATAGTTTTTTCAGTTTCCATCAAACCTTTTTCTTGAATATAGTTAATAAGAAACTGTATCTCCTTTTCAGAAGATACCCATTCAGTAGTTTCTTCGGTCAGTGGTTTGCCACTAATTTTGTAGATCAGATAATCAGAGAATTTTATAAGTACCGCTACAACTGGGTAAAGTGTATAAAAAACGAGGTTTGCAAGCCAGAGTGATGAGCGAAAGAGCGTATCGCCACCCACACGAGCAATATTTTTTGGGATAATTTCCCCAAATACCAATATAGCAATAGTAGCTACCCCCATGCCTAAAGAAAATCCTAGGCCACGGGATAAATTAAAATGCATAAAAAGAGTTTCGGTAATGTGGGGAGCCATTGCGCCAACGGTAACGTCTGCAAGGCTATTGGCAACTAGGATGGTGACAAGGACACGGTGAGGGTTTTTTTCCAGTGCGTAAAATAAGGATTTATATTGAGCCGTTGATGCCGCAAGCTCTTTTAACTTAAATAAGCGGAGTGC
Source organism: uncultured bacterium (assembly GCA_963738145.1). GTDB lineage: Bacteria > Babelota > Babeliae > Babelales > Vermiphilaceae > CAVTVH01. The sequence goes on from CAVTVH010000001.1 coordinate 695,599, forward strand.
CGTTATGCTTGTTTCTAGAAAAGAAAACACAGCGCGCGCGCACAGACCAATTAAAAATATTATACAAGGGGCTTGTAAACTACTCAGAGAAACGGGTTCCATAGTAATAGATCTACTTTCTTTTTGATTAAATGCTTTGCTTACTTTTTACGTTACTCGGCAGAATCGTCATCTTCTTCAGCGATGGGCAATTGCTCATCTAATTCTTTAAGTTCTTTTTCAAAAAATGCTTGAGCTTTTTGCTTCTTGAAGGATGGCGTAGTTTTCTTAATGCCTTTACTTCAATTTGACGAATTCGTTCACGGGTAACAGAAAAATCTTTACCAACTTCTTCAAGAGTATGTTCTGAAGCAACATCGATACCAAAACGCATTTTTAATACTTTTTCTTCACGAGGTGTTAGCGTTTTAAGAACTTCACGCACTCGCTCTTTCAAATCATTATTAGCCACAGTATCGGCCGGTGAAAATTCATTTTCATTTTCAATAAAATCTTTAATATAGGCATCTTCACTATCACCAACAGGTGTCTCTAAAGAGATTGGTTCTTTGGAAATTTTGATAATATTTTTTATCTTCTTTTCATCAAGATTGAGCTCTTTGGCCAACTCAGCATGTGATAGGTTCTCTGCCATGTTCTTGTACAAAAGTACGTTTAATTTTATTGATTTTATTGAGTGTTTCTACCATGTGAACTGGTACACGGATGGTACGGGATTGATCAGCAATCGCACGCGTTATAGCTTGTTTAATCCACCATGTTGCATAGGTAGAAAATTTATAACCACGTTCAAATTCAAACTTTTCAACCGCTTTCATAAGGCCAATATTTCCTTCTTGAATAAGATCCAAAAAGTGAAGACCACGATTAACATATTTTTTAGCAATATTAACCACAAGACGAAGTTTGCTTTTGCCAAATTATCTTTTGCTATTTTGTCTTCGCGTTGGTATTTTTCAAAATTATTATAAAGCTTGAATACCTGGTCTCTTGATAAACCAATTTCCACTTCTAATTTTTTTGAAGACTTTGCACTGCCGCGTATCGTACGCTCCAACTCTTGCAGAGCGAGCTCATCTTCAGAAGAAAGGGTGCTTTGTTGTTGGATAGTAGCAATTTCTTCTTGTGTCTTCATGACAAGCGTATCTTTTTCTTCAAACTTCTTGATGTATTTTTCAATACGCTTACCTAATTTTTTGATTAACTTGTTAGAAAGTTTGATACTGCGGATTTCTTGTCCAATTTGTTCTTTATTCGTGCGGATATCTTGGAGCATTTTTGTTTTTTGTGCCTGTGTATCTAGGTTGCCTCGATAACTTTGATAAATAGTATCTTCATTTTGAATAAGTGCTTTGATGTTACCGATTGTTTTTAAAATACGTTTTTTTTCTTCTTCTATTTTAGGTAAATTTTCCTCATCAAATTGTGAAAACTGGATGATATCTTTAAGCGCAAGTGTATCTTTGGCAAGGCGGTCGCCAATAAGAACAAACTCTTTATGTATAAAAGGGAAACGAGAAATAATATCAATCGATTCACGTTTGCTACGGGCAATCATGTCTGCAATAACGGTCTCTGTTTTTTTATTTAACAGAGGGATTTTGCCAATATCACGCAAATAACATTTTACTGCATCACTAATTTGACTGCCGGTTCCAGCACGAATTACTTTTCGTTTATCCTCATCACCTTCTTCTTCTACTTCTTCAAACTCATCATCTTCAGCAGCAACCAGGGATGTATCAAACCCTTCTTTAATTTTAAGGCGAGGAGCTTCTTCTTCTTTTTCTATATCTTCAATATCCTCACGCTTACTGTCTTCTAACTCTTCTTGCATGACAAGTTCGATATGTTCTTTCTCAAGCTGACGAAGCAACGTGTTAATTTCAGGTTCGGTCAGGCTGTTTTTTTCACCGAAGGCCATGACTTCTTCATACGAAATAACACCATTTTTTTTGGCGGTTTCGATCAATTCGATAGTAAGCTCTTTTTTTTGCTCTGGTGATGTCTCATTTTTGCCAGGACCTGAAGCAGAATCTAGGGTTGTTGGTTCTACTTTTTTACGCGCCAGGGCGCTCTTAGCTTTTGGGGCGGTAACACTACTCTTTTTTGGAGTTGAAGGTTTTGTTGCCGGTTTTTTCATAATAAGCCCTAATTTACGAATCTTTTAAGAAATTATTTTGTACTACTTTCTTCTTTAACGCTAGAAATTGGGACAAAATAGTTTCAATTTTTTCCTTATCGTTTTGATATTCCGCTTGCTCAAGCTTCATTTTCATGCCAGATACTATGCCTTTCCAATGCTTTTTTTGCAAAAGGAGTAAAAGTTGATCAAAGTTCTGGGTTGATAATTCAAGCTCATTTTCCAAAAGGATTTTGCTAGCAATCTGTTGTTGATCATGTTCCAGCATGTCATAAAATTGAGGAAATGCTAGTGCCGCCTGAGCATCCTTTGCCTGCTTGAGCTTGAGGAGTATAGCTTTAAAGGGTTCCGGCAGGAATTCGAGGAGATATTCTTCATTATTACGGTGGATCAATTGGATATTCTGCATTATAGCAAAAAAGAGCTGTTTTTCCAATAAGGGATAGGTCTCTTGGGGAGAAGGCTCCAGCATTTTTTGAGGCTCTGAAGAACTACCCCTTAAGGGTCTTTTTGTGTTGGTATAACTTTTTTTTAGAGCGTCTAAAGGTACAACAAGAATTGTTGCGGCCTTTTGCAGGAGAAGCGATTGTTTAAGAGGATCATCGAGTGTATAGATAACATCGATAATTTTACGGGATAGAAGTAGCTTTTCACTCAAAGGCTTGGTTTGGAAATCTTTAGCGGTAGTGTTGATGAAAAAAATAAAAATATCCGCAGCTTGGTCAATATACTCTTTTAAATCATTATCTTGATTCATTAAAAATGATGCGGGGTCCTGCCCAGGAGGTAATGTTATAACCTTTACATCAATGGCTGCTTGCCAGCAGAGTTGAGCAAGGCGTATGACCGCTTCTTGCCCGGCTTTATCTCCATCATAGAGCACAAAAAGTTGGTTAGCGTGGCGGGCTAACGTCATGAGATGTTCAGAGGTACATGCGGTACCAAGTGTGGCGACAGTGGCGGGAAAGCCATGCTGTACCATAGCGATACAATCAAGGTACCCTTCAACAAGAAAAGCAGCTTCAGTTTTTTGAATCATTTGCTTTGCTTTGTCAAATCCAAAAAGAAGTGACCCTTTTGAAAAATAGCTACTTTCGCGTGAATTATAATATTTTGCTCGTTCATCAAGAGGTTTATATATGCGGCCGCCAAATCCGCAAAATCTTCCTACATGATCTTTGATAGGGAATAAAATGCGCTCTTCAAATGGTGAGTAAAATACTGTTTTGCCTTGCGCCAAAAAATGCATGTTAAGAAGTTCATCAGCCAAGATTCCCTGTTGGTGCATAGAGTTTAAAAAAACTTTTATGGCTTGTGGGCCTCCCGGGAAGTAGCCAAGCGTAAAATAATCAATGCTCGTGGCGTTGAACCCTCGATTTGTAAGGTAGCTGCGTGGGGCATGGTATTTAATAATCATACTATGTGCCCATAGAGCGACAGCTTTGCATACATTGAAGTAGCGATCACGTTCTTGACTATCTTTGCCATGGGCTTCTTGGGCAATAGTTGCAGGCACTGAAATCTTATAACGATCTATAAGCGTTCTTGCAGCTTCTAATGGTGAACATCGTTCTACTTTTTCTATAAAAGCAATAACATCACCTCCTGCCTGACAGCCGAAGCAATAAAAAATTTCTTTGTGGGGGCTCACGGTAAATGATGCAGTTTTTTCATGGTGTAGGGGACAGCAACCTTTCCAATAAAGGCCTGCCTTTTTCAGGGAAGCATATTCACCAATTACATCAAGAATAGAGAGCTGACTTTTAACGTAGCTGAAGAGGTTCATTGTTTATAGGTAATCTGTAGGCGATTAAAACTGATATGTATAAAACTTAATGAAGAAATGATCATAATAACAAGAGCAATCCATTGGTGTACTGATAAAACATTCAGTGATGGGGAAGCAAAAAATTCTTGGTCATTGCGGAAAAAATCAATATTCAAACGTGCAAAACTTGAACATACAAGGTAGATCATAAGGAGTTGTCCCGGCTTGGTGCAGTATCGCTGACATATTCGGTAGATGAAAATGAAAGTAAGCAACGCTACGAGTGATGCATATAATTGCGTCGGGTGTAGAGGGATTCCAAGAGGAGCAGCACTATTAGGATCATTGTATACCATGGCCCAAGGCACTGTTGTTACTTTGCCAAAACAGCATCCGGCAAGCCAACAACCAACTCTGCATATCGATTCTAATAAGGGGGCATAGAGCGCAATGATATCAAGGAAAGGAAGTGGTGCAATTGCATAACGCACAAGATAAATTGGTGTAAACGTAAGTGCGGCAATCGTTGCACCCAGCATAGAAAGCCCTCCTTGCCATACGGTAAAAATATCGAACCATGAATGCACGGTATCCCAATTTGTTGCTAAATAGAGGATGCGGGCTCCTATAATGCCGATAATGGTACCAAAGAGCAATGCATCAAAAAGTTTTTCGTCAGAAATTATATTTTTACGTGAAGGGTGGTGGCGAACGCACCAAGAAAATACAAGAATGCCCAGAGCGATCATAAGGCCGAAGCTATGGATAGATAGCGGTCCGTAAATGTGTAACAGTGAACTGCGCATGAGCTTACCCCAAAATTGTTGATAAAAACTATAGCTGAGTATATACAACTTTGGGTAAAACGCGATCTTGGTTACGTCAGATCGACTTCTGATTCCAATGACGCCATTGGATCATCAAGAGTAATGCGTGGATCTTTTTTCCAACGGAATTGTATGCGTACTTTTTTTGTCGTTGGAGCAAGTTTATACAGATATTTTTTAGAACTTTTTCTGCCATTTTCGAATTCACATGCATAACTTATTTCTACATTATTTTTTGTGATAGTTATGGCAGTTTCTGTACCTTGTTTAATCACAGAACCATTCACGGTTAACGTAAAAAAAAGTGGATGAAACGTGCCGAGTATATATTTATAACCCAGCTCTTTGTTGGAGATATCGTTAACAACTTGAATTGTGCGTGTTTGTGATGCAGATTCTTTTTTTTGTGTAGAGGCAGTTGTCTTAGTATCGGCTTCGTTGGTTATTGTGCTACTCAGATCTTTTTTATGCGTCGACTTCAACGATGATTTTTTTGTTGAACTTTTTTGTGATTGTTGTGCGGTGCGGCAGCGTTTTTTTGGTGCGGTGTAAGAACAAAATGTGAAGCATATAAGAATTAGAAAAGTTTTGAGTGTCGTTGTTAATTTGTACACGATTGTTCTCCTAATCCGTTCGCCCCGCGTGGTTTTTCGTAGAAAAAATGTATCGAGGGGTATTTTTACCGCAGTTAATAAAATCAACGTCGTTTGCTCATCTCGCGAACTTTAAATATTAACAATGAAAGTGCCGCAGGTGTCATGCCCTGAATTAATGTTGCTTGAGCTAGTGTAGCAGGTGCATGTTTAATCAATTTTTCTTGAAGTTCTTTAGATAGTCCTGGCATCTCTTTATATATAATATCGTGTGGTATGGCAAGCGTGGCATACTGTTCCAACTTGGCGGCTTCTTGACGTTCTCGGGCTATGTAAGGCTCATAACGTATTTCTGCATGAATATTTTGTACAGCGCGGTCAGAAGTATGTGCGGGCAGATGGCTGCGCAATGCTTGTTCATTGCATTCTGTATCCCCAAACATACGCAATAGTTGAGCATGGTTATAGGTGGCGCGCAAGGTAGTGAGTGCTTCATGAATCAAAGCTTGTTCTGCTTGAAAATCTTGATAGAGCTTGTGATCAATAAGTCCTAAGGCATATCCTTTTGGCATAAGACGTAAAAACGCATTATCTTGGCGCAAAAGCAGTCGGCGTTCTGCGCGTGAAGTGAACATACGATACGGTTCATCAACTCCTAGATACCAGATCATCGATCATAACGCCAATATAACTTTCGTGCGTGTCATAATAAAGGGAGGTTGATGTATGTGCTTTTAAGTGGGCATTAATGCCGGCAATAATACCTTGTCCAGCGGCTTCTTCATAGCCTGTCGTGCCATTAATTTGACCGGCCAAAAAAAGACCTGGAACTTTTTTAACTTCCAAAGTGTGTATTAAGTTGGTTAGGAAGCACAAAATCATATTCAACTGCATAGCCGGCTTTGGTAATAATAGCATTTTCAAAACCAGCAATTGTTTGAACATATTCCTTTTGCACATCAACTGGTAACGATGTAGAAATACCGTTGGGATAAATTTCATCGCATCTAGCGCCTTCTGGTTCTACAAAAACATGATGGCTTTCTTTGTCAGCCAAAGCGTGCAATTTTATCTTCAATAGATGGGCAATAGCGAGGGCCAATACCTTGAATGTTGCCGCTATACATAGCAGAAAGATGAAGATTTTTTCTAATAACCTCATGCGTTTTTCATTGGTGTGGGTGATGTAGCAGGCGCGTGGCTGTTAGTAACTTTGTGAGGATAAAACTCAAATAAGTAGTTGAGAGTTGATCCGCTTCTTGTTCTTCCATCTTGAAAAATCAAGGCTTGATTGTAATAATCGTGGGGGGGTTCCTGTTTTAAGGCGGCCTACCAATAGCCCAGATTTTTTAGAAATTGCGTTAATCCCGTTGCACGCTTCTTCATCACGGCGGCCAGCAGGAAAATTCGTGATATTGCCTATATGGACAAGTCCATTTAAAAAAGTGCCGGTTGTTAAAATAACCGTTGGTGTGAGTTATAGTCAGAGCGCCGTCTGCGTGTGCGCATGCCCTTGATTGCACCATTATCGTCAGCGAATAAGATCTTGAACCATACCTGCTAAAATAGTAAGATTAGCGATTGCATGGAGAGTGGCTTTGCTGAGAGCTATTATAGGCAAATTTATCTATTTGTAAGACGGAGGCCTTGAACAGCCGCACCTTTTTTGGTGTTAAGCATACGTGCTTGTAGATAAGTTTTAGTGCAAGCTTTGGCATAAGTCCGCCAAGTGCGCTTATTTCATAGACGATGTGGCCTTTACCAACGCCGCCAATGGCAGGATTGCAGGGCATGAGGCCAATTTTTGATGGATCGAGGGTGATAAGAGCTGTTTTTGATCCCATCTTGGCTGCTGCATGAGCAGCTTCTATGCCCGCATGGCCACCGCCAACAACAATAACGTCAAAGGTAGATGTATTCAATGCAAGAACCCCGTAGGTGAATTTATTATTGTCGAGAATAACGGAGATCCAAAATTGCTTTCCATTGTAATGGATTCAGCAAACGTAAGTTCCTTGGTAGCAGGTGTGTATGCTCGCTGAGATCTTGTCCAAGTCGTAACGTTTCAGCAAGGCCAGATCCTTTAAATTCCATAAGCCGTTTATGTACTTTTAAGAGACATACATGGAATGCTATAAGTACTTTGCGTAGATTTTCTAGCTGTTTCTTTTGATGTGGATCAGAAGCAGCATCCATGAGTTCTTGTAGTTTAGCTAATGTTTTTGTGTGATATTCATCTAACGATTTTTTAATGCGATCTAAATGTTCTTGCCAGCGATCTTGATTTTTGAGATCACAAAATTTATCGAGAGAATCTTTGATAACGTTACACGATTCATCAAATTGTGGCTCAAGTGCATGGAGATTGTTTTTGTGGAGAATTTTTATGGTATTAGTGCGGAATTGCTCAAAATGGACGTTTTTGAGTGGATCTTTGGCATCATCAGCCTTGATTACTAATGGAACTATACAAAGAGAGATCAAAAGAGGAGTAATAGTTTTTTTGAATAGTTTCGGCATAAGAAATCCTTTCTTATGGGGTTAACAAAGTATGTATTTCACAAAAAAGTGTTTATTAAAGCTCGAAAACCAGTTTACGGTATAAAGTTTCCAAGTCAAAAGGGGGGGTGGTAAGTTGATTAAATGAGAATATTCATTACCCTAGAAAATAGTTTAGAAATACCTATATTTCGTAATTATATCTTAAATGAGTTGAGGAAACATGTTATACCATCTTGCGCTCTACGTAAAGAGTTATTGGTCATGTTTTAATGTCGTTCACTATGTAAGTTTTCGTGTTCTAGCTTCATTATTGAGCTCGTTAGTCTTGTCATTTGTCATTGGCAGATGGTTTATTGCACAATCACAAAAATTTTTCAGATCAAAAACACGTGAATATACGCCGGAAAGCCATAAACAAAAGGGGGAAATGCCTACCATGGGGGGCATTTTTATTCTTATGGTGGTCTTTATTAATAGTTTGCTCTGGTGTAATCTTACCGATCCGCTCGTTTGGATATTCTTGCTCTGTTTAGTCGGGTTTGGTGCCATAGGATTTTGGGATGATTATTCTAAAATTAAACGCCACAAAGGAATATCAGCATCATTAAAAATTAGGTTGCAATGGTCTATAGCTGCCGTGATTGCACTTTTAATGGTCTGTTGTGCCGATGTCTCCACAAAAATTGCGGTTCCCTTCTTTAAATCGTTCAACCCCGACCTTGGTATTTTATACATTCCTTGGGCAATGTTTATTCTGGTCGGTTGTAGTAATGCCGTTAACCTGACCGATGGACTCGATGGCCTTGCTGTTGTTTCGCTTATTCCTAACTTTGCTACCTTTTCTTTAATTGCCTACCTGGCTGGCCACTATACGATAGCCACCTACTTGCATATCCCTTTTGCCGGTAGCTCTGAAATTGCGGTATTAGGCGCGATCTTGGTGGGAGCCTCATTAGGGTTCTTATGGTACAACACCTATCCAGCACAAATCTTTATGGGTGATGTAGGGTCGTTGGCTTTAGGTGGTGGTTTGGCTTTGATGGCTTTAATGACAAAACAGGAGTTGTTGCTTGCTTTGGCCGGAGGATTGTTTGTAGCGGAAACACTTTCAGTTATGGCGCAAATTTTTTCGTATCGCACCTTTGGCAAGCGACTCTTTAAGATGGCGCCGATGCACCATCACTTTGAATTGATAGGCTGGCAAGAATCTAAAATTACCGTTCGTTTCGGTATTATCTCGATTATCTTATGTTTATTGGCGCTGATTACGCTCAAAGTGCGGTAGGTCGCGTAGTTTGTTGGCGATATGTTTGCCACCAGTACAAGATGCTGCCCAGGGCAAAAAGTGCTAAAAAGCCATATAATCCAGTGACACCTGTCTGAATAAGTCGATTGATGCAAATACCCACTAAAATAATACAGTTAACAAGTCCAAGTTGTGGTATCCAACTTGGGATAGTAATTGCAGGGTTTTTTCGTTTTGCATTGATAAGCGCTATTGCGCTCATGGTATAGGTGAATACAACACCTAAAGCTCCGATTGATTGTAGGACAACCTGTGTGTTAGGGCCGTAGGATACGAGCAGGTAACATAGACATATAACTCCTTCAAGCAAAATACATAAGAACGGAATTTGATAGCGATTGAACCGTGTCAGAAATTTAGAAAACGGTAAGTGGTTATGGTTTGCCAAGGTATACACGTTCCAAGCATTGCTAAAAATAATACCATACGCACCCCCTAAAATAGATGATGCGATAGCGATGTTAAATAGTGCCCCAAGTTTGGCAAGCACGGCCGGATCGGTAACCATGTGGCTCAGAAATGCAGGGAACATATCGCGATATGTAGGACTTGTGGCAAGTTCTGTGCCTAGAGCTCCATAGAAGATAAATTGATAACTCATGAGGATAGCCATATTAATTGCATAAGAGATGAGGATAACCAGAGGCGCATTTTTGTGAGCATCACGAATTTTACTGCTGATGGAACATGCTGATTCAAAACCCATAACTGCATAAATGGTGATAGGTAAAATAAGAGGAATGCCACTCCATAGTTGATGGCCTGAAGTTAGGTTTGCACCACTGATAAAAAAGAGGCCAGCAAATATCACAAATAAGATAGGAATAGATTTGAAGGTGGTGAACATAGCCTGAATAGTTCCTCCTGTACGTATATGGAGCATGTTGAGTGCCAAGAAGATGGTCAATAATACCAGGTCAAATAGATACGGAGAGATAGAGGCTAAGGGAGGAATAAGTTGTTGGAGGGTTACTGCGCAGGTGTGAATCATGATAGTGGCAGAAGCAAGCTTGGCGGTAAAATAACCCCACGTGGTAATGAATCCTGCAAATGTGCTCAGTTCTTGGCGCGTAAAGCTATAAAAACCTCCCATGGGATACATTTCTATGAGTTTTGCCATAGTCAGCACAAGAGGCAATAACATGAGGCCGACAAGTGCGTAGCTGAGGAATCCAACAGATCCAGCCTTATTGGCTATAAGTACGGTATTTAAGAAGATGCCGGAACCCATCATGATGTTGATGTTGATGAGAATCGCCATCGGCAAGGAGAGTTTATTGTCGTGCATGGGAGGAATATCCTTATTTTTGGGCCATATCCAGAAGCTTCTTTTAGTTCCGTTCGTCAGCTATACCCAAATCTCGAAAGCTCAATTTGGGGCCCCGGCCTGAACCTGCAAGGTGAAGGTTGGGTAAAAGGATACGAACGGCCGAGGAGTTACGTTTTTCGAATACATGGTGAATTTAGGATAGACTCTTGAATAAAAATTACATTTTAGAACTCCTAGTGAACCATATAAAAAAACCTATAGCAACAGCTTTTTTGCGTATCCTTGTAGTCGCATTGTTTCAGATAGTATAATTATCATTAAGATTATATAGTTAAAAAAGACAGGGGATGTGCATGGAACGAATAAAATTAGTTATTGGTATGGTGATAGCTACTGGTATGCAGGTATGTTTGCAGGGGGCAACGAGTAGTTCATCATCATCTTCTTCGAGTTCGAGTCCAAAAAAATATGATGGTCAGATTACGACGCAAGAGATGATCAATCACAGAAACAACAAATCTGATAAACAAGGTATAACAGCCCTCTATGGACATGTCACAGCTCTACCCATAGCAGCATTGGAGCCTCTGAATCAAGTAGGTGTTATTGGTTTTAGGGTACGTTTTTTTAAACCATTTGAAGTAGGCTTTATTCGTTCAAGAGACGATAACGCAGCAATTATTGTGTATGACCTAGCAAATAACAATTTTATATTAAAAGACATTGATGGCATTACGATTGGTTTTTATTCTCAATACAACTTACCAGCACAAGCACCAGAACTTGATGTTACTATAACAGATACTTTGAAAGCTCATATTGAAGTTGTCGATTATTCGCCTTCAACGGGAGGGAAGGGGATTGGTTGGTCTCTTGTAGCGGTTAACCCGGAAGAGAGTGAGGAGTTAGAAGATAAACAAGCGGCTGAAAAACTTACTAAGTATGAGGATATGGTTGTTCAAGCTCTCTCACCCTCAATGGCAAATGTTGCCGGACCAGCAGCAGGTATTATTGGCGGCTACAATTTAGTGAATACGACTGACGAATTGAATAGAGGGCTCAAAGAGAACGGGGTAAAACAAGGTTTGGTATATAAAAAAGCATCGCGAGCTCCAATAGCAGCTCTTATTGGTTCTGAAAATTTTCCTAATTATTTTCTATTGGCGGGCACCGGAATGGGAATGAAAGAGGAGCAAGTAAAAAGAGGTTTGGATAATGGGTTTGTAGCCGTTGTTTATTACACAGAAAATTTCGATAAGCCAGTAGAATTATATTATCTCTATTTTTTGTTTGATCCTAAAAAAGGTGACCTTGTGTTTATACGGGCAGAACCGGCTAAGCGCATGTCCTATTATGGGTTCGATGTAAATGGCAACATGATTGAACATTTTAAGACCGATAAAACAACAGTAAAGTTTAGTCTTATGCAACCTTCTCTTCAGTTTCCTGTAATAGCACCCACAGTTGCAGTTCCATTGTCCGGTGGAGGAATATTACATGCAGAAGTCATAGATCATAACCCAACAACAGGTGGAACAAGGATTTATTGGTATGTAGAAGAAGCAGCGCCAGTAGCGACGGTTGGGTCAAGTTCCTCGTCGAGTAGTTCGAGTTCATCATCATCATCGTCTTCTTCTGGGCGCTAGGAAATTGTCATGGGTTTAATAAAAGGAAGCATATGGTTATGAAGTTAAAAATCCTAGTTCTGATGATGGTGGCAACTGGCATACAGGTAGGTCTGCAAGGAGCAACGAGTAGTTTGTCATCTTCTTCAAGCTCTAGTTCAAGTTCTAGCAGTTCTACAAAAAAATATGATGGTCAGATTACGACGCAAGAGATGATCGAGCAGGCAAATCAACTAATTGATCGAGCAAATGCTGATGTTGGTATGGAACTTTATGGTCACGTTGAAAATCTACCTGTAGCTGCATTAGAACTATTATTCAAAAAAGATGCTAAGGGTTTTAAGGTGATGTTTTCTGATAAAGAGGGAAGAGGTGGTACAGCAAGATTTATATATGATCCTCGCGCTATAACGTTTAGATGGGAAATTAATAGTCCGGGATATGGTATGGGTCAACTTCCTACAGAAATACCAACTCTGTATGTTGCTCTATCCGATCCCTATTGGAGCGATGCTCAAGGGACAGATATTGAAAATGGGGCAGAAATTGAAGTGATAGATTATTCTCCTTTAACAGGAGGGGCTGGTATTGGTTGGCGTTTTGTAACAAGAGCGGTAGCAGCAAAGTCAATAATTAAGCCAGTCGTTAGCCTGCCGACTAGATATGCAGGGGAAGTTAGTGAGCGCATGGGCGGAGTTCCTCTATCGGTATCAGCTATCATCGAACAGTACAACCTGTTTAATACTACCGATCTTTTGAATGCATGGCTTAAGGAACAGGCACACGAACAGGGTAGACCATACAACCCCGTTGCAGCAGCTCCTGTTCTAGTCCTTATTCCGATTGATTTTGACTTTAAGGAGTATCTTAGAAAAGTTATGTTGCCCGCAGATTTTTTAAGAAAACATATAGCAAACCCAGCACGCGATGAATCTATGATGTCTAGGAGGGTGCAGTATTTACATGAAGGAAGAAGACGACAGAGCCAAGTTTTTGGATTCTCTTTTAGTGGTAATGGATTTGTAGCAATCGTTTGCTCGGAATTAAGTGGAACAAAAGAATTTTATGAGATGATTTTTGTATATGATAGCGAATACGGGGTTAAAGATAATGTTATTCTGGCAAACATCAGACATCTTGGTAAAGATAATAAGAATCCAACTCCTTATCTTTACGATAATTTTTTCGATAATGAGATAACGTATGCACCAGCCTCATTCGCTCCAACAGCACCAACGGCGGTCACACCACTGCGTGATGGCTCAACGCTCCATGCCACGGTTATGGATTATAATCCAACAACTGGGGGCACAAGAATTTATTGGTGGGTAGAAGAAGCGCCAGTAGCAACAAGTTCGTCTTCGAGTTCATCACCATCGTCGTCGTCGTCTTCTTCTTCTTCGAGCAGTAGTTCTTCCAGTAGCAGTAGTTCGCGCTAGTTTATAAAGTATTGAAAAAGGATAGAAAATGAAGATGCAAAAAAATCGTTGTATTGCACTCAGTATCGCTCTCAGTTTAATGTCATGTGCTTTGCAGGCAGCTTCTTCCTCAAGTTCCTCAAGCTCAAGTTCGAGTTCAGGGCGTTATGATGGGCAGATTACGACTGAAGATATGTTAGAGAAAGTAAATGCAGAAATTGATCAACTGAGTTTGTGGGCTCCTCCTGGTTTTTATGAACATCTCACCGCTCTTCCCATAGCTGCGATTGACGCCTCACGCCAGATAGGGCGGCAAGATTTTAGGATATATTTTTTTAACCCTTCAAAAAGTTATGGGCATGCAACTTTTGCTTATATTCCCAAAGATAAAAAGTTCGAGTTAAAAAAAGCTGAGGTGAGTTTCTCCGCCAAAAGTAAGCTTCCTCAAGAAACGCCGCGTCTAAATCTCCCTCTCTCGGATGGATCAGTAGCACGTATTGAGGTTATGAATTACTCTCCTGTAACAGGAGGGACTGGGATTGGCTGGAACTTTGTAACAAAGGAAGCATTAGAATCTGAAGAACCAGAAGCTATCGATACATCATCGTCATCTTCGTCGCACGCAAAAGCGGCGCCTACTGACTATGAAAATGCCATAGCTCAAGCTCTTAGAGAACCATTGGGTGGATTTGCGGCAGGAGCCGCGACTATTATAGAGCCCTACGCACTACTGAATACGACGGATATTGCGAAAGAATGGCTTGCTAAAGGAGCTGGAGGTATCGTCTACAAAGGATTAGCTCCTGTTGTAACTCTTCTGCCTTTCAAGGGTGAAGGTTTAAAGTTTGAGGATCTAAGAAGAAATGAGTTTATGGCAATCGTTTCCCTTGCAGGAATAGAGGATTTTTGTGGATTAGTATTCGCATATAATCCTGAAAAACAGGACCTTGAAGTTATGGGGATTCAAGTTCCGGATATGTTTTATGATAGTCAGGGGAACGCTACTTTTGATTTACGTCAAGAAGATACGAAAAGTCTGTATGGTGGTTTAGGGTGGAAGCCCAGGCTTAAATCGCCTCCCGCGGGATTTTCTCAGCAAGCGCCAGAAGTTATCGTTCCATTGGATGGTGGATCGCGTCTGCATGCCAAAGTAATAGATCATGTGTCGGGCAAGGGGGGAACCAAAATTGCCTGGTGGGTGGAAGAGGCTCCAGTAGTAACGGCTGGACCGAGCAGTTCAAGCTCATCAAGTTCGTCATCATCATCAAGTAGCAGTTCTTCGAGCAGCAGCTCTTCTAGTTCTACGCTAGCGCCAGCAGCACCACCAAGCCATCAAACTGGTGTGCCGTCTTGGGCGTCGGGATCTGAGCAAGATTAGGATCAAGCTTCGCGGGATACACCTGACGAAACCCTACTTACTTCACATACACCATATATAATCCCAGAGAGCCCGCAACGGCTGCATTTAAGCTTTCTGCGTTGCCGGGCATAGGGATAGTTATAGTATCATCACATGTTGTAACTAATTCCGGTTCCATACCATGGGCTTCATTACCGACAACAAGTAATGAATCACGATGAGTAGCAGTTGGTTGTTTACCGCCAGCAACAACAAGGGCATTGAGCTTCAGTTTCCCTTTATTTTTTAATAATTCTTGCCAGGTGTAGCTAAAAATATGCACAGCGCCGATAGTACCTGCCGTTGCTTGTACTACTTTAGGGCTCCAAGGATCAACGCCGCCAACGACAACAACGGATCCAATATTAAAGGCTGCGCATGATCTGATCAAGGTGCCCATGTTGCCTGGATCTTGTATATTAACGAGAACCAGACCAGCAGTAAGATTTTTAGCGCTTTGCTGCATAGGGATACGAAAAACACCGACTATGCCGCTTGGAGTAGTTGTCTGGCTTATTTTTTCCATAACTGTGGGGTGAACAACGGTAATGTTTTCTTGTCCCGTCATACGTAGTGCGGTGTCGAGCATTGGTTCAGTTACATACAATTGGAGCAACTTAACAGGGCTTTGGATAAGGGTGTGACAGCTTCGCAACCCTTCTGCAATAAATTTATGCTGTTGGTCGCGGCCTTTGCTGGTAGCGAGCGCAGAAATGCTCATAATTTCTGGGTTTTGACGTGAGGTTATTGTTTTCATGATTATATATTTCCTTCCAAAATACGTGTGCGGTAATCCGCCATAAGATTGACCATAAAATGAAGATTGTGCAGAGATGCCAAGGTAAAGCCAGCCATCTCATGTGCTTTAAAAAGATGGTGTAGATATGCGAGTGTGTATTTTTGACACACCACGCAGATACACGTTTTATCAATGGGATTAAAGTTATATTTATTTTCAGCCGCCATGATTTTTTTGTTACCCGTTGAAGTGAATAGCAAGCCATGGCGAGCACATCGCGTTGGATGAGAGCTATCAAAAGTATCAATGCCGAGCTT
The DNA here is from genome assembly GCA_963738145.1 of uncultured bacterium. Taxonomy (GTDB): domain Bacteria; phylum Babelota; class Babeliae; order Babelales; family Vermiphilaceae; genus CAVTVH01. Next base: position 711,506 of record CAVTVH010000001.1, read on the forward strand.
AATGCAAGGCTCAAGAGATACAAGATCTCCGATTCCTAAGAGATGATTTGGTTTGTCGATGGGCAGCAATGGCATAGTAAGGGTAAGCATAGCAACCATTTCACTATGATCTTTGCCCAAACTCCCTCCAATTGCAAAACCATCAAAGTCTAACTTAGTTAGGTAATCACAGCTTTGCTTGCGCATAACTGGGTCGATACCGCCATGAATTACCCCGTACATGGCCTGGTTATTCCGGTTTGCCGCGTGGGCCGCCAAAGACCGCTCTTCCCAACGATGGGTGCGATCAAGAGATTTTTTAAGTTCTGAAGGGCTAATATGGTAGGGTGGCAGTTCATCAAAAGGGATAATAATATCAGCGCCAAGTTCTTTTTGAGCGGCAATAGATGTTTCGGGTGTCAGCAGAACCTGGTCGCCATTGCGATACGATCTAAAAAGAACCCCTTCTTCATCGATTTTCAGGACCGAGCCGTCGTGTTTTTTCTTCCCTTTGCTTTTCAGCTCATTGTTAACGGTGCCATAGGCAAGGCTAAATACCTGGAATCCGCCAGAATCAGTAATGATGGGTGCTTTTCTATTAATAAAGTTATGGAGGCCGCCAGCTTGTTTAATAACGGCTGTACCTGGTTGGAGCATGAGGTGGTAGGTGTTGCAGAACATAAGTTGTAGGCCAATGCTGGTGACCGTCTCGCTATCAAGAGCTTTCAGGGTAGCGTTGGTACCGACCGCCACAAAACCAGGAGTATCGATGATGCCATGGGGAGTGTGTATTCTCCCAACTCGTGCTCTGGATTTTTTGGATTGGTGGATAAGCTCAAAGGAGAAGGCGCTATTAATTTGCATGGTTTCTTATACAATAAATTTAGATGGTCTTAAGGCTCGTTTTATATCAATAACTATAGCAGTTTTTAGGTTTTTTACATGATATATGTCGTTTTTTTAGCTTCTCTATCATCCGCTTGGTTGTTTGGAGCAGATCAAGAAATTCTTATGAGTGAGCGCCACTATCTATCTCATGGTGAGCCGCGTACATTTGTCTATGAATTGCCCGATGGTAGGCCCGTAAGGCGAACAACAGCATTTTCTATTGCCAATCAAAAGGCAGGGACCTGGTTTAATACCATAGATCGAAAAGGAATGGCTATTTTTTGCTTTCAAATAACAGATTACGAGTACGAACCACCATTCAAAGTGTATAAGGGATATATTGGGAATGCCATTGTTAATAAGCTGCTTGGTGACAATCAGGCGGAAGATATTTTTAAAGATATAGCTGCATGGTGGACTATGAAAAAAATAGAAGATCTTTTCTTGGTAAAAGATCCAGCTACAGAAATGAGTAGGTCAATGTCATCTAATAATAACGGTTTAGAAGGATTCTTACGATGAATTATGCAATTATCGGGGTAGGCGTTGTAGCAGCAGCTTTTGTTAACAATTTTGTTGGATTTCTATGGTATGGACCGTTCCTTTTTGGTAATACCTATATCCGTTTGAGCAAAGTTACCCCACGGCCAGATGCCCTAGTAAAGGGAATCATAGGCACCTTGATAGCATCTGCAGTTATGGCTGCTCTTATGGTCTGCTTTATGGAGCGTATGGGGATTGCCACGTATATGGGAGCATTCAATTTTGCCTGGATGAGCTGGTTAGCATTTGTGGCGCCAGTCACCTTGCAAAGCGTGTTATATGCCAACTGGCCAATTGAGCTGTATCTTCTGAACAATGGTTATAACCTGCTTTCTATGATTGCTATGTCGCAGGTATTGATGGTTGCGATGAGTTGGGCGTAAAAATTTGGGGGTCTGAATAGACATGAAAAATAAGATAATTTTTGGTTGTATGGTGATGTTGAGTGGTGGTGTAGTATCGCCACTCGTTTCACAGGAAGTTGACCAGGAGCTTAACTCGCTGCTGGATAAAAGTGACTTTATTGGTATTCGTGCATGCTTACAGGCACGTCTAGAGCAATACGGGCCTCAGCACATAGTTACTATTGCTCCAGATGGTGGTGACAAAGTAGATCATTCCTTGCTGCATCTTGCAATAATATTTTTACATGAACAAGATTCTCTTATTGACAGACTTATTGCAGCTGGTGATCTAGATGTCAAAAATAGTGATGGTGATACCCCGCTTATAATGGCTGCACAGCGTAATTCAAATTATCTTGTTAACCTGCTTGTCAGGGCGGGGGCTTCACCAAACATTAGAGGATACTATGGCGCGCCTCTTCATTTGGCTATTGCGAACAATAACATTGATATGTTCACCTATCTTGTAGGTTGTGATGGCATTGATGTTAATGCTCAAGATTCTAAAGGGTGTACGCCGCTCCATTATGTTGTTCAGTATTACAAGGGCAAGGATTATTTTAACAAGCTCCTCAATGCGCCTGGCATTGACGTCAATATTCAAGATGACAAAGGAAATACGCCACTTCATGATGCCGCGCAAATCAATGCAGGTTATTATATAAAAGCCTTACTTGAACATAAAGCAAACCCGCTTATACGTAATAAACTTGGTAATTTTCCGAGTGACCTTGCCTGGTTTGATCTGAGAATAGTACTGAGAAATGCGGAAATTGCACTCGATCCAGAGCGTGAAAGAGGTGTCTGGGAAAAAATGAGAGATTTGCATCCTAACTTGACTACAGGATTATTAGCAACTGTTATGCTCAGTCCAATGATGTTCCTAGTGGCAGAAATGTCAGGATTGATTACACCAGCTAAATAACAATAAAGGACTGAACTGAGATGCAAAAACAGATAATTCTTGGCTGTATCGTGATGCTGAGTGTTGGATTAACAGCACCACTCGTGGCACAAGAACCTGACAAAAAGCTGGCAAAACTTGTGCGTAAAGAGGATCGTTCGGGTGTTCGTAACCATCTTAAGGAACTTCTTGATCAGCATGGCCCTAACCATACCATTCTGCTTGATATCAGAGAAGTTATCGGCTCACAAGATGCTGAAAAAATTGAGATAACACTTCTCATAGCAGCCATACTATTTCTAGAACCAACAGATCAATTCATCAAGGAGCTTATCCCTGTTAGTGACCTGAATGCCAAAGACAGTACGGGAGATACTCCGCTTGTTAAAGCTGTTGCGCATGGTTCTGAATATCTGGTTAATCTCCTGGTGGATTCGGGAGCGAATCCCAATATGCAAGGAGGAGGACTTGCGCCGTTACACACAGCGGTGATGTTTAAGCAATATGGCGTATTTGTTTATCTTCTTGGTGTTAATGACATCGATATAAATATGAAAGACATTGATGGATGTATACCATTACATCGAGCGATTCAATTGGGTTATGAAACAGAAAGGTCTGTACTCAATGGAGCTATAACTGATAAGGTGACGTACATCTGCAAGGAGTATGTTGAACGGCTTTTGAAAGATTCCCGCCTGAATATCGATGCACAAAATAATGAGGGCAACACGCCATTGCACTGTGCTGCAGAGCTTGATGCTCATGATTACGTAAAAGCCTTACTTGAGCACAAGGCAAACCCGCTTAAGCGTAACAAACTTGGTAAATTCCCCAGTGACCTTGCATCAGTTGATCTGAGAATCATACTGAGAAATGCAGAAATTGCCCTCGATCCAAAACGTCAAAGGGGCGTATGGGAAAGAATAAAAAATTTTTCTGCGCTGAATGTTGGCACCATAGTAATAGCAGGATATTTTGCGGTGGCAGCCGGATTGTTGGCATACTACATGACATTGCCTCCTGAGCAACGGGCAGCAAGCCGCGCAAGCAACTTTGAATGGGAACAGGGACAGGGGAGAGACACCTTCGAAGGCAGTAGGCTCGCATGGGAAAGATAATCTCTTCTAAGTTTCCTACACCAACCAATACCACGCAGCAATAAGAGCTGCCTGCAGTGCAACAATCGTTAATCCCTCTATCTTCCTAATGGTTCGCTTAGAAAGTATATGCTCGGGCACTACGGCCAGTGCTTTCACCAGCAAAATAATAAAGGTGCTCAGTAAAAAGAACAGGAACAGATAATCGCTGAGCATCATATAACCAACAGCTGGCGCCAATGTTTGTATCACAAAACTATAGGCCAAGAGCCCTGATGCGGTGGCAATCGGCAATGTCATGGCAATAGTGATGTCAGCAATGGAGAAGGCAAATAAGCCTATATAGAATAAAAACAGCAGCGGCAAAAATATGAGCGACAGTTGCCGTAAGTCCCCTTTTGATAGATCAAGTGAAAAGACCGTTTTTGGCTGCAAGAGCGTACGTTCACTGCCTAGAGGAATTGGCGCATAACCGCTTGCAACATTGTGGCCTACTACCTGCCATCCTGAAACATAGATGTTTTCTGAGATAATATAGTTATTGCTATCTGCTTGATAGATCAGATTATCTGCTGATGTTGTTGGATTAGTAAGATTCAAATAGATGCGGTGGTCATCGAGCGGGAAGCGCTCATAATCTAAAATAGTGCTGAACTGCAGCCGTATGCTATATAAGGCCTCAGTAAGATTGTTACGTTTGGTAATATGTGGTTCAGATTTGTGCAATATCTCGCCTTTAGTGAAGGCAAATTTTTCTATAGTTGCCAATGGCACCTTCTTTTCATCAAATAAAAACCATATAAATGCATTGATGATAAACTCATTTTTTACCGTATCAAAACGTAAAAAATCAGTAAGATGCATGCCTACGTGCACCAGTTCAGGTTGTTTGCCCCATGCGGCCGTTACTTCGGGCGTTACGGCGGTGATGCGCGGTTTGTTGCCGACCGGATGGAAGCCGCATACAAATTGGTGGAGGCGGAGACTCAAGAGTGTTGCGGTGATAATGATGAATACGATTTGGTACAGTACGTTGGTGTAATGTTCGGGGGATAAGTAGTGGCCAATTTTGTGCTTCATATACAGGGGTCCTTATTTTTTTATTCTTTTACCACCCGCCGTGCCAATCCCACAAAAGGCAATGCAATCAAAAGTGCAGCGAGTTTAATACCATAACTAACTACAATAATTTCACCGATATTGTCTACAATTCCATAAAGCCCAACATAACTAAAAAGCACGGTATCAAGCAGCTGTGTCAGCGCAATTGATATACCCGTTCGCACGACTAAAAAGCGATCATGGAACTTGCGCTTAAGCCAACTATACAACAAGGTATCCAGATATTGTACGCAGACATAGACACCAAATGATGCGGCAGCAATGCGTGGCATGGAACTCAAAATAGTGGCAAATGCGTTATGAGCGGTATCTGCTGTATGTGGGATAAAAAGCAGGTGAAGATGCGTTATAACCGCATAAAAAATGAGCAGGAAAAAGCTAATAAAAATCGTTTTTTTAGCCGTCGCTTTACCATAATATTCTTGCAATAAGTTAAGCCCTAGAACTGCACCAATGGAAAAGGCATCCGCGCAGGTAGCGGTAAGCCCGCACAACGCTGTTTGCTTGATAACAAATAAGTTAGCGAGTATGCATTGTACCGCTATAAAAGCGACGAGTGCTTCTTTGCCCATGCGCAGAGCTAGCAGGGTGGTGCTGGCGATAAGAACGGTTTGTGTTATGAAAATAAGTTCGTTATTCATGGTGCAACGGATACTCTTTAAACCCAATCAACAAGCACTCAGCCTTTGGGGTAATGCCAAAATTTTCCCGTACCATTTCCTGCATAGTACGTACCAACGTAATAATATCAGTTGATGTGGCACTGCCCCGGTTAACAATCATATTTGCATGTTGGTGGGATACAATTGCATCGCCACGTTGTAACGCTCCTTTAACGCCAATCTTGTCCAAATAATAGGCAACGTAGATTATTTTTTTACCACCCATTTCCAGCGTAACTTCATGGGGATGGAAATTCCTAAAGAAGCTACCGCAGGTGTGAGTCGCTGGATAGCGTTTCATGCGATGGCGTATTATTTCTGCGCTGCGTCCACGAGCATAGGCAGATTCTAGGTCGGTGCACGGCTTGAGCTTAAACGTGGCATTAAGTAAATAATGGTTATGCTGTTGTAGTGTCGATTGGTTATAGCCGAAGTTAAACCATTCTGGAGTAACCGTTTGTAAAACTCCTGTTGAGCGGTCTATCACCTGTGCATGCAACAAGAACTGTTCAAGTAAGAATTCAAAATAGTGCAAGTTTATGTAGACAGAACCACCAACCGTGCCAGGTATGCCGCTAAATTCTTCAAGGCCCAAGATATTGTTGTTAAGGCAATAGTCGATGAGTGCTGGCATTTCAACACCTGCGCCGGCCGTAACAATGACACCATCGTCTTGTAAAGTGTGAGTTATATCAATCATGTGCGGATGAATAACAAGGCCATCAAAACCAGCATCGCTTATGAGAATATTAGCACCTTTGCCCAACACAAAAACGGGGAGCCCGTTTGCATGGGCGTATGCAACAGCTTCTTGGAACTCTTGTGCTGTTGCAGGTGATGCATAGTATCTGGCTGCGCCGCCGGTTTGGAACCAGTTCTTGTCTTTTAAAGGTACATCTTTTCGTATCGTTAGCATGATACAATGCTTTCTTTTAATATTTTTTAATATATTTATACCGCTATGCGCGGTGTGCACCAAAGAGGTTCTTGTCAACCTCTCTGGACTCTGGACACCAACTTGCAGTTGGATTGCTATGCGACATACGGGCGACCTCACGGCCGGTCGCCATGTCGCACATGTAGGGCCAGGCTTACTTTTTGACCACTTGGTCGAGGGTTTCCGCTTGACGCGGTTTGTGGGTTGACCAAGTGGGGAACTACCTCGAATAAAATTTATAATGTTTGTGTTCGACGAGGGTCGTCACGAAACCCGGTTTTGGGACCGGAGAACACTCATATTTCAAAACCGAGAACCGATGCGAGGTTTTGATGGGTCCAGGGCGCCAGCCCGGTGCACGGGGGTGCAGGGGGTGTTTGCAAAAACATCCCTTGCTGCTCCACGCATAGTGGTGTCAGAGTCATAGAGGTTGACAAGAACCTCTATTAAAAACTCACCTTCATGCGGGGTGGTCGTTGATGCACCTGGTTGGTGCTCAGCAATTCCTGACATTTTTGGCTGCATGTAGCAGCATACTTGATAATACATGGTGGACACCCAATAAAGTGTTTATTGCATGACGCATTCATGCAATTATTGTATTCATCATATGCTTTACCACACAAGGCACAGGATCCTAAAATGTCATCAGTAACTTTAACCGATAAACGACCATCAAAAACATAATTTTTACCACGGAAATGGCCGTTGGGAAATTGTTCGATGTAGCGGTGAATGCCACCTTCAATTTGGTAGACCTCTTGCGTAACGCCCTTTGATTTCAAGTAAGCAGAAGCACGTTCACATCTGATGCCCCCAGTGCAGAACATAACGACTTTTTTATCTTTAAACTGTTCAAGGTTGTTGTCGATATACGCGGGCAAATCACGAAAATGATAAATGTTGGGGGTTATGGCACCGGCAAATGTGCCAATACGGGATTCATAACTATTACGGGCATCCAAGAGTACAAGATTGGTTGGTTTTTCAGAGATCATTGTGTGGGCATCCCGAGGCTTCAAGTGGATGCCACCATCGGCGGCTTTGCATTGTTGAGGATCTAAATCCATGCGGACAATCTCTTTTTTGACGACAATACGCATTTTGATAAATGCGCTTTCATTGCCCGGAGCTTCTTTAAAGTCGATGTTGGTAAATAGAGGGTGATCAAGCATAAGATTTTTATACTGCTCTATGCGCTCGGTGTCTCCGCCTAAGGTGCCGTTGATGCCTTCTCGGGCTAAGATAATGCGCCCTTTCAGGCCCAATTCGCTAGTAAGTTTCTGTTGCCAGCGCATGACGCCATGAGGATCGTCTATAGATATGTATTTGTAGAATAGAATTATAGTACCCATGCCCTTTATCCTAGCATGAATAGCCTTTTTTTAAAGGGCTACGCCCTATAATTTTCATGGTGCGTTGACAATTGGGGATTACATGCAATCATTATTGGCATAATAGAGTTATTAAAATGGTGTCTGATAGGAACGATATGCTAAAAGAACTCCTTGTAAGAGAAGAAGGTAAAACGCTTGAATTCAAGCAGGATGCAAGCTCGTTGGCAGGAATTGTTAAAACAGTTGTTGCCTTTGCTAATACATCAGGTGGAACTATAGTTATCGGCATAGAAGATACGACCAAAAAGATATTTGGTTTATCAGATCCCCTGGAAGATGAGATGCGAATTATTAACAAGATTTCTGAGTCTGTTATGCCTTTTTTTATGCCAAATATTGATATACAAACGTATCGTAACAAAGCTCTTATTTTAATTCAGGTACCTTATGCGATAGGTCCTTATTATTTAATAAAAGATGGCAAAGAGATTGCGTATGTGCGATTCGGTTCTTCAAATCGAGTTGCCGATCAAGATACTATAGCAACCATAAAATCTCTTGCTAGAAATATAACCTTCGATGAGACACCTTGTTCTCAGGCACCAAAAGACGGCATAGATTGGGAAGGCGTAGAAAATAGCTTCTCATCAGTAGAAAAAACTATAACAAAGCATAAAGCAAAAAGTATTGGTATGTATGTTACTCATTCTGGGACCGATCATCCTTCTAATGGTGGCATGCTGCTTTTTGGCAAAGATCGTTCACATATTTTTCCAGATGCTATCATCCGTTGTGTCAGGTTTTCAGGGATTACTAGAGAAAATAGTCTGGATCACCTAGATATCGATGAACACCTTCCAATTGCCGTTGATGAGGTATTAGAGTTTATTAGCAAAAACACCTTCACAAAAACAAAAATAGGTGCAAAAAGAAGAACTTCGATACCGCAATACCCGCCCGTTGCAATTAGGGAAGCTGTTATAAATGCGGTTGTGCATACAGATTATGCGATAAAAGGATCATCCATTATTATTGCACTCTTTGATGATCGCATAGAAATAACCAATCCGGGAGGATTGCCCTACGGGTTAAGCTTGGATGATGCTCTTGCTGGGTCATCACGATCACGCAATCGAGTTATAGCAAGAACGTTTCATATTCTTGATCTTATTGAACAATGGGGATCAGGTTTACAAAAAATAATAACCGCATGTCTTGAAAGCAAACTTCAGCAGCCAAAGTTTGAAGAAATGGGATTGCAATTTAGAGTTACTATCTATGCACATTCGGCCAAGAAGATTATCACGCAAGAGTGGCACAACAAGTTTATGAAACACTTACAATCTCATGGTGAATTGAGCACCTACGAAGCGGCAGCATTTTGGGATGTTGATATACGAACTGCCAGAAGACGCCTTAAAAAGCTCATTGAAGATGGCTTTATTACGAAGGTTGGTGTTGCTAGAAATGATCCGCATGGAAAATATATTGTTCGTAAAAATTAGGGCAAAGAGGTAGGACATTTAGCCCGTTTAACTAGGACACAAATTGATGTCCTAGTATGTCCTAGTAAAATTTCTACTCCTGTAATTTGCCTCAAAATTTGTTTTAACCCGATCAGCAGGGCTTAAACCCATTTTTACAGGTAAGGACTAGTTTCCGTCAACACCCGGAGAAGCGACCGGAGGCAACCAACTTCTGCGCCCGTTGTTCATACTTTTGTTTGAGTTTATAACGGGTATACAGCACATAGGCTGGTAGAGCTATACCTGCACAAAAACCGGCAATATAGGCACCAGAATCGATGCGGGTGTTGATAGCGCACGCGCGCCAGTTGCTCTTGGGAACCATGTGAAACACGGTCAAATCGTTCCGAGAAGATATTCTTTTTTGACCAAATTCTTCCAATTTTTGAGGATCTCTAAAACTATAATGAGCAGCCCAGCCAATACCTAAAGCGCCCAAAGCCATACTGCCAACAGTTGCTAATGCTGGATTTTTGAACTTGCGCCCATCAAATGTAGGCCATGGGCCAACCTGTGCTGCAGCAGCAAGAATCGCCCCTTCGCAAAGACCAACCTTCAAATTGCCAACTGCGGCCCAGGAAAGAATATGGAGAGGGCCATTTTTTGTGTTACTTAAGATTCTCGAGAGAAAATTTGCTATCAAATAATTAGACCATTCCCATCTTACTTTGTGATCAAGTCTTCCTTTGAGGAAATAATTGGGACAGCGATTGAAGGTAACGGTGTTGTGGAGTCCGGCGTAGCCGATAAGGGCAGCTGTGGTGCTTGCTGCTATTTTTGCACCCGATATAACTTTTCCTTGTATAGTTTGCTTATCCGATTGTTGAGCTAATTCAATCAATTCAGCTTTAGTTGCTCCAATGGCAAGGTCAGTCAATTGAGGATACTGCCGTGCAAGCGCCGGATAACGTGCCAATAAATGAGTGGCTTCTTTGCGTTGTTCCGGTGTTGGGGTGGTGCTATGGAGTGAGATTGAAAGTAAGAGTAAGCCGCAGGTAACAATTTTTACGTTCATACTTGAGTCCTTGTAGTTAGTTATATTTTAGCCTGAGCAAGGAGATCGCGTGCTTGTTGTTTGTAGTTTTCATGGGCCTTTTGACGGGCGCGGTCAATATCTGCAACTTGTTTACAAAAAACAGAAATTTTCAATCCACCCGTGGCAACAGCAAGGGCTTGATTCTTCCAGGGTGAATAAAATAGAGGATATTTACGGCTTGATGTTAGGGTTGTTAGCGCAGTTGAAGCGTGATTAAAAGCTATAGCTGCCATAGGAGAAGAAGTAGTAGCTCCTATCTCTAAATTGTTAAAAGGTCGTGAGCCAGAAACGATAAAGGCGGCTAAACAAATAGATGTTGTGGTGGAGCTCACCAAACTTTCAATGAAAGAATTCCTACTACGTGCTTTTACATCTCCATTGAAAGAAAGGGATCGCTCATAAATAAATCCATGCAATAAACTTGCTGTCATGAGGGGAATGATTTCTGATTCGAATGTTCGGGCGCATATATGTAGCATCTGCCATCGTTGTTTTGATATTCGTTTCTTATTGATTCTTACAACCTCAGCATCATCAATACCAGCAACCTGCTGCAACTTCGGATAGTACTTCAGCATGCGTGAATGTTCTTTGATTAACGCGTGTGCTTTTGATGCGAGGTCTTGATTATTTGCTGGGAACAATGTGGCATGTAGCCATACAGTTGCAATACATAAGATCGATTTTTTATACATAGATGAATCCTTATAATTCATTTTTATCAAGATCCCATCGACACTAACGTAGTGAGTGCGATCGGATCTTATATGTGATCAACACGCTTTTTAAAGTAATAAGTAGCAAGTGCAAAAAAGAGTAGGAAAAAACAGGCGAGTGATATAACGCAGGTAATTAACGGTAGAAAACGATCGCCACCTATAATAGCCTGACGTAATCCTTCAGTAATATAAATGAGTGGATTGATACGAGCAATGATGGCTAGCTGTGGTGAAAGCTGTTTCATAACAAAGAGTGGAATCCAAAATCCGCCAAGCATAAGCATATGTTCATTGCAGCGTGGCCATACGTGCGAAAGTTGACTGACACGGGTCAAAAAACAGGCGATAAAAAGGCTGTAGGCAGAACTTGTTAATGAACCAAAGAATATCATGACGGCAACAGCAGGCCAGCACGTGTTACTGGTATCAAAATAAGATCCCAGGAGGAGCTTGGCCATTGGATAGTAAGCAAGCAAAATAATAAAGGTCAGAAAAGCATTGAATAGGGCGCGTTGTAGTAAGAGTAAGCGGGGACTTAAGATCGTAATCTGATAATTAATAAACCTATCGGAAATAAGATCAAAGAATAAGCCCATATTATTTACATAGGGCACAATAAAAAAAATAAGCAGAATGTTGCCGGTCAGCAGGGTGGTTATTTTTTGCGGAGTCACTCCATCAAAAAATAAGTTTGATTGTAAATAGCCAAACACAAAGGTGCTTATCATGGGGAATATGAGGCAGTAGTTAATAAAATAGTGGCGCAAATAATTGCGTTGTGCATAGTAGTCGCGCTTGAAAAATGCCATAAAAATTGAAATCGATCTGTTCATATATTTACACCGGATCAAGCCGTTTTTGTATCCCCATCTTTAACAATAACAATGCTATACTTATGCTCGCTACAATCATGGGTAGACAGAATAATAACGATAATCCCTGAGGGCCACCAACAAAGGTTATACGTAAACTTTCAACAATGTGCGTAATTGGATTGAGTAGAAAAAGGTTGGCAACCATCGGCCAAAAATCATATAGCTTTTGCCAGGGGAAAAGATCGGAGCTTAAACATAACAGTGGCGATAATATACGGGGCCACACATTAATGCGGTACCATGCAAAGGGAAAAAGAAAACTGGTAGCCATAAAAAGTGTTGCAAAAAACACAAGGCCTAATAAGTAGCAGATCATGAATAAGGGAATGTTTGGTTGAATCGCGGCAAAGCGATTGCGGAGTAAGAATGATCCTATCCCAATGAGCGGCATAGTTATGATAAAACTTTGTAGCACAAAATGGACGACGTAGGTGGCAAAGAACCATCGTTTTGTAAGTGGTAGCGTCCGGTAGTAGTCGATTTGGCGGGTGAATTCAACATCGAAAAGGATTTGATACGAAAATGAAAAGCTGGCCATGAATAGTATAAAAATGATGTTACCCAAAAAAACAGGAGCGATCATTTCCCGCGCCATGCCCATGGTGGGAAACAAGTAACCAAAAATAAGGACATCAAGTAGTAAGATAGCGCAACCATCTATAAGAGATCCGCGTAACTGGGAGCGAAATACATAGAGATTACGGCGCACTAATGCTCCGAAAACACGTGCATTCTGGGAAAATGCCATCATGATTTTTCCTGGCCATACTCTTGGGTAAGTTTTAAGAATATATCTTCAAGGTTTGCCATTTGATGATGTTCGCGTAACGTTTGGACCGATTCGATAAGGCGTATTTTGCCTTTGTGGAGTATGCAAATTCTGTCCGATAGTGTTTCTGCTTCATCAAGATAGTGTGTTGTTAAAATAACGGTGATGCCACGCTGTTTAAGGCCAGCAATCAAATCCCATAATTTTCGTCGAATGTCAGGATCAAGGCCCACGGTTGGTTCGTCTAAGATCACAATTTCAGGGTTATGCATAAGGGCACGAGCAATAAGTACGCGCTGTTTATTGCCCCCAGAAAGTGCGTGGATAGGGAATGTTGCATAGCGTGTGAGTTCAAGCTGTGTCATAAGATCATGCATGCGTTGTTGAATGAGCTTTTCATCCATAAGGAAGTAGCGGCCAGCAAAGAGGAGATTTTCTTGTACGTTTAAATTGGTATCAAGGTTTTGGTGCTGCGGGCAAAAGCCGAGAGCCTTGCGATACGTGATGATATCGGTGTAAATTGAGCGACCATTGAAAAATACTGAGCCGGCCGTTGGTGGATGCAGGGTTGCTAGAATAGATGACAATGTAGTTTTACCGGCACCATTGACGCCTAAGAGACCAAAAATTTCCCCGCGATTGATAGCAAGGGAAACATCGTTAAGAGCATACACGGTGTTGTTTTTGTCACGATAGGTTTTGGATAGATTTTCAATTTTTAAGATTGGGTCGGCCACGACTGGTCCTAAGCGATTAAATAACGTTATTAAGTAGGTATGATAGTAGCAGAAGATAGTGGGGGGCGCAAATTGGGTACGTGCCTCATGTCTTGATATGTTGAGCTATAAAATTATTCATTGCCTGCCAGCCCATAACATGTCCCTTAGATCTTTTTTGTTCGCTGCTGCCGCCATAAATAACATAGCCATCTTCTGGTGAGGTATCGGTTAGCTGTGCCCAGCTGGTCAGTGTATCAAAGTAATCAGAATTTATCGTTTCTCCCGATTTTATTTCAATAGGAACTAGGCGATTTCCCTGGTCAATAATGCAATCTACTTCTAAGCGACCGTTGAGGTCTCGCCAAAAATAAAGTGGTGGACGCTGGCCATTGTTACAGAATTGTTTGTAAAGATCGGCAATGATTAAATTTTCAAAAAGGTGGCCTTTATAGGAATTAAAAACAAGGTTGCTAGCCTCAGGAATGTTAAGCAGTGAGCATACAAGACCGGTGTCATAAAAATAGATTTTGGGTGATTTTGTCAGGCGCTTATTGAAATTCTTAAAATAGGGCTGCAGTAAAAAAACTATGTAACCAGCTTCTAATGTTGAGAGCCACCTGCGCGCTGTTTGCGTACTGATGCTGCATGAGGTGGCAAGGTCTGCAATGTTGAGAAGTTGACCTATACGGCCGGCGCATAATTGGATAAATAGTTTGAATTGACTAATATCACCAACATTTATGAGTTGGCGCACATCGCGCTCAAGGTATGTCTGTAAGTAGCCGGGATATATGTCTTGTGGTTTCATGTGTTCATCATAGATTCTTGGATAAAAACCCCTGAATATAACGTCATTGCACTTGGGATCAAGAGCCTCGTTAGTTTTAAGTTCATGCATAGAGAAGGGCAGTAATGTGAGGATACCAACACGCCCTGCGAGTGATTGTGTGATGGCTGCATTCATAAGATAGTTTTGAGATCCGGTAAGCACAAAATAACCAGGGCGTTTTTTCTCATCGGCAGTGACTTGTATATAAGAAAGTATATGAGGAACGTGTTGGAATTCATCAATAATAATCCCATGTTCATTTTCATAAGTACTTAAGAATTTTCTGGGATCATTGAGCGCCAGGGCTCTGGTATCGAGCTCTTCAAGGTTAGTATATACATAATTTTTAAAGTGCATTTTTGCGAGTGTGGTTTTTCCCGACTGCCGAGGGCCTAGAATCGCAACGACAGGAAACTTTGCATAACGGTCTAGTAATTGTTCTATATCACGTTTAAACACAAAGGTCTCCTTCTCAAGGATAAGGTTAAAGCTCGTTATGACTATACCAAAAGCCCTGTGCGTTTTGAAGGTTTAATGTTCGAAACGCACAAATTGGCAATCTGATAAGATTTAATCGCCATATCCAGCTGTGCGCACTTCAAAAATAGCCTATTTTCAGGCCATTTGATGATTTTACCAGGCTAGCGTATTTTATAAATGAATGGTTCAATGGCTGGTTAAAAAATAAAAGAGGTTTAAAAATAAGAGGTTATTGTATGCATTTCTTCAAAAAATCATTCATTTTCACAGCTGTTTTCACAGGTTTATACGCCTTCTTTCTTCAGGGGGCGGCCCATTCATCCTTGGGGCGGTCATCTGTGCGGGATTATTCCGACCAATCTGAGCGCTATGGCATAACCCTGGCCAAACAAATCTTTCCTCAACGCATCGTCGATTGGATGAAAACCAGGTTGGTGCCAAAAGATCTTGAGCGGCAATTGGATGAGATTTTTACTGACCCAGAGATTCAGGAAATGTTTGCAAGAAAAGAACTTAATAAATTAGAGCAAGAGAAAGGGTTCATTGTTTTAAACAAGCAAGCGATTGAGCGAGGCAACATAACACAGGGAATTATATGTAAGCATATCCAAGTTCCTGGGTATGTTATTAAGATTGCGCGCGGTCTTGATTATTTAACAATGGAACAGTATCTTCAAGCGCCGTTGGCCGAGGGCGATGGACCTATGCTTCTTAATATAGGTCGCGTTTGGTTGCGTGATTTAATTGAACAGATGGCGCAAGCCTATGGATGCCAAGATATTATTGAATGTGTCCCAAAGGGCATTTATTGTGCACCAAAAAAGTGTGATAAAAGAATGGCAATCATGGTTATTGCTCAGGAGTCAAATCCTACAGATTTTAGAATTCTTCGTACGCGATTGAGAACCCCAGCACAATCTGCCTTTATATCTTTAGCCAGGCGGGACTTTGGTGGTGTAGATGATATCCCAGGCAATATTGTTTCTTCGTTAAAGCGTTTAACGTGGCGTGATACTGAACCACATTTTAATCTTGGAAAATTTCATGATGATCCATTTAAACCGTATGTACCAGTTCCAGGGTCTTATGCCAAGGAACTTGTAAAGCAATATGCGATTACAGCTTTTAAAGGGGCAGTTGTAGGCGGTTTGTTATATGCAGAACCGGCTCGGTGGGGATCTATAGCTGCGTGGGCTGGGGTATGGCTGTTTAGGGATAGTATTAGGTATCTTATGCGCAAGTACGTAGAACCTATGATGCCCAGGATGTCCTCAGACTAAACCACATTGAAGAAATTTATCTTTTATCGTACCTTTGTGAGAGTTAACATATTTCATACTATCTGATGAAAAGCGATCCTTCGACAGGCTCAGGATGATTGAACTGAGACTGATAAGGATTTTACGTAAGCAAAGGTACCTCTCACTATGAAACTATCGATTTCCTGGATATTTGATCATATAGATGGGCAGTGGCGCTCCATTCCCATCGAGCAACTCATGGACAAATGCATTCAAACAACAGCAGAAATCGAAGGCTTTTATAAAGTTTCTTGTGATCTTTCTCTTTTTACACTCGGGCACGTGAGTGCCGTAAACCCAACTACCATTACCGTTTTTAGTCCTGAACTGAATAAAGAGTTTTTGTTACCATCTCGTCAGATGGTAGAAACAGGAAGCTGGTATCTTATAAAAACCGACGGCACCTGGGCGACGATGAAAGATTTGGGGAGTGCCAAAGAGCATCAGCTACCAGCACTCTATATCCCAGAAACTTTACGATCAGGTTCCTGGAAAAAACAATTCGAAGCAGAAGATTATATTATAGAAGTTGATAATAAATCGATTAATAATCGTCCAGATTTATGGGGCCACCGTGGCTTTGCGCGAGAAATTGCGGCGATGTTCAACCTGCAACTCAAACCATTAGAACCAATGTTGGCAGACATACTAGTGCATACCTACGGCAATCAGTCGACGCCAACAGCAACTAATGATCTAACGATTCAAAACCAAGCATTCCCTGGCTGCAAACGTTTTGCGGCATTACCCGTGACGAGCATAGATTCATACCCATCGTTATTGTGGATGGCAAGCCGCTTGTGTCGTGTTGATAGTAAGCCTATCAGCGCAATCGTTGATACGACAAACTATGTGATGTTCGATCTTGGTCAACCATTACATGCCTTTGATGCGCAAGCAGTTGCTACAAAAACCATTGCACCGCGTTATGCACAACACGGTGAAAAGTTGCAGCTTCTTGATGGGGCAATGGTTTCGTTAACCAAGGATGATCTTGTTATAACTAACGGCACAACACCATTAGCCCTTGCGGGTATTATGGGTGGTGCTGCGAGTGGGGTAGGGCCATCAACGAAGGCGCTTGTTGTAGAAGCAGCGACTTTTGACGCGGGGATTATTCGGACAACGGCAGCACGCCACAAAATAAGAACAGAAGGTTCTGCGCGCCATGAAAAATCACTGGATGCGCATCAGCTGGTGCCGGCATTGCAACGCTTTGCACATTTACTTGCACAGGCAGGTATTGCGTATGAGGCGGGCTCCATCGGCGTGTGTGGTGATGCACCACCGGCTATTGTTATCACGGTTGAGCATACTTTTATAGAGCGTTGTTTAGGTGTATCTCTACAAAAAGAATTTGTACACGCAACGCTGACCAAACTTGGCTTTGATGTTACTGAACGTGCGGGCATCTATACTATTACCGTACCAACATTCCGAGCAACAAAAGATATAGCAATAAAAGAAGATATTGTTGAAGAAGTTGGCCGCTTTTATGGTTACAGCAATATTCGTCCCGAGCTGCCTTCATTACGCATGCAACCATCGAACTTAACTTCATTACTGCGTGTGCGTAACATTAAGCAGTATATGGCTTACAGCGCCCAGATGTATGAATTATCTACCTATGCTTTTTTTGATGAACAGTTTTTATCATTACTAGAATGGCAGCCTCATAATTATGCTGAAGTGCAAAGCCCGGTCTCTGAGCAGTGGCGGCGCTTGGTAACTACGTTAGTACCTACTATGTTCAGAGCAGTACATGTGCATAGTGCTGATCAAGACCAGCTACGTTTTTTTGAATGGGCACGTGTGTGGCTTTCTAGGGAAGATAAAGTTACTGAAAAGAAGATGTTAACAGCAATCATCTACGACAAAAAGGAACCGGTCGATTTTTATCAAGCAAAAACTTTAGTAGATAATCTGTTTGAGATGCTTAAGATCGATGTGCAATGGATCAAAGCATCGAGGCCATTAGATCCTTGGTATGCGCCTTATCAGACAGCTACGTTGCAGTGTGATAATCGTACGATTGGCACCATGGGCAAGGTAGATTCTTTATGGTTCAACAAGGTAGCGCCAGGGGATGCGTGCATTCTAGAAATTGATGGTGATTTCTTGATCGATTATATCGAGCCGGTGAAAAAATATGTGCCATCATCAAAATATCCAGAAGTGGTACGAGATATTAGTGTGTTCGTTCCTCTTGAAATGACCGTTGATAGGTTACAAGCTCTTGTGCGTGAAGTTGATCCATGGATTGTTAATGTAGAACAAACTGATATGTTTGAAAAAGCTGAGTTAGGCGCTGTGCGATCGATTACGTTACGCCTTGCCGTACAAGCAGATAAAACATTAACAAAAGAAGAGGTTGATGGCCTTATTGAGCGTGTGCAGCAAAAGATTGTCTCCACGATACAAGGAGCTGCGCTGCGATGAACATTCCATTGCTTTGGTACGGATTGGTCTTCATGATCACCTTTCTGGGTGATCGTATAACAAAATATGGTGCCTTAAATTATTGTGCTGAACCGGTAAAGGTAAACGAGTATCTATCATTTAATCTTGTTTTTAATCGTGGCGTTTCGTGGGGATGGTTGCATTCAGATGATACGAGTACATTTATATTGGTGACACTAATGATTCTGGCATTAACAGGTGCCTTAATTGCCTACGCGATTTCTCAGTGGCGCGCATCCGCCTTTATCATGGGAGAAGTGTTAGTAATTTCTGGAGGCATTTCTAATCTCATTGATAGGCTTGTGTATCACGGTGTTATCGATTTTATTGCCGTTGCATGCCCTTACTGGCAATCACCCATATTTAATGTGGCAGATGTATGCATTGTTATTGGCGTGGGGATCATGGTTATTGTGGGATTAAGAGCTCCATGAACAACCGATCATTAATGGTCACCGTCGCTACGCTTGGCCCCATCGGATACTTGCGGGGCTCAGGCACATGGGCATCCCTAGTAACATTACCCGTGGTAGCTTTCTTGTGCACAACGACTGTCTGGCTCCAGATCGCCGTAGTTGCTCTTGTTGCCTGCGCAATGTCATTATGTGTCTACTCTGCATTATCCCGATTTGAAGAGGGTGATCCTTCAGCTATTGTTGCTGATGAAATAGTTGGCATGATGGTCACTATGATTGGCATACCATGTTCGTTACCAACGATACTATTGGGCTTTGTACTCTTTCGTCTGTTTGATATTTTCAAGCCACTGGGGATCAGCTTTTTTGAAAAGTTGCACGGATGGGGCGGAGTTATGGCTGACGATATTGTTGCAGGATGTTTAGCGAATCTTATTCTGCGAGTTATCTATGCATATGCGTGATCTATTGCTGCGTGGTGTACAAACAATTGCTCAAACAGTGGGCTCTTTAGTAGTGCCACCAATGTGTTCGTATTGCAAAATATTTTTATCGCAACCCGCATGGCTGTGCTCTGATTGCCAGTATCTTGTTATTCCCATTCTGTCCGTTACTATGCCGATCACGAGCAAATATACGATGAAGGTTATAGCGCTATCAGGATACGCAGATCCGCTGAAAGCACTTATTCTTGCAAAAAATTGGCGTGATATACGTGCAAGCTATGTTCTTGGAAATTTAGTTTGGGAACATATATCAGCCTACAACTTGCCCATTGATTATATTGTTCCTGTTCCGTTGCATTGGACGCGTTATGCTCATCGAGGATTTAACCAGGCTGAACAGATGGCGCGGGTAATTGCACGCCACAGTACAAAGCCGTGTGTAAAATTGCTTACGCGGACACGGCGCACGGTGTTTCAATCACGTTTGGCGCCCAATGAACGTATGAACAATATAAAAGAAGCTTTTAGTCTACGCGGTGGCGATGTAGCGATGTACGAGGGAAAACATTTGATACTCGTAGATGATCTTATGACGACGGGTGCAACATTAGGTGCGGCAGCTAAAGAAATTGTAAAGTGCAAGCCAGCTTCGATTACTGCTCTTGTGGCCTGCAGGGTATTGTAAATCATATATTCTGTGATACGCTACACAGGTATCTTTTGAAAATATCGTTATCAAAAAAAAGGGTTCTTTTTATGAAAGGTTGTACAACAACTATGAAGAAAAAACTTTCTCTTGTATTACTTGTTGCCCCATTAATTATGCTGCCTGGTTGTCTTGATTGGTTTAAGCAAAAGCTTGGTGGTAAAAAAGGTGCGGCAGAAACTACATCGACAATGCCTTCAGATGAACTTGTAAGCGAAGGTGAAGTATTAGTAACTATGGGTGGTGCGCCAATCATATCATCAAAAAGTTTTGAACGAGATTTTGCAGCATTAATAGAAGAAAATCCTCAACTCAAATCGATATTACCATTAATGCCAGATGCGCCCTATAACTTCTTACAAGGTATGGTAAGTCAAGAAGTAGTTGATAAATACATAGCAGAAAATAAGATCGACGAGACACCTGAATATCAAAAGGATATTGAGCGCGGTGTCCGTACGATAACCCGTATAACTAACAAAAAACATTTTGATCAAAAATTCCCAGCAAAAGTATCTGATGCTGAAGTACAAAAGTTCTATGATGAAAATAAAGAATCTATACCTGAACTCTTGCTCTCTCGTGGCGGTGTAAAAAGCTCAGGAGTCTCATTTAATAATGAAGCAGATGCAAAGGCATTCGCTGCAAAAGCAAAAGGAAAAGATTTTGCTAAAGTTGCGCGTGAAGCTAATGTGACTGATAAAATACGTGATTTTAAGTTTGTAACAGCTCAAAGCGTTGGTATAGATAAAGCGGTACAAAACCGTATCATTGCGACCAAGCATGTACCAGCAACTGAAGTTATAAAGGGTGATGATAAAGCTTTCTGGGTCGTTAACATGACCGAGATCCAACAAGCTAAATATCGTCCATTCGAGCAAATTAAAGCTGGACTCAAACAACACTTAGAAAAAGAAAAACAAATGGCGGAAGAAGACAAAGAGATTAATCAATTAAAAGAAAAGTATGGCGTTGTGATCAACGAAGAATACTTTAAGAAGCAAAAAGGCGCGCAAGCAGAATCTAAAGAAGAAAAGACAGCTATGGTTGCGCCAACGTCACAAGCCGCTTAGTGTATTTATAGACTATGCAATAAAGATAAGGGGAATTTACTTAACCGGTAAGTTCCCCTTATTGTGTTTTGATGAGGGTGCCCGATGAAAAAATTTCTCATATGGTATGCGGTATCCGCTCTATCCATCTGTAATTGGATGGCCTCCATACCTAAAAAGACAGCGTCAAAAGATCTTTATCTTATCGATACCATTAAAGTTGTTATCTACACTGAAGAGGGCGCTGATATTATCACGCAATCACAAGTAGATCGGCCAGGTATTGATGGGACGTTTAAGAGTCTTGACGACCTCATTTTTGAACGGCTTATGTATATGGACGCCAAACGATTCAAAATGTTGCCTGATGAAGAATCTATTGATAAGCATTTAAAAGAGGTTCAAAAAGAAAACAATCTTACGCTCAATCAACTAAAAGATGTCTTTAAAGCAGCGGGATATACCTATGAAGAAGGGCGTGAACAGTTTGCTGTTATGACGGCAATTGGCTCAATGTTAGATTTTAGAATTCGCTCGCGGTTGATTGTTCCAGAGCGCGAAGTAACAGCCTATTACAATGCAAATCCTGTCAAAGAACCAGCTGCATATTATATAGAACGAGCAGTTGTGCAACGTACGAATGGTGAGACACAGAATGAACTTCGAGAAAGAATTAATCGCTTTCTTGCTGGCAACCATAGTATGGCCCTCGTGTGGGGCGATCCTTTTTGGATTACCATTTCAGAGTTAGCTGAAGATAAACAATTTATTACGAAGATGGTGCCGGGCTCTGTTTCCGAGCCACTGGAAATAGAAGTAGGTTTTGAACTCTTTAGTCTTAAGGAAGCTAAACAAGAGCGGATTGTTCCTTTGGAAGAGCGGTATCGAGAAATTGCTAATATCTTGCGCAAGCCACGCTATGAGCAGCTTATGGAAGAATACAGGAAAAACTTATTCGACAATGCATCGATACTAAGACTTGAAGAGCCTATTCCAAAAATAAGTTCTATGACACCTCTTGTTCAATCTCCTGCTGCTCATGTATAAGTGCTAATGTTTTCTGAATAAGCTCTTCTTTTTTCGTTGCCGATTCCATTTTGGCATCAAAATAAAGATTCAATAGCGTTTCTAAAGGCATGTCAACTTTAAGTAGGGTACGTTTATCGCGTACCGCAGGCTCACGCACCGGTATGATTCCTGCCAAATGAATAGCTTCGCTGCACGCGCGTTGCAAAGCTTGCAAATCAACATGATCTTTTTTGCCGCCAGGAAGGTGGTAGACGATTTTTACAACCGCATCAGTGATAGAGTGGCGTGCAATCTCGTCAATTATCTGGGTTGTTTGGTCTAATCCTTCTTTAAGGTGCACCTCAATTTGTATAAAGGGGCGCGTAGGAACAGGAATAAATTCGTGCTTGGTTACATTTTTTTGTTCGATGGTAACTAAACAAAACCCTTTTTCTTCTTTACGTTCACCAAAATCAACACGTTCTATTGATCCAGCGTATACAACGGCAGGATAGCCATTTTTATTAAGGTCCTGATAGCGGTGCAGATGGCCTAATGCTACATAATCAAAAGGCTCGATAGCAAGTTGTGACGGGAGTAATACTGGATCAGAACCATAAATAGCTCGTTTTTCTGATCCTGAAAAAATACCATTGCTGACGGTGAGATGGCCTGTAAGGACTGCTGGTAGCATAGGATCAAGTTTTTGTGCTGCATTCCTGATAATAATAGCTACCGCCTTGGAAATATAGTCAGTTATTTCGGTTGCTGATTTAAACAAGTGTTTATTGGAGATGCTTATGGTATTACGTGTTGGCCATGGTATACCTACGATTTGCACAATGCCATTGCGTGTTGGCAACCGCAGTGATGTTGGTTGAGCAATGACGTGAAAGCCGTCGAGGGGAAGATCGCCAAAAATATCTAAACTACTCGCTTTGCCGAAACTAAGCGGATTGTCGTGATTGCCTACTACAATAATGACAGGGATGTTGGCTTGATGGAGGCGTAGCAAGCAGCCCATAAGCAACTTTTGTTGGGTTGGGCTTGGATGTGCAGTTTTGTAGGCATCGCCAGCAAAAACAAAAAAATCAACATCTTCTGCAATTGCTCGGTCTATGCATATATTGAATGCCTTTTGAAAATCTAAAAGCCGTGAATGGATACCTGTTTTGGTATCAAGCTTGCCATAATTTTCCATGCCAAAATGAACGTCGGCGGTGTGTATAAAACGGATCATAAGATTGCACCCAAATTTCATGAATTCAATTTGGGGCCCGCAAGTTATTGGTATTTATGCTTAATTATTTTATTTATTTCAATCATCCTGAGCTTGTCGAAGGATTTCATGCGTCGCCCGAAAAGCACTGGCGCACTCGTCATCCTTTTTCCCCGCCCGCTCGCGTAGTTTTTGTGCATAGCCCTCTTTATTAACCTGCTGAGCGCGTCCAATGGCAAGGGCATGAGCAGGGACATCTTGAGTAATGACCGATCCGGCTGCAGTAAATGATTGTTCGCCAATAGTGATCGGGGCAACAAGTGTATTATTGCTTCCGATATATGCCTTATTTTCGATAATAGTCTTATTTTTTGTAAATCCATTGTGGTTGCATATGATAGTGCCTGCACCAATGTTTACCTGTGATCCGATCTGAGCATCCCCCAGATATGCCAAATGTTTAGCTTTTGTATAACTATCAAGTGAGCTTTTTTTGATTTCAACGAAATTGCCAACAACGCTATGTTCACCAAGAGTGGTTTGTGAATGGAGATGGGCAAAGGGCCCTACTGTTGCATGGTTAGCAATGGTTGAATTTTTAATAACACAATGCTGCGCGATGGTAGCATTGTCGCCAATAGTAGTTGTATCTATGGAAGAAAATTCTTGAATGGTGACGTTAGAGCCGATATGGGTTTCTCCTAATAAATGCACGCCACAGCCAATTGTTGACCCAGCGCCAATAGTTACTTTGAGATCGATATGCACATTTTGCGCAACTGAAAATCGTACACCGTTGTCCATCCAATATTTGATAAGTTCACCACGCTTGATTTGCTCAGCAGCCCAAAGTTCTTGGAAGTTGTTAATGCCACGCACACGATCAAAAGGAGCTTCTGTGGTAGTTATGGGTAGTTGTTGTGTGCTTGCTAATTTTATAAGATCAGTGAAATAAAATTCTTTGCTTGCATCATTTTTTTCAATTGCTTCAATATGAGTTTCGAGGAACTCTCTTTTTACAAGATAGATGCCAGCATTGATGCAGCAATGTTTTGATGGATCACCCGTAAAGTGTTTTGCTTCAACAATCTCGAGTATGCCATTGTCGTGTACCACGCGTCCATAGCCACCCACATTAAGGTCCACGTTATGTGCTGTCACAAAACTTAGAGTGGCATTATTATTTATATGTTTTTCGTATAATTCTTGGATAATAGCTTCTGTTATCAGAGGCATATCGCCGTTCATGATCACTATATGCTCTTGGTGCCATGTTGGCTTGCTGCAAAGGATCGCATGGCCAGTACCTAATTGTTCGTGTTGCTCAACGCAGGTTATGCTTGCGCCATGATGGTACTCGATGCATGCTTGGACTGATTCACGTTGAAAACCTACAACAACGGTCGTTGGGATATTCAGGCGGGTGCATAATCGTGTTGGATAAAGAACCATTTCTTGTCCACAGATTTTTTCTAAGAGTTTGTTTTTGCCAGTTTTGAAGCGGGATGATTTTCCTGCGGCCAAGATAATGGCTTGTATATTTTTGTAGTTCATTGATCAACCTTTTTACGCTCGAAATAGAATATGCTCTAGAGCAAAAAAACTAGAAAAAATAGTAGCATAAAATGCTGGTAAGTCCATGTTAAAATTGGTTGGTGTCGACTGGCAGTAACTTTTATTGCTCAATCGCTTTTTTTCGTATAGTTTGGTTGAGTATTTCTATTGCTATTTAGGGGGACATTTTTATATATGTATAAGCATTTAATCGTTATCGCAACTATGGCCAACGTCATGGCCTTTCCGGCTGCGGGTAATGCGAGTAGACTGTCTCAGAAAAAATCTCAAAAAGTTATGGTCATAGGCCATGAATACCTCTGTGTGGGTAATGGTTTAACCCGCAAGATTGGAACATCAACGGTGCAAGTGCGGCATCTTCAAAGTACAAATTTTCCCTATCTACATTACACAGCTGAACAGCTTGTTACCACAGATGGAAGTCAAGGTGGTTTTTTCGGCAAACCAAAATATGATCGCAAGAGTGTGTGGAACAAGGTGGTGGGCACTATAGGATTGGGTGGCATTGCTTTGGCAGGATGGCTTTTCAATATAAGAACAGGAGGAAAACAGGGTGGTATATAAGTATAAAAAAATAATGTTGTGCGGGATAGTTTTGAGCCTTGGTATGCAGGCTGGTCGTGAAGTGACGAGCCATGGATATACCTACTTACTTAAAGATGTAGCAGAGAATTGCTTTAAGACGCGTTCTGAGGTTCGAGCTAATTACCATGAACTTACTTTGCAAAGCACCAAGTTTCCATACTTTATGTATAGACACTATGAGATGAGTAATTTACATGCAAGCGTTGATGCGCCTAAAGTCTTGATTGGTAGACCACACCTCATTTTTTCCGATAATGGCAATCAAGTAAAAGGTACTCTGGCAATAGCTGCAGTTGTTGGAGGAGTAGCCGCAGGTATGTGGCGTTACTGGAAAAATAAAAAATGTGAAGAAAAAGAAACAAATCCTTGTACAGCTAGCTAGAAAGGTTGAATATGTATAAAAAAATCATGTGTGTAGTAGTAATGGGTACCGTTTGCGCACAACTGTTGGGAGCAAGCGATGTTCACGAGATAGTGCGAGAGGGATTTGGTCGCATTGAGTACGATGCTGAGGCATTCGTTGGTGGAGTCACGTACGCTATATGGGCAAGAAAAGTTGGAAAAATAAGTCCACAGAATTCCGACTATGTAAGAAAAGATGATGTTGTTGTGCAAGCGCCGAGCTTTCCTTATTTGCATTATAAGGGGGACATCACTTTGAAGGTAAACTCTCGAGGGGAAAGGGCTTCGTGTTTTAATATTCTTGAATCACAAAAGTTCGACTGGAGCAATAATAGCAATAGGCTTAAATTAGTTGCAGCAGCTGGGGCAGTGGTTGGAACGGCACAGTTAGTACGCTATGGTTATAAAAAGATACGTGATTATAGACAGCGTAACGCAGCTCTAACCAAATAAAAAAGATGGCGACATGTGCAACACTTTCTAAAAACGCAAAATACAGTATTCTAATGCTTCGGATGTTACAAGCCGGTAGAAGCCGTTGAAAATTGGGTGCTCATGATCAGGATTGTTGTATGATTCCACAGCGTTATCTTTTGAGTGTAATTTTTTTAATCTCTTTAAGCTCATTGTGTTATGGCATGAGCTTTGATAATCGATTCTTTCCCAATATTCAGCATCCCTATGTTACCGTGATTGGGCGTCCGTCCCATATCACTATGAATCCATTCGTTGTCACTTCAAGCAGAGCCTTTGACCAATTTGATAATGAAGTTGGTATTCCCCAACTTTACGGTTTATATGATCAACGTGATATTGCCAACGCAATTGTAGCGCTTGGTTTTCCCAATCCATTACCTGCTATTTTTCAAGGCCAAGAGTTGCCCTGGATTATAGATGGTCGCGTACAAGGCCAAGGTATTGAATTTGGCTATCAACAACAGTTAACAGATTTAGTCTCTATCGGAGGCACCTGGTTCTTTATGCGGGTGAATTCTCGCCAGCGTTTTACTCTCAAAAAAAGTGATACAATGACCTTCACAGTCCCTGAACAGCAACAGCTTGATGATCTACGCAGATCGATGCAGCTACAGTTGGGGCTGGGCGGTCCTAACTCAGATCAGTTTGGAGCTGGTGATGGTGACGTTTACGTACGCTTTGGTAAAGTGTGGGACTACATCTTCAAGTTTAGACGCATTGATGCCGGCGGCCGCTTGGGACTTTTAATTCCTATGGGCGATTCGATGAATATTAATAATCCTTCGTCGCTCCCTTTTGGTGGCAACAGTCATTGGGGAATCTATGGGGCGATCGATGCTGAATTTGAAGTTAAAGAAGATTGGAAGGCTGGCTTACTTTTACGTCTTAATAAAAGGTTTGCACGAACCTGTGTTCTGCGTATGCCAATCGATAAAGAGCCCTATGTTTTTGGTGGTGTTGTTGGGCTTGCTCGAGTAAATCCCGGTGTTACCTTTGCTTTTTCTCCGTATGCGTCATTTGAAAATATACGTAAAGGGCTTGGAGCACGCGTGCAGTATACGGCTGAAATACATGCGTGTGATTGTTGGACAGATCGACGGGTAAATAGAACGGTTCCCGTCAATTTATCGCGTGTTAATGAACTTTCACGATGGGCAGCAGATTATGTAACGCTCAATGTTTTTTATGATTTTGGGAAAACAAAAGTAAAGCGCGGGTTTGATCCTATTGTTACCTTCGCGTGGGATATACCAGTTTCATTATTACTTGGCCGCAATGTAGCAAGAACCAATAGGATATCGTTAGGTGTCGAATACAATTTTTGAGGTACCAGTATATGAGAAGACTTATGAAATTTTTTCCAGCAAAGAAGTTGTTTAGTATATTCTCAAATGATTTAGCCATAGATTTAGGGACAGCTAACACAGTCGTGTATGTGCGCAATAAAGGTATAGTACTCAATGAGCCTTCCGTTGTTGCTGTCAAAGCGCATACCAATCAGGTGCTTGCAGCAGGTAGAAGTGCTAAGGAGATGTTAGGCAAAACACCCGAAAGCATCGTAGCAAGCCGGCCAATGCGTGATGGGGTAATTGCAAATTTTGAATTGACCGAAAGCATGTTGCGCTACTTTATTCGTACCGTGCATGATGATCGTCGTACGCTCATTCGCCCGCGTATGATTATTGGCGTACCTTCAGGCATCACGCAAGTTGAGCGACGAGCTGTTGAGGATTCTGCAAAGCAGGCGGGAGCGCGCGAAGTGTATACGATTTTGCAGCCGATGGCAGCGGCAATTGGTGCAGGTCTTCCCGTGCAAGATCCGTGTGCATGTATGATTATTGATATTGGTGGCGGCACCACACAAGTGGCTGTGATAACTCTCAAGGATGTGGTGTTTTGCCGTTCAGTACGCATAGGTGGTGATGAGATGGATCATGCCATTGTTCAATACGTGAAGCGTAAATATAATTTACTTATCGGTGAGCGTACTGCTGAGCGCGTAAAAATTGAAATTGGCTCGGCCATGGTACTTTCTAGCAAAGAAAGCATGGAAGTTAAGGGGCGCGATCTTATGACGGGTGTGCCAAAAACAATAATACTCACGAGCCCCGAAGTGAATGAGGCATTACTAGAAACGGTAGCAAATATTATTGATGTCGTTCGGGTTGCACTTGAAAATACACCACCAGAACTTTCATCTGATCTTGTAGATCGCGGTATTATTATGGCGGGTGGAGGATCAGGATTAAAAGGTCTGGATCGTTTGATATCTAAAGAAACAGGGCTACCAGTACGCGTTGCAGATAATCCGCTCTTTTGTGTGGTTAATGGTGCGGGCAAGGTGCTTGAAGAGTTGGATTTCTTTAAAGATACGTTGATGAAATAAAAGACCCCAGACGCACAAAGGTTGTTTTTTCCGTTCGCACGTTTCGACGAGCTCAACGCGAACGGTTGGTGTATAGAATATCTAATCCCGTTCGTCCTGAGCTTGTCGAAGGATAACGAACGGGGAATTACAGGAAATCAGAGTGGCACACGGATATTCTGACGGCATTCCCTTAAAAAAGAAATTTGGTCAGCATTTTTTGCGTGATCATGCGGTAACCGATTCTATTATCAATAGTGTTGTGCTTACCAAGCAGAGTAATGTATTCGAAATTGGTTGTGGCGATGGTTTTTTAACTAAAGCTATCTTGGGCGCGTCGGTCGGCCGTTTGTGGGTTTTTGAAATCGATCCCGACTGGGCACAGTATGTGCGCACTCATTTCCCTGATGAACGTATGACGGTCCATGAAGACAACATTCTTGATATAGATTTTGCTATTTTTGAGCCTCATGTGCCGTGGATATTGCTTGCAAACTTGCCCTATCAAGTTACCTTCCCTATTTTGCATATGTTGCAACGTAATCGGTTGCTTCTCCAAGAAGGAGTCATTATGGTGCAAGAGGAAGTGGCACAAAAACTACTCAAGACGTCCGGTAAGGGCTATGGCTACCCATCCCTCTTTTTCCAGCATTATTTTGATTGGAAAAAACTGGATAAGGTGCTCCCAGGAGCTTTTTATCCACCTCCAAAAGTAACATCTCGCCTGCTCCATTTTATCCCTAAAAAAAATGTTCCGCTGATAGAACATGAAGGGCTCTTTTGGAAATTCATTAAGATCTGCTTCCGCCAACCACGGCGTACGCTCAAGAATAATTTGCAACAATCACACTATGATTGGTCGAGCGTCAGCGAGCAGCAACTTGCCTTACGGGCTCAGCAGATGGCTATGGGCGATTTTCTTGCATTGTGGAAAATGTTGGGCAATAGAGAGATAGATGTGGCTGATGAGGAATCTTAACTTTTACGCTTCTTGCGTTTGTTGTGTATCAAGATAGTTCTGTATGGTTTTAATACGCTCTTGAGGGCTTGGGTGGGGGCCATACGGTGTATTGTGATAGAGCCAGGAGTAGAACTTATCTATTTTGTGAAGAAATTTTGCAGATGAGTAATTTGATGTGACTTCGGTAAGATCTTCTGGCTTGAGTACGTTTTTACTTTTTTCTACCGCCTCACCAACAGCGATCCAATCTTTATCCTCTTGATCTTCTTTTTCTACAAGGAGTTGGAAGAATTTTTGCAATCCTTCGCCTTTTTTTACCTGTTTATAAGCAAATCTATCAGCTTGTCTTTCAAAAGTTTTGCCTATCATCATGGACGTTGCCAGGCTAGCCATAGTAATAGATGCATATGCGGTTAAAAAGCCTCGAGCCATAGTTACTGGTTTAAAGCAATAATAGAATGCGGTGGCGAGAGTTATAAAATTGATGGCTGACAGAGCAAGACCTTTATTAACGTGATTGCATTTAATATGGCCAATTTCATGAGCTATAATGCTTTCTAATGCAGTATCAGATGCAGAATTTATGAGTTTCTGCCCTATAACAATCGCTCCAGCATTTTTTAAAATTTTTATGGCAAAGGCATTGAGTAATCCATCATCAGTGTTAATAAATGCTGTGGGCTTTTTTTGTAGATCACCTTGCTTGCAGATGCTATCAATGTATGCATAAAGCTTGGGCATCGTTTTTGGTGTAATAACGATGGTTCCTGCGAAATTATGAAAAAATCGCTGCCATCCCGATAATTCTTGGTAATTTTCTATGTCACAATAAATTTGCCTGATGAGAGGGTTGAGCTCTTCATTGAAGATATTTTTGTAGTCTGGGTTGTTTTTAAATGCCTCCAACTCCTGCTTATAAACATAGGTATCTTCCTGTTGGGGCAAGCAAGTTGCGGAGGTAAAAATGAAAAGGGCTAATAAGCGGAATGAGTTCATAGGTACCTTATCTTTTTAAAAGGCGACCAATACAATGGCCGCCTTCTAAGGTTTTTTGCTAAGCTTGTTGAGCTTGTGTATCAAGGTAATTTTGTATAGTTCTAATGCGTTCTTGAGGACTTGGATGTGGACCAAATGGTGTATTGTAGTAAAACCATTTATGTATTTTTTCCATGCCGTGTTGTAATTGTGCTACAACAAACACACATTTAAGAGTGATAAAATCTATAAGACCAATTTTTGAATAATTTTGGTTTAAATTAGCACCAGTTTTTGTAACGTCATTATCAGCACTTTGTGCTTTGCTTTCAAACAGTTGGAATATTTGCTTTAAGCCCTTACCTTTACCCATCTGTTCATAAGCAAATGCGTCAGCTTCTTTTTCAAATCTTTTATTGATAATTATTTTTGCAGCAGCAATACCAAGAATTGCGGACGTAAGATTATCTTTGATTTTAAAATAGTTGCATGCAATCTCAGCGGTTAATATAGATACGCACAGTAAGCCAAGCATTTTATTAATGTGGTTATGTTTGATATGGCCAATTTCATGTGCGACGACGCCTTCTAGCATTGCGTCGGAAGATTCATTCATTAATTTTTGCCCTATAATAATACCCCCAGTGCTTATTAACAGTTTTTGTGCCGCAGCATTAAAAAAACCTCTATCGGTATTAATGAACACTGTAGGGGTTGGTAGGTTGTGTTGTTTGCACATATCATCTACATAGGCGTATAACTTAGGCATTGTTTGAGGAGTAACAACTACGGCGCCAAGTGCCAAGAATGCACTGCGCACAAAGCGCTGTAAGATTGATAATTCTTTACAATTTTCAACGTTACGATTGATGCTTTTCAATAAAGGATTCGCATCTTCATCAAAGATAATTCTATATTCAGGATTGTTCTTAAAAGCTTCTAATTCTTGGCGGTAAAGATAGGTTTCTTCATGTGCCAAGCATGCGGAAGCAAACAATAACAGTGATGCGATGCGTAAGAATTTCATAATAATAAAGTCTCTCATAAAACGATTAATAATAAAGATGAATTTCCTATTTTCTTGATGCTAGTCCTAGGAGTGCGCTTATAAAACTACCATCGATGAACCAAATAACCCCACTGCGATTACCACAGCCACCAGTAGCTGGGGTGATGATGCTTTCAGCGATACCCACTGAGGCTAACGATCCTACTATGGCCAATAGGCATCGTGCGGCCCGGATATTACGTTCATCGCGTACTTCTTGTTCATTTTCCGGAGTTGTATCCTTTAAGGATAGGGAAGTTGCTTGTGCTCCTTCGTAGATTGAGTAGCCGAGGGAACCGAGTGCGGCCCCAGTAAAGATACCACTCAAGAGCGTTTTGGTAGCATCCAGGACAAAACAGTTACTTTTGTGTGGCATGGTAGAAAGGAATAAACCGGCAAGTATAAGAAACGATACTTTTTTGCGTAACATTAAGGGACTCCAGATACTATGTATAAATAGGGATACAAAGATTATATAAAAAGTGTAACAGATTGGGAGTTGGTTGCAATCACGACTAACTCACCTTAACGCACGTGCGAGATACTTTCCTATTTTGCCGCTTAGTAAGCCGTTTTTTGCGCACGAAAACCTGGCGGTTCTTTTTGGCTTGTTGGTAGGCCCTGCGTATACCGTCCTCATACAGTTCTGCCGTATAATTATCGGGTGCAAACTGCATAGCTTTATCGCTTAAACGGGCGAGTTCTTCTTGGGGTAAAAATTGAGTGATCGTAAGCATCTTTTTTGATTTTTGATTGCGCACCAGCACAATTTCTTGTTCTGGCCTGATATCAATGAGGGTTGGCTTTTCAAACCAGGTTTTTTCCTGAAAGTTGCCAGCTTGGTGAATAATAAGAGGTATAAGTGCGGCGGCAGGCAGCGGATTCAAGGGGAAATGCCTTCGATAATTGATGGGGGTCCAGGCAAAAAACCATAATTCGGCGTGGCCAGGAGAGGCGTCGCGCAAGTACTGGGATTTGCCCGATACGATTGATTGGTTTTTAAAGTTGTATAAATCGACACGAAGCGGTTGATGGCAATATTCAAAACTAGCATTACGCGTGCATTTTAATTGGATTTGAATCAGTTTTTCCGGAAGCTCAAAGCCACGTCGTGGTTTAAAGAGCCTTTCTGAAAAAAAACGTTTAAGTGAAAAAAAATCGAGCTTTTGAACACGGTCGCCACGGGAATAGATATGATAGATCCTATCAAAGATAGGATCGCAAATAAGATAATCAGTCTCTTTTTGTACCGGCATGCCCAGGAGTACAATCTCATCAATAGTAAGGTGGGGGTAATGCGGTTCATTTTTGCGCACACGAGCTAAATTGAGGAGTACGTTGCCTCCATGGCTATAGCCAATAAGGCGAATATGGGGATTGAGGCCTTGTGAACGTAAATGTTCTACTTCTTCAACAAGTGCCTGATACAATTTTTTAGCATCAAGGTAGCGCCGTTTTTGGCTGAGTAGCCCTGACCAGCCAAAAGTATAATAGTGGTTATCAAGGGGGGCATAATCTTTTACAAAGGCATTCACGCGCTCAAACATATTTGCCAGGGCTGCAGGAGCATTGCCCTTACGAACATCGGTAGGATCTATTTTTTTAAGGCCAATTTCTTGCATGGCCTGGTTTTGATAGTAGATAGGATCCTCGCGCATGAGTCTGACGGTCTCACAATAGACGCTGTTGCTGATATCATCGGTCATGAATCGGATAAAGTTTGAAAGTGAAAGGTGGGGCTTGATGCTCATAATCCCATGAACAAATACCGTAATCCAGGTCTCAGGTTTTGCTACGGGAGGTGTCATAGGGATTTCTGGTTGTGAGCTTGCTGATAAGGCAAAGTTCGCCAAAAATATAAAAAGGCAGATAGATGGCTTTTTTATAGGGGCGAAGCAACTCATAATGATAGATCCTGTTACGGTAAGTCTTTAGATATGGCATACAAACTATTCGATACAAGAATACCATAATCATGGTGGAAATTCCAATTGAATAAGCTTGATGGACCATAATTCCTGCACTCTTGCGCATGCTTTTATGGGCAAGATAGTATGGAGGGTTGAAAAGGATATTAATCTGCCCAGATAAAAGAACTATAAGGAACTATAATGCAAAGAAAAAATTGTCATTCAGGCGGGTATAATTTTGCCCTATCGGTATGGGATATTATAAAAGGCATGCGACGTCTGTGTAGGGTTGGCAAACCAATAGTCACCTTTTTTGGTGGGGCTGCAGTCCCTCAGGAAAATTTCTACGCTCAAGAAGCAGGTAAACTGGCAACATTGTTAGTTGAACAAGGCTATTTTATTATCACCGGTGGCGGCCCAGGAATTATGGCTGGGGCAAGCTGTGCAGTGCCCAAGGCAACGTTAGGCATAGCAGTTCGTGGCGTTGATGAGGACTATGTTAGTACCTGTGGTGCTACCATCATACGGGTACACAATTTTTTTGTACGTAAATATTTGCTCAATAGCTATTCAGTTGGTTTTGTAGTATTTCCTGGGGGTATTGGCACCCTTGATGAGCTTTTTGAAATCCTCAATCTCTACAAGCATAACTTTTTACCTCGATCACCTGTTGTTCTTGTGGGTACTGCTTATTGGCGTCCAGTTATGGAGCTTTTGCAAGAGGCATTAAAAGAAGGCTACTTGCGACCTGATTTACAAGAACTTTTTAAAGTGACGGATGATCTTAATGAGGTTGTGAGGTTGTTGGTGAAGAAGTAGGTTTAGAATACGAGTAAAAGCTCCTCTAATTCCTGGTGCAACTTTGGTGTGTTTTTATACAAAATGCCAATCATGCCCACCGACTGTGCGGCAGCAATGTTGTGGCGCTTATTATCAATAAAAACGATCTTTTTGCCGTGTAATTTATGCTGATCAAGATAGCTGTAAAACATATGCACGTTTGGCTTGCCCACATAATCCTCATGTAGCGTAGCCACTTTGATAACGTCGAAATAACTGAAAAGCTCTCTATTATCTTGTGCTAAATCATTAAAAAAGTGTTGGCCAATATTAGAAAGCACGTGCAGGGTGTAGCCCTGTTTTTTAAGGTGTTGAATGAGTTCGACGGTTGGTGTGATAGGCAGTTGGGCATTAGCAACTGCGGTCAGGAAAGGCAAGCATGCGGTAAGTTTTGGGTAGTGATGGGCCATATGCATAACGTAGCCTTCGGGGGTGGTATCCTTACGCCACAGTCTATAGATATCACGTAGTATGTAGGGATGGAACGAGTGAATCACCAGCAACCAGGTATGATAAGGATGTTGTAGGCATAATCTCAAGATTTTGCGGTAGTGTGGTGCAAAAACCACGCCATGCAGATCAAAAACAATAACAGAATTGGTTGGCGTTATAGTGCGTTCTGGCAGGTAGATGGCAGGCAAAGGTTGGCAGATGATATAGGTAATAATTGCCATGCCCAAGAGCGTGAGTGGTAATAAAATGAGTGCCAAAGAAACCATACTTCAATCCTCTTACTCGCCGTTTGTATCCGTTATTTCAGGATACCAAAGAGGGGCTGATCCGGAGAATGGTTTGTATAACTTAGAGGGGGTTTGTGATATGGCCGAGTAAAAGTGGCAAATCAAGATCATTATAATGGTTAATAATCATATCAGATTGAGCCAGAAGTCCAGGTTTTTTTGAGGTATTAATGCCAACACAGAACATACCAGCCCTTTTGGCTGCCTCGATGCCATGAGCAGAATCTTCTATAACAATACAATCTTGAGGATCAATGGCTAATTGTTGGGCCGCATGCAGGTAAATAGCAGGGTTGGGTTTGCCAACAAAGTTAACATGAGAAATATTATAAATGTGATTGCCAAAGAACTGGGTAAGATTGAGTTTACTGTCAGTTATGGCTACTGTTTGTGCTTGCGCGTTTGTGGCTATAGCCATCGCCATGTTATGGCCTTTCACTTTTTGGTGGAAGGTTTCAAAGCCATCAATAAAACGGATATGTTCGCTATACGCTTTGTTTGCTACACCCATTTTTTCTTGTACAAGGTCTTCTACGCGATCCTGAATGCCTGTTAAGTCTTTAATAACTTGGCAACTTTCCTTCATTGATAGACCGTGAAGGCGCATGGTCAGTTCTTGTTGAAGTTCAGGAGTGTAGGCGATACCGCGTGAGGTTATAAGACTTGTTGTCGCGTGGTGCCAAATATGTTCCGTTTCTATGATAGTGCCGTCTAAGTCAAAAATAATTGCTTTATAATTCATCTAAATGGCCTTGTTTGATTAATCTGAGTTTTGTAGTAGTTTTAGTACCAGTATTTTGAATCACTTTTTTATATATTCGGGGTGATTATCTATGTCAAGAATACACTCTAGTCTAGCCACTGTGTGCAAACAAGTTTTTCTTGGTTTTGGTGCACTAAAATTAGCATCTCTTATTAAAATAAATTTCATTGTGGGCTCACAAGCAGCCTTCTTTTCAGGAACATCAGTAGCAATGCCTTTACTGGGAACTTTTCTAGGTACGGCACTTGCAGGCATAACGCTGTGTGTTCAAGGTCTTTCTGTTATTACTCGACTATCCCTTCTCAAGTTCCTAGCATACCATATCCCGGGATTCTGTGCAGCCGCCTACTGGAACACCCAGCATTGGCTTATGCGCTGTGCGCTACCCTTGGTTTGTATGGTATTATTCATAGCCCATCCGATCGGTGGGCAAGCTTTTGCCTATAGTTTTTATTGGCTTATTCCGGTGACATTATACGTGGTACAAGCAGAGGGTGTTTTTTGGTCTGCCCTGGGCAGCACCTTTATCGCCCATGCCGTCGGCTCGATTATATGGCTCTATACCATACCGATGACAGCCGATATGTGGTTAGGTCTTATCCCGGTAGTTGCTGTTGAGCGTCTTCTTTTTGCTACCGGCATGGTAGTTGCGTATGGTGTGGTGATTAAGGTGGGACATATGTGGGCACGTCTTAAAGCAGTGGCGTCTCGTAGTGGTGGCAAAATTTATCGGGCTTAAATGAATGGGGATCCTCATATGATTAAACATTTAGCCTGTATCATGGATGGCAACCGCCGCTGGGCAACCAAGCAGGGGCTCATGCCCTACCGTGGCCATCGGGAAGGAATGGAGACAATTAAGCGCGTCACCAATTTTTGTTTAGAAAAAGGCATTAAGTATCTCTCTCTCTATACCTTATCCATCGAAAACCTTATCAATCGTTCAGAAAGTGAGAAAGAGTATATTTTTAATCTCATTATCGAGGGTGCACGCCAAGGGCTACAAGATCTTATCAAGCAAGGTGTGCGTGTACGGTTTATTGGCGATCGCAGTTTATTTCCAGCCCAATTGATTGACGTGTTTAATTCATTAGAAAAAGAATCAGCTCATTTGACCAAGCTCAATCTTAACTTTTTATTTTGTTATGGCTCTCGCCAAGAAATTTTAGGCGGTGTCAAAAATATTGTACGGCAAGTGTTGGAAGGTAAAATATCAGAAGATCAGATCTCTGATGAACATTTCCGCCAAGCTCTCTGGACTGGAGATATTCCCGAACCGGAACTTATCATTCGCACTGGTAAAGTTATTCGACTGAGTAATTTTTTGCTCTATCAAGCAGCGTACAGCGAGTTTTATTTCCCCGATTGCTTATGGCCAGAACTGACTGAGCACGATTTGCAAACAGCGCTCGGCAACTTTGCAGGTAGCCAACGTAACTTTGGTGTGTGATGGTTACCATACTCGGTGACGGCGCGTGGGGCACAGCAATAGCCCAACATATGGCACTTCAAGGTTATAACGTTATCTTGTGGTGCAATGATGAACGTGCAGCCCATAGTATACAAACAACAAACTGCAACACGCCGTACCTGCCTGACATTAAACTTGCATCATCAATCACGGCAACAACTGACTTAGAGTTAGCGCTAACAACTAGCACGTGGATTTTCGGAGCCATTCCCGTTAAATATATGCGCTCGGTAC
Source organism: uncultured bacterium (assembly GCA_963738145.1). Taxonomy (GTDB): domain Bacteria; phylum Babelota; class Babeliae; order Babelales; family Vermiphilaceae; genus CAVTVH01. The sequence goes on from CAVTVH010000001.1 coordinate 749,289, forward strand.
TTACGCGTGCGCAATCTTTTATACAACCAGAACATAGATGGATAATGCTGAGCAAGGGTATCGAACAAGATACGTTGTTATTACCAACACAGATTATCGATGACGTTCTTGGCTACGCAGCAGCAACTGTTGTAATTTCCGGTCCAAGTTTTGCTCATGATCTTGTCCGCCAGCAAGTGACAGGTTTTGATATTGCTTGTGATGATCACCAGTTAGCATGTGAGGTGAGCGCTCTGCTTACTGCAGATTATATTCGTACTCACGTGTTATCTGACGTTATCGGTGTTCAACTGTGTGCAGCACTAAAAAATGTGATTGCGCTTGGGATTGGTATGCTCGACGGAGCGGGTTATATGGATAATACAAAGGCCTATTTCTTAACGCGAGGTTTGCAGGAGATGGCTATCATTGTTGCGGCACTTGGTGGCAATCCTCAAACTGTATATGGATTATCAGGTGTTGGTGATCTTGTGCTTACGGCAATGGGCCATCATAGTCGTAACACGGCACTTGGTCGGCGTTTGGGGCGTGGTGAAACGTTGTCTGCATTAGCACAAGAATCAGGCACTATGCCAGAAGGCATCAATACCGTGGCATCGTTGTATCAACTCATACAAAAACATAATCTTGATATGCCGCTGTGCAAGGGATTGTATCAGGTTGTTTTTGGGGGAGCAGCGGTGGAGGAGATGGTGGGGTGACCCAGCCGTTCTTTTTTGAGATTATTCTTTAAGATGATCAGCTAGTTCATGGGTTGCATCTTTGGTCAACGCCTCCACGCTATTTACGAACCGATTTTTATCGATATCGCTCAGGCCTAATTTTTGAGCGATATGTACTGCTTTTTCGCGTTCAGTCATAGGAGCAGTGTCAAGATCTAAAACCAGTTTTAAAGTTCTATAGAGCTGTTCATAAGCAAGTATGCGTTCTTTTCGTCGTTGGGGTGCTGCTTCTTCAAGAGCTTGCAATTGTTGTTTTTGGAGCAGATCCGATACGTTGATGGTAGAGTGGGCTTGAAGATCATGTACAAAAGCATGTGGTTGGCTTTGGATAGATTGCAATTCATCTTGATCCATTGAGAGTAATAGCGATGGCATACATGCGCAGGTTATGATTCCTAGGAGACATTGTAGCATATGAAGTTATCCTATGATTATTTGTTGTTAGAAGCTGCGAGGAAGGATAGCGTGACAAAAGTGGAATTAAGAGCAGTTATTGCCAAAGGAACAGCAAAGAACGTACCAATAACAGCAGCTACTTTAAAAAAAAGTACTTGTGGGCGAATACGGAGGTATTCACTCTGATAATCTGACTCAAGTGTTTTATTCTCCTCATATAAAATATTCAACTTTGAAGTGATTCTTTTTTCTTGCATTTGGCTCTCTTCGGATGGGAAAGACTGCGTTTTGATGCTTTCCAGTTCATGCTCTAATTTCTCTATTGATTCGTGGATAGATGTTCTCCGTTTTGCGATGCTTTTTTGTAACGTGACTATCATTTCTTCTGCGATGATCGTATTGTCTTTAGTAATGATGGGAATGCTTTTGTAAAATAATAGCCCACTTAATGAGCCTGATACAATTCCTAAAGTAGCCATCATTCCTATGGTACTTGCAAGCTCAGTAGATGCTCTCATTTGAATTGATGATAAACTCAGGAAAAGATAACACAGTGATAAAATCTTGCTTCGAATGAATTTCATACATGTTCTTTCTACGTATGTAAGTTACAAGGGATATAAATTTTTGAACCAACTAAGTTCATTTACTGCCGTCATGAGTAAATGTTGATCACTGGCCAATAACATCTCTTTTGCATGTTCATTTAAGTTTAGTTCTTTAGCGATTTTTTCTAATTTTTCTTTTTCGTATTGAGTTTGATACGATTTACCATTAAATAAAGCGCTTCCCTCGGTTAATATCCTTCTGCTAGGAGCCCTCATGGTGTTTAAGAGTCCCGTCTCAAAATTAAAATTCATCTTTATGGCGTGTCGCAGTTGTAGGTAGGCTTCTAGTCGTGTAACAGTGTTCAGTCGTTTCTTTTCCTGCAAGTCATCTAATTGTAGTGCTTTGATGCGATCGTCTATGCTCTCCTGCCGTTCAAGGTCGAGTTTTATTTTTGCTTTAGCTGCTAGTGAGTTGATAATTTCAGGAGTTATAGCAGTACCTTGTTGTACATTTTTATGAATGGCCTGCGTGAGATCTATAAGCCCTCTTACAGATACACCTTCCGCCTTACGGGCGGCTAACTCTATAAACTCTTTGTTAAGAAGACCGGGTAGATTAGATAATGATGTTTTAATGTTCTTAAGTTGCCCGCTTACGAGTTGGCAAAGATAATCCATATCTTGCGCGATAGCGGTAGGTATAAGCGAGGTGTTCTTCCTTTGTCTTGATAACAATGTTGTTATCTCCTGAACATTATGCCCAATACTCGTACATTGTTCATCGATGCTCTTATCTTTGGGATCACGTTTAATAGCGGCATCAATAGTTGCCATACTTTGGGCCAGCGTATGACACATTCCTTTTAACTGATTGTTTTTAGTGCCGAGCCCGGTGTTTATTCTTGCGAGTGTGCGATTGATCTCATCATGGTTTGTTGTTGGTGAAGCATGTGCAGCTAAGAATTTACCGATTTTTTCTTTTCTTTCTTCAAGATCAGGATTGTCCATTTTAATGGTATTTTCACCATGGCATCGATTGAGTAATTGTTTGGGTAGTTTAATTAGATTATTGGTAGCAAAACAGAAACGTACGCGTGAGGTTCTATCATGCGCGGAAAGGGTTTGCCATAATGTTTGCATGGCACGTTCAGTATCAAGATGATTGTTATTGCTGGTGTCACCCTTGCCAACGCCGAGAGCGTCTATTTCATCGAAGAATACAAACAAAGTCTCCCTGGTTGCAGCAAGTTCTGTGTCAATTTCGAGGGCTATTTTTTCTACCTCTTTTGTTCCTGAATTTTGATAGGTTCCAACAATTGCTGCGGCGTTGATTTTCATGAACTTGCTACGAGAAATGCGGGCCATGGTGCGGGCAAGCTCAGTTTTTCCATTGCCAGGAGGACCATATAAAATTATAACGTTTTGATTGGAAATGGGCGCTGTACCACGTTTACTGTGATCGGTAGCAACAGTTAAAAATTCTTGCGTAAATTCGCCAACAGCTCTATCAAAGGTTCCATAAAGACCTTGAAGCGTGCATTTGTCACCGTTGAAAGTTATTTCTGATAGCGGTTGTTGTGAACTGTTTTGAGCAAGCGGTTGAACATCACTCGCCAAACAGAGAGATGGTATCAGCCATGCATACATTACTACTCCTAATAAATGTCGCATCACGAGAGTACCCTTATATGTAATATGTAAAAGATAAAAATATGCTTACCAAGAAATATTCATATCCTTCGACGAGCTCAGGATGAACGGACTGATGTGTAATGTATATCATATCTAGGTTCTGTGAACGAATTTTTATCTGAGCCATATCAATGCCCCAACAAAATGCAAAAAGGCTAAATAGGAATGGGCAGATTTGTCATATCGCGAGAAGATTCTACGAAAATGTTTGATTTTACCATTAAAGCATTCAATTGCATGGCGTTCTTTGTAAGTATGCTCGTCATATTCACGAGGTTGTTTTCTATTGCTGCGCGAAGGTATATTGGGTGTACAATTTTGTGCTGTGAGAGCATCAATAAACTCATCAGCATCATATGCTTTATCAGCATTGAGAGTGGTATCTTTAAGTTCGCTACATAAAGCTTTTGCTTGAGTAATATCATTGCGTTGGCCTGGAGTTAAAATAAACTTTAAAGGAAGCCCAAGCCCCTCAACTAAAGCGTGTATCTTTGTAGTGAAACCGCCTTTACTTCTACCAAGAGCTTCTTTTGTTTGTGAGTTTTTGCCATAGCCTGCAGCACATGCATGGGCGCGTACAATTGTTGAATCAATCATAGTCAATTCCATATCTGGATCCTTTTGCACAAATTCAAATAATTTTTGCCAAATATCGCGGCGAGCCCAACTTTTAAACCTTTTATGAATAGCTCTGAAATCACCATAACAATCTGGCAACAACCTCCACTGACAGCCACTTCTGCTCATATAGCAAATTGCTTCTATAAAATTACGCAATTTCTTGGTATCACTTTTATGGATGGCTGGTACATTAACTAAAAATTTCAATATTTCTTCAAACTCTGTATCTTTAATCAAGTAATGCATTATTGCTTCCTTCTTTGGTTTTCTCAATAACTACCTAAGAAGGAAGCTTACTATTTTTATACTCTTTTCAAATTTGGTTCACAGAACCTAGGTGAAAAAATCTAAAAATTTTTTGCTTTTATCTGCAAGTTGTTTTATGGTTTACTACATTTAAAGGGAATAAATGTAGTGATGTAAAGTAGACAAAGTAGCAACGCTCTAATCGAAGGTATTTACTATGTTATTCCCAAGACTCATTCTTGTCTTATTTCTTTGTTTGTATTCATCATATTTTAAAGCAGCTGTAGATGTTATCGCTGAGCCAGTGCCTACTCAAGTTTATCGTATGCATCCATATTATATTTATAGTCGGCGTTTGGCGGCTGTGGACGCCATGGCACGGCAACTGAATATTCGACCACCAAGGCCACTTCAAACAAGTCCCGTGGTTGCAGAAGTTTTAACTGCGGTACAAGGAGCGGCAGCGGTATCGAGGATTCTTTATACAGTTACCGATTACTCGATTCGCTCTGGCCAATCTACAACATCTCACGAAACGTCGTCACATCATGCTACGCAAGCGTTGCGTGATGGAGCGATGTTTGCATTAACATTAACGACTGATTATCTAGTCGGTACACCACTATCACAACTGCAAACTATCGATCCGAGGGCATATCAAGTTCTTCATAGTTATACGAAAGCCGAATGGCTTGAGCAAATACATGAAGTAAAAAAGAGTCATTTGTTCACAACACAGCCAACATTCGGACCACCTATCACCCATGAACAACGGGCAACACGTGCAGTTATGGATCGGTTTGAACTGTATGGTCATGATAACTTTAGGCAAGCGATCGAATCATTACCTGAATTTGATGCCTATATGATCGACAAGGCAAAAGAGGTAAAATACTCTGCAAAAGTTCAGCAGGAACTGAAAGATATTTCTCAACAAGCCTTGGATCTTGAAATGCAACGCGCACATCCGCTTAAATTTGCTTGGGCCAAGATCACCAAGAAACAGCCATTCGATATTGCTCAGTACATAGAGACACGGGCTCAACTAGCCGAAAAGAATAAAGATATTGCGTGGTTTAAAAGCAATGAAGAAATAAGCCATGAGACCTTTTGCCCAGAAACCTTAGAGCAGCATACAACAACAACACGCGCGCTTGCACAAGACGTAGAGTTTTATGCAAAAAATGCTGCCAATCTTGAGCAGAAGCAGCAGTATGAAGACTTTCTACATTTCGTTCAAAAAGTAGAACGCGATTTGCCCAATATCTCTGATGGTGCGTCAATTACCAAAGAATATTTCGTGCCACGGGATTCAAAAGCATATGATTGGAATGTACAAACAACAACTGATAGACAAGCTCCAACATGGGGTGACTCTGCGCCGGTGTATGTTCGTAGGAATCACGTTGTCGGCAACGATGTACAAATTGGTATTCACAAAAAAGCCATCGGTATCATAGAACAAGCAAAATCTCTAGATTTAAAAGCCATCTCTAATCAACAAAATCGAGCCGTTGTAGATAAGTTGGTCACCACGAGCCAGTGGCATGCAGATCAGGCCATCTTCTTTAATCAGTCTGGTGATCTGCCTCGTTCCCTAGAACATCTACGGACTTCGTTTGATTTGACACAGCAAGCGCAGGAAATCGTTTCAGGCAGATATGATTATAGTGCTACATTTTCTCCCGAGGTAGTTACACGATTAGAAGGTCAGGTTAAAACCAATCAAGCTCTTGTTAACACCACATTAAAGAATGGTGTACCAAATAACCCTGCATCACGCTTTGCCTACGACACCATGCAACAAAGCAAAAAAAGGCTCGATGAACTTTCTCAAGCACTGCAATCACTGAAAAATGGTAACCATTCTATTGTTGTTAAAGAATATCAGCTCAATCAGGCGGCGCAGGATTTATTGAAGAAAAATAAGATTGCTACAGCGCCATTTACCCGATGTATCGGTAATGAATATCAGCAAGTGCGCCATAAGCAGATGGTTGATCTTATAAATCAATCTGCTCAATTGTACGGTCAACATTCTGCTGATCGTTTAGTTGCAGACATGGCACATGCTACGGTTCGTATGAGTGAAAAGGCTATGAAGCTAGCAACAACTGATATTGAATTCGCTGCACAGCTTCATAGCGCCAATCAAGCTATTTTTGATGCCACTCATGCAATCGTTCGCTTTCCTATTGATCTTGCTGCCCAGGCGGTAAAAGGTGTTTATGAAAACACTGAAGATTTTGTATATGGTATCGGTTATGCCGCACATCATCCTAAAGAAGTTGTGCACAATGCAGTAAAGGCTGCTTTGCATGTTATTGATCTGATTGACCTCTTCGATAGCGACCAACTTTTACTCTCACCTTCACGTCAGATGGATATGGTAGATAAAACGCAGCATATTGGAGCTGCACTCAAGAATACGTGTGACAACTTGGCACAGATGAGTTTGTATGATTTGAGTATGGGTGCTGCCTATAATGCAGGCTACTTTGGCTCACAAATTGTTCTCAATGATGCTGTTCTACATTGCGTAGGGCATACCGTAAAATTGACCTACACAGGTGCAAAACGTGCTACACAAGTTGCTACCACCGCATCTTCAAAAGCATTAGAAGGGGTAGCAAACAAGCTGAGCAAAGCAGCAGTTGATCTTGAAAGATCAGTTGCTCAAGCAGAGGTTAAAGCTCTTGCAACCATTGAACTAGAAAAGAAAGCTGCTCAAGTTGCTGGTACAAAAATAGAAATACCGCTTAATCACCTGAATGAAAAGCTCATAGAAAAGCATGGTGCGGGGAAGGTGGCGGCTGAAATGGCCGAGATTGGGGCTGAGAGAAAGGTTGTATTAGAAGCAGAAAAAAAACTAGCATCAGATACCGCCACTGCTGTTTCAGATGCTTTTAAAAACATACCCGCGACATGTGCGAAGCTTGATCCCTCTATTGGAAATATAAAAAAAATAGAGGAGGCAATCACTGTATTTAAAGAATCTCCTGGAGCTGTAGGTACCGATGGGCCTATTAGTAGAGTATTAAGACTTGGCAAAAAAAATGCTGTACCAGGACAATTGTCGCGAGCACGTGGGTCTGCTTATGAGTTAGAAGCGGCATTGGATGTAAAATTAAAAGGAGAGAAAGATATTGTTTTTGGTAATAGACATCAGATAATTAAAAATGGTTCTGCAACAACAATAGAAGCTGATATAGAAACTGCGACTAAAATTATCGAATGTAAAAATTGGTATTGGTCTAAGCAAAGTGAAGCGGCAATAAATGATTTTAAAGAACAACTGTTAGATTTGAGAATGGCTGCTGAAAAGTGCAACAAGACGTTGAAATTTTATTCTAAACATTCATTGCCAAAGACTTTAAAAGAGTGGTTGGCACATGAAAAAATTCCATTTACTGAAGGTTAGCAAAATGGCTCTAGGCGCTTCTGTTTCAGTAACAATTGATCTTGATTTTAACATCCAAAATATTAAATTGTTGTTGGATAAAGGACAACAACAAGGATATCAGTACGCAAGAGCTGTTTTGATAGAAAAAATGCCGGATGATGAGGCTATTAGATTTAATTTGCTGCCATTGACGATAGAAGACATACTCATTGGCCTTGAGACTGCTTATAAAAAAAATGATATATTTCGCATAACAGTCTGCATGGGAGGGGCCTCCACAGGTATTTCCTTTGGAAGTTCTAATAAAAAATTATCGGTCGGGTTTTTCGGGGTAAGTAATGGGTGGTCAGTAACCAATGTTTGGGGTGAAGAAGACGTTAATATTCAGCGTTATGCGTTGACACTGCTCGATTTGGTTAAGGATTATAAACTGTTAAACATTTGTATTGCAAAAGATTAGTTGTTATGAGCTATATATTAAAAGCCTATCTTGATGTTAATTGTTACTTTGATTCAGGAATCAAAGCGTTTCTTACTAATGCTCATAATTTTAATATTTATCTTTATGACGACACGTCTACGCTCATTAATACAGATGATACAGAGTATTTTAAAAAAAGGCTTTTAGAGGGGCCATATACATTTTATGGAACACACCAAGGCTATTCATTTCAAATACGTATACTACAAAGCAGTCTTGATGCTTTATTCGTAACTATTACTCTTATTGAGCCCTTCAAAGTAGAACAGCACAATCAAAGCAATCCCGACCTTGCATGGTATGCGAGAGTATTTATTAAACTTTGTAGCTATTTTGTTATCATACGACTCTATGTGGGAATTGCAGAGATGTTTTTGGATGCTGAATATTTTGATTAAATCCTTGTATAAAAGTTGTAAGGACATTTAGCACTATGAAAAACAAAAACATAATCTTCCTATATCCTTGTGACCCCTTGCATACAAATCGTGTTGATCAATGCTATCAAGAAGAATATGCGATGGTATGTAATGCCGGAATGCAAACTCACATTATAGATCTTGACAATATACCTTACATAAATACAGATGCATACATAGTATATAGAGGATGGATGCTATCTGGAGATACATATGCTCAGTTGGAAGAACGGTGTGGTAATCAGCTACTTACTTCAACAAATATATATTGCATTGCTCACTATTTTCCAAATTGGTATGAGACTCTTAAAGCGCTAACCATTACCTCAATTATTACTGATGAAGAGAATGTATGCGCACAATTTAAATTTTTTGGGGGCAAAGCCTTTGTAAAGGATTACGTTAAATCTTTAAAAACCGGCAAAGGAAGCATTGTTGAAAATGATAATGATATAACAAATGCTATAGCTAACATGAAGTGCTATCGTGGTGCAATTGAGGGTGGCATTGTACTAAGAGAGCATGTAAATATAGAGCCACAGACAGAAATACGTTTTTTTGTTGTTAGAGACGTTATTTTTAGTCCACTGGAACATGTTACCCGTGAAACATATCAGGTTGTGGAAGAGGCTGTAAAAAAATTAGCAGTAAAAAAACTACTTTTCTACTCTGTAGATGTAGCAACGCTTGCCAATGGCAGGCCTTGCCTAATAGAAATAGGTGACGGACAAGTTTCAGATTATGTAGGTTGGGCGCTTAAGGATTTTGTGCATGTTTTATATTTTATATAATTACCAAATCTTGAAATACAGAAGAATCCCATGCAAAGAAAAATAGTAGCAAAAACCTTCTCCCTCCTACTCACCATCATGCTTTCTTCCACCGTCTCATCACAATTATTCGCTGCCCAAAAATTACTAAAATATCTCTTATGTTGTTGTCGACCAAAATCGTCATTACATGTGCCGACAGCAATGTCATCAGTAGCAATCGATTCGCGTGGGGTTTCTCATCAAGTAGAAGAATGTATTAATAAAACGCCAACACCAGCGATGAGTGATATATGCGATGATTTGTGTCAGAGGATTAGCCGTGATCCTATGGGTATAGTCATCGAATATTGCCGCCCGAATTCCTGGGAGACAACTTTGTCAAGCCAAGAGCTGGCATTTCCTACAGCAAGTGTCAGAGCTATGTTGGCAGGTTCGACATGTGTTGGCCATTTAATGAATGGGGGCTGTGCGCATCCTTTTTATGCGTTATTAGAACCCGATACAAGTACGGGCAGAATGTGGGTTTTGGTATGTAGTGGCAAAGCATCACATGCAGATGGAACTGCTTTTCCTCTCTACCTTCCAACATCTCCCGGAGAAACTTTTCATCCTTCTCTTCCTTATGAAATAGTGACCTATTGGGACTCAAAAAAAATTGATGATTATCTAGCGCGTAATCAAGGGGGCAGTTCTTTAAGAAAAGCAAAGAAATGGCAAGGTATTTCTCTTAAATCAGGCAAAGGAGAAGAACAGCAGCTTCTGTATGATATTGAAATTAGGAATCCAGGTGTAAAAAACATAACTCATGGAGGAACTCAGATTTGCGTGAGAGCATATGATCCAGGTGAAGCATCTGTAGTGAAAGCATTAGAAAAAGCTTGTAATGCAGCGTCAAATGCGCTTAGTTCAACATCAAGTTGTGGTTCATCTCAGCTTTCAACGCTCATGGCAGCAGAAGCGCTGAAACATACACAACATTGAGCGTACTACTTAATCACCTCAACCCGCTTAACTTCTAAGCGCCAATCTTCGAATTTTTCTTGTAACGTAAGTATGCCGTGTGTGCTATAAGTAAATCCATGTCCTAATCCATACACAGTATCAGGGCATACATTCCACGTGACCACAATACCAGGCCATAGAAGATTGCCGGTCTTAGCACGACTTGTCCAAAGTTTGCAGGCGCCGTGATTATCATTATTCATACCATCTTTTCCTAGAATACGACCCATCATGGCATCATCACCATGCTGATGTGCTCGTAGAATACCTCGCAATTTTACTCTGCCTTTACTTGCTTCTTGTAAGTAATGGTAGGTGTCTTGTTTGCTATGGCACGGGCGACCTGATGAGGCGCCATTATTACTTGGTGCGTTTGGATCTAGATGAAAATCCCCCCACATAAAACCATTATACGTTGTTAATGTGGTTTGTTCGTAGCGAATATTCTTTTCAGCATTAATAAAGTTCAAAGGTTTATAGTTTGGATCAATGCCTCCATGGCATGCTTGCACACCATTGTCGTGACAGATCACAAAGAGTGCAGCAGGGAGCAGCTCATACCAATCAAATATCTTTTTAACGGTAGCAGGAGATATCTTTTTATGAGCGAGTTCTTGCGTAAAACCATAGCGATGGCACACATCTTTATCTTCATGATTGCCACGAATTAAAAAAACTCGATCAGGATTTGCGTTTTTTATGCGCAGCAAGCTATAAATTGATTCGTAGCCGTAAATGCCGCGATCTACATAATCGCCATGACAGACTAAATAGGTGTTGTTGTCTTTAAAAGCAAAGCTTGTTGGATCTATGTAAGGCGCTAATGATGCGACAATGCCATGAACATCGCCATGCAAATCGCCCAGAGGGATTGGCTTGTTGCCAACAGCAAAATGGTGTTTTTGCATATACACAGTTCCTGGCGCCATAATTTTGCCATCAAGCCAAGCGGTTGAGTCACGCAAGTTTGCTTGAGCTTGAGCATTAAACTGATCGAGGGCCCGATTAAACTCTTGTTCCGTGAGAAGTGCGGGACTTTGTATGCCTTCATAGTTGGTGCCACGGAGTGTGATAGTGCCATTTTTTACGCCAAGAGGAAGTTGCTGAACAGCTGCTTGCCATGAGGCAAATGTAGGATAAGCGGAAGGTGTAATTTGAGGGATGGATTCACTAATCACATCACAATAGCTTATAAGAACGGGAAGTGGTAATACGAGTAGGCATAGTATAAACAAAAGATGGAGACAGCGGTGAAGGTGGTTGAGAAGCATAGAAAATTTCTTTGGTTTATTGCACATGCAATTGTACGGTAGGTTTTTTTGATCCATCGATAGTGATCAACGTGCCTGCTAGTGGGCGTTGATCGTGTACAATGCATGTTGCATCGCATCTATGTCCTTGTTTTTCCATCTGAGTGTGCATAATTGTAGGGGTTATGGTGTAGGTGTTTAAAAAATCTACAACTTCATCTATGGTTTTACCTTTAAAGTTGGGCATTAACACTGGCTTGGATTCGCCAGAGCACACATAGACGATCATTTTTTTTTCTAGTAATGGCTGGCCCGGTTGTGGAGATTGGCCTATGCAAAATCCCTTTGGGTAGGATCCATCGATCATGTATTGCTTAAGCCGTAAGTTCTCGTCTTGTATTTTTCGGGCACTATCAGTGATTGGGGCGTTAGCAAGCTGGGGAGCTTGCGCTTGCGCCGGTTTAGTTGAAACGACAAGAAATACTGATTGGTTTGATTTTATCTTAGTTGTTGGCTGAGGATTTTGATGCAGTACAACGCCTTCATCCATATCGGCGATTTCTTTTTTTGCGATCAGTCGAGGATTAAGGTTATGTGCTGAAAGGTGCTCAAAGGCATCAGTAAGTTTTAATCCAATGACTGATGGTGTATTGATTGATTCTATGCTGAAGAAATAAGACATAGTGGCGTAGCCTACCATGAAACCCGCAAAGGGCAGGAGCCAGAGGAGTGTGGTTAAGGAAGGTAATGATTGTTTGAGCATAATTCCCATTTTAACTAAGCCAAATTTGGGATCCCGCCCGAAGCTGAAAGCGTAGGGCGGGGTTAAATATTGGCATTCAATAAGCCGGATTCTGTCTTTAATTATTCATTAAAGTGGCAACCATGTATCTATGCAACATACCCGCACGTTTAAATCGGAACAAACAACCGAACGTACTGCTTTGTCTTGCTCCAGATAGGGTTTACCCCCGCCCTGCGTTACTGCAAAGGCGTCGTGCGCTCTTACCACACGTTTTCACCCTTACCAAAACCATGATAGATTTTGGCGGTTATTTTCTGTGGCACTATCCATAGGCTTACGCCTTCCTTGATTGCCTACCCATTAGGGTATCTTCCAAGGTATCTTGTTTGTTAGGAGTCCGGACTTTCCTCTATCGCAGCCATTATAGCTACAACAGCGATTGCCTAGTTTGCCAATACTTGTATTTCAACAAGCTCTAGAATAGCACGTATTTTAGTGGGGAGCTAATGGCCTTTTTTTTAAATTTTCCAGGTTAAGCAGGGTTATAAAATAAGGAACATGAGCCCTGTATTAATCGCTATTTTGAGCACGATGTAGGATAAAGATGCCCCTGCATGAAATAAGTACGGCTCTATAATGGCCGATTGCATAATCAAGCAAAGAGCTAAAAGCAGATAGTTATGTGATGGTTTAGCATAGAAAAAATGGCGTATGCACAGAGCTATGATGGTAATGGGAATCAAATACATAAGAGTGGGTGCAAAGCGGCCGTACTGCAAAAAGGATTCAAAAAGAAGGCCGAGCCAGATGAAGATAAGATAAAGAACAGATGGTGCTTGTAAGGATCGAACGATGTAAAGACATAGTAAACTGCTTACGAACGGTTGCTCAAAAAAGGCAAAACTGCATATATCAAGACATAGCAATAACGGGATATACAAGTAGCTCATCAGAGCAAGGCTACGCGTGTGCATAGGGCCAACCTAAATAATGATGTTGTTTTTTGTGCATAAAAGAAGGAACTCTATTGTTATAAAGCTCCTTCTGCCTTTTGTCTACTTGTTAGTGCAAGGTCAAGGTACTATTTTTAGTTATTTTTCCAGTCAGGAAAGACCGATTCTATAAACTTCCCTCGCTCCTCTAGCCTATCAAGCGTCCATAGAGAAGGATATTTTTTCCCTGCTTCTTCTTCATATTCACGCGACGCATCGCGTGCAGCAGTCCATGACGCTCTAGCATCTCTGGAGGCTTTGATTATGCCGTCTTCTTGCGGGGTTCCTCGTGCTGGCAGTATTAGGCGTTGTAGTCCTTGAACATCCTTGTAAAATAGTTGGAGTCTATCTCTCAGCTCCTTGCCTTCTCGTTGATATTCTTCCCATTCTGATCCATGCGCCTCTTTAAAAGCGGCGATATATTTTTTTAACGTAGTATAATCTTCTCTTGAAATAGTAGAAAGATCTGCAGACAAAAGAGCTTCAATATGAGGTGGTAGCTCATCAGGTGGTAGGGATGATGAACTACTACTGCTACTAGAAGAAGATGATGAGCTAGATGAAGACGACGACGAGCTGCTGCTGGCGGCCGCGTGCGCCAATCCAGATGCAATCACAAATAGAGGTAAGAGTAACTTGATAAACTTCATACTATTTCCTTAATTACAATGCATCGGGGGCTATTTTTTTAAGTGCTGCCTTTATCTGCGCGATGTCATCTTCCATAGTAGTCACCCGCTCATCAAGTGTCTTTATCTTTAGTCCACCAGGAGGTGCGGGAAGCGAATAAGAAGAAGATGATGAAGATGAACTTGAACTGCTTGAAAATGACGATGATGAACTAGAAGATGACGATGGTGCGGACGACGGTGTAACTTCATAATCCGAATTAACAGTAAAAATTATGTATGGTGAGTCAAATTGTTCTGGTGTTAACGCAGGGGTAGTGAATTCGAAGACCACACCTCCACCAGGTACATCTTCAGATATATACCCAGTCATGTAACCCACAAATTTCATAGGGGGTAAGGTCGTATATTTTTTGATGGATGATTCCAGATATTTCAGGGTTACCTCCAGAGATGCTTTTGGTTTCAGAAGGCCAATATCAGAGCTAAGATTATAGGAAAAGCCGGGGCCTTCTACTCCTATCCGGTAGTCATTATCACTCTCATTTTTTATAATAAATGCATGCATTTGATACGTGCATGTGAAGAGCATCCCCACAAGCAAATAGCGTAAAATTTTCATATGGGCTCCCCTTTTCAGGTTAAATTTCTCTACTTTAAGTCTAAAGAAAAAAGCTCGAAAAGATCAATAGTTTAGCGGGAAAAGTGGTTTTTTAGGTTCAATAAAAAAGGAGCTTTATTTGCTAAAGCTCCTTCTGTTTTTTGTATGCAATTTGATACGCGTAATGGTCTATTCCCATCCACGTGTTTTTGGGAGATCGCCTAACATGAGTAATCGACCTTTTAGTTGTGATATCCGTGCTAGGTAGGGATTTGCCTTGAAAGAGTCTTCATCATACATCTCTAGATTCTTAGCTGCTGCACGCCATAGTGTTGCGCCAGTAGCTTCAGCACTTTTTGCTGCTATTTGTTCCGATGTATTCCATGCATCGTGTGCTTGTTGCGTGAGAGCGTTGAGATCCTCTTGAGCTTTTTCCGCTAGAGCATTTAATCTGTTTCGCTCTTGTTCATATTTTTTTAATTCTGCGGCATGCTGCTCGCTTAATAACTCAATCGCTTGTTTTATGAGACCATATTCTTTTTTATCAAGAACCCAGGATGGGGGAACAGCCCTACCGGCTGGGTCCATATAATCTAAAAGCTCTGGAGAAAGATAACTAGATGAAGAAGACGATGAGCTCGAACTACTGCTACTGCTGCTGCTGCTGGCAGCAGCCTGTGCTAATCCAGAGGCAATCAAAAGTAGAGGTAAAAATAGTTTAATAATCTTCATGTGATTATCCTTTTTTAGGGTTAGTTTTTTCCTATATTTTCAGTCTAAAGAAAAAAGCTCGAAAAGATCAATAGTTTAGCGGTAAAAGTGTCATTTTTAGGTTCAATAAAAAAGGAGCTTTATTTGCTAAAGCTCCTTCTGTTTTTTGTCTACGTGTTAGTGTGTGATGCTTGATGTGCGTAGTAGCCTATTCCCATCCGAGTTCTTGTGGCGTCTTGTGGTAGTATCCTTTTATCATCCCCAACGGTGACGATAACCACTCTATTCTTTTTATGTAGGGATGTGCCTTATAGAAAGCTTCAGTGTAATCCCCTGCGGCTCTACCAGCTTCATCTACTATTTTTTCACCAGCAATTTCAGCATTCTTTGCTGCTGTTTCTTCTGGTGTGCCTTGCGCAGCCCTTGCTTGTTCTACGAGAGCGAATTGATCTTTTTTAGCTGCATCATATATGGCATGTAACCTTTTAAGTTCTTGGTGATATTCTTTTAATAATGCGGCAAATTGCTTGCTTAATAATTCTTTTGCTTCTTTTATAAGAAGATATTGTTTTTTATCAAGCCTTGAGACGTGGGGAATCTCCCTGCCACCCATCTCACTTGGGTTCAAGTACTCTAAAAGCTCTGGTGAAATAGCGCTCGATGATGAGCTACCGCTAGACGAGCTCGAACTACTGCCAGCAGCCTGTGCCAATCCAGAGGCAATCAAAAGTAGAGGTAAAAATAGTTTAATAATCTTCATGTGATTATCCTTTTTTAGGGTTAGTTTTTTCCTATATTTTCAGTCTAAAGAAAAAAGCTCGAAAAGATCAATAGTTTAGCGGTAAAAATCCATATTCAAGGGGTAGGATTTTAAGGCATTTGAGGTACTGGGTTATAACGTGACTGTTATGTTCATGCCAGGTATACTAAAAATCACTTTCTATACCCTTCATAAACCCATTTTCCTACGGATTATCCATGAACGCTCTCATACGATACCTTTGTATAAGTCTCATAGTTGGAGCAGCAGTATGTCTGGGCGCCTTCAGTTACATTGTTCACCATAAATGCATCGATTTTTCCATCCTAGAAAACCACTATTATGTAAGTCAGCCCTCTATTCTGTTGGACGATGAAGGTAACGAATGGGCCCGGTTTCAACTCGATCGACGTGATCCGATAAAACTGCATGAGATGCCGCAGCACCTTATTAATGCCTTCGTGGCAGCCGAAGATTGGAAATTTTTTGAGCATGCAGGTATTTCATGGAAGGGTATTATACGCTCTACGCTGATAAATCTTTACCACGGCCGCAAAGTGCAAGGGGCCTCTACAATTACGCAGCAATTAGTACGGCTTCTATATTTTGATGCCAAAAAGACCTTTGAGCGAAAAATTAAAGAACAATGTGTAGCATTACTCATTGAATTTCAGTTCACCAAAGAACAAATTCTTGAAACCTATTTAAACAATGTCTGCTTTGGGTGTGGTATTTATGGCGTGGAAGCAGCAAGCCAACGTTTTTGGGGCAAGCAAGCTGCTAAAATATCTATAGATGAAGCCGCTGTTTTAGCAGCCATTATGCGTTCACCAAGTAGATATTGTCCGCTGGTGAATCCTCTTTCAGCACAAAAAAGGCGTAATATTATTTTGCAACAAATGCGCAAACTCGATTTTATCTCCCCCTATGAATATGATCGTGCATATGCACTGCCGGTAACCATTAAAGAGCAAGAGACCTCTGCAATAGCCCCTCATGTAAAAGAAACCGTGCGTATTTTCCTTGAAGAAGTTGTTGGTAAAAATCTTTTGTATACGGGTGGCCTTACGATACAAACCACGCTCAATCGCGGCTTACAACACAAGGCACAGCAAGCATTTACCAAACAGATTACGTTATTGCGTCAACATCATCATCCTAAAGCAGATGGAGCTGTGATGACTCTTGAAGTTGCCACAGGAGAGATCAAAGTTTTAGTAGGTGGCTATTCTTTTACGACATCGAAATTTAATAGAGCGTTACAAGCGCGACGCCAAATGGGCTCTACCTTTAAACCACTGGTCTATATGGCAGCTTTACAGGCGGGAAAAACCTTTGCAGATGTGGCTGTAGATGAGCCTCTTGAAATTAAACAGCATGCCAAAATATGGCGTCCTAATAATACCTTCCTAGCATTTGATGGGCCAATGACGCTTGCATGGGCGTTGACGACATCGAATAACATTATTTCTATAAAAACCTTGCTTGAAGTTGGCGCCGATCCAATTATTGGATTGGCAAAAAAATGTCACTTGCAGGGGCCCTTTACACCATATCCTTCATTGGCACTTGGCTGTGTTGATGCAACGGTACGAGAAGTGGTAGGAATGTTTAATATATTTGCTAATGATGGTGTCTATGTAGAGCCGCATCTTATTGCGTGGGTAAAAGATCGATGGGGTAAAAAAATATGGAAACGAAGTTGCCATCAAGAGCGTATTGTGGATTCTAAAGTGAATAGCCAACTGGTAAAAGCATTGGAGTTGAGTTTGCAGCGTGTGCGCTCTTTGGCGCCGCAAGCATGGATTGATGGTGCAACTATGAGTAAAACGGGCACAACCAACGATTCACGTACCTGTTGGTTTACTGGTTCAACACCAGAATTGACCACGTCGGTTTATATTGGTTATGACGATAATAGTTCAATGGGTAAAAATGTTTTTCCTCTACGTACCGCGTTTCCTATATGGATGGAATTAAATCGATCGCATATGTTGAAGCGTAAAAACTTTAATTATGATAGTGGGCTCAAAGAAATCTATGTTGATCGGTATACGGGAATCGAGGTTGCCGATTCCCAGGATCTGCGAGCGATAGCGGTGTTAGTGTAATGCCCCATGCCGCTTTAAAATCTCTACCATGTCACTCTTATTCCACAGCCGTGCCAAACTTAAAGGCGTGTTGCCAGCAAAATCTTTAAAATTAACGTGCGCACCGTGATGTATAAGCATAATGGTCGCTTGATTGTTGCCGCCGAGTATTGCCCATATAAGGGGCGTAAAACCAGCTTTATCTATCATATTAATAGGTAGTCCTTTTTTAATCGCTTTGTGGAGCGCGCGTGTTTTGCCTCTGTAAGCGGCATGCGTGAGCAATGTCCATCCATGAGGATCGAGAGGATTTTTCTTGTTGATCCTCACTCGTGTTGTTTTTGGATCTACCAATGCCTCTATGCTCTCTTTGTGGTTGGCAAGTGCTGCTGTGCGTAACGGTGTTATGCCATCCTTATCGGCAAGATATGGGGAGATGCCACGCTGTGCTAGGAACTTGATGAGTCCTCCATTATTAGTATGTGCCGCAGCTAACCAAAGAGCATTGCGTCCCGATGTATCAACACTATTGTAGTACGGATAATAGTTGCACAGGAGTTTGACTAGTTCAAAGCTGCCATATTTTGCAGCCAACAATAATTCCTGGTTAGTGCCGTGTTTAATAAGCAGATTTGTGACAGCAGCATCTTTATGTACAAGAGCATGCCATAATGGTGTCCATCCTTGATTGTCTGGTAGGTGAATGTCAGCGCCGGCACGGATTAATTTTTCTACAATAGCTGCATGGCCATGGAGCACTGCGTGCATCAGGGCTGTTCTTTGATGAGGATCACCTTGATTAACTGGTGCCTTATGTTCTAAACAACTATCTATAAAGTTAACCATCCCTTTGCTTGCAGCGACCATAAGAGGTGATAGGCCGTGTTCATTGCTAGAATTAAGGTGAGCGCCGTGGGCAAGAAGCATATTAAACAGGGTGATGTTACCAGTTTGAAGAGCGTATATGAGCGCACAATTGCCTGATGCGTCGTGTACATTGCTGTTAGCTCCTGCTTGTAATAAAAGCGCTACGATATCTTCATGGTTTTTATAGATTGCAAAAAGGAGTGGGGTGTAGCCGTGGCCATGGGCTTCTATATTGGCGCCGGCGGTGATAAGAAACTGTGCCAAAGAACTATCGCCGTTGATACAAGCAAGCATCAAAGGTGTTGCCTCTGCGTCACTATTTTCTTCCAAACGAGCACCATAATGAATAAGTTCTTGTGCCATTTCCAGTTGATGATGAGATGCGGCGTAGATGAGTGGTGTGATACCATCGTTGTTTGATAGTGATGGATTAGCACCAGCTTTTAATAACAAACGAACCGCATCATCTGCCTGGTGTGCAAGTGCATCGAGCAAGGGAGTGTTTCCGTTATCTGATGGTTGATCTAGATCGGCGCCAGAATTTATCAGAAGTTGTATCGCATCATACTGTTGTTCACCACTCATTGTCCAATGGTGTGGTAACGTGAGGGAACTATCTTTTTTATACGTAATAGATCCTTGTTCTTGCCAGATGCGGTTAGACTCATTTTTTCTATGAGCGAAAGCTACTTTAAAAGTTGCGAGAGGATGGTTAAAATATTCTTTAAAGTTTACATCTTGCGTATGGGCTGGTGCAGTAAGCGCGTAGGAAAGAGCTGTTTTTCCCTTGGAGCATCGAGCATTAATAGAGGCACCTGCTTCCAGAAGGAGCACCATAATTTCGGGCATCAGTAGGCTAGCAGCATACATAAGAGGTGTTTTCATATCCTCAGTTGCCTGGTTGACCATCGCGCCATGTTCAATAAGTAGTCTTACCAAATCTTCTGACTCTTTTTCTATGGCATATATCAGAGGTGTTTTTGAGGATACATGGGCAACATTAACGAGCGCATCATGGTCAAGAAGGAGTTCTACATGATCAAAGCAATCGTTATGTACAGCAAGCATTAATGCCGTTGTCCCCCATCTATTTGCTTGGGCAAGAGCCGCACCATTTTTTAAAAGGAGCGATAGACTTGTAAAGTTTTTATTTATGTGCGTTGCATATAACAGGGCTGTTTGTCCTGAAGCATCAGCAATTACTAAACTTGCGCCCTGATCAATAAGTTCTCGTAGAATTGTGGTATGGCCCTGATAGGCTGCCGCCATAAGCGGCGTAACACCATAGATGGTTGCTTTATCAACGAGTGCCCCCGCGCGTAGCAGAGATACCAGACTTTCATAAGAACCAGATTGGGCTGCCCAAAAGAGTGCTGAGCAGTCGTATATATCTCGTGCATTCACATCTGCGCCATAACGGAGGAGCATAGTGGTGATAGCATCATAGCCTTTATGAGCAGCGATCATAAGGGCAGTTGTCCCTGCATCATCATGCTGATTAACGCCCATTTGCTCTAATAACTTTTGGACCATGCGAAGGTCGTTATTGAACGTTGCGCGTAAAAGCGGTGGCCATTCGCTCAAATCGTCAGGAACCTGCAATGTGTGGTCGTAGACTTTAAAGAGAGGAAAGTTTTGTTCTTCGAATATGGTGGAATGTGCCTGGTTGCAGGATAGTAATAAACTTATGGCTATACCAACTGGTGAGAGCTTCAAAGGTGATTCCTTCGTGGCTTAAATGAAGTGGTTGCTGCTTATAGATGATAATCTATCACAACTACCAAGTTAGGGTAGGTGTTCTTGCCAAATCTTGGGATTGTGGGTGATCTGGTCTTGTGTGAAAACTTTAAATTGATGCGGATAAAGGTCTGCAATAGCACGCGCATTATCTAGTTGATGGTCCGTGGTAGAGGTTGCAAGGGGAATGGTAAGAGCAGGTGTGCCAAAAAAGACAATTTCCCACAAAGTTCCTGCGCCAGCTCGACAGATAATAATATCGGCTGCACGGTAACAATGGTACATATCATCGCGATAGCCGAATACAAGAGCGGGTAGATTGTGAATGGTATAAAATCTTTGCCAATCGATATTGCCATGATCACCTGTTTGATGGATGATTTGGAGCTTGTCTTTATCTATTCCTTTTTCTACATATTCCTTAATCATGTTATTAAGAAATAATGATCCTTGGGAACCTCCTATAATCAGGAGCGTTTTTTTATCGGGTGATAAGCCAAGAGCTGCCAATGCAGCACCACGTGTGATAGCTTTATCGATTGCAGTAAAACGCAAAGGATAAGGGCGGATAGCTATTTTTTTAGGATTAAAGTAATGAGTAGCTTGTTTAAAGCAGAGCGTAATTGTTGTTGCGAAAGGAGCTAACACTCGTGTAGCTTTCCCGGGTACAGCATTAAGTTCGTACAGTTCTCTAGGAATGCGTAAAATATACGCAGCAAGACAGACGGGAATAGATATGTAGCCACCCATGCTGATTACCCTCGATGGCTTGTGGCGGTATAACTGCTTTAAACTTGTGAAAAATGATTGCAGTCCATGCCATATAAAACGTGGTAGGTGAACTATTTTGTTGTAAGGAACATTTTCTAGGGGCAAGGGAATATGGATATCTATATTTTTGTTCGTCGTCAGCAACTGCTTGTCTAATAGGGAACTTGTCGAAAAGAATAGTATGGTGCCTTCAGGAAAAAGTTGTTTATGGCGTTGAGCTAACGTGAGGGCTGGTAGAATGTGGCCACCCGACTTACCGGCAACAAAGGCGAGTGTACTCATTAGAGCTTCATCTTCAACTGTATAAGGCGTTGCGCGACTTCTTTATTATCACCTGCTAATTCAAGGAAGGTAGAATATCCTTGTACGGCATCGGTCAATTTGCCCGCCTGCTCATTGAGCAATGCGAACAAGAGCCACCCCTTATCAAATTGAGGATGCAACTTTAAACACGTTGTGATACTATCGAGAGCTTTTTCAAGATTATTAAGCTGTACATAAATCTGTGCCTTCAAAAAGTAAAAAATGAAGTTATTCGATTTTTTAGGGGAACTATTAAGAAAATTATCAATGGTAGCCAGCGCGTTTTCATTCTCTTTACGTTGTAAAAATATAGTGGCCGTTTTGAAGGCAATTACCTGATTATCTTTAAATTGATTATTGAGCACAATAAAGCGGGCATCAGATTCTTGCTGATTACCTAATTTTTCAAGTGATAGAGCAAAGAGCTGTTGTATATCAGGATCGCTGGTAAAGGTAGTATCAAGTGTAGGGATAAGGTTTACAATAGCTTTATGGTCGTTAATCCCAAAAAGAAAAGGAATATATCCTTTATAGACGTATATCGAGGGATTATCTTTGAGCATCTGATTGTATAATCTTTGGGTGTTGCTGTAGTTGCCCTTACATTCGGCATAATTGGCACAAAAATAAGTATAAAAATTGTTAGCGGTAAGGCTGCCGATCTGTATGGTTGCCAGAAGGATTACTCTAGCTACTTGTGCAATCATTTTTTCTCCTTATACAACGAATAAGAAATTGTTGCAGTGCCATACTTAATTGTGGATCTTTTATCTTTTCTAATGCTGCGTATTCCGTAGGTTTTAGGGTAACTTCTTGGTGATTAGGTGGCAGTGTAAGAACCACAGGTTGAGGAGTATGTTTGCGGGCTACAACTCTCTTAAAGCGTAAATGTTTTATATAGGGCTGGTCTAGCTTTTTATTAATGGTGGCTATGAGCATGGGAGTCATAAGGTAAAGTTCTTGCATCCAACAGCTATCGTAGACACCAAGCACAAGGGTATCGTCATCTATTTTTTCAAGACGTACCTTGCTACTCAGTTTCCCGAGCGTACTATCCCAGGAACTCAGCAGTTGTATATGCCAACTATGTTTAGGCTTTATTAAGGTTGTAAGAAGATTTTTTATAGGTTGTGCCATAGTTACTACCATACGTTATCAACCAGGAGTATGTATACCATTAAAACTTAAAAAAAGATCCTTCCATAAAAGTGCGCTACTACCAGGCATAGGCGGCATAAGGATAGCTTTTTTAACGAGGGCAATAGCCTGTTGGGCATACTTTATATCGGATGCATTCTTACTATGATGAGCTTGATGTTGGACAGCTACCCAATGTTTAAAAATACGATCAAGAAGTTCAAGGCTCTCGCGTTCATGTATTTTCGATTGTTCAAGCTCTTTTAAAAAGGCAAGAGGGCTTGTCGGTTGCATCGTAGAAAAAAAAGTAAACAAAGGATGGTGGTGATCGCTATCATGGTTATTTTCAAGGCGATTTTCTACACACCGGGAGCGAATAGTGGGTAACAGATCCTGCGGGCGTTCGGTAAGCAGTATAAAGTGGTAACCTGGCGATGGTTCTTCCATAGATTTAAGAAGGCTGTTTGCGCATGTGGGCGTAAGAGCATCAGCTTTTTGAATAATGAAAAAATGGCATGTTCCCTTGTCTACGGCAAAGGCCATGATTTTGCCGATATGCTCAAGAGACTCAAGCGTGTACTGCTTTTCTGGCATGAGCCATGTAGTGGCGTAATATTGCTGGTTGCGCAAGGCATGACAGGTGTGACATACGTGGCATCCATGATGAGGGCATAGAATTCGTTGGAGATAGTCGAGTACCTGATCAGCGACTGTTGATGGTGAACCTACCCAGAGTTGAGCTGCTGGGATATGAGGCGGTGATTGGCTGTGGTGCCTATTAGTTGCTTGCATGGGTACTAATCCATTCTATAAGCTGATCTGTAGCTTGTTGTGTCAGGAGTTCTGGTGAATTTTGGCCATCGAGGTGGATAACATTCGTGCGTTTACTAAAAAGAGTATCAAATCCAGCGACCAACTTGTTAAAAAAATCTTCTTTTTCTTGTTCAAACGTAGTAAGTTTTTTGCGCTGTTTAAAACGATCATAGGCAACAGAGGGGGGAATGCGTACATAGAGGGTAATGTCGGGAGTTATGCCATCCATGGCCCAGTGGTTTGTGGTTTCGAGCATATGCATGTTAAGGCCGCGTCCATATCCTTGATATACCAACGATGAATCTGCCATACGATCGGAAATGACAATTGCGTTATCGCGTAGAGCTGGGATAATAAGATCGTTAAAATGTTGGGCTCGATCGGCAGCAAATAAAAGATATTCAGCTTTTGAACTAACCGGTACGCTACGTTCTTGTAATAACGAACGTAAATGTTTGCCAAGCGGTGTTCCTCCTGGTTCCTTGGTAACAATGATAGGAAATTGCAAAGAGGTAAGTCTCTGTGCTACATTTGCTAGCAAGGTGCTTTTACCTGAACCATCGATGCCTTCAACAGAAATAAGTACACCACGTTTTAGGGTTTTCATAATGTCTCCAACTTAAGTATATGGTTCATGTGTGTCCTTTTGCCCTAGATTTTTAGGTCCCCAACGACACGTAGTGAGTTGGGTAAGTAGTATACACGACGAGTTGATTGATGTCTTGAAGTTAAAAAGTAGGTAGAAAAACGTGTTTTTCACACATAAAAAAACAGAAAAAGAACAATTTGATGAACTTTATAGCTCCACTTTGCAGGGGGGTGACCTTATCTATTTAGGGCTTTTACTTGCCCGCGCCGCTCAAAAACTGCCTAACCACACAGCATTAATCTTTGAGGGTAAACATATTCATTATCGGCAACTTTATAGTCGTGCAATCGCCGTAAGTAATGTGCTACGTAAAAAAGGGGTAAAGGCACGAGATCGCGTTATCCTTTTGCTTGAAAACTCCCCAGAATTTTATGTTGGCTATTTTGCCATTATTCAAACAGGCGCTGTGGTTGTTCCTCTAAATATATTTTTAAAAGAGCGGGAGTTAGCTCATATTCTCAATGATGCCAAACCGGCACTCATTATTACCTCGCAAGATTTTATACCCTTATTAGAAAAAATAGAAGGCGGGACGCCACCGTGTCTTATGGCGTCTGACATGGCTGAGGATGCCTCACAGGATGAGATTGATGCATATACCATTACAACCCTAGAGCCAGATGAGATGGTAGCGTTACTGTATACATCAGGAACAACGGGATTTCCCAAAGGGGTCATGTTGAGTTCTCGTAATGCCTTGGTTAATGTCATGCAAGGGGTGACTCGCTTTAGGCTATGTCCCAAGGATAAGTTGTTTGGCGTATTACCACTATTCCATAGCTTTGCCCAAAATAGTTGTATTTGGACACCCTTTTTTATAGGGAGTACCGTTATTCTTGTCCGAAAAATAGAGCGACGAGCTATTGTAGAGGGGCTGGAACAAAAACCTACCTGTTTTTTGGGAGTTCCGGCGCTGTATGGGTTTCTTGCCTTACTCAAGACGGCTCAGTTTGACTACGTACGTTGCTTTGTCTCTGGCGGGGATGCTTTGCCAGATAAGATTCGGGCTGCCTTTGAGCTTATCTATGGCCGCAAAATCTGTAGTGGCTATGGATTGACTGAAGCATCGCCATTGGTGGCGGGGTCCCTTGATGATGAAACGGTTACTACCAGCTCAGTAGGCAAGCCGCTTGTTGGGATCACATGGGCACTCAAGGATACGGATGGTAAGGATGTTGCGCCGGGGCACGTGGGCGAATTGTGGATTAAGGGCGATAATATCATGATAGGCTACTACAATGATCCTCAAATGACCGAGGCGGTACTTAAAGATGGATGGTTGCGAACCGGCGACCTTTTTGTGTGCGATCCTATGGGGAAGCTGGTCATGAGTGGGCGTAGTAAAGATATCATCAAGCATAAAGGCTTTATTATTTACCCACCCGAGGTTGAAAATGCCATTTTAACCCATCCTAATGTGCTACGCGTTGGTGTCATTGGTCGAGCTGATGGCCAGACGGGTGAGGTGCCAGTTGCCTTTGTGCAACTTAAGCACGAGCAAAAAAATATTGAAAAGGAGCTGCGCGAATTATGCTTAAAAAGCTTGGCTACCTATAAAGTGCCGAGGGATTTCTTCTGTACAGTCGATCCATTGGCCACGATGGCTACGGGTAAAGTGGATAAGAAAAAATTACGTGAGCAGCTTGATCAGCTTTTTAAATAAAAAATTTGATTTTTAAATGGGATTCTTGTACCATTGATAAGTGAAATTTATATAATTTCTTATATACGATAACCTCCATTTCCCCTATCCGTGACGTTCTGTCTGGATGGGGGTTATTTTTTGGCCCAATTTTTCGTAAATTGAACTTTGTGGAATTTTGGTTATGCTGAACGGGTCATTTTCCTAATCCTTTTTATCCTTAGGGTTCTTTATGAAAGAACACAAAATATCCCTCACGACAGCTACCTTACTCAACATGAATATTATGATTGGGTCTGGTATCTTAATAGGGCCAGCTTTAATCGCAGCAACTGCAGGTAATGCAAGCTTCTTGGCTTGGCCACTGGCAGCATTGATCTTTCTTCCTATGGTATTATGTACCGCCCAGTTAAGTCGTATGTTCCCGACCGGGGGAGGTTTTTATGTCTACGGTAAGGAGGGATTAAACCTTACGGCTGGTTATATAAGCGGCCTAATGTATACGATCGGCTATACATTTACCGTGGCCGTGGAGGTTATGGCACTCAGAAGGACACTTATAGGGGTTATGGGATCTAACTGGTTTTTAGACCATTCATTCATTTTTAATCTCGTTTTTGTCCTGATATTTATGGGGCTCAATCTCATGAGCTTCAAATTCTTCAGTAGGCTTCTTAATTCTTTAACCATCACCAAAATTTTACCGCTCGTTATCGCCATTTTGTTGTTGCCTTTTGTTGTAGATACATCGTTTGCGGTCTCGTCAGTTGAACTGCAAGCATTACCGTACGCGTTGCCTTTTGCGATATTCGGCTTTTTTGGCTTTGAATATTGTAGCTCGTTGGCTCATCTTATCGAAAACAGTGAACGTAATGCGCCCCGTGCGGCTATATTTGGCTTTTTGGCTACGACGCTCTTATATACCTTATTCCACTTTGCAGTTCTTGCGGTTATGGGCTCGAGTCAACTAGCATCATTTGGTGCGCCAGCTTTTGCCCAGTTCTTACCTGCAAGTTTGGCATTCCTTAAACCAGTCTTGATACTTTTAATTCCTATAGCTTCAGTACTGACGATCTTTGCCGCAGGGAACGGTGTTTTAAACGCCAATCTTATGATGATGGAATCGATGGCACAGGAGGGGTTATTTTGGCAATCTTCTTGGATTACCAAACTTAATCGTAACGGGCGCCCATGGGTGGCAGCTCTTGTACAAGGTACGATTGCTATGATTTTGGTTACCCTCATTTCTGACATTAATCAGGTTGGTAATTTGTGTAACGTTGGTATCTTATCAGCATTCTTATTGCCCTTCATTTCGTTGGCTGTTGTACAGCGCCGTCGTGGTATGATGCGCATGATGCCGTTAACTCTCGTGGCCATTGTGGCGACCATAGGATTGACCCTTTACAGTATCTATCAGCTAGGAAACAGTTGGGGCGACAGGGCAATGAATGCATTACCGTTATTTGTGCTTTTTGCGGTGGGCTACCTTCTCTTTGTATTCAGCGATCATCGCCGCCGTCGCGTAAATATGCAGGGAAAACAGACTTTTACTCATTAAAAAATTGAAAGTGCTGGGCACTTTCAAGGTTAAAATTAGGTAGATTCCCCAAGCCAATATCATGTGGCTTGGGGAATCTTTTTTTATTAAGATGTTGTGGTCTTTCTGTAAATTGTAAAAGTGGCTGTTTTGTTGCGATAGTTCCTCGTTGATTGACTGGCTGAATTGGGTCTTGATAGGCTGAAGTTACGAGGATATTATGAAAAAATTATTCCTAGCCTTTGGGCTTATTACAACATCACTAACCCAAGCCTTTATTTATGAGCTCAAAATCGTGCGTTTGTGGGATAAGCAAAACAAGAGATACATCTATTTTGTTGGTTGTAGTGATTATCATGATAAACAACATCGGGTGACTGCAGCGCAGTTAGCAGCAATTAATAATCTCCTGGGCGATGCAGACCCCAAAAAAGTTAAAATTATTATTGAAGATTTAAGTTGTAAAGATAATGGGGAACGCAGTTACTGTGGAAATTTCCTTATAAATTCTCGGGGCGGCATTCTTGGTGGCCTTGCTCAGAAGTGCTGTGCACGAGGTTTTACGGTAGTAAATGCCGAACATCGCTATTGTCGTGTATGCGCTTTGGGGCCACTTTTAAATAATCCGCAGGTAAATCCCCATACATGTGCCTCAGTAAAGGCAACTTTAGTAAAGGCGTTGGCATGCGAGGTGGAGAAAGTGATTACCGAAATACAGGGATATAAAGATGGTTCTATGCTTCAAGCACGCTATGCGGCAGTTATACGTTCGGTGAGGAACAGATTGCGCAGTTGGCAACGCAGCCTTCAGGCGCAGTTGAGTGTGGCAGATTATGTTGAGCAACATTCAAAACAGCCCAACCGTTTGGACTTTGTTAAAGAGCTACTTACTTTTGATAGTGGCTTAATTGATGCACGTATGGTGCATGCAGCTCTGAATGCCGGTGATCATACAACGGTAGTTGCATTTGCCGGTGGCGCTCATATTACACGAGTAATAGAGATGCTGATAAAGTGGGGCTACGAGTTGGTGTATGAGACTGATGTGCGTTACATCCATGAACATGATCTTAAAAAGTGTGTAGGTTCCACTATTGTTAATGGAACCTACTGTGTTCGTCCTGAACCTATTTCTTTAGATCTTATTAAACGGTATTTATGAGTTTATCTCTTGGCTGGTGACATCCAGGAAGAGTAAGAAGATGATGAACTTGATGGCAATGGCATCATAGATGCTGATCTGTGATGGTGCACTCCGGGAGCTGGTTGGTGTGATGACGAAGATGCGCTGTACGATACTGCCCTATGGTGGCCAGGTAGTGCAGCAAGATGAGCAGACGTTGGTGGTTGCTGTGCTCTCACGCCTAATGCTCCAGCAATAAGAAGAAGAGGAATTACCACGTTCTTATTTATTTCCAGGTGCATGCCGTCTATACGCTTTAGTATAACCTCATGGTTTTCTTTGGCAGTTTGCTCCGCTTTACTTTGGGCTGCTGTAGCGCGATCTTCGGCTAGTTTCATGCGAGTTTCTGATTCTGTAAGTTGTCTGCGCAATTCTTCCAGCTGATCAAAATGTAATTTGCCTTGTTGCTCGGTTGCGTACGCTGTTTTGCTAAGATCCTCTATTTGTTGTGCTAGTGCTTGGCGATGTTTTGTTGCGTTTTCGCGTTCTTGTTGCGCCTTTGCATATTCTTTGCGAGCTTCTTCTTGAACAGTAGCAACTTTTCTTCCGACATCAGCGACATCGTCTTTAACACCAGCAATATCTTCTCGTGCACCAGTCACGTTCGCATCAACTTGAGCGACCGCTTTATCTAATTTAGTAAAGCGTTTATCAAGATATTTATAGAGACGCCACAGTAAAGGTAATGCACTTGTGGCAAACCATCCCGCAGATCGTGTTAGGCCCAGAACACCAGGTCCCCTGAGGGTAACAGCTGAAGCCGTAGCACCTGAATGGGCCATAAGACGTACATTACGTACACGGCGAGGTGAGGCGGCTGAAATACCTTTGACGGCACAGAAGGTGCTGAAAAGCCAGCCTTTATTATCATATACAAAGTTTAAGAGGGATGATTCTTTACGTAATGAATCTATCCCGCCGCTTGTGATGTCAATGGCACCGCGAACAGGCCTAGGCAGCAGGGCAAGAAGCCAGAGAGGAATGGGATTACTGGATTCAAATTCCTCAACGGAACTTGGGGTAGCTAATTTTTTTATGAGTTGGACCCCCTCAGAAGCAGATGATAATCCGACAGGTCCTGGTTTTGGTGGTTGAGGTGGCTCTGCACCTGCGCCGTACGCAGTAACTGATCCCAAGAGCCCCATACCAACAACCAATGTGGCAATAATTAATCTACGATTCATTTGTCCCCCTACCATGACAGTTCAAAATATGCAAAGTTTTCTATATGTATCATTCACGACTGTGTTACTACTTTCTGTATGTATTCAACATTGAAGCTCTAACTATCTTACTTGAATATTTTTTGGGGGTCAAAAGGTCTGTAGATTACTCATAAAACCCTTTGGTAAGGTAAGCGCGGCCAGAATCGCCAAATACCATGACTGCCAGGTCGTCTTTGCCCAACTTCTTGGCATATTCCATAGCCGCATAGGCGACCGCACCACTACTTGGGCCTGTTAATAAACCATGCTTGGTGGCCAGGGTTTTGAGCATGGCGATGGCATTCGCATCACTGACCGGGATTATCTCGTCAATCACTGTCATATCAAGGATGGTGTTATCCCAATCGATACCCATACCTTCAAGTTTGTAGGGCTTTGGATTGCCTTTAGTAGTGAGATAAGAAACGTCTGAATCCATAGCAAATATTTTAATCTTAGGATTTTGCTCTTTAAGATAGCGGCCAATCCCGGTAACGGTGCCACAGGTGCCAGCTCCTGCAAAAAAATGAGTTATCTTACCGCGTGTTTGACGCCATAATTCAGGCCCCAAGAGTGATTGGTGGCCGTCGGCGTTTACTTTATTAAAGTATTGGTTGGGCATATACGAATTAGGAGTTGCTTTGTGGAGTGCTACAGCCTGGCTATGATAGCTTTGTGGATCTTCGATGAAGGTAGTTGGCGGACAGATAATGACTTCTGCTCCATAAGCACGCATAGTATTAAGTTTTTCATCACTAATTTTTGCGGTTGCAGTAATGATGACTTTGTAACCTTTTACCGCGCCAATCATAGCAATCGCGATACCTTGATTACCCGATGATGCCTC
Organism: uncultured bacterium; assembly: GCA_963738145.1. GTDB lineage: Bacteria > Babelota > Babeliae > Babelales > Vermiphilaceae > CAVTVH01. The sequence continues at coordinate 780,064 of CAVTVH010000001.1, forward strand.
TATAATGGTGCCGCCGGGTTTGAGTTGGCCGCTCTTTTCTGCTTGTTCGATCATGTAGAACGCTGAGCGATCTTTGATGCTTCCAGCAGGATTAAGATATTCTAACTTTGCATACAATGATCCAGGGCTATCACAAGATACTTTCACCAGCGGCGTGTTGCCGATAGCGCTCAAGAGATCTTGATACATGCCAGGACCAGTGTGAGGTTGTGGGAGGTCTTCGTGTGATGGTGCCGATGGTTGTTGGCGAATGGTATCTTTTATTTCCATAAAATTTCCTTATGTTTAAACCCATAAAATGAGCATGATTGCAATAAGTAATGCATAGATTGCGCATGTATCAATTAACCCTTGTCCAAACATACTCAAACGAGAGAGCATGCCATACTGTTTCGGGTTGAGTGCAATTTGGTTGCATGCAGCGGAAGCGATGTTGCCAGAAGCGATGCCGGGGCCAAGAGTACCTATACCAATACTAAGTGCAGCACTTATCATAGCAATGCCAGAAAGTAAGGGATAGGCACTTGTTGTCGTGTTGGAGCTGAGCAGAAGCATGGCAATCACCAGAGAGAAAATAATGGGTGTTTCTATGATTGCTTCGCTTATGAAGGTGAAGGTAAGTAATTGGTTATAGGCATGGCGATTGATGCCGATGCCCTGGCAGGCGGTACGAGCAAAAGAGGCCATACCAATCACGGGACCGATAGTGCCAAGACCTACACACATGCCACTTGCTATAAGACGTAAAGCTTCTGGTAATGTAGTAACGTTGGCAGCTTGAGCTTTAATAAACATGGCGACAATAAAACCAAAAACGATTGATGTTTGTATGAGCGATTGGCCAATGAGCATGAAACGTAAAATTTTTTCAGCAAAAAAGGGTTGGCGAGCAGCGGCTAAACAGGCGGCTTGTGTAGGGAGTGCGGATGCTAACCCAACAAAAAATCCTGGCAAACATATGGCAAAAGCAATGCCAAGTTCGCTGAGACTAAAATAGAGATCTGGCTGTTTGCCTGTATTAACCAAAAGAATAATAGCAATCGATATTCCCATAATCGCGGCCGTTTCAATAAGTGCCATACCAAGAATAGCAATTCTTGTTATTTCAGTACGAGCACTTGGTTGTATATTGAGGGCTTTGAGTGCAGCATTGCCTGCAATGCCTTCGCCAATCCCAACACTTATCGCATTAATGGCTACGGTGAGGGCAACAATAGTATGGTGTAAAAAGGCCGTTGCGCTATTCATACAACATGCTCCTGGTCACTTTCGTGTGTTTGTAACGCTATAGAAAGATAGGTGAGTGAAAGCATAGTGAATACAAAAGCTTGTAAAAAACCTTCAAAAAGGCCAAAAAACAGAGTAATGACGATATTGATACCAGAAAAAAGTCCGAGCGTTTCTAATAAAAATGATCCTTTGATCGCACTAAAATAAATACTTGAAATCGTGGCGCCGCCAAAAATATTCCCAAAGAGTCGGAATGACATAGAGACAATCGTGGCTAATTTGCCGACGACATGGAGCGGAAACATAATGAAGAAAGGAGTAAAATACTCTTTAATGTAGTCACCCAAACCATGTTTTTTGATAGCGCTTATTTGTATATAACAAAAAGAGATAATACCCAAGGCCAATGTTGTATTTAAATTTTCAGTAGGTTCTTCAAGATAGGGGATCACTGCCATGCAGTTTGCAAACAAAAGAAAAACAAAAAGTGACGTAATAAAACTAAAGTGGCCGAATGAAAAAGATCCTAAGGTTTGCTCGCACATGGTGACAAAGGTTTCTACGCCATTTGTTATCAGATAAGCCGTTGTTGGGCTGCTCTTGAGGAGAAAACGTACGGGCGCAAAAATGACGATGAAAAATAAGAGTAAAATCCACGTATTGATAACGGGTGATGCGTCGATTGATAGCATTTGATGAGTATAGCCAAGCCAAGCAAGGGGTTGCCATTGGTCTACGTGAAAAAGATCTAAGCCTTCCATGAAGCTAGCCCTTTTTGGTAAGGATAATGATCCAAAAGGTCCCTAAAAATGAGAGTATCAGCAGTATAAAATTAATCGAAGATGATAGCAATATATGATAAAAAAAGAATCCAAGAATCGCTATGCGTGCAACAGAATAAAGAGTTGTTGCGAGAAGATGTTTGTGGTCAGAGTGGTGATCATCAGAAAGAGCGAAGGCTCTTCTTTGATGATAGACAAAGAAGAGCCCATATATAATTCCTGCTACACTACCCAAGCTTAACGAGATGAGTAGGGTCATACTTTCTTAACGCCTTTATAGCGCCAATATTCGCTAACAATTGCCGCAGATCCGGTAATAACGACAAGGCCATGGCGCTCATCAACAGATTTTTGTGCTATATCAAATGCTTCTTTAAAGCTCTTGCATGCTTTTGCTTTTATTTTCATGCTCTTGGTATCGTTCGTTACTTTTTCTACATCCCATGGCTGGCCACCATTTTGTCCGGGTACTGATTCAACGGGGCACAAGAGAACATTGCCTGATGTTTTCTTAAAAAAGTAGCGTAACAATTTGAGCAATTCTTGTGTATCCATTGCAGGATTATTACAACCAATAACGAGCGTTAAGCTTTTGAGTGGACGATGATAATGTAATAATCTAATTCCCAGAAGAAGATTCTTGAAGGCGTCAATGTTGCTCGCGCAATCTAAGAGCAAGCTTGGTTTTTCTTTATCAAGGTGTTGGAAGCGGCCAGGAAGTGTGAGATAGCCATCTTTCCAAAATTGTTCGAGCGTCTTTTTTGGATGTAGTTCTGATTGTCGTTTTGCTTCTAGGGTAGGGCGACCGCGACGGCCTTTTTGTTTTGTGAGTAGTGTAGCGGTGCCAATTACCGTATCTTTGTTAAGAATATTATTTACATAAATGTAAGCAATGCGTTCTGCGAGTGCTGCGCAGCGGCCATGAAGTTGTTCAAATGGGTACGCAAGTGGGGCTAACTTGCGAATTGGCATGCACCAAATGCCACCTTTTTCTTTTACCACCTCATGCATAGCTTGTAACTGTATTTTGCTTTGATCAGCACTAACCACGTAGGTTCCTGGTTTTACGATGCCAAGCATATCGTGCATCGTTGCTGTCAAAGTCTCGGATTCATCATTGTTGCCACTTTCTGAGGTTATACGAGTTATAGCGGCAACTTTTGGTGTGCAAAGGGCAGTAGCGTTGGTGGTGCCGCCCCTGTCTACTTCCATAAGAGCTACATCGACACCTTGTCCCTTAAAGTAGACCAGGGCCATCATCGTGAGCAGCTCATATGAATTGGGGGTAATGGCGAGTAGTTCTGCTTTGTTAATAACTTCATTGCCAATTTCGGTGAATGCTTTATTAGAGATAGTTTCATTGTTGATGCTGAAGCGCTCGTTATAGGTCATAAGGTGAGGAGATGTGAATGTGCCAACGCTCATACCGTCAGCTTGGAGCAATTTGACAGCAAAATTGACGGTGAGTGTTTTACCGTTCGTGCCGCCAACGAGAATGGTATTCAGTTTTTGAGAAATTGACCCGAAAGATTTATCAAGTTGTTTCATGCAACTTAACGATGTGTCATCAGTATTTGAGGTCCAATGTGCATCTAAGAATTCAACTACTTCATTATAATTGCGTTGTTTGCCAGGGATGAGAGTGCTATTTTTGAGAGGCTCTTTGTTTATGAGATTTTTCATGAGGGGCTCCATAAAATATTAAAGCATGAGCGACATGCAAACTGGTTTATTGTTAATGGTGAGGTACATCAACTGCCGATATGTTGATATGGCATAGATGCGATGCTATATCACTCATTTTAGTTGGCCACGATGAAATGTCAAACAAGAAATTATGGCAATAACTTCATTGGTATCATCTTTACAAATGTACATGTTTTGTGACATGTGGAATCATTTTGGCATTAGCTTAAGATGAATAGTTGTCCTATGCAAATGTTGTGCCGATTGGCTTTTTGATGAAATTCCTGCCATGCGTATACTGAAAAAGTTGATAAAGCGAGAAGTTAAACGTCTATTTTATGGGGTATGTAATGGCTCTACAACGTCTTAATCATACAATTGTTTCCTGGGCGCGCGAAGATGACCTTAAAAAGATTGGGGATGCCTTAGAGCAGGGCCGTCTAGTTGCCGGGAGTTCCGATACGGTAATAGGGCTGCTTGCAGCCCCAACGCTTGAAGGGCGCCAAGCACTCGATAGTATTAAGGGGCGCGATCGTAAGCCCTATATAATTCTCATTGGGGGCATGGAGCAAGTACCATTATTTGCACAGGCAGTAAGTAAACAAGCACATATCCTCATGGAGAGGTGTTGGTCAGGACCGCTTACCCTGATTCTTAAAGCAAAGGATGATCTTCCGTCTTATCTCATCTCTGACGAAGGCACCGTGGCACTTCGCGTGCCTAATCATGAAGGGCTTTTAAAGCTCCTCATGCGATTTCCGGCTCTTTTTTCCACAAGCGCCAATAAGGCCGGCGATCCGACGCCTACTCGGTTGGAGGATCTTGATCCGGTATTGGCAGATAATGTTGCTTTGTTGATAGAAGGCGGTGCCAACAGCGTGTTGCCATCCACTCTAGTAGATGCTACCGGAGATGAGATTCGTATAGTGCGTGAGGGGGCTTATTCACGAGAAGTTATTTTCCTGAACTCTTCAAAACATCATTGACGGCATCTCGCGTAGCCTTAGCGAATTCTTTTGCTGGGTCCTGGAGGCTACGCGCAGCGTCTTGTAGATGGTGCGTGGCACTGCTAAATTCACGTTTAGTTTTATCTGACAGATGAAGTTGATTTTCAGCGTTATGCAAGGCATCGGTAGCTGCAGATTTGCCCTTTTTATTCCAAAAATCTACGGCCGTGACTGCCGCTTGTTGGCCATTGCCAGATGCCAGGGCGCCGCCACATGCTAAAAGAGCCAGGCTTATGAGACGATTGTCTTTTCTGTTGCCTTTTTCGTCTCGGGGAGTTTCTCTGAGTGCTCGATAAGAGCCCCAAGCCAAGAGGACATAGCCGCCATATTTTGCATTGGGGGTGTTGAGCTGTTCAAAGCGGGGGAAGGTACTACTGCTTGCCAGGCACGTTGCAGCTATAAGGAGAAAATATTTATTTGATTTCATTATGACACCTTTGTTACAGTTGTTTTGAGTTGAGGGGTAGTATACGGTGTATATGAGGGATTGGTCAATTAAAATGGTGAAGAAGTTAAAATTAAAAAGCATCGCATAATCCGTCTGGATCGTGGTGTGTGATAAAGCCTATGGGCTTGACAAGCTGAATAACTTTGCTATCTTAAACCGTATAGTTTGATATTCATATTTTAGGTGACAAAGGGGGAACGTAGAGATATTTGAAAAAGGCGCCTTGGTGCGCTGAGTCTGTTTGGAATTTGTATTATATATACACTAATCTTTTATATTTTTAGGTTTTTTAATGAATAAATTTAATATCTACGTGGGAAATGTTGCTACGAGCGTTACAGAAGAACAATTAAGAGAAATGTTCGAACAACATGGTCAAGTGTTGGCTGTTAAGGTGATTAAAGATCGTTTTACCGGCGAACCTCGCGGTTTTGCATTTGTTGAAATGGCTTCACCACAAGAAGGTGCTGCAGCGATTGAAAAGCTCAATGGCGCTGAAGTTGGTGGAAGACGTCTCCGTATCAACGAAGCTCGTCCACAAGAACGCAGCAATGATCGTCCTCGCAGACCATTTGGTGGTAGCAATGGCGGTGGCGGTAATGGCGGAAGCCGTTTTGGTGGCCCTCGCTACTAAAAGCTGCGTAATGATTCAGATACACTGATCATTATCTCAAAGAAATAAGATAAGGCGTTGCATGAAATAATTTTATGCAACGCCTTATTTCATGCTCATTTTTTTAACTTTTGTAACGATGGTGACCTGTTTGATTATCATGGCTAGGTGATGAAGAGATAGTAGCAAATCTCCATGGTCTTTTTCTCGTATGGACATTCTTTTCTTGTGCGTATTGATCAGAAGCGCTTCGCGTGTCCATTTTCTTGTTCTGAGTCTTAGTCTTAGTTGTTTCGCTCACGGTAATCCATGGAGTAGGTGGTTGAGTTTGCCGTGGTGATGGCTCTGTTTTTTTGATCATAGTTGGCTTGGTCTTTGGTGTTTGTACCCTTTTTTTCTTCTCAGGAGCAGGTTGCTCTTTTTGCTTGATAGGTATTTCTAAAGCGTGTGCAGGATTAGTCATTGGCAGAGCCGTAGAAACCGCCTTTTTCGCTGTGTGTGGTGTAGATGATGGAACGGGGGCCTGTGCCACTTTTGAAGGCGTAGGTGATGCTGTAGGTGTAGTTGACGATGGTTTGTGCGGAGCAGGTTTGGGTATCGCAGGGGATATAACAGGCTTTTTAGTGGCGGCAGATGGCGTTATAAGCTTCTTCTGAACTGGTTTCTGCTCTTGCGATTGAGCAAGGGGTTTCTTTTTCTGGTTTTGAGGCCGTGCAGGACATTCTGGTTCTGGCCCACATACTAACGACGATGGCGCGTAGAGGGCTTCGCCTTCTACTCCTCTGCCGTTATGGCGCCATAAGCGGTTATGTCTATTGGAATGGACATACGGGCAACAGGGAAGCTCTTTTTTACAAGGCACATAGCTTTTTCGGCAGCGGCTGTAGGTCATGGGGGTGTCGGTAAGTAGCAGGATCATAGCCAATACTAGTTTTTTCATATGTGCAACCCCACCAAACCCTTCAGATACTCTCTTTTTTTCCCAGCATATCAGGGCCTCAGGATGGCAAGCAATGATTTTGCCGTTTGCCCATAAAAAAGGGCCGCTTCAAGCGACCCCTCTTTTTTAAATGGATAACTAAAATTCTCTTATCTGCGGTGACAGTGGCCACCAAAGTGCATGCCAAATCCTACGCGTACACCACGATTGCCAAAGCCGATGTGCATGTGACGACCGTGCGGCCTATGCATTACTCTTCTTACGCAATGATCTGCGCGTGGGTAGTGGTGTAGATGGTGGACTACGTGGTGCCGATGAGCGTGATTGCCGCGTACAGGTGAACCATGGCGTATAATATGGTGGCGGTGTATAACATGGCGACGATGGCCACCCTGACATGCTGATAGCCCCAAAGAGCTAAGCGCCATAAGCGTGATAATTGTTATTTTTTTAAACATAAGAAAACCCCCATTAAAAAGATTAACCTCATCATTTCTTCAGGTATACCTACCTGGGGCAGTTCTACCTTAAAAACCATAATAACATTTCAAATAGAATGTGGCAAAGGGGTGCTTTTTTGGCGGTTTTAACCTGTAAAGCGTGCAATTTTCGGCCTTCTTCTATCTATGTATTTGTGGCCATTGTTTTTGTTACTATGAGTGTATGTTTAGTTGAAATGTGTAATCGGGAGAAATGAGAATGAAGTTAACGAAAATAATAGCTTTACCTCTGTTTTTGATGGTAGTTGTAATGTACGGTGCTACGAGTTCCTCTAGTTCGTCTTCATCTTCAAGTTCGTCTGCATTAGAAGAGGTTGCTTCCTCCGAAGAAAAAAATGCAGCTGAGGAAAAAGCGCGGCAAGAATTTTATAAAGAGTTAAATGAGGCAGACGATGCCTTCAGGAGTGCCGGGACAATAAAAGATGAGGCGGAACGTGCTATGAGTATAGCAATTGAAAATTACGAGGATAAGGAAGGTTCAGCCGATGAGGAAGCAGCATCCAAAGCCTATGAATCTGCACGCAAAGAGTTAGATAAGGCGAAAGATGATTATGATACAAAATTAAATGAGTTGAATGGCTTAATCTTTATTTCCGATCAGCTTGGCATGGGTGGAGGTTACAGATAGGCTGTTAAGCTTGTACTGATTTTTTATAAGGTGTGGCCAACGTAAGGCTCTTTCCACACGCTTCGCAGCTAGATCCTTTTTCTGGCTTTTCTGGATATACATCGCGGAATTTGGTGAATGGATTATTGCGGAATATTGTCATTAGCTCGTCATTTCTACTCCGAGGTTCGGTATCAAGGGACCATAATGTATCATCAATGAGTTTTGCGTTTTGCCCTACCATAGCTGCATCAGGTATTTTGCAAACGTCAGCTATAAATATTAAAGGCTTGTAGCTTGCAACCGAATTAAAAATAGCTTCTGTGCCGTACATATTTATATGTTTAGCCACTACCATGATTGCTAAATAATCTTGTAGTGGTTGATCGGAACAGTAGATGCCTTTTTCAACACAGCGTACATCTTTTCTGCCATGGCAATTTGCCGCATCTTCTATCCAATCTCGACCCCAAACTCGTGCAATGTTATGTAATATAGATGAAGATATAGATCCTGAAAAAGACATTTTGATAACATAACCAGGAAGATCCTTATGCATAACAACGCCAGGGAACTTTAAGATAGTAAATCCTAATTGTTTTAGTTGAGCCTTACAATAGAGTTCCTGCTCGCCAAGAGCTTTAATATAGGATTCCCATTCTTGCCAATCTTTGAAGCTGTTTCTAGCTTGAGTTATAAAGAAAAATTCAATGATTTTAAATAGTGATCTAACCTCCGGATCAGAAAGTATTTTATCAATCTTTGCAGCAACTTCTTCTGGGATCAGCTTTGTCTTGATCCATTCGTAATGATTAGGAAGAATTTTTTTGGCCAATTGAAGGCCATATTTTTTTGGCGCCTCAGCAGTGGCAGCCGTCGGCGCAATTGAGGTATCTATTTTTGGTGTGGCAAGTAGGTGGCCGGCAATGCGGCTTAAGCGGTTAGATGCAGTCGAAGCACCATCGATAGATGGGACAAAAAGGAGCAGGGCTCCTAGGAATGATAAGATTCTTAATGACTTCATATAACCTCCAAGTTATTAATGATTTTTAAGATTCGGTTGATGTAGATTTTTTCCCACACGCTGAGCAGGTAGATTCTTTAGTCAGTTTTGTTGGATATACATCGCGGAATTTAGTAAACGGATTATGATCAAATGTCGTTGCATGCTCACCCGTTTCCGCATCTATGCACCATAAGCTGCCCTTCATAAACTCTGCATTTCTCTCTTTAGATGCATCGCTCATGCCGCACACGTTACTAATAAATACTCTAGGTCCACATGTAAGGCATCTATTTTCGGGTTGGTAATCAGGAGGAAGTTCTTCATAATAACCTGGGTATGTATTAAGGTGTTTGGCGACAACCATAATAGCTAAATGAGGTTCAGTTGGTTGAGTTGCGCAGTAGATATATTTTTCAACGCATCGTACATCTGTTCTACCATGATATTGAGCTGCGTCTTCTATCCAATCTTTACCCCAAACGCGTCGTATATTCGCACCTATCCCTATAATACCGGATGACAGTTTAACAACGTAACCAGGAATTGCCGTATGAGTAACAATCCCAGGCCATTTTAAAAAGGTGAAACCTAATCCCTCTAATCGCTTTCTGGTAGCATTGCGCCTCTTTTCCATCTCTTCATAACGTTCGTTTGAGGAAAAAGAGACGTTGAAAAACTCTTTAAACAATGTTCGAGCTTCTGGATTAGAAAACACCGCATCGCATTTTGCTGCCACCTCTTCTGGTGCCAATTTGGTTTGGATCCATTCATAAATTTTTATATTTCTTTGAAACAGTTCTTCTGCTAGTTTAAGCCCATATTTTTTTGGCGCCTCGGCAGGGGCAGCCGTCGGCGCAACCACCGGGCGGCGTTCACCGGGTGTAGCAATAATGTGGCCAGCAATGCGGTTTAGACGGTTTTTGGCATGGTCAGATGTTTGGGTGTAGTGAGGGAAAATAAGGAGCAGGGCTCCTAAAAAGGATAAGATCCTTAATGATTTCATATAACCTCCCAATTTTATCCCTCGATACACCCAACTTCGCTCTACAAGCTACGTTGGGCACTCGGGACGAACGGTAAAAAATAAATCTCCATTAATCTTTATCTATTTTTAGTTTCCCATAGGAACGCTGCGTTATCAAATGCCCCCTTGTTCCTTGTGACAACCCCACCAGAACTGATCCGGTCTCAAATACACAAGTGAAACAGCCTGCAAAGACTCATGCTTTGCAGGCTGTTTTTGGTCAGATCTAGCCTACGATACCTACACGCATGGTGTAAGGTTCGAAGATATAATTATTATCGTTTTACGAACTGGAACTTACGACGAGCACCTTTTTGGCCATATTTTTTACGTTCTTTGATACGGGCATCGACGGTGAGAAGTTTGAATTTTCGTAAGGTGATGCGCAGGGCTTCATCTATAGAGACGAGAGCGCGTGCTATGCCGAGTTTTACTGCATCAGCTTGACCACTTAAGCCACCGCCATATACGTTAGCATCGACATCAAATTTAAGAGATTCAGGGATAAGGCGCGCTAGTGTTGAAACTTCAAGGCGTGTAGCGTTTGTATCAAAGTAAGTCTGATAATCTTTACCGTTGACGGTGATAGTTCCTTTGCCTTTGCGCAACCAGACGCGGGCTATAGAACACTTGCGACGGCCAACGCCATGGGCTTGAGGTACTGATTTTGCTGCCGCTGCTGTTGAAGGGGTTTTACCTGTTGAACTCTTTTTTGCTTTTTCCATGATATTTAAAGCATCCTTATACTTTGCCCCATCTCCAGTAGTGTGGGGGATAAAAAACTGTTTAGTAAATCAGATAGGTTTATGATAACAAAGGCCGAAGATAAGTCAAAAACCTTAGTGAAGCTGGGTAAGTTAGCCGATGGTCGGATTTGAACCGACGACCTACTGATTACGAATCAATTGCTCTACCACTGAGCTACATCGGCGTCACAAAGCACAACTGTAGCACAATTTCTATTCAAAATGAACGGGTTCGTTTTCTTCAAAAGCTTCTTGACAAGGAAGGCAACGTGTTGCGTTGGGGAATGAAAGAAGGCGTTTTTCTGATATTGCTGTATGACAATCTGCACACATGCCATACGTACCTTCTTCTAACATTTGAAGTGCTTGCTCTATGCGACGATATTCTTCGAGTTTTGTGTTTTGGAAAGATGTTTTTAAGTTTTCCATGCTCGTTGATAATGCCTGATCACCTACGTCCTGCACTTGATCATCAGAAAACTTTTCTTGAAGGAGACTCTTAATCTCTTGTTCAAGTTCTTGTTTGCGACCTAAAAGTTGTTTTTTTATACCAGCCTCATCCACCCTTGTTCCTTTTCTCTTGAAAAAATGCTTTTAATAATTGAGTTGCCTCATGTGCCGCTACTCCAGAAACCACGTTGAGAGCACCCCTCTTGTATAGCGGAATAGGAGTACCTTTGTCAAGGTGATTTCCAAACAGGGGTGAATGAGCGCCAAAAACTACGCCCTCCAGCCGGCTTAATTTTATGAGTCCAAGGCACATTGAACAGGGCTCGAGGGTGACATAGATCCAATGGCCATCAAGACGCCAATCGCCTATTCTTTTCCCAGCTTGTGCGATTGCGCGCAATTCGGCATGGCCGGTTTGAGATGATAGTTTTTCTACGCGGTTGTGAGCGCGGCCTATAATAACGCCATCGGGATTTACAACTATCGCACCGATGGGAACCTCATTAAGTTTATAGGCCTTGCGTGCCTGTGCTAACGCTTTGTGCATATAAATTATGTCTTGATCTGATCCAAATGGTGTCATGGTCGAAATTTCTTGTATTAAAAATTAAAAAAACATCGACAAAGCACCGTTCGTCCCGAGTGGTTTTTCGTAGAAAAATTGTATCGAGGGATGCGTTGTCTTGAGCTCATAAAAAATACCCCTCGATACACGCTCACAAGGTTCGCGCACTCGGGGCGAACGGAATAAAAGATGAACGACATTTAAAGAAGGGATAGTCAAAAATTTAAGTGTAAAACTTACATTTGTTGGTATACTATGGGAAAAATTATATCTAGTAGAGTAGTGTATAAAAAATCGTCAGTATAATCCAATGGTTAGGGCTCTTATTTTAGATGCTCCTGCCTGCCCGAGGAGCGCTTTTATGACAAATCCTCCATCAAGACCACCATCTAATAGTGGTGAGTATAAAGCTAAATCGATCCGAGTTATTGAAGGTTTAGATGCTGTTAGAAAACGTCCCGCAATGTACATCGGGTCAATTGGTGCAAAAGGGTTGCACCATTTAGTGTACGAAGTCGTAGATAACTCAGTTGATGAAGCGCTAGGTGGCCATTGCGATACTATTAAAATAGTTCTCCATCAAGATGGTTCATGTTCAGTAGAAGATAATGGGCGCGGTATTCCAACGGATATTCACCCTACCGAAGGCATATCGGCCGCTGAAGTTGTGCTTACCAAGCTGCATGCTGGGGGCAAATTCGATAAAGAATCCTATAAATTTTCTGGTGGTCTCCATGGTGTGGGTGTTTCAGTTGTGAATGCTCTATCGGAAGATCTTGAAATTACCATTTGGCGAGATGGCCAAATCCATACGCAATCATATCAACGTGGCAAGCCATTAGCGCCACTCAAACTCGTCGGGGAAACAGAAAAGCGCGGAACGATGGTGCGCTTTAAGCCCGATCCAGAAATTTTTGAAGAAACAACCAAATTTAGCTTTGATACATTAGCTGCGCGTTTTCGTGAGCTTGCCTTTTTAAATAAGAGCTTGCGCATTTCTATAACTGAAGAAGAAACAAACCGTAATAATGATTTTTATTTTGAAGGCGGCATTGTCTCCTTTGTTGAACATATCAATGCAAAAAAAATGCCCCTGTTCCCCGAAATTATCTACTTCAAAGAGACAGATGATGTGTATGAAGTTGAGGTTGCTTTGCAATATAACGAAGGATACACCGAACAACTATTCTCTTTCGTCAACAACATTAACACCATTGAGGGCGGTACTCACGTAGCCGGCTTTAAAGGTGCGCTCACTAAAGCATGCAACAAAAAAGCTGTCGAATTTGGCATGCTCAAGGGTGAAGAAGGTTTTTCGAGTGAAGATGTGCGTGAAGGCCTTGTGTGTGTCATCAATATTAAAGTCCCTGAGCCACAATTTGAAGGCCAAACAAAAACAAAGCTTGGTAATAACGAAGTAAAAGGGCTCGTAGATTCCTGGACGGCCAACTTTTTGGCCACTTACTTTGAAGAAAATCCGACAATAGCACGTAAAGTTTTAACAAAAGCAGAAACTGCGCGTCGAGCGCGTGAGGCTGCCAAAAAAGCGCGTGATCTAACGCGTAAAAAAACATCACTAGAATCCACTCTGCTTCCAGGAAAGTTAGCGGATTGTTCTGTTGAACAACCTGAAGAGCGTGAGCTTTTTATTGTAGAGGGAGATTCTGCAGGTGGATCTGCAAAACAAGGACGAGACCGCAATTACCAAGCAATATTGCCATTGCGGGGTAAAATTTTAAATGTTGAACGAGCTCGTCTTGATAAAATTCTTTCTAATGATGGCATCAAATCATTGATAGCAGCAATTGGATGTGGGATTACTCAGCAAGAGGATTTTGATCCTGATAAAGCTCGGTATCACAAAATCATCTTAATGACCGACGCAGATGTGGACGGTGCGCATATTAGAACCTTGCTTCTCACCTTCTTCTTCCGTTATATGAAGCCGCTTATTGAAAAGGGGTATTTATATATCGCCCAACCACCGCTCTATAAAGCAAAAATTGGTAAAAAAGAGCAGTATTTGAAAAGCGATAAAGACCTTAAAGGATTTTTGTTTGATTGGGCAAAAGAGCAAACAACATTATCAGTTGATGGAAAAGAGATAACTGCAGAAGTTTGGCAGCAGTTATTGACAGATTTCCAGCTCTATACTGCGCAGATTGTTAATGTAAGCCATGCTTTTAGGTTGAGTTATGATCAGGCATATAAAATTTCTGAAGGCTTATTCACCAAGTCGTGGCAGCAAAAAGATGGCGTGCAAGCGTTGCTAGGAATTTTATCAGACCACTTTGGCAACTATGCGATCACTCATGAAAAAATGCAACGGCAATCAGTACAAGAAGGAATATCTGAAGGTGAACAAGAGTATCTTACGTTTGCTATCCTGAACCGCAGATGGAGCGTGCCGCTCGCCTTCTTTTATTCTGCTGAATTGCAAGACGTCTTATCGCTCATGAAGCCTTTGGGGCTTGTGCATGGCAAAGAATGGCAACTGCGCGTGATGGGCAAAGACCGTGTGGTTGATGGTAAAGGCATTACAGAACTTATTCATACAGTAGAAAATATCAGCAAACCATACTTGAACATTCAGCGGTATAAAGGTCTTGGGGAGATGAATCCGGATCAGTTATGGGAAACATCCATGGATGTAGCTCGCCGCACCTTGCTTAAGGTAACGATTGAAGACGCCTTCAAAGCCGATGCATGGTTTACCACGTTAATGGGCGATGATGTTACGGGTAGAAAGAATTATATCGAAGAGTTTGGCCACTTTGTTAAGAATTTGGATGTATAAATATAAATACATGACTAGTTTTTTGGGGAAAGGACGTTTATGCATAAGAGATTATTAATGATTTTAATGGTGTTGGTAATTACATCAGACTTTCAAGCAGCTAGTAGCAGCAGTAGTAGTCAGAGCAGCAGCAAGGTTGATGCAGGTAGTTGGCCAGCATTTCTGACACCCGATACCTTCAGTAGGTTGTTGTGGATGGCTCGTGGGTGGCCGAAAAAGATAAAACTGCAGGATGTTCTAGTGGACGAGCTTGAGCGTGAGAAAGATCCTGCAAAGTGCGAGGCAATTGCTGTTAAATTAAAAGCAGTTATGGATCCATCAGATTTTATAATGCTTGCACAAAGTGCAGCAAATGCTCATAAGATAGAAAAATCGTTCCGATCTATGCTAGGAGAAATCCTACCTTCCAATATGGATCATGAAGTTGGTATTGCGTTGTTGAGAAGAAAAGGTGAGGTACTTTTAAAACACCTTTCTGAGCAAGAGCAAGCAGATTCACAAGCTTGTGTAACTATGGGTTGCGAGGCCCTTGATGATCCTGAGTTTCAAAAGATTATGGGCGAAATCACATCTAATTTATCAAAATTAACTCCTGGACAATTGATGCAACTAGAGAGTGAGACCTCAGAGTATTCTTCGAGACATCGCTTAGGAGTAGAACATATGTGGCAGCGTTTAGAATCAACACCAACTACTTCACATCCCCTAGCTCGACCAGCTCTAGAAGCGCCAAAACCAGAAGCGCCAGAAAAAAACGAGAACAAAGAACCCAAGGAAGATCCAAAGAAATAGATAAAGAGATTTGTATGTATAAGAAATTATTAATGATTCTGGTGGCAGCTGTGGTTGCATCAGCCATACAGGCAGCCGGTTCCTCGTCAAGTTCTAGTTCGAGTAGCTCAAGCAGCAGTAGCAGAACAGGCGCCGACTCTCGGTGGGCACATTTTTCACCACATCAATTTTTAGAGTTGTTGTCATGGCATGCGAATAATCATTGGCCTAAAATTAGACCGGTTGATATTGTACGAGCTCAGCTTGATATAGAAAGAGATAGGACGGAATGGCCAGCTCTTGTTGCTCAATTAAGGAGGATGATGACTCCAATGGAGTTTATATTGTATACTCAAGCAGCAAAAGGAGTAGGCAAACTGTCATTACCGGTATCGTCTTTAGCAGATATGGTAGAAACAGATCGTTTGGTGGAACAAGGACGATTGATGGAAGAATTTCTTTCTCCGCAAGAGCGCCAATTTTCAAATTTTATGACGCAAGCAGGTACGATGTTTGCGAATGACATGATCACAGCGATGAATTCTGCGTATCCAAGAGCTCAATCACAATCGAGCACATCTTTGTCGAGTGGCGTGCCAAAAGCAGAGGCACCAAAGAAACCGGAAACCAAAGATCCGAAGCAATAATAGGGGATATTATCATGGGGGGACATAATGAAGAGAAGATATACATGTATAATTATGTGCATCATAGCCAGTAACCTGCAAGCAGCAAGTGGAAGTGGTGCGGGCGCTGGTGACAAAGGGACGAGCTCATCGCATGGCCATACGAGGAGCCCCAGCGAAACGATGGCTGGTAGAATTAATACACGAGAAGTTATGGATGGGCTTATAATGGGCTCTCCTGCGCTGGAAGAGAGAGTTACAAGAACTCCACTTTTCGGTCCTGGATTTGTTGAGGCGACTAAATTTATGCGACGCTCACCACCTTCATCAGCAAGGGCTATAGATGGTCTTCTACCACAAGAAACTAGATCTTCGTTAACTACAAAAACAGAGAAGCAAAAAGCATCGGCTGCATTAATAAAAAAGGCGCGTGTTGCAAGCAAGAAGTAACATTATTAAGGGACAATCTTTTAAAGGGTTCACGATGAAAAACAGTGTGATAGTAGCTTTACTATGTTCTGGGATAATGGTTGGCGCTTCAGGAACACCAAAATATCGTCATCCAGGTGTCATATGTGCACCAGTACCATATGAGTTAATAAACCCAGAAATGCATTCATTACAAGGGGCGGGACTGCTGAGTATGCTTATTGCAGCAGCAATTGCGCAACCGGCACCTGCGCAAGCTCCGATGTCGCCAGCACCGTTGGCCACATCTATCTTGGGATATCGTGCTTTTCCTAGCCCTCTAGCAACGGCTGCACGTTGAACAATAAACTCATTGATACGGTTCTGGCAACGATAGAGCAACGTGCACTGTTACCTCATGGAACTACCGTTATCCTTGGCCTTTCAGGAGGCTCCGATTCTACATTCTTATTGCATACGTTGGCACATATGCAGCGAACTGGAATTATTAAGGTAATTGCAGCGCATCTTGATCATGGCTGGCGGCCGGACTCAGCCAAAGATGTTGCCTTTTGTGCAGAACAGGCTGCAGCTGTTGGCGTTCCCTTTGTATCTGCACATTTGAGTGATCTTGGTTTAGTAGACACCTACAATGGATCACAAGAAGAGTGGGGCCGTAAAGCACGGCGGACTTTTTTTGAACGATTGTGCCAAGAACATGGAGCACAACGCATTGCGTTAGCCCATCATGCTGATGATCAGGAAGAAACCTTTTTTATTCGTTTACTACGCGGTACATCGTTGACGGGGCTTACGGGTATGAAGTGGCACGACCGCGGCTACATACGCCCCTTGCTTGGCACCAGGAAGGCTGATATTATCGCCTATCTTGATGAACATTCAGTCTCCTATTTAGTTGATCCAACCAATAACTCGCCGATCTACTTACGTAACAGAATCCGTCATACGGTAGTGCCAGCCCTAAAGGCAGTAGATCAACGATTTTCGGTAACATTTGCTCGGAGCCAGGAGCAGCTCCAGGAGGTAGAGGATTTTCTTGCCCAAATAACGGTGCGCACCTTCAATGAAATTTCAGGAGTTGATGCTTTTGGGACTCTACTTATCGATAATAAAAAATTTTTATCACTGCATCGTGTGTTGCAAGAACGGATATTAGTTCATTGGTTTATTACGCAGCAACTGCGTTTTACACCAAGCCAAGCGTTGTGGCATGAAGTTATACGCTTTATGGAGAATGCGGGCAGTAATCGTCACGCAGTGCATACAACATGGTCTTTGGTAAAAAAATCGCCCAACTTTGTAACAGTATCGCGTTGCTGATCAGAATGTGCTAATATTGCGCCGTTGATCTTACATAGTAGATATTTTTATGGGCCGAGTAGTGATGCAAGCAACCAAGGCCCTTTGGTAAGGGCAGATATGGAAATCTATTCGCTGTCTAAAAACTCCTCGCCAACAACATTTATTCTTTCCATCATAGTACATTTGGCGATCTTATTTTTCCTTTTGGTCTATCAGCAGTATCAGGAATATCAGGAACATCCGCCACGTTATGATAACGTAGCATCTCAGGAGCCGCAGCAAGCACAGGTAGTTTTTCAGCACCTGCCTGAACCGGCACCAACTCAGCCACAGGTATCTGCACATGCAATCCCTGCCTACGCATTGCCGCAGCAAACCGTGCAAGAAGATGTTGCGCCCGAATATGTGGCTCCTCAGCCACTGCCTATGCCAGCCGTTTCGCCATTTCGTGATCAATCAATGGGGGGTGTGAGTGATTCTCATGATGCAGTGGTGGCGTCATCGGCATATGAGCCACCCTATGAACCACAACTAGTTTCCCCGCTACGCACAAAGGGATATCCTACGCAGAGTGGTCAATCTCAGCGTAAAAAAGTGAGCGCACAAGCAGCAGCCGCCCTTGGATCGTTAGCGCAAGGATTTGTAAAAAGTATGCAAAAGGAACAATGCACGAAACCTACCATACAAACAACGATAGATGATATGACGCGACAACGTTATACCGCAAAGGTGTATAAAATGATTCATCGTGCCGTGAACGTTCGTAAACGCATGCTCCATTTATCGGACAATCTTAGTACGCAGGCTGTACTAAGTATTACGTTGGATAAAAAAGGTGTTGTACGTGATGTACGCATAGAACATCCCCATAAAACCAACAACTTACGTACGATTGAACAGGAGTTGTGTGAGGCAACACGTAGCGCGGGCCTTTATCCACCCGTTCCGGCAATCTTTAATGTAGAAGTTCTTACGTTGCGTTTTTCTATTAATATGGAATGTAACGAAGGGTTTCATTCTTACCATCTCTCCTACATGGGCGAATGATTTACACTCAACGCTTTCTTTGCATCTGCTCAATATGCTACGGTTAAGCATGAGTTTATGAGTCTAGAGTGGGGAGTTGTATGAAGTATCTAATTGCCTTACTAGCATGTGCCGTTACTATGTTGCCCGTGATCTGTTATGGGCAAGAGTTTCAACTTATTATTGAACCAGTGTGGCGCAATTTAGAACAAAACGATGCGCAAGCAAAGCGGTTTGGCGGCAAATGGGTTTTGGCGTGCAGCATTACTTTTAGAAAAAAAGCTAAACAAGAAGTTAATCTTACAAGGCTCTATCTTCATTGGAAGGGGGCACCATTAGACTACTTATTAGGATCTTTGTATCGCAAATGTCCCGATAAAGAGTTTATGCCGATTGAAGAATCTTTGGTGTGTGATGGAAGTTGGAATAAGATACAACAAACATTGCGCCTCACCTTTGATCAGAAAGAAAGTTTAGGACTGAGTACCATTTTTTACCTTGTACTTACGGTGCCTGAACAGCTAGAACACCTTGTACGACAAGGTAGCTTTGAGATCGTCAAACAAGCATTACCAGAACCATTTCGTTTGGTAACAGCAGAAAAAAATCTATCTTTTACCTTAGATGCTTTAGACACGACGCTGCATTCTATAGTTCCCTAGACATTTTATCTTGTTCATTGTATTCGTAGACAACAATGTATGGTGTTTTTTATTAAAAAAAGGATTTGTTCTCGTGATGGAACATTCGTATAAAGATATGTCTGTTTTGGTAACAGGGGGATGTGGATTTATTGGCGCTCATCTTGTCAGAACGTTAGTGCGATTAGGAGCCTATGTTACCGTATTGGACAATGGTTTAACGTCATCGATAGATGTATTGCAAGATGTTAAAGAGACAATTATATATATCAATAAAAGCATAACCGACCCGCATGCGTGTCTTGAAGCAACACACGGCAAGCAGATAGTATTCCATCTTGCAGCAGTTGCCTCGGTTCCTGCGTCTTTAGATAATCCAAGTTTATGCCATCAGGTGAATGTCGAAGGGACTTTTAATCTGCTTGAAGCTTCGCGATTACATGGTGTTGAACGTTTTGTATTTTCTTCATCCGCTGCTGTCTATGGTGATCACGAAGGGGTGTGCCATGAACAGCAACAATGTATGCCGCAATCGCCCTACGGATATTCAAAACTTCTTGGTGAGTTATATTGCCAACAATATGCGCGTATTTATGGACTGCATGCCGTATCTTTACGTTATTTTAATCTTTATGATGACTGGCAACGAGCTCATGGCAGATATGCATCAATCATTACATCATTGAGACAGACCTTGGAAAACAATGAGCCAATTATTGTATATGGTGATGGTACATACGTGTATGATTTTGTAACGATTGAGCAGATTGTTGAGGCGAACCTGACGTTAGGCATGCTCAAACGGTCGCACATGAATGGTGATGTGTATAATATAGCTTCTGGCAAGAGCATGACTCTCTTGGAGCTGGTTGCCCATGTGCGCCAGGAGTTTCCTGATTCGACAAGCACGGTCATTTTCCAGCATGCAAGAACGGATGATATAAAGCAGTCTATTGCTGATTGTTCTAAATATGCGTCAATACTCGATTATGTGTATACCTAAACTAAAAAGACCGGAATCCGAAGATTACCGATCTTTTTAGTAATGGTGGGTTGTGTGCAAATGAGACCCAATTTTCTTATGTATTCTAACTGAAATTGTACCCATTCTTAAACTATAAAATCAATGATTTTGAGCTTTTTGCCTCGATTGCAGGTTTGGGGCAATATGAGCCTATTCTAAGCCTTGTAAGGGCAATAGGATACGGCCTTTTTTTTTGATATACTGGGAAACATATTTTCAGGGGGATTTGTAGAAAAAATTAAGATCTAAGAGGTAATTGGATTATGAATACGGCCAATAGAGATTATTATGCTATTTTAGGTGTGCCATCCACAGCAAGCGAAGCAGATATAAAGGCAGCCTATCGTAAACTTGCACTGAAATATCATCCAGATCGCAACCCCAACAATAAAGAAGCAGAAGACAAATTTAAAGAGGCTGCTCAAGCCTATGAGATTCTTTCGGATGCCAAAAAACGCAAGCAGTATGACCAATTTGGCCAGGCGGGTGTTGATGGTATGGGCGCCGGTGCAGGTGGCGGCCATCATGGCATGGATATGGACGATATCTTTAATAATTTTGGGGACATATTTGGTGATATATTTAGGGGGGAATCATCAAGAAAAAAACGTACAAGCACGAGCGGACCAATGGCAGCACGCGGCCATGATCTCCACAAGGAGATGGCTATTACCCTGAAAGAATCATTTTTAGGGGTTAAAAAAGAGATGGCCTATTATCACTTTTTCCCGTGCCAAGATTGTAATCAGAAGGGTGTAAAAAAGGGAACATCAGTTGCCGTATGTAATGAATGTCAGGGCTCGGGGCAGCTCACCTATCGCCAAGGCTTCTTTGTCTATGCTCAGACCTGTGCCGCATGTGGTGGCCACGGGTATACAATACCATCGCCCTGTGCGACATGTTCCGGCCAATCACGTGTGCAAAAGTATGATAAATTCACGATAAATATCCCAAGCGGCGTCTATGATGGGGCTGAACTGCGCATCAGCGGCAAGGGTGATGCGGGTGTTTATGGAGGGTCTGCAGGCGATTTATTTATTAAAGTCGTAGTCATGCCCGATAAAACATTCAAACGTGTTGGCGATGATTTAGTTTGTTCCTTAATGGTCACCTATCCGCAGCTGGTTTTTGGTGCGCAAGTTGAAATAGAGAGTATCGATGGTTCAAAGCAGACAATTAAAGTGAAAAAAGGCTGCCCTGTTGGCGAAAAAATTATGATAACAGGCAAAGGATTCCCAAAAGTACGCGGTAATTCTCGCGGGAACTTGATGGTGATCACCAAATGCCACATACCAATAGATCTTGATGAAAAAGCTAAGGATGCATTGCATAATTATGCAGAGGCACTTGGCCAGTCAACTGAAGATAAGAGCGATGGCAGTATTGTAGGATTTTTTAAGAAGTTCTTGGGATAAGAGTTAAAAACAGACAATAAAAAAGGCTCCGCATTTTTAGTGCGGAGCCTTTTTTAATCTATAAATTCAACGATGCGTTATCTTTTTGCTGGAGCTGGAGGAGCAACAACAGGAGCTACTGCTTTTGAGCATTCTTCTTGTGTCTTTTTCAATTTTGCTAGAGCAGCTTCGGCAGCCGTTTTACAATCCCCGGTAAAGGTAGATAGTTTGCTCGTTAGCCAGCCTTGAGCGGCAGTTAATTCTGGTTTATTTACATTGAGAGTTGCTGTGGTAATAGATCCTACAAATTTAGTTGCTTCTGTGGTCAGTTCTGCGGTTTCTTTGTCGAGTTTAGCTTTTGCTCTTTGCAGTTTGCTTTCTTTATGCCAACGAGCAGAAATGAGTGGGAAAACATATCTGTCTAAAGCTATGCCTGTTGCCATAAGAACGATTGCGCTTAGACCAACTGCTGATCTGTGGCTAGATTCTCCATATTGATCTATGCTCCAAGTTCCTTGTGTGCCTGTTGCGGCGGTTTCAGCAGGAGCGGTAAAGACTTCTCTATTTAATTTACCAGAAGTGAATTCTCCGAGGTCCGAAAATTGTCGTCTGATTCCAAGATGAGGGGCTCTTGTGAATCGTGGGGCAACTGGTCCAGTTGTTATAACTGGCTTGCCATTACCACCACCATTTGCTGACGCCTCAACTTGAGATGCGACTGCTAAACAAACTGCCATGAAACCGACGGCAAGTTTTTTTGATATGTTCATACATAATCCTTTGTGTTAGTTGGTTATTAATACACTGCATTACTTACATTACATCTCACTACTCAATGCTGTTGGGCAGCTACTTGAGTGCTTCATTGTATACCACGGGCAGCTTATTTTGTAAATTCTTATTATATCTTCACTTCGGTCAACGTAAGTTTATCATCGGAAACAAAAGCTTTTTTAATAAACTCAACAGCTTTTTTGCGAGTGCCAACCATCTCAGGACAACATTTTTGACCGATATTAAAAAGATTAATAAGAGATAATGTTTCTCTAAATTGACTATCTTTTTCTAAAGCATCTCGTGCTCGTTCACTCCAATTTTTATCTTTTTTATCCTTTTTACTGTCTTCCTCTTTGTTTGGTTCTGATGTATCAAGTTGTATGTAGTTCGTTAATGCGCGTTCCTGACCATAAAATTTATTGAACCATGTCATTTGTTCTGTGGGAGGGAGCCGTCTTTCTAGGGCAAAATCTGGTTCCAAACCAACACCTTGAATGGAGGTGTCCTGGGGTAAAAAATAGAGCGAAGTCGTTATTTTGATGGCGCAATTGTTGCCAATTGGCATAACTTCTTGCACAGATCCTTTGCCAAACGAACGTGAGCCTACCAAGAAAATCATTAATTTTTTTTGCTCGTTTTTTGTTTTCTGTGCGAGCATATCAGAGTGTATGCGTAAGCAGCCGGCAAGAATTTCCGCTGCTGAAGCGGTATAGTTGTTAATCAAAATAAAGAGAGGAACAGTTGTTGTCAGTACAGGATTGCGACTTGTGTGGTAATTTTCTAACTGTTTGTTGTCTTTGCCTTTGGTGCTAACAACTAAGCTTCCTTTATCAAGAAAGAGTGAGGCAATATCAATAGCTGAGGAGAGCAATCCCCCAGAGTTATTGCGTAGATCAAGAATAAGGCCTTTGTAAGGATTAGTTTTGAGGCGCTGCAATAATTTCTCAATCTGGTGCGCGCACGTATCAGAGAATGTGTTTAATGAAAAATAGTAGACCTGCTGATCAGGTAGATAAAAACAAGTAGAAGATTGTTCCTTGATTTCGTCTCTCGTAATATCAAGTGCAATAATATCGGGGTGGTTTTCGCGCATTATTTTGATATGCACTTTGGTATTACGTTCGCCTTTTAACTTTGATGTTGCTTCTTCTGTGCTCATGCCTTCCAAGGGATTACCGTCAATTTCTACAATTTTATCAAATGGTTTTACGCCAGCCTTATCGGCAGGGCCATCAGGAATCGTATCAATGGCGAGCAAAAATTTATCTTTTGCTTGGCGAGTATTATCAATAACAATACCAATGCCAAAAAATTCCCCGCTGGTAGCTTCTAAAATTCTTTTGTAGGTTTCTGGGTCCAATAGGTTTGAGTGGGGATCAAGACATGATAAAAAGCCATCAATAGCTTTGATCATACAACTTTCAGGGTCGGCTATTTTATAATGTTTTTCTTGAGCGATCTGCAATGTTTCTGCGAGTATACGAGTCCAGTTATAGATGCATTCATCAAAGTTAACCTTTTTAGCTTGTTTTTGTTTTTTTGTGCAAGCTCTATCTGCTTGGATGGAGGGTGTGCACAGTGACAAAACAAGAGATAATAGAATAGTACGCTTCATTATGGAAATCCTTTTTGGCATGAACCTTACGAATAACCTTTAGAATTTTCTGTGAGTATATGTTAACTTGTTCTATGAGTGCAATGATACACATATTGAGTTGAAAAAGTTTAAGGTACTCCGATGACTCCCCAAACAGAAAATCAATTACATATTCTTATTGTGACTGGTTATTCCGGGGCCGGTAAAAGCACGGTGCTGCGAGCCTTGGAAGATATCGGTTTTTTTTGTGTAGATAATTTGCCGTTGGCACTTCTTGATTCATTCTATAACCACATTGTTGAAACAAATAATGGCACGCAACGAGTCGCTTTGGGTATTGATATACGCGGTGATCATGCCATGCAGCAGCTTGTTGATGAAATAAAAAGATATAAGTTGCGCGGAACATCCATTTCTATTTTCTTTCTCACTTCAAGCTTGCAAGTATTATTGCGGCGCTTTCAAGAAACACGTCGCCAGCACCCCCTTGCCCATAACCAGGATGTTGCCGGAGCGATAGAACAAGAAAAAAAACTTATGCAGCCACTCATTGAAATGGCTGATTTGGTACTCGATACCGATCAACTCACCATTCATCAGCTACGTACCTTTGTGCGTGGATCTTTTGCCCATGGCACAACGCATAGAATGTTACTCAATCTTGTTTCATTTGGCTTTAAATATGGCGTTCCTATGGAAAGTAACTTTGTCTATGATGTACGCTCACTACCCAACCCCTATTTTATTCCTGAGCTTAAGATATTAACGGGCAACGATCAGCCAGTTATTGACTATCTTTTTGCGCAGCCCGAAACATTAGAGTATTGGCATAAACTTCTTGACTTTAGTAGCTATGCGATTGATAGGGCATACCAAGAGGGAAGATTTTTTATGCGGATTGCTATTGGCTGCACGGGCGGGCGCCATCGTTCAGTTGCCCTGGTACAACGGTTGGCTTTAGAGCTGGCCCATAAGGCTCATTGCATTGTAGAACATCGAGATATTGCACATGATACCTATCCTGTGACAGTATAGTTATCAATCGATCCCTCGAATTTCTCGGGACGATTGAGATTAACTTAAAGAATCTGGAATTTTTTGCTTAATGGGGTTCGCACGTTTCGACGAGCTCAACGCGAACGGCAATCAAAATACACTCACACCCGTTCGTCCTGAGCCTGTCGAAGGATACGAACACTTAAAATCAAATCACTTTAGCGTAAATATCTGAACGGGGGAGCCACTCATGAAACTTACCTTAAAGAAAATTTTCTTATTATGCCTTCTAGCAACAGAAACAGTTGCCTTCGCCTGGATGTACCGCTACGGCACCTACGGCTCGCAAGCATTACACCAGTTGCGTCAAGAAACCGCTACCATGCAGCATGAGGTGGATGCGTTACAGCGGGAAGTCGACGATCTAGAACATGAAGTTGTCTCATGGCAATCGCATTCATTTTATAAAGAAAAAATAGCACGCGAACAACTACAGATGGCGCGAGTCAATGACGTTATTTATTATATTTCTTAACCACGTTTCTCTTCTTTACCTTCTTTAGCTTCTGGTTTTTCTACGCGTGGCGCTGACATGGTGAATGGTGCTGCGGCAGCAGTGGTTCGCTCGGGTTCTTCATGAATGGCCCATGTGGGCTGGTGTGAAGAAGAACTTGATGATGAAGAAGAGCTAGATGAGGGTGGGTGTCCTGGAAGTCTTGGAAATGCTGGAGCCATGCACTTGGGAGGGGCAAATAATTCTTCAACAGATATTTTTCTATTGTTCGCCATGTGGCAAGCAAGGTTATAGCCATTTTCACCATAGAGAGTACCAGATAAAATACCATCTATACGGCTGCTGTTACCACGGAATTCTTCAATTTTTATGATGCAGCGTATATTGTTAGGAAGCAACACACTTTGTGTTTTTGGTAAACGTTTAGTACCAGTTAAAATAATGTTTTTTGTTGTGTGTAAATCTGTTCTTATATCGCCCTGTCTTATACTTTGTTCTTGATTAATAGTGCGATGTTGTAGGTCGACCATATAGCAAGTTTTCCTGCTATATGGTCCGTTATACGCCACTACATCTATTTGTATCTTTCCGTTATCAAGTAGTTGTGGGCACGAGATGCCGCAGTTTTCTGAAGAGGCGTAAATTGGCATTGGTGCCCTGAACCATGCAGGCTGAGCTCCTGTATAATCCAATATGATTTTTATTTGTTCATTGGTGAGCTGGTCAATTGCCATAATTGCATCGCCAATAGCAGGAATATGTGTTTCTAGGGCCTTTCTATGGCGCCAATCTTTTATTTTTGGGTATGCTCGTATCGCGCCTATTACAGCAGCAATTGCAGCTATAGATCCGCCAGCATAAAGTTTGATTCTTCTCTTCTGGTCTGGCGGTAGAGCTTGATATGCGTTTCTAAGGGCGCGTAGATTATCTAATAGCGATGTTTGAGAGTGGTATTTGAGCTTTGTTTTCTGGTATTCTACAGCTACTCTGGCATGATCAGCTGCATTCATAGCCTCTACTGGCCGTGCATTATACAAACCTACAAGTGCGATACCTGCACATAAAAGACGTTTGAATACAGTAGAATTCATAGATTTAACCTCCTAAATTTATAGATACTGGTTAACCACGTTTCTCTTCTTTGCCTTCTTTAGCTTCTGGTTTTTCTACGCGTGGCGCTGACATGGTGAATGGTGCTGCGGCAGCAGTGGTTCGCTCGGGTTCTTCATGAATGGCCCATGTGGGCTGGTGTGAAGAAGAACTTGATGATGAAGAAGAGCTAGATGAGGGTGGGTGTCCTGGAAGTCTTGGAAATGCTGGAGCCATGCACTTGGGAGGGGCAAATAATTCTTCAACAGATATTTTTCTATTGTTCGCCACACGGCAAGCAAGGTGATGGCCATTTTCATCATAGAAAGTCCCAGATAAAATGCCATCTATATGGCTGCCATAGCGCTGTTCTTCAATTTTTAGGATGCAACGCATACCGCTAGGAAGTAATACACTTTGTGTTTTTGGTAACTTGTCATTGCCGGTTGAAAGAGCGTTTTTTATTGTGTGCAAGCTTGTTTGTATATCACTTTGGGGTACAGTTGGTCCCTTAGTAACAGCGCCATGCTGGTCAATAGTACAACAAGTTTTACTGCTCCATGGTCCAAAATAATCTATCACATCTACTTGTATGTTTCCGTTCTCCAATAGTCGTGGGCACGATAAACCGCATCTTGATGATTGGGACATATATGGCATTAGCGTTCTTAATTCTACGGGTTGAGCGCCCATATAACCCAATATAATTTTAACCTGTTCAATGCTGAGCTGAGGCAATGCCATAATTTCATCGCCAATAGCAGGAATATGTGTTTCTAGGGCCTTTCTATGGCGCCAATCTTTTATTTTGGGGTATGCCCGTATCGCGCCTATGACAGCAGCAATTGCAGCTAGAGATCCGCCAACATAAATTTTAATTTTCTTTTTTTGGTCTGGTGGTAGTGCTCGGTATTCTTTTATAAGCAAGTAGAGGCCTTCTGATAATCCAGACCCCCTATCAGGCTTCATAAGTAATTTCATATTATATAAACGTAATTTTAGTAATTCTTCGTTTAGTACTCGAGCACCATGAGCTTGCGCTGCGATAGTGATCACCTGTTCCAGAATATCGGCATCGGCAGGTAGATTTTCCATAGCGTTTGCAGGCTGTGTGCAATACAAGCCTACAAGTGCGATACCCGCAAATAAGAGACGTTTGAATGACGTAGAATTCATGAGATATACCTCCCTAATACTTTACCGAATCTCCGCAGCCCCACGTAGCTTAGGTACTCTTCGTAGTTTTCGAGCGCAAGCGAAGTGTGGGTTAACCTATCCTACTATTATTAACCAGGATGCCAGGTTGGCTGAACTTTTCAAATGGTATGGTTTTGAGGAGAGATGAGGTGGCCATATCTCTCGACCCTAGACATTGTACTGCGATTGCAATACGATTACTCATAATCCATAACATTAAGGATTACCAGTGAAAAATAAAAAGTTATTAGCTTATGCGGGGGAAGAGTACACCATAGAATGGTAGTACGACGAAAGAGGGAAAAGCAAAGGTTATCGTAACCAACGCTTACAGAAAAAAAGGTCAAAAAATGTCCCCAGAAGAAAAGGATAAGGCCATCAGAACAAGGGATAACTATACACAAAGATGCAAAGAGGAATCTTATTATGACTAAGAAGAAACTAAAATCTACTGTTAAATCTACCGAGCCCGTCAAATCAACTGTTGATGAATTGTTGGAATCTTTAAGTCCAAAAGAACGAAAAGAATTTAAGGAAGAGCTTCAAGATCTGGCATTATCAGAGATTATCTTGGCATTAATGGCGCGTGATGCAGTATCAGTACGCAAATTAGCAAAGATGGCTGACCTATCTCCCAGTGTTGTGCAAGCTATGCGTTCAGGCAGCAAAACTGATTTTAGCATGCAAAGCTTCTTTAAAATACTTAATGGTCTTGGATGCAACAAATTGTTGATTGAGGTTAAAGGTGATATCATCCCATTCGATATCAGGCAAGCGACTAAAAAATAACTGATCGCAATAAATAAAATAAGGGGTCTTCCATGTTATTAATTCTCGGTATCGTGTTCATCGCCATCGGATTATCAATCATCATCAACATCATTTTTGGTATCAATTTACCAATCTTTAAAATGCTCCTTGCCGGCACACTCATCTATTGGGGTATTAAAATGCTGTTACCATCACGTTATAGCACATCATACTTCAGCGCCTTTGAATCATATCAAACTGCACCTTCCGATGCAAAAGAAAACTATGTCGTCAGTTTTGCTTCTAGCGTTATTGACCTTGCATACCTAACACAAGAAAATGCGCCAAAAACAATAATGATCGATACACGTTTTGCCAATACGGTCGTGCAACTTCCTAAAGATGTTCCACTACGCGTTAAAGCAAATGTGCGATTTTCTGCCGTTAACCTGCCTGGCCATGATCTCAGCTCTGAATATGTAAACTTGCATGGATCCTTAGAGCCACAATTGACAATTTATATCAACAGCCAGTTCTCGAATGTTGTGGTGAGGGAATAATTTTACCTTCGCAGTGATATCAAATTAGAGAGCGCGAACGTCGCCTTTTTACCTATAATATGTTGCCACGCGTTGCCCAATGGATAGCTGCGATAAGGATTAAACATCTCATCAAAATCATTGCGTTTATCAACAATCGCTTCCGCTGCATAGCGGCCAAGAGCAGCAGCCCATGGTAATCCGGTAGAAGCACCTACATAGTAGATGCTTGGTAGTGATCGGTCGTAACCAGCGATAGGCTGCAAATCACGTGATATGCCAATAAGTCCCGACCACATATATTCAAAGGTGAGGTTAAGATGGGGAAATTTCTTTTTAAGATAGGCTGTTAATTTTCTATAAACAGCAGGAGAGTTGTACACTTGTTGATAGCTGAATGTTTGCCACAGCGTGCTGCCGCCGATAATAAGGCGATTATCTCCAGTAAGGCGATAGTAGTGATACACCATATCAGTATCCCACACCAAAAAGCGTTGTTGGGGAAATAGTTGCTTGATAGTAGCAGTGTCAAGTGGATTTGAGGCTACTACAAATGTTTGCGCGTGGAAAATATCATGTTTTAAAAGGCCAAGAGAAGGTGTAAAGCGATCGGTACAAACCACGATGTGGCGTGCGTGTAACGTTGCATGGGGAGTTTGCACTTGATGGGCTTCAAGAGTGATAACCGGTGTATGTTCGTAGATAGTAACTCCTTGTTTGCTCAATAGTTGTTTTAGCTCTTGTAGATACGTATAGCCATTAATGCCGAAGGTGCCACCCGAACGCATACCACCATAAAATGACGATGATCCTATAAAGCGCCGTATCTCTTCGTGCGTATACAAAGTGCTTTCAAATCCCAGACGTGTGTAATTGTTATGTTCTTGTGTAAGTTCCTTAAATCCTGATTTGGACGTGGCAACGATCAGGGAATCTTCAGGAATATAATCGCAATTTAAGGTATAAGTTTTGATGGTATCTTCTATGCTGCGTACACCGCCGGTGACAAAATTCCAAAGAGCTCGCGCCTTGTCTTGCCCATACACATCAACAAAATGAGTAAGGCCAAGCTCAGCATTTTGTGTTATAAATCCCGAGCTTTTTCCTGATGCTCCCTGGCCACATTTATATTGTTCAAGCAAAATTACTTTATATCCGTGGCTACTAAAACTGTGTGCGGCGCTCATGCCGCTCATTCCACCACCAATGATAATAACATCTGCTTCATGGTTACCCTGCAAAGGTTGTTGGTTATGAGCGCTATTTTCTTCTTGAGTGAGCCAAAAAACAGATTTTTCTTGTTGGAGTGCTGTTTTCATAGATATTCCAGGTAAAAAAGTGATTGTTTTTAAGTAGGCTACTATGCTCCAGGGGCGGAAAGGAACCAATTAGGGTGTTTTTATCCAATAATGGCTTCTGATGGTCCCTAGAATAAACCACTTGCTTGCTTCCTATTCTACCTGTAAATTTTATAGTAGGTTGTTGGGTTAAAGTTGTACATAATGGAGGACAGATTATGGTAGCAAAAATGGTTAAAATGATGATGGCTGCTCTGTTGATCTTTGGAGGCTCTCTCTACGCTGCAGGTGATGGCGCTGGTAGCGGTGGAGGGCAGCAGCGAGGGCGCGATGTAGCTGCTATGGCGGTTGCCCAGGGATATGTTGCTTCGGCATCGGATGGTGATGGTGAAGATAACGATGTATCAGATGATCGCAGTCCCAAAAAGAACAAAAAGCAAATTCATGAGATGGATGACAAAGAAATATTGAGATGTAAATTTGCTGGCACGCCTGAAGCTAAGAAGACTTGTAATAAAGTATTCGATACTGATAAGGAACTAATGATTCACGAGGGAATACTGCATAAAAGTATGATATATCCGGACATTATGTCAGAAGAATTAGAAAAATTTGGGCGTAGAGAAGCAGTCCGATGTCGTTATTGCCAAAAGCAACACAGGACTGCGAGAACGTTACAAATTCATATCAAGAATGAGTGTAAATTAATCATACGTAACTCACCGTCTATGGAAGGTATTATTCCGGTTGTGGAAGGATCAGACCCCAAAGGCGGCGGAGGGTTGTCGAGCAGTAGTAGTTCATCCACAACGTCAGCGACGATTGGAACGGTTGGTGTGTATGTAGATAGTAATTCTGATACGAGAGTAGCTATCTCCTCAAGTAGTAAGAGTACAATCCCAGAGGGCATTCCCTACGCTGCAGGCGATGGTGTTGGTGGCGGTGGTGGGCACAAGCGAGGACGAGATGAAGTAGCTGCTGCTGCATTCGTTGCCCAGGGACATGGAGTTTCGGCATCCGATGATGGTGGTGATCGAGGCGATGATGGCTCTGATGATCGCAGTCCTAAAAAGAAGAAGCGAACTCTTAAAACTGTCTCTAAAGATAAGCGATGTCCACGTGCTGGCGAGGGGGATGAGAGGTGTCAGCAAAAGTTCAGTGAGATTGGTTTGCGTTCTCACCAAAGTAGGATTCATAAAGATATTATGATATACCGAGATGTTAACCCGGAAGAACTAGAAAAATTTAATCGAGGTGAAAAAGTTCCCTGTCGTGAGTGCATCCCAGCAACAGATACAATTAAAATTGGGCCAAGAGGTTATGATCGAGGTTTCTTTAACACTGCAAGGTATTTGCAAAACCACCGCGATGATTATCACCCTAAAGAAAAACATGAGTACCAGTGTGAAACATGTACGTTTTCATGGAAAATGAAAAAAAGCTTAACTGCTCATCTCAATTCAACTGGCCATAGACGGCGCGGGTTGTCGAGCAGTAGTAGTTCATCAACAACATCAGCGATTCTTGCGTCGGCTGCTACATATGCAGGCAGTAGCCATGATGTGAGTGCGGGTGTTCCTTCAAGTAGTATGCATAATCTTTATAATGCGCCGAGTGTGCCAACAACCGATAATGATGACTGGATGGATAACGTTTTTAAAGATGATCAGTAATGAGTAAGAGGTTAACAACTGTAGATGGATGGAGGACAGATTATGGTAGCAAAAATGGTTAAAATGATGATGGCTGCTCTGTTGATCTTTGGAGGCTCTCTCTACGCTGCGGGCGATGGCGCTGGTGGCGGTGGCGGGCATAAGCGAGGGCGTGATGTAGCTGCTATGGCGGTTGCATTAATTGCCTTGGGACATGGTACTTCGGCACCGGATGGTGGTGAAGGGCAAGGTGATGAAGATGGTGACGGCTCTGATGATCGAGATGTTAAAAAGAAAAAGCAAGCTCCTGGAGCGAGTGATGCAGCGTTAACATTCAGATCTACATTGACTGACACGCCTCAGGGCCGCGAGAAAGGTAAGGTATATTCGGACGTTACTGCAGAAGAACGTGAAAAAATAGAAAATGAAGAAGCGGTTACATGTCGTGAATGTGGACCACCGTTAAGGATTACTCAGAAAAAGCAGCAAGGTGTATATAGAGTTGTAAGTGCTTTGCAAAAACATTTTAATGATCATCACAAGGAAAAACATCAGTATTCGTGTGGGACATGTCGATGGTCAGCAGATGATAATAGAACTTTAACAAAGCATTTACGAGTCTTTGGCCATCATAGATCACTATCAACGGGAGATGTCTCTGTATCATTGAGTACGAAAGCACCAAAAATCAAAGAGGTTGGTAGCTTATCGAGCAGCAGTAGTTCATCTACAACACTAGTATTGTCCGTCATCGCCGATACCCATGTAGATAGTAGTTCATCCATGGGGGCAGGAGTATCTTCGAGTAGTCTGAGTAATCTTTATAATACGTCGAGCACACATGCTACTCATGATAACTGGATAGATAAAGTTCTTGAAGATGATCAGTAATGAATAAGAAATGTGTAAGAGGTTAACAATGGTACATAATGGAGGACAGATTATGGTAGCAAAAATGGTTAAAATGATGATGGTTTTTCTGTTGGTCTTTGGAGGCTCTCTCTACGCTGCAGGTGATGGCGCCGGTGGCGGTGGCGGGCAGAGGCGGACGCGAGATGAAGTAGCTATTGCTGCTGCACTCGTTGCCCGAGGACATGGAGCTTCGGCATCGGATGGTGGTGGGCAAGGTGATGATGCATTAGATGGCAGAAATCCCAAGAAGAAGGAGCAAACTCCTAAAACTGTCTCTAAAGATAAGCGATGTCCATTTGCTGGCGAGGGAGATGAGAGCTGTCAGCAAAAGTTCAGTGAGGCTGGTTTGAAGCGTCACCAAAATAGGGTCCATAACGTTATGGCCTACCCAGACGTTACTCCGGAAGAAATAGAAAGATTTAAGCGGGACGAAGAGGTTCCCTGTCGTGAGTGCAACCCAATACGTAGAAAGGTGACCAGGAACGGTTATAAAGGATTCTTTAGGGTTCAAACATCTTTGAGAGCCCACTTCGGTATTTATCACCCTAAAGAAAAACATCCATATCGGTGTGGAACATGTAGTTATTCATGTAAAGCGCAAAATATTCTAGGTGATCATTTCTATTTAACTGGCCATCGGCGATCCTCTGCAACAACTGGTGTAAATGTAGATAGTCATTCTGGCATGGGAATAGGTGTTCCATCCAGTAGTCTGAGTAATCTTTATAATGTGCCGAGTACGCTAACAACTGATGATGGCATGATAAGTGATTTTCCTGATGCAGACATAGACAATGGTCGAGATATGGGAGTAGCGACGCCTTCAAGCGATAAGGTTATAATTTCAGGTGGCGATACCTACGCTGCAGGTGGTGGCGGTGGTGGGCACAAGCGGACGCGAGATGAAGTAGCTGCTGCTGCACTCGTTGCGCAGGAATATGATGATTTGATGTTGGATGGTGGTGGGCAAGGTGATGATGCATTAGATGGCAGAAATCCCAAGAAGAAGAAGCAAACTCCTAAAGCTGGCCCTAAAGATAAGCGATGTCCATTTGCTGGCCAGGGGAATAAGGGGTGTGAGCAAATGTTCAATGAGGTTGGTTTGAAGGTTCACCACAGTAAGATTCATAAGGTTATGACCGACCCAAAAGTTACTCCGGAAGAAATAAAAAGATTTAAGCGGCACGAAGAGGTTCCCTGTCGTGAGTGCAACCCAATACGTAGAAAGGTGACCAACAACGGTCTTTATAAAGGATTCTTTAGGGTTCAAACATCTTTGAGAGACCACTTAAATAAATTTCATTCTAAAGAAAAACATCAGTATCAGTGTGGAACATGTACATATTCATGGAAAACGAACAAAGGTTTAGAAGAGCATTTCTCTTTAACTGGCCATCTGCCACCATCTACGAAAGGTGCAATTGGGCCGGTTGTTGCGCAAGCGGAAATGCAAAATGCTGACAGTAGCCTGCCATCAGTAGACATTGTACTTAAAGCCGCACTCGCACTCGCTGCTTCTAAAAGTTCATCGTCGTCACAAAGTTCATCGTCGTCACATAGGTTGTCGAGCAGTAGTAGTTCATCTACCATGCCATCTTATAGCGCAAGCCGTCAAAGTAGTGATAGATCAGCATTATTACCAGCACCAAAAGTTGCGTCTGTGGCTCCAACGAGTTCAAGTTCAAGTGCATTGTCATCAGACAGCAGTGGTTATTCTGCGCGTTATCCAAGATCTGTACCATTAGAAGCACCTGTAATGGCAGGAATACCAGTACAGATTCCCATTGGAATTGATCAAGATGTTGCAAGAGATGGTAGCGTTGATGCAGCAGGTTCAGAAGATATCCCTGATGCGGTTGTACCAATAACTACAACTCCCGGTAGACATGTCGATACTCGTTTTGGCATGGGTGGAGGTCCAAGGACTTCCTTTATGTGCCATCATTGTAGAAAGGGCGGCCTAACGTATGATGATTATGGCGTATTTGAAAGACAGTGCGATTTGCAGGGCCATATAGTTAAGCATCATATGAAAAAATATGGCTACCAGTGTGGAGGGTGTAGTTTCTCGTGCCCTCATGATGATGATTTACGCGACCATTTAATATTAACAAGCCACATGACATCATCATCCGCGCCAGCCGTTCGTGGCGCAGTTAGCACAACGGCAGTAGATGATGGAGGCTCTGGTGATAGTAACCTATCTATGACGCCAACGTCATGGTATAGCGCAAGCCCCCCAGCGGATCGGTATTATCCTAGTCCGTCATTATTACCTGCAACAAAAGGTGCACCAGTAACTACAATGAGTTCAAGTTCAAGCGCATTGTCATCAGCTCGCATTGGCCATTCTGCCACCTATAATGTATCTACAGTGTCAGCGACATCTACAGGGACAGATACAAGTGGCGGAGGTATTTCTCCACGAAACCTTTTGTATCCTTCAGATGTTGAGTTTGATATGCACGGTATACCCAGAACACCAGCGGTATCGGGACAACAATAGATAATAGTTTTTGAGTTCGTATGCGAGTATCTCATGGCCGACTCTTGCACTTTATAATGATTTTATAGAGACTGAGGGCGATATTTTGATTTACATGAAAGGATCGCCCTATGTTTGTGTTGCCAAATTTGCCCTATGCATTCGATGCTTTAGAACCGTATATTGATGCACGTACAATGGAAATTCATTACACAAAACATCATCAGAGCTATATAGATAATCTCAATAAAGCACTCGAAGGTTATCCCAATTTACAGAACATCCCATTAATCGATCTGCTTCAGGATATTCCTGCCCTACCAGATGCCATCAGAACGGCAGTGCGTAATCATGGTGGCGGCCATTTGAATCATACATTTTTCTGGACACTGATGCGCCATAATGGTGGTGGAGAACCGCACGGCAAAGTTGCACAAGAAATCATGCGCCATTTTGGTTCATTTCAAGGATTTCAAGATCTATTTAATAATGCAGCTAAATCAGTATTTGGTAGCGGATGGGCGTGGCTGTGTGTAGATAAACAAGGAACATTCTTGGTGACGACAACAGCTAATCAAGACTCTCCAGTATCAACGCATCTAACGCCTATTTTGGGGCTCGATGTGTGGGAACATGCCTACTATTTAAAATATCAAAATCGCCGGCCAGATTATATAAACTCTTGGTGGCACGTGATTGATTGGTCTCAAGTAGAAGAAAATTATCGTACGATTATATAGAACAAGGATTTGGATAATGAAGCGGCAAGGTTTTACCTTAATTGAACTTATGATTGTAATAACTGTTATAGCATTTCTTGCAATGATAGCAGTGCCTAGTTTTATGCAAATTTTAGCCAAAGCGAAACGATCGGAAGCTTACATGAATTTGCGTTCGCTGTATGCCGCACAAAAAATGCATTGGCTAGAACATGGGACGTATGCCAATAAATTAAGTGGCTCTGGAGGATTAGGGTGGATGCCAGAAGGGTATCAAGGAGGAGGAGCTAACGAACATTTTTGTTATACCTACGGTTTTGGCCATGGCGCAGAAGGTCAGCACTATTTTACGGGCAAACTGGGCGCACCTTGTTCCCATCTACACCAAGCATATGCAGGAAAAGATAGTTTTATGATCGTAGCGGCTGGCGATATTGATAACGATGGTGATCCCGATATTATTGGTATAGATCATAATAATAACATTGTGATTTTGTCAGATGATTTGAAATGATGGAAAGTATCGTTTAATAGGGCCTTTTTACATGTCTAAGGGGCTTTGGTACCATGTTCATTATGGATAATTTTTACTTATAATGGGGTTATTTTTTATGGGGGGCATTCTCATGCATTCATATATGAAAAAAGCTATTTTGGCAGGTATAATCTGCCTTTTTGTTGGCCATTCAGCCCAAGCTGGCGTCTGGTCTTGGTTTACTGAAAGTCCGTGGTATAAAAAAGCGGGGGTTGTTATCGCAGCCTGTTTTGTAGGTAAGCAGATCTACAATTTATTGTCTAAAAGGCAGCCTTCGGGGATTTCTCAGGGGCTCAGGCCATCTTCTGCGTCTAGGATGCTTGATCGTACAAAACTTTTTGATGATATCATGGGCATGTCAGAAAATGAATTCCGCCAATTAGTGGGCGGTACAGCGGGGAACAAGCCTAATCCAAAAAAAGTTCGAGATTTTCTGGCTCAGGAAGCAGACGGCTTGCGTTCAAGATCAGGCGGTCGTGCACAAGCGCTATTAACGAGCAGCGATTATACAGAACCAACATTGGGGCAATTACGAGAGCAAGCAAAGAAAAAGCTCCATCAGAATCTAGAGCAAGGAAAACGCGGATCCTTGCATGTCATTCTATTTGATCCAAACAAGCCTCATGAAGCAGATATTCGTTATTTACATGAACGATTCCCTGGGGCCTATTTCCAATTGGCCTCTAACTTTAATGCTCTTGAGGGCGGCTGTGGTGATTTTAGCATCAATTTAGATCATATGGCTCGCGGTCCCGCGCAAGGTGAAGAAGCATGTTTGGCAACTATTGGAGCAGCAGCTTATCGGCGTTATGCATTACCACCAATTAATCATCTTGATGGGTTGGGAGATGTGTTTGAAATTGGTTCCTATTGGGGTACCCCTGCCATAACAGGGCTCAAGAAATTATTAGGTGACATTGATCATGGAGATATGAATCCGTTCAAAATTTCCGTGCACAAAAATATTATCGTTAGCAGTGGTTCTGATATGAGCAAGAAAACGTTCAAACCAGACTTCAATAAACAGTTGCCGGTAACAGGCCAAGGTGTTATTCGCGTTAACCATATTTTAACTGCGGCACATGACATTAATCCAAATCGTCGGACTGATCTTTGGTTGGATAATGAAATTACTTTAGGAAAACATAAGGCAATTGTATACCACATTCTTAGTGCTGCCTATGAAGCAACCATATTGGCTGCAATCAATAATGATGCAGAAACGCTTGTCTTGACGATGCTTGGTGCGGGTGTTTTTGATAATGATCCACTATGGATTCCTACAATTTTGAATATATTGGCTCCTCTATTAGGAGCATCAGGCATGAAGGTATATCTCGTGATACGACATAGTGATTCAAAGGTTATGGAAGCGATGCGCAAGGAAATAATGGCTCTCAGTACGAGAATTACTGTAGGTGATTATCTTGCTGATCATACACTGGAAGGTGGCCTGAAACATTTTTTTAGTCATAGAGGCATAGAGTAAGAATTCAAAAATAAGTTGTTCTAAGCTACAAGGCCCCCTAATTGCGGGGGGCCTTTTTTGTGCCGCAATCCCTTTGATGCAGTTAGCTAAATTTAGCTAAGCTAGTTGTAGATTATTGCGATGTGTTCTTGAGGAACACCATGAAAACAACAAATTTACATTCCCCCTTTTTATCCCTATTGTTAACTCATGTTATAGAGAGATTTATGGACACTAAAAGTATGGTATCAAAAATAATTAGTTTAGGTGGGTTCTTAGCTTTGAGTTTAGCCTCTCAGTCGTGCATTGGGGCTGGACTGTTACCTTCAAAGAGTTCATCATCACTGGGCTCATTGGCTGTAGTGATGGCGGTGCATGGGCTTAAAGGTGAAAATGCTCTATGTCCTGAAGGTGGCTATGGTTGTGGGCCATTAAGACCGAGCACGATTAGAACCCATTTAGCTGATTATCATTCTAAAACCAAAAAATCGCATCAGTGCCAATATTGTACGTATTCAACATATTCAGAGCTTAGTTTAAGTAAGCATCATTTTAAGCATGAGAATGCTTCATCGTCATCATCAACTACGGTTGAGAATGCTTCTTCTGAGGATGCACCTGTTCCAACAGCCGATCAAAATCTAGATGAGCTTGAAGAGGCGGTAAGGAGCTCATCTAGCAGTACTATACCCATACTTATGACAGCTGCGCGTAAAAGTCGTACGCGCAAAAATCATGGGAGATGTCAGACTGAAATGCTTCAAGATAGTTTTTATAAGGATATTGCTTTAAAAGATGTTGACGGATTTAAAAAAAGTATCGAACAAGGGTTTTGTGTATGCATGGAATGCTCGGGGAAAAGCTTCCATACCTATAAAGATTTGTACCGTCACTTGAAAAATAATCACCTCAAGAATAAAAAGGAGTATCAGTGCTCAGCATGCACGTTTTCAACCCCGTATTGTGGAATTTTTACTCGTCACCGTATTGAATCGACAGGTCACGTTCCTGTCAAAAATACGGTAAAACGCAAATCTCCTGCAA
The DNA here is from genome assembly GCA_963738145.1 of uncultured bacterium. Taxonomy (GTDB): domain Bacteria; phylum Babelota; class Babeliae; order Babelales; family Vermiphilaceae; genus CAVTVH01. The sequence continues at coordinate 819,250 of CAVTVH010000001.1, forward strand.
GTAGCTGTGATCCTGATGATAGTGATGAATCAGGGCATGAGAGTGGGGCCCCTCTAAGTACAAAATACCATAGACCCGCGGTAGAACAACTTATAGCACCTGGTCAGGGTGCAGGTGTTCCAACAACGAGCTCACCGATTATCCAGCGACTGGTACCGGAAGAGGCTTGTATTGAGTGGGGTGATGATCTTCTTGCTGAGATTAAATAAGAGCACAAAAAACGTCTCAAAATAAATTTGTCATTTCTCCTTTTTATCCCTATTATTAACTCATTTAGTTCTTAAATGGTGTCATAATAAACTTATCTTATTTCTCTTTAGGTGGGATATGCAAAAAAAAGTTAGAAAAGTAACAATAGCCCTTGTTGCAGGGGTGATGGCTATGTCGATAGATATGCAAAGTCACAATGGAGCAAACTGCTGCTCTGGGCTACCAACGATTCCCGGGGCATCACAGTTCACAACGGTTCATGGGATTTTGTTAGCTACTTTGAGCCAGTTTATTTTTGGACCAGCTCTTCAGGTCTGGAATAATTGGGGCGCAGCACAGATAGAAAAAAAACTTTTAACACCAAAAGAAATCGCAAAGCGCAAGAGCAAATGCTGTGGTGATGCTAAAGCACCAGATCCTGTAATGCAAGAAATAGAGATTGCCGTTGATCAAAAAGGTGTTGTGCGGTCAGTACAACAACAAAATCCAGCTACGTGCCAAACGTGCTCGTGCACAGATCATGCGTGCAAATCGGCTCAAGAAGAAAAAAAGTAATACTTTATTGATACATAGGAAGGATAGTCAATGAAATTAAAAAACGGATTGTTAGTTGCCGTGATGGTGTTAATGAGTGGTGTTGTGCTGGCGGCATCGCCTGGGCATGGGGGAGGGCATAACCATGCATCGTGTGGAAATGGATTATGGTCAAAGGTCAATAGATCGGAAATAGGTGCATGGTCGGTGAACGGTGCATTATTTGCGATTAGTGGTTTGATAGTTGCCGATCTCTATAATGAAAGCAAGCACGGTATTAAAAAATTGTTCAGTGGCTTTAGAAAGAAAGATGGAGCAGCTGCAGATTCTGATGTGGTTGTGTTATTATCGACATTATCGCCAGAAGCATTAGAGCAAGGGAAAAAGAAGCTTGAAGATCTTAAAAAAGATCCATCATTATTAGCACAAGCACGTACACACGGTGAAGGGATCTTGGCAAAATTACGAGGACCAGTCGTGGTAGCTAAACCAGTCGGTGCAGGACCAAAGGTTGGCTGTTGCTGATAAAGTAACGATATTTTAGATATACAAGAGATGGGGCATAGTCTATTTAGATTGTGCCCTCTTTTTTTACCCAACATACCAGTGCATAAGAGTAGTCATCACATAATCCTGGCACAGTACATAGATAATGGCGCCGCATGCAAGAAAAGGTCCAAATGGTATCTTGGTATTTCTACCTGCCTTGGCAACTATGAGATAGGCTATACCAACAAGTGAACCGAGCAGCGATCCTATCATAAGAGTTATCCAACAACCAATAAGTCCAACAAATGAGCCAATACAGGCGAGTAATTCTATATCACCTTGGCCCATACCGTCTTTACCAGTGATTTTTTTAAAAATAAATGCAATAACATACAAAAAAAGATAGCCAAGAAGGGCGCCGATAATACTATCTAAAGGAGTTATTGGTAATAGTTCAAAAAAACTGGATGCGATACCAACAGGGACCATGCAGAGAGTAACAAAACGGGAAATAAGCATCGTTTCAAGATCTGATCGAATGGTAACGATGAGTGCAGAAAAAAAGAGTGCGTAAGCAAAAAAATAGAAAGTTGGCACCATCAGGTATAATGCCGTTAAAAGGAAAGTAGTTAGAAGTTCAATGAGGGGATAAAGAGGGGAAATGGGTGCATTACATGATCGGCAGCGGCCGCGAAGCATAATCCAAGAAATGACGGGTATAAGGTCATACCAAGCTAAAGTATGATGGCAGGTTGGGCATGCAGAGCGTGGCCAGATGATACTTTGATCGCGTATTACTCGGTAGGCGACGACATTTAAAAAGGAGCCCCAGCACAGAAAGAAGGGGATGAGAATAAGAAGCTCACAAATGGCTTACTCCTGAGAGTCATCAACAAACTCATTTTCATCATGTTTAATTTGTTCTAATAAGTTTTCTATGCGTTGCTGTTTTTCAAATTGGCGATCAAACTTGAACATAAGTTCTGGGGTATAACGCGATGGTATGGCGGTTGCAAGGGCTTTGCGGAGCGATGGCTTATAAAGAATAAGCAGCGGCATACGTTTTTTAAAACCTTCTGCACCATCTGCGCAATAAAAATAAACAAGACATATACTGCGGTCTGGCGATAGCTTTACTCTATTAACAAAAATCCCCTGCAGCTCACGGTTGTCCATAGTAATCTGCATAAGCAGCTTGGACAGTTCTCGTAGCAGAAGGGATTCTTTTTGTGCCCGCTTAATATGAGAGTTTGCTTTGCCAATCATATATGTTATAGAAGCTTTTGTGATGCTAAGCGCAAGAGATTTTGTTTGATAGCGCGCACTAAACGTTTGCGCCGTTTTTGGGTTGGAGACTCGAAGTAAACCGTACGTTTCATATCGCGGACGACGCCTTCACGTTCAATTTTTTTCTTAAGTTGGCGTAATGCTTTTTCTATGTTTGAACTTACGTGTACTTCTATATTTGGTTTCTTTTTTTTTGACATGGGGACCGAGTCTCTTTCCTCTTAAAAATGGGGTAAAATACTATATTTTCTATCTTTGAATTGTAGAGAATTTTTGCCTGTTTGTCCAGGACCCCTTGGTACTGGGCTCCAAGGCTTGTCCTTCTATCGATACAGAACGCGCTATGCTCGTTCCACTCGGGGCGAACGGAATAAAAAAAGAGGGCTCTAGTAACACGCATTAAACGAGAACATAATAGTAGTGCTCTTGGCGGCATTACGGTCTGCTAGTGGCGGTTGCCATAAGAATCCAATGGAGATATAGGGGGAAATATCATAATTAAATCCTATATTGGCCAGGTGGGCGGTCCAATTTGAACGGCATTCTAAGATTCTTGGCATAAAGGCAGGATCAAAGGGATTTACGGTAATACAATCTTGTCGGTGCATAACAACAATATATTCAAAATGGCACGATAAACAGTCGAGGAACTGATAGGCGAACATTTTTGCGCCTAAGTGGAAATTAACACCGGGTTGTATGCATACGTTGGTAGTAAAGGGATAAATACCACTTTGATACTTATTGGTTGGTACCGGCACACAGGAGAATGAGCGTGAAAAGAAGTGAGTGGCGCCAAATTCAATACCAACTTCTATGGTCTCAGTAAAATCGAGATTAAGACCCGCGCATGCCCCGAGAGCGTTATGGCCATCATTGCTAAAGGGGATGCCCCAAGCTTTGTTTTTTGGCACATCACTACTAACGGCAGCGCTGCCTTGCACCATTGCCCAGGGAATTAACAAGAATTGAGGCCAATCACAACTGTAACCGCGTGCACGGTTTTGGTTCATGGCATAGGCGTGGCGCCAGTAGAGACCAGCACGAATGTCTTCTATCGAATTTTGACGAAAGTTGCAAATGTCAAAATTGATTTGTGATGCGATTTCGTCCAAACGAATCATGAGAAAGTCATTAACATTGGTTTGGGTTAAGTTGGGGTTGATAGCCTGAGCTGCCGTACTAAAGGCGGCGGCAGTGGGAAGGTTCGTAAGGTTTCTATAGGTAAGTGCCGTAAAGGAAATATCGGCAAAACCAATTTGTAAATCAAGGCCAAAATCTTTCAAGAACTGTGCCTGAAACTCTGCACGCAATCCACGTTTTCTATATTCACCACCAATCTGGAAATAGCCAAATTGTCGTGCTGGATCTATGGCCACGGGATCGTCAATAGGAACACCTACAGGAACGTTAGGAAACAGCGCTGTCCGTGCATCGAGCAGTAAAGGAGGGAACACTTGTCCTTGCGGTGTTGCTCCGTATACCAAAGGGATCATAGCCCACGAGCCAGCTACTATCGGTGTAGGGGGTATAACTGGCGTAATATCAGGATTATTAAACGGAGCGCCTCTAAAATCACCAAGAGGAATGGTATTGTTGTTCAGATCAATAAATTGTGTGGCATTTTGTCCAAATGGCGTAATTGATATGCCAAACCACTCGCGGTGTTTTTTGTCGCTGGGAATGCCTTTGAGGAGCAACCGTTCATGCATGTAGAGAAAGATATGAGGATCAAGCGTGCTGAATACAGGATAGGGATCAAATTTATTGTTATTAGATATAGTTGCTTGCAGTATCAAAGGCGTGATAGTTGCAATGCCAACGATGGCGAGTGCGATAACAAGCTTGAGACCTATTTTTCTAGACATTCTTGAAATCCTTTGGCGAACGTTTTACACAATTTAGAGAGGGCCAATATTGATAACGTATAGCACCTTTACTAGTGAAAGGTCAAATCAGGCTAAACAGCATGTGTTGTTTCTAACTCATATACGTTATACTTGATGCACCCATTGACGCCTAAAACACGAGTAGTGTTACATAATACGACGTATTTAACAAGAAAAAGAGCTCATGCCATATTGTCTTTATTACCAAGCAAAAATTAGAAAAATGGATTGTTGGTTTTTTGTTGCATCTTTGCGGAGTTTTGAACACGTAGCATTCGATCGTACGTGTGATGTGGAAAAATCTATTTTTGAATTTTTTGTACCGCCATCAATGGAAGAATGCTTTCTTGCCATTATGCGCCATTTCCAGGCTCGCGGGATTGTCAGCGATTTGGTGCAGTTGCCGAATCGGTTCCAAGGCTCTTAACCACCTATCTCTATCAATCTCTCCAACCGCTTGGTCGCCTCAGCCGTTCCTAGCATAGCAATTAAATCATGAATCGATGGCCCGTGTGGTTGCCCCATCAGCGCCAAACGTAGATAGGAGAATAGATCTTTTATAGGTATGCCAGCAGTTTTAGCCTCATTTTTCAAGGTGGCTACAAATGCTTCTTGATTGGCGATAGTTGGAAGCTGAGCTCGTATAAGGCCGGCGATAGCATTACTTGTCTGAGGAGCCATACAGCCATTCAATTCTTTGTTTGTTATGTGGGGCGTCTTGAAATAGAAGTGCAGTGCTGTTGTAGCATCTTGTAATGTTGAAAGATCGGATTTGATAATTTGTAGTAATGAGGCGAGCACCGTATCGTCCATGGCGCGGATTTCGGGATACGTGGCTTCTAAAAATGGACGACAGCGTTGTGCTAATTTTTGAGGATCATACGTTACGATCCAGGTGTGATTAACCCACGTTAGTTTTTCAACATCATAGCGTATTTGGCTGGCGGTGCTAATACCACTAAAATTCGTCGTGGCAACAAGCTCATCGAGTGTCATAATTTCTTGTGCAAAGGAACCGCCGCCAATAATAGCAAGGTAGTTGCAAATTGCTTCTGGCAGATAGCCTGCTTGACGTAAATCTTGCAACGAAAAACCAAAGTCTCGCTTGGATAGTTTTTTGCCTTCATCGTTACACAGCATGGGCATATGCCAGTAGGTAGGCAGTGGGGTGTTAAATGCTTTGAAGAGAACGGCTTGTACGGCACTATTAGTGATATGATCTTCGCCACGGAATATGTGCGTAATGCGCATATCTAAATCATCAACAAAGTTGGCAAAAATAAAGGTGAAGCTGCCATCTTGGCGCGTAAGTGGCTGATCAGAAAAGTTTTTAAAATCAAAATGCACGGTGCCGCGTGCCAAATCATTAATATCTACGGTGCCCTGTTGTGGAACCTTAAGGCGCCAAACAAAAGGAAGATTAGTGTTAAGTTTTTCTTGCAGTGAGTCAGCGCTTAAGTTGAGACATGCGCGATCATAGCGAGGTGCCATTTTAAGAGCAATTTGCCGTTCGCGCTTGCGTTCTAATTCCTCGGGAGTACAGAAGCAACGATAGACGGCGTCTTGGTGGATAAGGAGTTGTAACTTTTCTTGGTAAAGGGCGGAGCGTTCTGATTGGAAATAGGGCCCATGAGGACCGCCTTTATGAGGGCCTTCATCGTAGGAGAGATTGAGCCATGCTAGATCAGCTAATATTTCTTTTGCCCCCGGGTCGTAGTTGCGTTGCTGGTCGGTATCTTCTATGCGAATAATAAAAGTGCCACTGTGCTGGCGTGCAAAGAGATAGTTCATAAGTGCAGCACGTACGTTGCCAAGATGCATGAGGCCGGTAGGGGCGGGGGCGAAACGTGTGCGAACGGTTGGATTACTCATGAAAGGCCTTTAAAAGAATGTTCCTGCAACTCATTTATACCATTGGGCATGACGATAAATCAGTCTACTACGAATAAGTGTCAAGTCTAGTGATTTAATTTTGACATGGCTGAAGATGTTTTGCTAGGTTCTAACCTTGATAGTAGGTACAACAAAAAAGGAAGAGGGTATGAATAAATGTCTCAAGATAGTTTTTTCGGGCGAATTCCCCGAAGATTTTTTATATAACGTTGTGCAAAAATATGCCAAAAAGCTCAATGTAGAAGGGACGGTCCAATATACAGAAAAAAACATCATAAAAATTATAGCTTGCGGAGCAAAGGACGATGTGGACGCTTTTGTTGATCTTCTTCATAAGGGTCACGCGGCCAGACATTAGATGATATTGAGATTGAACCACTGTTAAAAGATAAAGATTATCGTGGGGTTTTTCGCGTTATAGAGTAGCGCTAGCATGAACGGATAGGTGTGGTACACTAAACCTGTATTTGTACTATCTTTAGGGGTGTAACACTGTTCGATGTCGTCTACTCAGTTCTCTTGTATCACGAACCATATTCTTATACGTATACTGCTTGTAGTAAGCAGCAATGCTTTGATTGCTCAAGAGCTTATACTTGATACGCAACAAAGTTCATTATATACACGCATAGAAGAGGCTTTTAATCAACCTTTCCACATAAAAAAAGTGACATTTGACGCTGATGTATATGTCGACAAAGCAGAATTTTACTATCTTACTGAGTTTCATGACGACATGCAGGTGACCCAGGCGCATCTTAAAAAAGCTGTAGGTTATCTGGTAAAAAAGAAAAAGTTTCAAACCATTATCATACGTGTTTTTGAGGGAGATGTTGGCAACCATTTACATATTTCTTTAGTGGGTATGTGGACATTTGCGGCACTTAAATTCCATGGGATGATGATGGGCAAAGAAGCGTATCGTCAATATTACCTTCTTGAGGCTGGAGATCCGTTCGATGAAGCTAAGCATAAGCGATCAGTGCAGGCGATAGCAGAACGGTTTGCGCACGACGGTTATTATGAATATACGATAGAAAATAGATTCGAAAAAGATGAAGTAACTAAATCGATCACCGTACACCTGACACTTAAACAAGGAAATCGTTTTTCGATTGGTCGTGTGGGGGTTTCTATTGCAAGCGATCAACTTTCGCTAGAAGAAAAAGATGCATTGCGTCAAGACGTATGGCAGGATTTTTTTAAGAAGATAGTTAACAACAATTATAATAAAGCAATGCTTAACACAACAATGCAAAAGCTCAAGCGTTATTTGGCCAAACGAGGTTTTTTGCACGTGACTATCGAACTTAAGGAACAGGTTGATTATGATGCACAAGAAGTAAATCTTTCATTTGTGTGTGATGTGCATAAGAAAAAGCATCTTAATTTTGAGGGTAACTCTTTTTTTACTGCTGATCAGTTATTAGACGAAATTTTGCTTTTTGGACAATCAGCATGGATGCTACCGGCAACTATGATGCAACAAGAAATTGAGCAGCTTTATTACAAAAGGGGCTTTTGGTCGGCTCGGGTGCGGGTAGACGAGCGTGGTGATAACTACTTTTTTTCTATCAATGAGGGACCGCGCGCATCTATAAAAAAAATTACCCTCAGAAGGGTGGTTCATGGGCAACCATCGTTTCTTATCAAAAACTACTGTAGTCAGCTTTTAAAAAATAAGCATTTTGATGATGATTTATTAACCCGCTCACTTGATAATCTTACGGCCTGGTACACAGAACAAGGCTTTCTTGATGCAAAGATTCTAAAAAAAGATTTTGTGGCTTTGCAAGATCCTCACATGTATGAACTCGTGCTCACTCTGGATGAGGGTGATCGTTGCTACATTACATCAGTAGAAATTAAAGATTTTCCAGAGTTCGAGCAACAGGGGCCCTTCTTGGCTTATAAGAATAGTAAGGAGCGAATGCCTTTTGTCATGCATGATGTGCACGAGCAGCGTAATTGGTTGTTGGCAACTTTGAAAAAAATGGGCTACGTCAAAGTGAAGGTACAACCAGAGTTTGATCGTCATGGGCTTTCGGTTACTCTTCGCTGGAAAATTATGGTGGATGAAGTACAAAGACATTTTGGCAAAACAGTGATTATGGGAAGTACAACATTTCCATTTGCCTATATAGCGCGAGAACTTCTCTACCAAGAAGGAGATGTGTGGGATCAAGATAAGTTAAAAAAAACATTACTGCGGCTTAAGGAGCTAGAAATTTTTGATACGTTGCATTTGTACCCCTACGATGCAGCGCCTCAGGATGCTGAGCAGCCTATATCACTTAAATTACAACAAGATGATATGTGTGAGGCTCGTGTTCGTGCAGGTTTTGCGGTACAACAGGTGACCAAAGAACTTAAAAATGCAGGGTTAACCTACAGAATTGGTGGATCTTTTTTAGTAAAAAATCCTTTAAATTGTGCTGACCAACTACGTTTTGAAACAGATATTTCTCGTTCAGAGATGGCGTTGAGCGTCAATTACCGCAGACCATGGCTCTTTGGCTATCCAGTTCGTACCACGTTTGAAGGATACAATAATAAGTATCTTTACCCCGGACTTTTTGGGGGTAAGAGGAATTTGTATGAAGTTGATCAGCAGGGAATTCTTGTAGGTTTTTTGAGAAAATATAATCATGTAGATGCTGAGATTAATCTCGGCATTGAACTCATGCGAACAGCCATAGGCAATGATATTGTTAGTTCGCAAATGTTTGCCAACCAATTAGCACGAGCAATTAACTTTGAGCCACTTCTTTTGAACCAAAAGATTCCTTATGTTCTCGTAGAGCCTACGGTGATAGTAGATTTTGTTGATAATAAGTTGCGGCCACATAAAGGTTCATTCACCTTAGTTTCTCTTAAAGGAATGTTCCCCTTCGGCCCGATAGGAGACAGGTCCTATTTTGTGCGCCTTACAGCAGAGCAATCATTTTTTGTACCACTACGACATATGGTTGGAGCATTCCGGTTGCGATTTGGCCATATATTTAGACGTGCGCTCAGGAATATCATGCCTCCCGAACGTTTTTATTTGGGGGGTGCTAATTCGGTACGTAGCTATGAAAATGATCGTTGCCCTCCTCTGGGTGTTTTTGTCGACGAGTGTAATAGATCACAGTTGGTACCGCAGGGTGGCAAATCGATGGTTAATCTTAATCTTGAGCTTCGCTTGCCCATATTTAAAAGTGTTGGTGCAGCGCTGTTTCAAGATTTTGGCGCCTTGAGTAGTAATAATGTGCTCAATGAAATTCGTGCATGCTCGGTGTTGGCAGCTTCCGGTTTTGGCGTGCGCTATGAGACGCCCATTGGGCCCCTGCGTTTTGATATTGCTTGGAAGTGGGCGCGTAGCCATCCTCAAGAAAGTAGATATGCCTGGTTTTTGACCTTCGGAAATGCGTTTTAATACCCCAAAACTAATACTAGAATTAGGGGCCTTTTTGCTGTATTATTCATGATATCTTTAATAGGTGTTTAAACTCTAGAAATGCTCGAGGTTTCTCTATGAATGATAACGTTGCCTGCCATTCCAATAATAATCCCAACGATCCCCATGACCATCATGGCCATAGCGGCCATTCACATACCCTAACCGGGGAGCTTATCTGCCACTTGCCCTATGCGATCTTTTCAGTAGCATTTGGCCTGGCAATTTTAAGTTTTTTGCACTACTTTTCATCGCTCTTAAATGTCAGCGTTGACGCAGTTTGTGACGGTGCTGACGAGCTGTTTCATAGTTTTCATTTTATGCATATTGTCTTTGCATCAACGGGTACCTTGATCACCTTCTTTAGATTCTCGCGCAATACCCTCAAGGGGCTCATTGTGGGAAGTTTGTCAGCAGCCTTTTTTTGTACGATGTCAGATTCCATATTGCCCTATTTGGGCGGTAAGCTTTTGGGGGTTGATATGCATCTTCATATTTGCTTTTTTACCGAGCTGAGTAACGTTGTGCCATTCCTGTTAGTTGGCTTGTTCAATGGTTACATTATGAGTAGACACCATTCATCTCGCCAAGAACTGTTTTCCGTTTTTTCTCATTTTATTCATATCTTAATCAGTTCCTTTGCTGCTATGTTCTACTTGGTATCTCACGGATGCACTGATTGGTATGTCTACATTGGCATGGTATTTCTGTTCCTGGTCTTTGCGGTGGTGATACCGTGTACGTTGTCAGATGTGGTTGTTCCTATGGCTTTTGCACGGGCAGATAAAAAAAATGCGAAGCATTAAAATAGAACATATTAAAAAAGTATTTGATGGCGAAACCATTATCGAAAATCTTTCACTTTCTATTCCAAGCGGTAAGTTTTTTGCCCTTCTTGGTCCGAGTGGGAGCGGTAAGACAACGTTATTGCGCTTAATTGCGGGCCTTGAAATTCCTGATCAGGGACGTATCTATTTAGGCAATCAAGATATTACCACCATGCCGGTCTATAAGCGTCGCATTAATACGGTATTTCAGCATTATGCTCTATTTCCTCATATGAGTGTATTTGACAATGTGGCATATGCACTGAAGTTGCGCTCTGTCCCTAAAGATATCATTGAGCAAAAAGTGATTAAAATGCTCAAGATCGTGAATTTGGAAAAGCATATCTATAAATCAATCAAGCAACTTTCTGGTGGGCAGCAACAACGTGTGGCCTTAGCGCGTGCAATTATTAATGAACCGGATGTACTCCTTCTTGACGAGCCCTTAGCTGCTCTTGACCTTAAGCTTCGCGAGCGGATGCTTCTTGAGCTCATAGAGTTGCAAGACACGCTTAAAACAACATTCGTGTATGTAACACATGATCAGTTTGAAGCGCTCACCGTAGCCGATTACATGGCAATTATGAACTATGATGGCGAAATAGAACAAGTGGGCACGCCAAAAGAAATCTATGAGTTTCCCGTATCATCATTTGTTGCCCAGTTTGTGGGAAGCACGAATCTTATTAAAGGCGTCGTGCATTTGGGCAGTACGAGCCTTGATGTGGAAGGGCTAGGTCCGTTGGCTATTGTGCCACCGCGCGATAAGCCATGGGATGGTAAAGAAATTTTTATGAGTCTGCGCCCAGAGAAGATAGACATCAGTAAAAAAGAGTTATCTGGATTTTCAAACGTGGTCAAAGGTACGGTTAAATCAATTGTGTATCATGGCCGCTCAACACAATACAATGTGCGTTTATCAAATGATATGCTCTTGCAGGTTTTTGAGCAAAATGAGGAACACTTCCCACAAGAAGTGATTGATTATGATGATGTGGTCTATTTGTATTGGCAAAAAGAGAATGTAGTATTGCTAGAACGATGAATATAAAAACAGTTCGATCACTTTTCTATCGTGAATCTTCATTTTTTTTGGCCGCTCCCGCCTTTGTGTGGCAAGCTATTTTTTTCTATGTGCCGCTCGCATTGGTCATTTTGGTAAGTTTTTTGAATGTGGCTGATCAACACTTTGGTCTCACCTTGGATCATTATCGCTTGCTGGCCGAATCGTCAGCCTATTTTTGGATTCTCGCGCGTTCATTTATATTAGCTACGGTAAATGCGGTCTTGTGCGTCATGTTTGCGTATCCGATAGCGTATGTGTTGGCCTTTTATGTGCAACGCTTTAAAACACAACTCCTCTTTTTTTTAATGCTCCCTTTTTGGATCAGTTTTTTGGTGCAAATTTATGCATGGTTTTTTGTGTTAGAAAAACATGGTCTTATTAACTCATTTCTGTTGAAGGTTGGTCTTATTAATGAACCCATTGCCATTCTTAATACGCCGTTGGCAATCTTTTTGGTGATGGTCTACTGTTACCTACCTTTTGCGGTGATGCCGCTTTATTCTGCGCTTGAAAAATTTGATAGGAGATTTTTTGAAGCATCGGCAGATTTGGGTGCGACGCAATGGCAGACCTTTTCACGTATTACATTGCCACTTTCCGCTCAGGGTATACGCACAGCATTTTTCCTTGTTTTTGTTCCTTCATTTGGCGAATTTGTAGTGCCAACGCTGCTTGGTGGTGGTAAGCAACTCTATGTGGGATCGCTCATTTCTCACCAATTCTTATTAGCACGTAACTTTCATATAGGTGCTGCATTTACCTGCGTTTCAGGGATTGTACTTATCGGTGCCAGCGCTTTTTGGTACTTCTTATTGAACCGGTTATTTGGTTTATCAAGGAGGACATAGATGGCAAATCGTTATTCCTATACGCGGCTATCTCTTGCGTTGTTTGCTGCGTTCAGTTATCTCTTTCTCTACATTCCCATTATTATTTTAGTAGTTTTTTCATTCAACGATTCCCATTTTCCGTATGTTTGGAAAGGGGCAACCTTAGCTTGGTATAGAGAGTTATGGCAATCAGTTGAGGTATGGGATGCTGTTAAGAATTCATTAACTGTCGCGTGTACCGCATCGCTCTTGAGCCTCACGCTCGGTATTTTAGCGATTTTGTATGTGCCGCGCACCTTATTATCACGAGCTACTCTGCTATTTTATGGAACGTTGGCAATTCCCGAAATCGTCTTGGCTGTTGGATTACTCAGCTTTTTCTCTTTTTTCTCTGTACCGTTTGGGTTAACCACCTTGATTGTTTCGCATACGCTTATCGGCCTTGGTTACGTGGTCCCCTTGATATATGCACGTTATTCAGAAATAGATTATGTCCTTATGGAGGCATCAGCTGATTTGGGTGCAACGCGCAGCCAGACCTACTGGCGTGTTATTGTGCCGTTAATGTTCCCGGCACTCTTTGCGGCAGGTCTTTTGGTCTTTATTATTTCACTGGATGATTTTGTTGTTTCGTTCTTCTGTTCGGGTGGTTCAACCCAGACGTTGCCGATGTATATTTTTTCAATGATCCGGTCAGGAACGACCCCCGTGGTCAATGCCCTCTCAACTGTGTTATTGATGATAAGTAGCCTCTTGGTACTTCTATTTTCTTCTTTAAATATTAAAAAGACGGATATGCTGCCATGAATGAAAGAGCGCGCACGGGGATTGTTCGTAGCCTCATGATACTGTTCTGGGTGGTGGCTATTTGCACATTTATCTTTATGCCGTTAGTAACGCGTTTATTCTATCAGCAAAAGAGTATCAACTTGTTTATTTGGCCTATGATTTTGGATGCCAATATATTGACGACATTTGAAAAAGAGACGGGCATCAAGGTGTATGTGAACTATTATGAAAGCAATGAAGAGCTTTATAGCAAGCTGCAAGCGACGGGTGGGCAAGGATACGATCTGATTGTGCCAACCGATTATATGGTAGAGATTCTTAGTAAAAATAATTTGTTGAAAAAATTAGATACGAGCAAATTAGAGTTTATTAGTGAGATTAAGCCACATTTGTTGCACCATTATTTTGATCCGGGCAACAGTTATTCGATTCCCTACTATGTGACAGTCTTTGGTTTGGGCATCAATAAAGATTTTTTTGGTGGCGCAGTGCCTACGCCCTCATGGAGTTTAGTATTTGATAAGAATAAGACACCTGGATCATTATGTATGACCGATGGTACGCGTGAAGCAATTATGCTGGCGGGTTATTATTTATATGGCAGCATTGATAAGATTAATACCCCCGAGAGATTATGTGGAATTAAGCAGTTATTACAAGAACAAAAAACTTGGGTATACATTTATAGCAGTTTCCGTGTTGAAGAGTTGTTGGCGTCAAAAAGCTGTCCTCTAGCTGTTGGCACAAGCACCGATGTATGGAAAGTGCAACGAGAATATCCATCCATTGAGTTTGTAATCCCTCAAGAAGGGACCTTTGCAACGATAGATTCATTGGTGATCCCGCAAGCAACTGATAAAGATGCTATGGTCTATCAGCTTATTAACTTCCTCTATCGCCATGATGTGGTGCGCCATAATAGCCGCAAGTATGGCTACTGCCCACCGCTCACAACGGTAGCAACGGAAGATCAAGCTGTATTTTGTCCTACAGCAGAACAGTTCCAACACTATCATTTCTTTAAGAACGTATTAACGCGTGCTCAAATGCAGAATGTGTGGATAGCCGTTAAGGGGAATTAGCTAAGTCCCAACCCTTGAGCAGTTCTGCAAAATAAATCAAAATCTTCTTGTGAAAACAGTACGTAATGTATCTCAGAAATTTTTGTTGTATCAGTTAATCGTATGTAATTAGTTATGGCTATTAGAGCTATACGAGCAGCACGTTCTCTTGGAAAAGCATAAATAGCAGAACTTATAAAGGGGAATGCGATCGAATGGATATTGTGCTGATCAGCCAATGTTAATGCGTTTGTATAAGCATTCAACAGCAGCTTGTTTTGCTGTGTCGTATCATGAATAACTCTGCAATCAGGGCCAACAGCATGGATAATGCTCTGTATGCCACGATCTTTTAACTTAAAACTATCAGTGATACGCGCTTGGCCAACAGGGCATCGTTGTCCGTTGGCGCTAGTTACAGGGTAGTCGTTACAGGCCGCTTGCAATTGAGCAGTTCCAGCAGACGCAAAAATGGCGCCACATACGCCACCGCCATCTTCGAGTTGCTCATTAGCCGCGTTGACGATTGCGCGGACGCGAGATTTGGTAATGTCACCGCGTTCGATTATAAGAGTTGTGCCTTCTTCGAGCGTTATCCGTTGTATGGTTTGATTATGCGTACTCGTTATAACTGGTTGCGGTTGTGCTGTGTTCGCTGGTTGTTGCGATTTTGTTACGGCTGGTCGTGGTGGTTTATTGGCCTTCCAAGCATTATATATGCCACCGGCTACAGCTGCTAGCGCTACCACCATGCCGATCTGT
The DNA here is from genome assembly GCA_963738145.1 of uncultured bacterium. Lineage (GTDB taxonomy): Bacteria > Babelota > Babeliae > Babelales > Vermiphilaceae > CAVTVH01. The sequence continues at coordinate 834,326 of CAVTVH010000001.1, forward strand.
TTGGTTCCTGATAAGTTACTAAACCATGACCAAAGCCCTGCCTGTGCTTGCTGCGTGGCAAAAAGGCAGATAAGAGTCGCTAAAAGAGTTGTTTTTATTGATCTATTCATAATAACCTCACATGTTAAAGTTTCATTATTATTTAAGGTAACAGCTCTTAGAAGGGATAGCAAAAGGGGGGGCGTCATTGTCGTTTAAGAATTAATGAAATTATTTTTTTTTGATCGCTGGCTTCCACATATAATGTGTTACCAATTAAAGTGATATCAACTGCACATGTTGTATCTTCAATTAACAGTTCAAGAGCATCTTTTGCCATTTCTGGGATTTCTTCTTTCGTTGTTGCTTGAACCATAAGATTGAGGAATGGTATCTCCGCTAACCACATCCCATCCTTTCTGCTTTTCCAGACAGTTCCTTCAATTTTCATTATGTTCTCCGGTTAGGCACTTGATATGATTACTTTACCTGAAGCCATCCCCCTAAGGCAAAAAGGAGGCTGCTCCCAGGTTCAAAACCCCCATTTCGCCCTCTCAATCAGCCCGTTTTCCTTAAAAACGCCATTCCTGTATCCTGATATTGTGTGAGGTTAAAATAAAATGTTTCCCTTCCGTGGGCTCAAATGGGGCGCAGCCAGGCGTAGCCTAGCTCGTGCTTCGTAGTCGATCCCGCGTAGGCGTAGACTGGGTCCCAATCGCAACCTTGTGAGATTGGGTAATATACTGGAGGTTATTATGATACGTCATTCAATTAAATTCTTTTCTTTATTATTATGTTTAGTCGGATCAACGTCTTTTGGTGTTATTAACAAGATTGTTGTCTACAGAGATAAGACGCATCCAGAAAGACAGCTGCATTGTTTTTATGAACTACCGTTGGATTCTGTTGCATCGCATGAACAATGGAAGCAGTTATATGCATGGCTTGAATCTAAAGCGCGTCAAGCTCGTCATACGAGAATATCGTGTGGATATCCAGAAGTTATTGCGGCAGATATTTTTAATGTAAGCGATATGCTTGAGATTCCCTATGGATGTGAACAACAGCTTAGGGACCACATAGCAGCCCGTAGAGCAGATAGCATGTTCCCAGGATTAGGCACAACATATAGTATTCAATGGAATCTGTTGTCTACGTGTACAAAAATGGGCTTGAGATATCATAATCTTGCAGATGAACACAGTCTGCTTATTGAAGCTGTTGCACATGGTGTGGAGTTACCTATAAGCGCATCTGTGGTAGATAAATCTATCATGAATTTTCTTGCACCACTCAGAAGACTTAGTGGCAATGAAAAGTTAAAAGCCTATTATGAGCAGGTATTTGAGAGGTTCTACAAGAATAATAGTTTATTGCTTGAAGTTCTTAAGGCTCCGACAACAAAATTAAAAGATATAGTTGGGTTATTGCATGATGCTGATTTTACAGAAATAACAGCAGCCAATGCCTTATCGCGTATATATACTGTTAAGGCCATATGCAATAATGTAGTGCTCGTTTGTGATGGCAAACATAGCAAGGATTTACATCCACTTATTCTAAATATGGGTTATGAAATAGAAAAGCAGACAACAAATCCATATGAACTGGTAGATATAGCAGCATTTTATGCGACACCTCCATCAACATCATCATCAACGTCTACAGCAACAACAACATCATCATCTTCTTCTTCTGGATCATCAAGACTCTCATCGTTATTGCTGCCATCAACACCAAGCAAGTCCGACTCTTCGACTGAACTCAGGACAGGATCCGGAGTAGGGGCCAAAGGGGCCTCAACTGAACCTGGTGAAGTTGGATTAAAGTCTGGGTCGCCAATGCCGCGGTTATCACCGGTTCAAGTGCACTTTTCAATGTTGATGTGCCCATCACCAGTATTTGGTCCAATAAGAGATGAGTTTTTAGAAAAAGTAATTGCACGGATTAAAGTTAAGAGAGTGGCATGCGTAAAACTAGAGAGTAGCGAAGAACCAGACGATGATTTTACTCCAAGAGTTATAAAAAGGCTCAAGCTCAAAGGCGTACTACCAGAAAAAGCAGAAGCAGCTTTTGTTGCAAAAGAAGAGGACAAAGAGGAAGTTAGGAGGTTGGTCATATGATACGTCGTTTAATTAGCTTATTTTGTTTTATGATCTGTTCAGTTGTAATTACGTCCCATGCTGCATCCTCAGGATCTTCAGGTCGTGCCGCAACCAGAGTTCAGCGTAGGCTAGCATCTTTGCGCCCGATACCGCATCGTCTTCTTCTGCAATTGTGGTCATCAGAATCAGACAAAACTACGGAGCCTGTGACAGATTATAGCATGATAGGATATGGCCGTATTTTAAGGACTACACCATCCAAAAGTGTTGTTGTATTTGAAGGCCATCCTAAGTAACTAAAAAGAGTACGGCAAAAAAAATGGATTTAGTGTAGGGAATTTGGGAGGTTACTTTTAGGCCTGTCTTACAAATTCCCACACGATATGGGTTTTGCACATTTTGCATGGTGGAAATGTATGCCCTTTTACGAGAGGAATTTCTCTTTGTTCTTCTGAAGAGCATGCACAACCTTTAATTCGGTATATCCCAGATTCTTGGCAAACTTCACCTATTCTAAATGTGTCTCCGCGTTTAAGCATGATAACTTTCTCCTTTTTGAGTGATTAAGAAAAAATATTAACTTGAGCTTAGCATCACGCCCCCGACCCTTAAGTCGAGGGCACCATTATATTATTGAGCTTATCTAGAAACAGCGTCTATACCAGCCGTTGTTTGTCCTATGCTCTTTAATGTATCAACGATCCAGGATGCGGCCGCACCAACTTTTTCTGCAGCTTTTTCTAAAGTTTTCTTGGCTGAATCAGAAAAGTCACTCATTTTTTGTGCTATCTCTTTACGCTCATCAGCAGAGCTTTGCTCCATAAAGCGGAATGGCCGCGAACGTAGTGGATTTTCGTCGTTATCAATAAAGTTTATCTTGTCGGGTGTATTTAAAATATTTCCATATTTTGACTTATAATTTTTGTCGAATGTGAAGCTTCTTTCTATAGAATCGATTCTTCGATCTGGACCAGAAACAACAACGCTTTCCACCGTACCGCCGCCTGTTTCTAATGTAGCTTGTGATTCTCCTGGTATATCAAGCCTTTTTGTGGCAACGTCATTGCTCAGTCTTATAGCAAGCGTTACCGGCTTTTTCCTAAGATTAACATATGTCCTTACATCCCCAGATAATGGCATTGCCACTACAGCCAGGAATGCGCAAAGCAAGATATTTGTGTTCATAGTCCCTTCTCCCCTAGTATGTAAAAGATATATTAACACCTATCATGCTAACAAGAGGAATGGCACTGAAGCAATATTTTGCAGCTTGTATACGTACTTGATCTTGAACAAGCTCTCAAAGTGACGCTCAAGGCTGTTCCTTGCTGTGGGGAAGTTATAAATACGTTAAAGGATACAACTCAGGATATTTGAGTGATTCAATATCAAGGTCGACATCCAAAGAGGGTCCGACTCTATCGCTCATTGGCGTCATCTCTATCAAATTTAATATCTTTGGTAGTTACGCGTACAGCATCGAACGTTCTTTTTTTGCGAGACCCTTTTGTTTGGACAGAGGACGCATCCTGCAAAATTATAACACGGAACGTATGACCCAATTGTTTCTGATACTCTTCAGGTACTTTGATCATGCCATCTTCGACATTTGCAACAAACTCTATCGCATACACAGGAGCTCCTTTCTACATAAAAACAGACACTATTTTTATGTAATCTTATAAGCTCAAACTATCATGCAACATAGGCGACAGCAAGCCCACCACAAAAAGATGTTGCTGAATATTGAGCCTGAAAGTTTAAAAACGAATCAAATGATATAGACTAGTATTCAACTATAATCTTCATGAAGCAGGTAGTGGATTTTACCCATTCTATTGCAAGGTTTTTCCCCATGTCCAATAAAACAAATACCCCTGAAAAATTCTACGTAACCACCCCCATCTATTACGTTACTGCTAAACCGCATCTTGGCTCCCTCTATGCGACTCTACTGGCCGATGTTGCGGCCCGTTGGAATAAGCTGCAAGGTAAAAAGGTCTTTTTTCTGACCGGTACTGATGAACATGGCCAAAAAATAGAGCAAGCGGCAACAAAAGCTGGCAAGCAGCCCAAAGAATTTGTTGATAGTTTTATCGATGATTACAAGCAAACCTGGCAAAAATTTGGCATAGACTACGACTACTTTATTCGTACCACCGATACTCATCACGTGCATGCGGTACAAGAATGGATTAAAAAGCTCCAAGAAAAAGGGGATATTTACAAATCCAAGTATCATGGCTGGTACTGTGTACATTGCGAAACATATGTATTAGAAAAAGATGCTCAAGCTACACCTGCAGATGCGGGGCCACTCTGTACCTCATGCGGCCGACCAACGCACGAAGTTGCTGAAGAGGCATATTTTTTTAAGCTATCTGCCTATCAAGATCGCTTATTAGCATTCTATGAAGAACATCCCAACTTTATCGTACCCAAAGAGCGTGCTCATGAAGTTATCAGTTTTGTAAAATCAGGCCTTAAAGATCTGAGTATCTCGCGCGCTACAGTGAAATGGGGTATACCATTCCCCGGTGATGATAAGCATGTTACTTATGTGTGGGCAGATGCACTTAATAACTACATCACGGCTATTGGCTATGGCCAACAAGGAAAACAAAAAGAGTTCGATTTCTGGTGGCCAGCTGATTTGCAAGTGCTGGGAAAAGATATTGTGCGCTTTCATGCAGTCTATTGGCCTGCATTTTTAATGGCATCCGGATTGGCACTACCAAAAAGGTTATTGGTGCATGGATGGATAAAAGTAGATCAGCAAAAAATGTCCAAATCATTGGGCAATGCTGTTGATCCCTTAGAGCTCTACACCAAATATGGCGCAGATGCCGTGCGCTACTATCTCATCAGACAAATAGCTGTAACCCACGATAGCGAATTTAGCATTGCAGATTTAGAACAAAAAATTAGCTCAGATTTGGCTGATGACCTTGGGAACTTACTCAATCGCATGGCTGCTCTAGCGCATGCTCATAACGCCTTTGATCTGCCAGCACCGGTGATTTGGTCAGATGCTGCGCTTACGTTACGTGATGAGTGTTTGAGCACCATCGAAGAAGTTACTGTGTATATGCAAGAAAATATGTATCACATGGCATTGGCGCGGTTATGGAAAGGCATTAATCAACTGAATGGCTACTTCCATAGCCAAGAGCCGTGGAAAGTTGCAAAGAAAGATCGAGAACTGTTTATCCAGATACTATCTGCAACTGCGCACGGGATACATGCCATTGCTTTGTTAGTATGGCCGGTGATGCCAAAAATAGCACAGACAATTTTGGAGAGCCTTGGCACACCACTCAATGATGCGCATGGTGCATTGACTGATCTTGGTGATGTGTTGTGGACGAAGCACTTTATGATAAAAAAGATTGAACGTTTATTTGAAAAGCCGGAGATAAAAGTGGAACAAGTTCCTCAAGAACAAGAGATGCCTGCGATACCAACTATCACGATCGATGATTTGCTCAAAGTACATTTAGTCGTTGGCACTATCGATGCATGTGAGGCTGTTGCGCAATCGGATAAATTGCTAAAGATGCAGGTTAATTTTGGCCCCCTTGGCATGCGGCAAATTCTTGCCGGTATACGCCATTCCTATAATCCAGAAGAACTTACCGGCAAACAAGCGCTCTTTGTGACTAACCTGCAGCCGCGTAAAATGATGGGGCTGGAATCACAGGGCATGATGCTGGTATCGGAAGCTGAAGATAAAAAAGTAAAAATTACTATGCCGCAAAGTCCGGTACCAAATGGCACGCGATTACGATGAGCTTGACCCAGACTTCGCCCCTACTCCCGAAGTAATACCCTCGAAGTATCCCGCTACGTCGGGCTGACGAGAACTTGTACTGCTACTTGAAGAGCTCGAACTCGAAGATGTAAAAAAGGAATCAGGAGCAGCTGGTGCCATAGGTTTAGGTCTGTACGTTCTCCAGCACAAGAGCTTGGTGTTTTTTTGGGGATCCTTCAGATTGGGATTTAGATTGTAAATCATTACATGTGCTGTGTATTCGCCGCAGGGTGAAGTCCAGAAACGATAGGGTGATCTTGTTAATTCCATGGGCTCGATAGGGTGTGGTAATACGTCTGCTAGATTTATAATGCCACAATAACGACGATGGCGACCAAATAATGTTCTGCGCCGATCCTTATCGACATCATATCTTCTGCCAATAGGCTGATTTCTAATTAATATAGGGTCGTCAGTCGTGGTGGGGTCATAATCGTAATCTTGGCAACAGCGATGATCATAATAGTCTGCAATGTCAGCTTGTTCAGCGTTTTTTTCTAGATAGGAGTCATTTCTCAGGGTTGCAACAGTATTGAAATAATCAACGCCAAAACATACCCTTTTCCTTATTGAGTTATCTACGGTATAGAGATCAATATTTACGAGAGGAAAATGAGAGGGAATAAACTGAGTATCTTCTATGGAAGATTTTGCATAAATGCCGTAAGGGCCAGTGCGCTCAACGAGTTCCATACAAGAAATTTTGCCATATTTTTCACGTTTCTTTTTTAAAGATTCTTGTATTAGTTCACGTGTATCAATAATCGTCAAACTATAATCACATATAATCTTTGCAATTCCTTTGAGGCATTGTGACCATCCTCGTTGTATATTTTGTTGTATGGAGGAAGTCACAAAGGCCAAGCGCCACAATGGATCAAATATCGTAGGGGAAACTATGATTGCTCTTTTTAAGGTCGTGGTTGATGCAGATCGCCGTAATACACTTGATGATGCATTTGACGATGAACTACTGGAAGAACTTGCTTGCCCTTCGTAGCCAAATGAAACTCCAGAGTTATCCTCATGAGGGCGAAGTAGGGATGGTGAATAAGATGTGGCTGGCGAGGCCCATCTTACGGGTATTGCTTGCATAGAGGCTGATTTTTGTAATTGCCTTGATGAAGAACTTGAACAGGAGAAAGAGCGAGATGATGAGCTGGAAGAACTAGAAGACGAAGAGCTAGCGGTAAGATGGTTGGTGGCAAGCCCTAACGTGACAATCAAAAGTTGTAATCTTAAGAACTGTTTCATGGTCTTATGCTTTCCTGAAATGGTTACGATGAAGACGAAGATGATGTCGAGGAGCTCGAACTTGACGAGTTAGACGAGGAGCTGCTAGAAGAACTATTCGTCGAAGAACTGTCACGCAGCCTTAAAAATGAGGTAGGAGAGGCATAGGCTACGAGTGGGGTAAGTTCAGGTGATGGAGCAGATAGTGGCGAATATGTATGTGCGTCCCGTATAACTGGGCATCTTGGATTAACAGTTCTCCAAAAAACGAGGAGAGTGTTCTTTGTTTTGTCGTTCAGGTCATGGCTTGGGTTGGCAATCATGACATGTTCAATATAGGGAGAGGACGAGTCTTCATATTCACAGTAGTGTGAGGCTGGCAATTCATCATGACGTGGTAATTGGTTTTGTAATGTTACAATGCCAAGATACCTGCGATGTTTGTCTCGAGTATACCTTTGATCATGATAAGCAACATACTTCATACCAATGGGTTGATTAAGGGTTAATTGTGGCACTCCGTCAAGGTCAGGTCGATATGTCTGACAACAAGTGAGAGAGTCTGTTGCTTGAATAGCTGAGGACTTCACAGCTTTTGTAAGATACGTATTACAGCTAATCGGTCTCATCCTGTATTCGTTGTGCAAGCAAGGTTGCGTAGGCGAATGTTGATAAGGAGCATTTGTTATGGAATTGAGTAATCGCATAATGAATGAGGGGGATGAGTTGCGGTCTATTCCCCAAGGATCATTCAGCAGAGCAACATCTACGAGGGGAAAATGGTCAGGTACCTCTGTAATTGTTTGTAGTCCAATCTGATTAGTATGCGGATATGGCACAACCTTCATACATGCGATTTTTTTATACTGGCTACGCACACCAGTTAGATATTTTTGTATTGATTCACGTGTATCAACAATCGTCAAGCTATATTCACCTATAAGTCCTGCCAGAACCTCGGGGCAATGGCGCCATCCCTGCATGATGTAATGCTGTATGGTGGTCTTAAGGGCAACCAGAGAACGGATCGGGCTAGCAAGTGTGCTGAAAGAAGTAGAAGAAGATGAACTTGACGAGCTCGATGAGCTGGAAGATGATGAGCTACTGGAAGAGTTTGGCGATGAAGAACTAGAACTCGAGGATGAGCTAGCGGCAAGATAGCTGGTGGCGAGTCCTAAAGTGGCGATCAAAATTTGTAATCGTAAGAACTGTTTCATGGTCCAATGCCCTCTTTAGATGGTTACGATGAAGACGAAGATAAACTTGAGGAACTTGAACTGGAAGATGATGTCGGGGCATGATGTTGCTTCCAAAATACGAGGAGCGTATTTTTTGTAGGATCATGTAGATCTGTGCTTGGGTTAGCAATCATAGCATGTATGCTGTGCTCACCAGTTGATGCAAGATATTCGCAGTAGGGTGAAGGTTTCGATTGTAGAGTTGTACAGAGGCCATCTCTTGGAGGATTTCGAGGCAATTCATGTGGAAGATTTACAATACCACAATAATACGTGCTTGATTTTAATCCTACGGGTGTTTGATTACCAAGAGGCAGGTTTTCTTCTAACAAAGGGTCGGTAGTATTGTTGTTATAATCATATGATTGAATGCATTTTAATCCAGGATATATGTTATAAGCCCCTAGCATTAAACCAGTAGAAATCAGCCATTCTTTAGCATATTCGTAAGTTATGGTATTGAAAAAGCGAGCAACGAATCGTGGAGGTCGTACTGAGGTCTCGAGACTGATATCTACAAGAGGAAAGTTACTAGGTACTGTAGTAAGAGGGCTTGATGCAATAAGATATCCATTAATGCATCGCTGGGAATGTAATTGTCTTTGTTGTCCTCGTTGTTCTTTCAGATACTGTTGTACTGACGCATTCGTATCAACAATCGTTAAACTGTAATCACCTATAAGTCCTGCCAGAACCTCGGGGCAATGGCGCCATCCCTGCATGATGTAATGCTGTATGGTGGTCTTAAGGGCAACCAGAGAACGGATCGGGCTAGCAAGTGTGCTGAAAGAAGTAGAAGAAGATGAACTTGACGAGCTCGATGAGCTGGAAGACGAGGAGCTTGCGGCAAGATAATTAGTAGCAACTCCTACAATGACAATAAAAAGTTGTAATCTTAAGAACTGTTTCATGGTCCTATACTTTCTTTAAATGGAAGAGCTTGATGAAGATGAGCTCGAGGAGCTTGAAGACGAACTGGAAGGGGCTTGGTGCTGAGACCAGAATGCGAGCAGCGTGTTCTTGGTGGGATCAGTGAGATCATCACTAGGATTAGCAATTAGAGCATGGAAAGTATATTCGGGGTTAGTAGGTGAGGGATGTTCGCAATATTGAGATTGGGATAGCGTCATTGATCCGGGTAGCTCATGTGCGTGATTTATAATGCCTAAGTATTCGTCTGCACTCAACTGCCTACCTAGGGGTTCATTTTGACTTAGTTGCGGCTCGCTAGTCTCGGAATTGTAGTCATATACTTGGTAACATGCATAAAGATCTTCGGTTGGTTTGGCGACACCCATGAACTGAGCCATCATGGAAAACATAAGCTGTGGATCATATCCGATACCGGCTTTATTGATGGCGCTCGTTGTTATAGTGTTGAAAAAACGGATTGTAAATCCTGGTTTTTTCGTTGAATTGTTTCGTGAGATATCTACAACAGGAAAATGAGAAGGTGGAACCCCAATTCCAGTAAGGGATACCATATTTCCAGGAGCGATCCAGCCGCATTTTTTTCCTTGAACAAGTTTTTTTTGTAGTTTTTCCTGAACTGAAATACTTGTATCAACAATCGTCAAGCTATATTCACCTATAAGTCCTGCCAGAACCGCAGGGCAAAGACGCCATCCCTGCATGATGTAATGTTGTATTGTGGCTTGGAGGGCAGCCAGAGAGCGGATCGGGGTGGCAAGTGCGCTAGATGAAGAAGATGAACTAGAAGACGAGCTCATCGAAGTTGAGGATGGCGAGCTACTTGATGAAGAACTCGACGATGATGAGCTTCCCTCGCTAAAGAGCAGTCGAGCAAGTTTAGATGAGCGGAATTCGGTTTGATATTCAAAAGGTAGTGGCGGTTCACCAGCTACAAGCACATGGCTATTAATGGCCAAGCATGCGATGAGTAACGATCCTAATTTTAAAATGTTTTGTTTCAAGATGTCCCTTTCCTAAAAAGATTTCATCGATAAATTGTAAGGCAAAGTATACCGTTAAATAGCCTAATTGCCTATAATATGTGCATACCCTTGACCTGCCTTTTGTATCTATAGCATGCTCGTGCATGAAGGGTATAGGTAAGGGTAGGGAAGATGACTATTATTCGAGGCTGTTGCGTGACGCTATGCTCACTACAGCCTTCCTTTTTTAATGCATATAAACGCATGTTTTCTCCCGTTGTGCAACAGTGGGTGCATGTGCCTGGTCTAGATCAAGAGACTGTTTATCTTAACGAGCGTCTTGCCAAGATGCAAAAATCAGAAGCCTTTTTCTACTGCATATTTGATAACTATCACCGGCAACTTATCGGAGCCCTAGAAATTCGCGATGAAGCAGAAAGTCGCGGGCAACTTTATTGTTGGGTTAATGAGCATTTTTGGGGGAACAATCGTTTTCAGGAAGCAGTTCGAGTAGCAGCAACCCGTTATTTTGAGCGCCATTCTGATAAGTGTTACTTTACCGCACATGTAGATGATATCAACAAACGAAGCTTATATGCGTTGAAAAAGTCTGGTTTTGCGCTTGCGGGATTGCATAACGGGCCGCGTGGTATGCAGCATGTGTTGTGGTATAGAAAAAAGTAAACTAACTAAGCGGATTACTTCAGTAGATTTACAATTTCAGTAAGAGCGCGAACTTGAGCAGTATCGGATTTTTCCTGTGCCTGCTGCAATAATTCCCGAGCTCGGTCAATGAGAGCAGGCGTTATACGTGCGCCTCTACTCACGGTATATTCTACGGCATTGAATTTTTTATTTTCTAAGGACGTTGCAAGAAGTTTATCCAGCTCTTCTACGGGTATTGCTGCTGTAATAGGTTGGTCGAAAGAAGAAAAAGAAGAAGATGGGGCAGGGTAATTTGGTTCGACGAGTTGTTGGTCTATCGCTGCTATTGCATTTTCTATCGCATCTTTTTGAGGTTTTGAAATATTTTTGCCAAACTCATCTATTATCCATACAGCATCTTGTTTTGTATCTTGATAAAGTTGTTTGTTGGCTTGAGAAGAACCTTCTAGAGTTGAAAATTTTGACACGAGTTCTTCGAGGGTTTTTTGGGTATTTTGAATAAATTTCCACCAATCCTTACTTTGCACAGCTGTATGCCAATGTGCAGATGCCATAGAAGGTCCTACGGTCTTTTGGGCGGCGCTAGGTCCCCATTTGATAGAGGGGCGGTTAGTCCTTAGCCAGGCAAGTCGCTGTTGCTCTATCTGCTGGTCTATCAATGCTATCGATTTTTTCATTGCAGCTTTCTGGGGAATTGAGATTACTTGGTGAAACTCCTCTATGGCCCACTCAGCATCTTTTCTTATATCTTTATAAAGTTGTTGATCAGTCTCCAATGAACCTTCCGCGCTTAAGAATTTTGGTAGGAGTTGTTCCAGGTCTCTTTGGGTGTTATTAATAAATTGCACCCAGTTCTGAGTCCTTGCAGCTTCCATCCAATTTGCAGATCGTCCAGAGGGAAGCTTTCTAGATTGTGAAGCGCTTACGGTTAATCCCCACACACTTAACATCATTACAAAAAATATCTTCTTCATCTTTCTCATTCCTCACTTGGCTTAATCACTTTCTTATACCCACACTTCTTATCAGAACAAGCTAAGGTAATGGTGCCATTTTTGGCAACCTTTTTAACTAAGAATGGTAGTTTACAATCAGGACAAGGTGTTTCTTCTATTTCGCCAAAGACCGCAAACTTACAGGCAGGATAATTTTTGCATCCCCAGAAGCGACCACCTTTCCAGCGACGTTCCACTACATCACCGCCATCAAGAGGGCATTTGAACCCGGCCTTATTTTCATGAATATATTTGCATTCTGGGTAGCCAGAACAAGCAATGAAGGGGCCGAATTTTCCAATAACGCGTCGTAATGGCTTGCCACAAAGAGGGCACTTTTCATCAAGTAATTGTGGCTCTTCGAGTTTGGTCAGGTGAATAACGCCAGCCTCATCACGTTTAAAGTTAGAGGTGAACTTGCATTCAGGGTAGCCGAGACATCCTAAAAATTCTCCTGATTTGCCAAAGCGCATGGCCAGTTTATGTTTTTTGCACAACGGGCAGGTGATGTCGGTTACGGTGGCTGCTTTTTTACCTTTGCCATCCGCACCTTTGAATTTAGCGAGATCCTTGGAGAATGTTGCATAGAATTCGCGCAACAGTTTATCGCGCTCTAATTCCCCTTGAGCTATTTTATCAAGATCTTCTTCCATGAGGGCGGTGAACTTTGTGTTCATAATATCAGGTAAATTTTGTACCAAAACTTTGGTGACCGTCATGCCAAGTTCTGTCGGCGTAAAGCGCTTCTTTTGATCAGTGCTCGTGTAGTTACGCGCTTGAATCGTAGTCAAGATAGCACTGTAAGTACTTGGGCGGCCAATGCCTTCTTTTTCTAATTCTTTAATCAGCGATGCTTCAGTATATTTTGGTGGTGGTTGGGTAAAGTGCTGCTTTGGATCTATTTTGGTTAAATCAACGCCATCTTTTTCTTTTAAATTTTTAGGAATAACTTTTGATTCTTCTTGTTCATCCTTATCGATGCCATACACTTTCAAGAATCCGTCAAAAATAAGTGTGGATCCTGTTACCTTAAAAATAAATTGTCCGCCTTTAACCACCACTTGGCGCTGTGCATAAAGAGCAGGTTCCATTTGTGATGATACAAAGCGCTTCCAGATAAGTTCATATATCTTCGCAGCATCTTTTTCAAGATATTGAGCTGCTTTTTCTGGTGTTATGGTGACGTCAATAGGGCGGATTGCTTCGTGAGCATCTTGCCCTTTACCAGCTTTGGTATAAACAACAGCTTTGCTTGGTAAATAATCCTTATCAAAATGTTTGGCAATAAATTCCCGCGCTTGCTTGAGTGCCGTATCTGATATACGTAGAGAATCAGTACGCATGTAGGTGATTAAGGCAACTGGTGTTGATGCATCATCAAGAGGAAGTCCTTCATAGAGTTTCTGGGCAACTTGCATCGTTTTTTTGACAGAAAAACCTAAACGATTAAAAGCTGTTTGTTGTAACGTACTCGTCATAAAAGGAGGGAGAGGATTTTTAGTACGCTTTTTATCTATGATTGAATCAATGATATACGTTTGCTGCGGTAACTTTTTTACAATCGCATCAGCATCTTCTTTATTATTGACGTCAAACTTTTTGGTGCCAATATGGGTGAGTTCAGCTTCGAACTTGGATTTTTGATAACTGAATTCGCCAATAATAGTCCAGTACTCTTCGGGCTTAAATTGACGAATGGCGTCTTCGCGTTCACAAATAAGGCGTAAGGCCACCGATTGCACGCGGCCAGCAGATGTTTTTGGTGCTACCTTTTTCCAGAGTATAGGAGACACTTCATAGCCAACCCAACGATCTAAAATACGGCGAGCTTGTTGAGCAGCCACCTTATTTTCATCGATGTCACCAGGATGCTCGATAGCATCTAAGATTGCAGATTTGGTAATTTCGTTGAAAGTAACGCGGTGCATTGAAGCACCTTTTTTCATAACTTTTGCTATTTCAGTCCCGATGTGAAATGCAATAATTTCCCCTTCACGATCAGGATCGGCAGCTAGGTAAATTTCATCGCATTTGGACGCTTCTTTGCAAATATCAGCAATGATTTTGTCTTTATCTTCAATCGTTACATATTCGAGGTCGATAGTACCATCCATGGTAATACCAAGTTTGTTGGCAGGAAGATCTTTAATATGGCCAATCGTGGACATAATTTTAAAGTCTTTGCCTAAAAACTTGTTAATGGTCTTTATTTTGCCAGGTGATTCGACAATGAATAACTTCTTTTTCATGCTACCTACTTTTTTGCAGGTTGTTATCGAAATAATAATACATATTGTTGCGCGGGAGTTTTATGAAGCCTTTATTTCTAACATTCAGAATAGAGAAATTGTTTTCTGTCTGTCAAATGTTTTGGCTTAAAGGAGGGTAAAAGTCTATTCCTGTTGCCTTATAAGCGCCCCTTGGTATATGTTAAGGGCTTATAAATATGGCTTTTAAGTATAATAAGAAAGGAACACAATGCAATTGCTGGCATCCTGGCGAGACTCGTTAACCTTATTTAAACCTGCTAATTTTAAGCTCTTTGGCCTGGTAACCCTCAAGAAATTGCTAGAAACCTATAAGGTATGGCTCAAATATTGCTGGTGGTTGATAGTTCTTTTTGTGGGATTGCAGGTATGGGGGCAGCGGATGTATGTAGCGGCATCAATGTTTATGGCCATGGGGCCCTTTGATATAGCTGCTGGCATATCGGTTGGTAATGCTAACTCTATCACACTACTAGGATTGATTAATTATTTTACGTTATTTTTCGTTATTATACTGGTATTTCTTGCAGTTCGCCCTTCTATGGGATTAAAAAATAGTTACTATTTTATTGGCTATGTAAGGTATATGGTGTTCCTTATGCCATGGTTTATTCTCTTGCCTGTTATATGGAAGGGACTTGCGCATATACTTGTGTTATTGCATACTCTGGGGGTCAGTAAATACTTGCCATCGTATATACATTTTATATGGGGTTTATTTTGGGTCTGTTTCTACTTTGTATGTATGTATACTATCACTACTTTCTTCATACAATTCTTTTTTGATACCAATGGCTCTTTAGTTAACCTATTCCGGTCATTGTGGCGTGGGATACAAATGGCGTTCTATAATCTACCGGCATTACTTATTTTTGGTCTTATAATGCTCGGCCTTTATGTTGTGTTTATGACATTAGCATGGCCATTGATGTTATTGGGTGATCTCATAATGAACAAAGTTTTTGCAGTACAGCCTATGGCTTATTGGCATGACATCCAGAAAGTTGTTCAAAGTATCATCGATATACTGATTTTCTTACCTTTTGTAGTGTGTACAGCCACTACGTTCTATGTGAAGAAGTTACATGACCAGTTTGGCGTCTACTTCAAGTAAGTCTCATGATGGTTAGATGCTTTTTTGGGGATCGCCTGTAGTGTTAATTTCATCTAGCCAAGCTTGCTTATTTTTTTCTTCTTTATCAGCAAAATAGGTCGTGTATCTTTTTTGTAAGCTGTCCACGCTTGCAGCTAAGTCTGCATTATCTGATACTACGATTTTATTTTTCGTTAATTCATCCTGCATGCCGCGGAGATTTAACTGAGACATATCCTTGTGTCTTTTTGACCTTCAATTCGAGTTCCATTTTTTGGTAAAGTTTTTCATCACTGTTTTCAGCAGGTGTAACTGTAGCAGCTGCGGTGACCAAGGGGTTGTACATAACCATAAAAAACAATAATGTAGCCAAACGTATCTTGATCATAATGGTTCCTTTACTCGATTCTCCCCTATTGCAGAATAGTAAAAAGATTCCTTTAAGAGCAAGACTCTTGCTACAGTAGGATGATCGAAAGTAATTGTTCATTCATTAAAAGGAGAAGGTATGTCTATTTTTGACCATTGGAAAGCATCACTCGCATCATGTGCACCCGATCGCTTGGGGCCTTTTTTGTCACGAGTGATGCAGACAACTATAATCGCCTACAAGGTCTGGTTTAAACAAGGTTGGATACTATTGTTAGCCGCAGCAGTCAGTTCATCCATTTTGCCTTGGATTCATGTCATGATTCAGCAGAGTATAGTTGCTTCCATCCTCTGGATAGTACAATTTTTTGTTGTGAGCGCGCCTATTTTATTATTATTCATTATCATTAAGCAACTTCTTGATGGGCAACAGGGAAGACCCCTACAAGATATTCGTTATTATTATGGCCATATAGGTTTTATACTTATAGTATATGGCCTTTTTTTTGCCGTAGTTTCCTTGTTATGCATGATATCGCCATTACATACTTCTTTTGTGCATAAAGTAGGCATAGAAAATACCTTGGTATATGAAATAGCCTTGACCTTTTTAACGTACATCATGGTTGCTCTCTATTCATCTCTGATCTCTGTCATCTTTATACTCTTTTTATTTGATGGGCCATTGAATGTGAGCGGTATATGGCGAGCATTGTCCAATACTTTTTGGTTTCTTCTGTTAAATTTACCATTGATGATTGGCGCTTATCTCATGCTTAAATTGGTAGAGTTGGCATTTGGCACCTTGTTTACTATGATGAGCTTTATATTGCTCTTTATTGTTCCAGCATTTGTTATTTTACTCCTTAATGGAGCTTTGTTGCCGTTAGTGCTGTCATTGTATGGTCAGCTCTGGGCATTGAGTAGAAAGAATGAGTTATAAGCGGAGCCGTTATTTAAGAGAGGCGAATTGAATGATATCCATGACTGCATTATTGCGTACATTGCTTTCACGATTTTTACTCTTACTTATTATGATTGTGTGCTTGATTCCTGGTTTTATTCTTCTTTTCTTAGTTCCTGAGCGCTATAGATACGATAACAAGTTGCTCTGTTGGTTCGAATATTTTTTTTACTGGGCCGTGTTAAAATCAACCTTGCTACGTATTACCTATAAAGGTACGGAGCATATTCCTTATAATGAACCAGCTATTGTTGTTGCCAACCATCAATCATCATTGGATATTCCTCTCATTGGTGTCATGTTCAAAACCTTTCCGCACATATGGCTTGCGACTATTACCCTGATGGATTCACCAGTTTTGCGTTTTATATTGCCGCGTATTGCGGTGCTCATCGATATGTCTACACCTATGAAAGGGATGAAATCTCTTATTCAAGCAATTCAGCTTATTAATGGCCATAGGCGCCACGTAGCTCTTTTTCCTGAAGGTGGTCGCTTTACTGATGGAACGGTGCATGATTTTTATGCTGGATTTGTTATACTCGCCAAAAAAACAGGACGCCCTGTTGTGCCCGTACGTATTTTTGGTATACATAAAGCATATCCACCAAAAGTTTTTTTAGTGCACGATTATCCTATTAGCGTGGTGGTGGGTAAACCGTTATATTATCAGGAAGGCGAAAGTGATGATGCCTTTAAAGATCGTGTCTATCAATGGTTTATTGAACAGAAAGAATAATGCATAATGGATTATCTACTTGGTTTTGCTTATGGATCATTACTCTATATTCTCATACCAGCTCTTGTGATACTGGCATGGCTTCGGTGGCGTTTTTATAAAGGCGCTGTTTATCTCTATCCTCTCACGCCATCATTACGTATGCGTGGCTATACAACGCGGCATCCGCATAAAAAAATAGTCGCTGTGCTAAGATTTTTAACGCTCATACTCCTTGCTCTCCTTATTGCCAAACCACAGTTATTTGATACACGCTCTACCATCAAGGTTGAAGGTATTGATATTATGTTGGTGCTCGATGTTTCTGGCAGCATGCAGGCGCCGCACCATAGTTCTGATGACCGCTCTCGTATAACAGTTGCAAAAGAAGAAGCGATACATTTTGTGCAAAAGCGTACAAATGATGCTATAGGATTAGTGATTTTTGGTAATGATGCCCTTTCTCGGTGTCCACTCACTGCCGATAAAATAATAGTACGAGATATTATCCATGAACTTGATATTGGGGTGATTGATGCTGATGGTACCCTGCTAGCAAAAGGGATCATGACGGCTGCTAATCGGCTCAAAAATTCGAATGCCAAGAGCAAAATTATGATCGTACTCACTGATGGCGCGCCGAGTGAGAATGATCTTAATCCTGCGGTTGCCCTTGAAGTTGCCAGACGTCTTGGGATTAAAATTTATACCGTTGGCATAGGGGATAATCAAGAAATAATGGTTCGCCATCCAACACATGGATTGATCGTTATGCGAACGGTCTTGAATAAACCATTGCTTACACAAATTGCTCAAGAAACAGGGGGCACGTTTTTTGAAGCAAAACACCCAGATGATATGCGACGTATTTATGATACAATAGACAAACTTGAACGCACAGAAATTGAGGCACCACTCTTCAATAACGGTATTGATTGGTTCATGCCGCTTGTATGGTGCGCACTTATTTTGATACTTATAGAATGTATAGCTACTTCGTTAGTATGGTTTAGTATATGAATGCGATTCATTGGGCAGAGCTAGAAAATATCCGTTATTTTCCTTGTGTTGTAGTGGCGATAGGGCTTCTTATCTACCGCCTCTTATATTGGCGTAGCTCCGTGGGCAAGTTAGCATATCCTATGATGCGGCGTGCCTCATTCGCGCGCCAACTCATAAAAACAATGCTCATGGCGCTAGCGCTTATATTTTTATCAATCGCATTACTGCGCCCACAGTGGGGCAAGAAAGAAACAATCATACATCAAGAAGGACGTGATCTTTTTATTGCTCTTGATATTTCTCGCAGTATGTTGGCGGCTGATTGTAAACCGAATCGACTTGCATGTGCAAAGCGTAAAATAAAAGAGTTATTATCACTCCTTTCATGTGAACGAGTTGGGCTTATTATTTTCTCCGGTTCATCGTTCGTGCAGTGTCCACTGACGGCAGATTATAATGCATTTTGCATGTTCCTTGATGCCATTGATGTAGAAACTATCTCATCGGGAACAACGGCACTAGATCAGGCGTTACTTACCGCTGTTCAGGCATTCAAGGCAGCAGGCAGTCGAAAAAATAAGTTGCTGGTACTGTTCACTGATGGTGAAGATTTTTCCAGCAACCTCAATTCTGTTAAAGAAGAAGTTGCTCAAGAAGGGTTGACGCTTTTTACCATTGGCGTAGGTACCACTCAGGGAGCGCCGATACCGCTTATTGATGAGCAGGGCAAGCCTAATGGCCACCAGCTAGATAACAAGGGTGCCATTGTTATATCGCGGCTCAATGAAGGCATTCTGAGCAATCTAGCCTCCGATCGTGGTGGTTTATATAGCACCATGACGGCTGATGATACAGATTTAAAATCATTGGTACGTTACGTACAGCGCTTTGAAAAAGAACACCTTGAAGATAGAAAGATAGATCGGTATCAGGAGCAATATATCTATTGTGTAGTAGCGTGCTTTGTGTGTTTAGTTTTGGAATGGGTGTTGTAGGTATCATATGTGGTTATTAAGTGTGTTTTTATTGTTCTCAACCTCCCTAAGCGCCATCTTCGAGCATGATCGTGCTATCAAGGCAATCAGGCGAGGAGATTTTGCGCAAGCTGGAAACTTAATGGCAACGGCGCTTGTACATAGCCCCGATGATCCTGAAATGGTGTACGATGCGGGTGTGATCGCCTACCGTGAAAAGGAATTCGAACGCTCACAGGCTTATTCCCTCAAAGTTGCTCGTGATGCAACTGCGAGCAATGATCTACGTGAAAGGGCATGGTTTAATGCAGGCAATGCAGCAGTTGAACTAAAAAAATTGGCTGATGCGATCGATTATTATGAACAGGCACTTGCGCTTAATAAGAAAAATAAGAAGGCTGCACATAATCGTGATGTTGTAAAAAAGATGCTTGAAGAGCAAAAGCGACAAGAAGAGCAACAAGAGAAAGAAAAGAAACAGGATCAAAATCAAAATAAAGATACCAAGGATCAGCAGCAACAGGACCAAAATAATAAGCAGGATTCTAAGTCGGGCACCAAATCTGATCAGCAGCAGCAGCAGCAAAATAAGTCGAACGGTAATGATCAAAAGAATCAATCAGGAAAAGATAAGCAGCAGCAACGTCAACAGCAAGATGACGGCGGTCAAGACGCGAAGGGTAAAGAACAAGGCAAAAAGGATAAAGGCACCAAGCAAGAAGAACGGGCTTCGGATAAAGAATTAGATAAAGACAAAAATGGACCAGGCAAACAGGAACGCGAAAAAAAACAAGAGAGCGAAGCCGGCGGGGCTCAATTGCAAAATGGCGCTGATGATGGTAAAGAACAAGATAAGCCATACAAGAAAGATGCATGGTTGGCACAGATGCTTCAAGAATCAGAAAAACAAGATACGAATGTTAATAAAAAAATGATGAAATCAGCAGTTGGAAAACAATTGGTAGGACAAGATGGGCAAAATTGTTGGTAAAAATTTCTTATTAGCTTTGATGGGCCTTTTCACCTTTAGTTTTCTGGGCGCCAGCTCCCTCAAACTACTCGTTACCGATGCACAAGGCCGTACCATTAAACAAGCGCATGTGGGACATCCTTTTGTAATAAAAGTATCCATGGATGGATCGCAAGGTTTTGGTCAGCGTCCAGACGTTGAGGGGCTTGACCAGTTTCATATCACCGGACGTCAAACAAAGATGCAGATGATCAATGGTGCAACGACGGTTGACCATATTTATTATGTCACTGCTAAAAAGGCTGGTTCTTATACGCTGGGGCCAGCAACGATTGTGGAGAGCGGGGGGAAAAAGCAGAAATCCGCGATCATTAAGTTAGCGGTAGTAGATGGGCCGCCAACAGCCACTCATTCTGAAGCGCAAGATAACAGTAATCTTTTTTTTGCGCGCTTGGTCCTTGATCAAGAACGGGTTGTGATCGGAGACAAACTCAACTGCTCATTACAAATATATTCTCGTGATCCAGATATAGAAATTCATGAAATTAAGGGGCCAGATCTTTCGTCATTTAATTTTGTTGCAACCAACGGTCCGGTATCTGCAGTGACCTATATTGATAATGTAAAATATACCTGTCTTGAGTGGCAATGGGAGCTGCATCCTAAAAAAGTTGGTCCTATTGCTATTCCAGCATGTGGCATTGATTTTTTGGTACCAGTCGATTACGGTATGTTTTTCTTGAGACCACAATTTACTCAAAAAAGGATATATTCAAACGCCGTAACATTAACCGTAGACCCATTGCCTGCTTATAATGGCACAGTGCATGCTGTTGGCAGGTTTAAAAGCTGCTCTCTTTCCATAAAGCCGACAGTTGCTAAAACAGGTGAAGGTATGGTGCTTACCCTGGAAGTTGAAGGAATAGGCGATTTAAAAAATATTAATGCGCCAACGTTAAGTATGCCTTCAGTATTTAGTTGTTATGAATCAAAAAATTACGTGGGGGATAAAGATAGTAATGGTTTTGGTAAGAAATATTTTGAATATATTGTACAAGGACTACAGCCGGGAGAGTGGGAGATACCATCTCAGAACTTCACCTATTTTGATACCAAAACACGCTCTTACGCAACGTTATCAACATCACCAGTTCACGTGACCATTGTAGCAAGCGGCGCAACAGCGCAACCAACTATAAAAAACAGTAACCATTCCTCACCCAATGCGGCATCAATACTACAAGACTCTGATAATGATATTGCTCCATTGCATCAAGATGGTAGTTGGTATCCGCGTAAAGAACGTGCTTTGCCATGGTGGGTTTTTATTATGTTCTTAAGCTTTCCTATTTTTTGGTTATTTTTGAGAGGGTTGCATGCGCGTTATTGGAAGGTGCGCTCGAGCAGCAAAAAACAGAATGTGGCACATGCGCGAGCGCTACTAAAACATGCTGAGCGCTCACATCAACCAGCAAAAATCTATGCCATTTTTGTAGATTTCTTTGCCCAACAGGCTGCTATTGAACCGTCACTTATATCACAAGATTATATAGAGCAGTATCTACAACTCCATGGCTATTCTGAGCATCACTGTCTTATGTGGAATTCATTTTTTAATCGTATTAATGAGTTGGCTTTTTATCAACGTGAAAAGATGGGCGCAACCGATATATTTGCACAGGCATATCGATGGTTAGATAACTTTGAGATGAAATTATGATGCACGATCAAGAACTTTTTTTGCAGGCAAATCAGCTCTATACGCAAAAAGAGTATCAAAAGGCGTATGATACCTATGACAAAATGAGTCATAAGGGCTCCGGGTCGTGGTATAACATGGGCAATTGTGCCTACCATATAAATAACTACGTACAGGCTCGGGCTTGTTGGCAGCGTTCATGTAAAGGGGCATCATGGTCAGAAAGGCGTGATGCGGAGCACAATATGCAACATCTTGAACAAAAGTTGGGGTCTCAGCATAGATCATCTGTGGGGGAATCCTTACTGCATATAGGAGAACACGGAGCATCGTTCTTTTCCCTGGGGTTTATGCAGATTTTCTTTCTTGTTATCTGGCTTTTGTTATTTTTGGTGGCAAAAAGATACCAAGGTAAAAAAAGATATGGTATCTTGGTTGGACTTTTAGTTGGAAATATTATTGTATCAGTCCCTTTGATTGCGCGTTATATTGCAGATTCACAGCGCTATGCTGTTGTCGCCCAAGACCATGTTATACTCCATGCTGGGCCTGATGAGCAGTATCATAATGTTGGTTCTATGCAGGAACATGCGCAGGTTAAAGTTCATGAAGTTCGGCAACGGTGGTGTAAGGTGCAGTGTGGTAGATTAGTTGGTTGGGTGCCAACGGATGCACTTGTGATAGTATAAGCACGATAGCGTGGGACCCTTCAAGGTAACGAATGGTAATGTTAGAAAAAATAGTAAAATATGCTCATAGATACTCTTTAAGTTGGCTCATTGCAATCCTTGGTTTTGCAATGAGCCTTTTTACGATTTTATTATGTATCGAATACCGTTATTTTAAGCAACAAACAGAACAGATGCTTCTCTTGAAAGAAGATTATCAAAATCATCTTATGGCAGTGAATAAGGTATTGCTGGATTATAATAAAACACGTGAACGGTTAGAGCTTCTTGAGAGCGAAAAAAAAAAATTAAATAATGAGCAGTCCTTAACTGTTCATCGCTTTCCCAAAGGTGTTCGTGTTTTTTCAAGTGATGATGATGAAGTTACCAAACAAGCGTTTACGGTAATCAATCGTGAACTTGACTATCTAAAAAAGGGCAACGAACGCTATTTAAAAAGACAGAGTGGCGATCTTGTTCTTCGCGCTACATCTGATGTATGGGATGACTACACCGACCATGTCTTAGATAAACATCGCCAACAGAAAAAAAATGGTGCTACAAGCTATCGCCGCCGTAGGGCTGGCCGTCGCGCACGACCTACACCCATCCATGATATGCTTGAGCGGCGTACTGCTACCTTTCGTCCAACCGATATACAGTTTGTCTGGCCGATTAAACGTTCAGAGTTTTGGCTGAGCTCATTTTATGGGCCTCGTCGCAGATCAAATGGTTCACCAGGATTTCATACAGGGATCGATTTAGCAGCAGTGCGAGGAACACCGGTACATGCAGCTGCACCTGGGATTATAGTTGAAGCATGGAATGCGCCAGGTTACGGAAAAACTGTTGTAGTTGCCCACAGCCGTAAATATAGAACACGTTATGCGCATCTTGATAGAATTTTAGTCAAAATGGGCGCCAAGGTTGATACGAGCACCGTCATCGGTCGTGTAGGATCCACGGGCCATGTGCGCAGTAAATGGGGGCGTAATGGTGGTTCGCATCTACACTTTGAGGTACATGCGTACGGTAAGAAGGTAAATCCGATCAATTTCTTTGGTTAATCTAAGCTTTCCAGCAACCTTCTATGAGCTATCTGATTTGCTGTTGTTCCAGAGCTTGTAGCCGCAGATGACGAGCTAGACCCAGGCGTCGCTAATCCGGGCTGACGTGGTGATGAACTTTCAGGTGCTGGTAACGCTCGTCGAGGTTCTTCATGTTGTTGCCATGTAGCAGTTTCAGAGGTTATATCTTTGAGTAAGGCATCTATGGTTGTGCCATGTTTGCTAGCATATGCGTGAGTAAGATTATAACCATCCTCATCGTACAAAGTTATGTTAAGTTCTCCGCCTGCAGTTTGAGTTGGTAACGTGGTTAGGGTGGCGATACATCGTCTGCCATCTTTGAGTAGATGATTGCGATTATGTTCGCAGCCAGGAGCTAACATCCATTGTTGACGCATTCTGTAGGTAGATTTTGTATGATCTAGATTCCATTCCTTATCAATAATGAATCCCTGAGTTCTTATCTCATACATTCTTGTAGCGTCATTATACGAATATTCTTCAACCGTTATCTGTATGCTGCCATCAGGTAATTCTTGTATCATCGGTATATGGTAGGGATCTCGCAATAGAGGGTTATTTGGATTGAACTTAGGAAGTAATGGTATTTTAATATGTACGGGCGTAGCTAAATATTGTAGTACAATTTGGAATGGTCCATCTTTTACACCATGTTTGGTGAGATCGCTTTTGCCCGCGGCATGAGCAATCGCAGGAGCACGAACTTGTGTTAAAAGACTGTTGTACCCTTTTCGTAGTAGCTGGATAATGTTTGGCATAAGTTCTGGACTAATGATGTTGATAGTCTTGATAAGTTGGTAATAGATATAACCTCTCTTTATAGCAGTCGCATGCTTTTCATCTTTGCCGATCAAAAGATAAGCAAGAAGATCTAAGGCATTCAAGGTATATGGTGTGTCTTTAATGGAAGGCATTCTTTGTTTTAGAGTAAGAAGACTACCATAAAGGCGTGGCGGTGCATGTTGCCTCAAAAGTGTCCAAAGTTTTTGCTCTATTCTAGGCATTACAAAAATTAATAGTAAAAGTCGCTTTCCAAATGAAAGATTATTATACCATCGCAGAAGAGGCATTGTATCGATCTTGTCTAAAAGTTGATTTTCTTTTGCTTGTAACGTTGCCTGCCATTTCATGGGATAGAGTGATTGTGTTAAGCCAAAGGCAAGAGCCGCAGGTATGGGCTCAGGTTTGAAGTTTTCTAAATAAGGCGCTAAAGGCGCTGCTAAAGCATTTAAAGAGCGTCTCCAATCGTCTAAGGAGCGCTCACAAGCATCTAAAAGAGCTCTCGAATCCGCTCCCAAGCCAGCTAAAGTAGGATCATAATCAACATTGATTCCTATCCTGCCTATAGCGGCATGAGCCGCCTGAGATGCGCCGAATGCCATGAATACAACGATTAAAAGACGAATACATAACTTCTTCATAAAATAACCTCTCATTGATTTTTAACCCCCAAATATATACTTATTGTGTTTCTTTTTCAGGGTAAAGGCTTTGCTTTAACCTGTTTATTATTCTCATTGTAACAGATGCGGGGGGGGGGTCAAATGGGGTGGGGCAGGGTAGAGAAGGTATTAAATTACTTCTTTTAGTCTGGTAGGATACTGAAAATGGAGAATCGGTAATTCTGCCACAGGCTGTTGCAGAAATTAGAAAAGTGGCTGTCAGTAGCTCTTTGCGGCGGAATTTGTTGGGTATAATTTTTTCCTGTACTATGTATAAGCATTCTAAAAAAGCAGCCAGAGCGTTAGTGTTTAACTTTTTGGAATATGTCTTTTAAAATCTTAAAGGAGCCCTATGAAGATTGAAAAAAAGGTTCTCGTGGTACTGTTACCCCTTCTTTGTGCTACATCATCGGTATATCCAATGCGGCGTGTAGGGATGGCTCCGCGAGCAATGATGCGGCCGCACGTGCTACTACTTCCCTTAGTTGCTCTGCCAACGGTTATGAGATGTGCTACGACATTGTCTATGCAACGAAAAATAGGGCCAACTGTTATAAGTGGATGGCATACAACACGGCTTCCCCTACGCTCTTTTTCAACCAATCCTTTGTGCCAAGAAAACATCAGGAAAAACCAGATTTGGGAAAAGATAGGTGATGAGCAACGTAGTATTGCTCGTAATTGTGCAGATATTGAAGCTTGCGATAAAGAATGTAGCTCTCGTGTTGAGCGATGTGAGCAGCGTTATGAGAAAGCTCGGCAAAAATTTCTTATAGAGCTCGCATCCTCTTCAAGAGAAAGCAGGCCGAGTTTATTGGCTCCTCTGATGGCACGTGACAATTATATTACATGGGCAGAAAAGGCGCAAAAGGTGGAGGTAGGCAGGCTGCGTAGAGCTACTGCTGCTGCTGAAGCACGCATACAAGCATTGAAGCGTGAGCTTTCAGCGCTTTCTAAGTGGGAGTAGTTCATGGTAAATCTTTTTGTTATCGCATTGTTATGTATGGGTGATAATGTGTTGTTATTAAGACGGTGCAACACAGGATTTGGCGATGGCTTATATGGCTTAGTCGGCGGTAAAGTTGAAGAAGGAGAACGTGCGCTCCATGCTATCAGGCGTGAAGTACAAGAAGAAGTGGGGCTTGATCTACCAGAATCAGATTTTACGTTAGTGCATACCTTCCACCGTCAAGGAACGGACCATAATTTGATAGCGCTCGTCTTTAGAGCTGATATACCAGCAATGGCTGCCCCACAAAATCTTGAGCCGGAAAAACATGATGACATGCGGTTGTTTGCTATGGCGCAACTGCCCGACAACATGATTCCCGCACATAAGCAAGCTCTTGAATGTATTCAAAAAGGTGTGAGTTATTCAGAGCATGGCTGGTAGTACAAAAAAATTGAGAGGTACGTAGATGAACAATTCCACTAAAAATATCGCAGCATATTTGGATTTTGCCTGTCATAGGGCGGATGCGACCACACAGGATATAGAGCAGTTATGTCAGGCTGTTCTTACGTATGGATTTAATAGCGCGTTTGTAAATCCTTGTTATATTCAGCACGCAAAAAATAGAGTAGATGGGCGCAGCAAGGTTGGATCAGTGATATCGTTCCCTTTAGGGCAAGATGTTCTGCCTATAAAAATTGCGGCGATACAACAAGCATTGCAGGTGGGCGTCGATGAGCTTGATGTTGTTCTTAACATAGGGCTCATTAAGGAGCATCGTTGGCAAGAATGTTATGAAGAAATGGAGCTTTTGGTCAGAACCGTCAAAAATGTTGATGCGAGCAAAATAATAAAGTTCATTCCTGAGACCGGTTATTTAACGTCAGATGAGATAAAAAAAGTTGCAGAATTAATGGTGAAAGCAGGAGCCGACTTTTTCAAAACCTGTTCAGGTTATGGCCCTCGAGGGGCTACAGTGCAGGACGTTCATACCATTCGTGCGGCTGTCGGAGATAGCATTAAAATAAAAGTTGCTGGTGGCATTAGTAGTTATCAGCAGGTACAAGATTTTATTAAGGCTGGTGCTAGCAGGATTGGCACAAGTCATGCAGTAGAAATAATGCGTGAGGGAATAGCAGCGACTACTTGAGTGCATCAAAAAGGATACGGGCTATTCAGAGCAAAGCCTTGTCTTATGAATATTTTAATGGGTATGAGGCAGGATTTTTTAATGATTCAATATCAATATCAATGTCTAGTGCAGGCCAATGTAAATGTTTATCATGAAAGAACTCTATGCGATAAATTTGTTCGATGGTTGCTTTCAAAAACCATGGGAACTCTACAAAAGGCATAAAAAATTCCGTGCCATTTACTAAAATCCAGATCCCTTGCGAGGAAATATTTTGTATCTCAGCTTTGGAAATGTTTTTTCCAGGCTTTTTCGATTTCTTTAGCATGTTCTTCAACCACCTTGGCTAGTTCTTTAATTTGTCGATCAGAAAAACCACTATAACTGGCAAGTGCAACGATGGGCTCTATCCAAAATTTTGCTTCCCCATCTGGAGACCAGATATGGATATGCATTCTGGCTTCTTCCCGTGAGAAAAAGAAGAATCTATAATTTTTATATCTGAAAACCGTTGGGCTCATTGTATATCTCTTACTATTAAGTAGCGTGCCTCAGAATCTTTTATATTATTTACCACTTTTTCAAACATGCGTTCAAGACTATAACAAAATTATTCATCTTTATAACGCTTCCCGCGCCTGCGCATCACTGATCCATTCCTCATGTTCAAGAAGATGCTTAAATTGATGCGTTGCTACTTCCTTATCAAGCTCGCCGGGCACATGGTCTGCGCCGAAATAATGGTAACCAGTATAAGGAATGCCACGTGCGCATGCTTCTTGAGCAACCTCTTTAATACGTTTTAACGTATCATCAAAGAAAATAATATGATTCGGTTTCCACTGCAGATAATCAAGGAATGCGCCCAACACATCGCCTTTTGATACATGATTGGTATACAGGATTCCTTTGTGCAACAGGGGATAGGAATCGTGGAGCTTTGGTAGCTGGTTAAAGGTAACGTCGGGGATATTCGCCTTGTTAAAATCGATGTCCAAGCTTTGCAATACGCCTGATCTGTATTCAGGATATGACGGAATGAGATGGCCAACGGCACCAGAGCGGGCAAATGTTAATGCGAGTACTGTAACGCCACGTTTTTGTAGCGATGCAATCATGTCAATAATCATAGGCTCAATAACCATCCATGGGTGAGGACTTACATCCCAAAAATCAAAATAATAATCATACGTATGTGGCGCATCATTAAAAATGGTGGCGAGCGTATTTTCGAGCCAATGTGTGAAATGTTGTTTCGTTGCAGAGCGCAGTGCTACATCGGCAGGTATAATGAGTGTTTCATCAACATCAAAAAGTACGAGCGTATTTTTGTCAGCTACTTGTAAGGCATCGGCAGCCTGGGCGTAGGAATCTATGGCAATTATCTGGCTGCGTGTTGGGCAATGAGTAAAATATAGATAGCTAGCAGCTGCTAGAACAAGAGCGAGACTCGCGAGAATTATGATTTTCTTTTGCTTCATGATACATCACATCTTAAATGTATAGTGTTAGTCAAGCCGCCTGCTTATTGAACTAATATCGATAGGCGGCCTTATGATACAATTGTTATTGTATAATCTGATTATTATCAACTAATTGCTTGTTTCTTGTGCCTACAAATAAGGCTGCGCCAATCCACACGGCAATTAACCCAAATCCAAAAATAGAGCCATACAACATTAATGCGGGCATGCTGTACTTAAACGCATTGGTAATCTGTGCGCCGCCGGCTTTTGCAAATCTACTGCCGAAGGTATCAATCCAACCCTTTGATTTAAACTTTGCATCTTTGCTGGTAGGGATATACATAATTTCTTTTGTCGGGTTGTTCACTGCATAGCCTACACCTTTAATAAGTACCATAGCAGCAAAACTTGCCCACAAGAGCGCAACAGGGGATGGTCCCATGTAGAAATAGATAAAAAGTCCCAAGAGTATACAGGCAAACGCAGTAGGGTAAATCAGTAAACTAATACGAGTGCCGAAGCGTTTGAGAACATAACTTGTTCCTAAAAGAGCAATCAAAAATGAGACAACATTTATACTAACGCCATAGGTGCTTTGAAATTGAGCAAAGGCAATATCACTAGCATAAAGTGGAGATGAGCTTGCAAAAACTTGCATCTGATATTCGACTATTTGTGCAACTGTTTCATAGATGGTAGAAATAATAAGAACACCGAGCAAATAGGAACGAGTAAATAAGAGCCGCAATCCAGATATAAAGCCTTCAAAAAAACCTTCTTTTTGTTTTTCCGTAGCAGAAGCTTGCGCATTCCCTACGAGCTGATCAGCAGGTATAGTCACATTAAAATAGTGGACCATAGGAATAACGAGCGCAACCAAGAAGCTTGCTAGTAATAAAATAGGCCACAATGATCCAATTGAACTAGAAAAGAATAATGTAGCAGAACCAAGAATCGCAGCCATTTGTGCCATAGCCATAATAAAAGGGAAACCCCGTTTGGCAGATTCTGAATCAGTGATGCTGTTGGTAAATGACCAGAAGAGCGCTACTACCAATGAACCAAAGCTTTCAATGGCAAAATAACTAATCCAACCCATAAGAGCTAAAGGGTGTCTACCTAATGATTCCACGCCGTACCAATCTTTCACAAACAGTACACATGAACCTGCAGCAAAGAGCAACGCATAAAATGAACAGATGATATAAAATAGTTGATGTTTTTTAACGAGATCTACCAGCTTTGAATAGATAAGGACCATGATCAACACAATAAAGGGCGACCAAAATTTTGCGATTGGTTGAAACAAACAACCTTGTTGAGGAGCCCATCCTAAACATTCAGGAAACGCTACTTTTAAAAATATGGTGTTTTTAAGGAGTCGCAAGAGCCAATAGGTGCCAATAATAAGAAAGAAGATTGCAGATAAAAGACTAAATTTTTTGAGTTCGGTGTTTTTGATATCGGGATAAAAGTAATGTATAAGACTACTAACCATGAATATCCTTTGATTTAGATACTATTAAGGCTTTATGATTTTAATACACATAATAAGGATATCCCGGCGCTTTTTAAGTAAACACCAATTTATAGTATTGATCTTTTTAAACCGAAGTCAATAAACATTTTTTGCTTCACCTATTCCTTCTATTGTTTTCATGCAGCCAAATAATCTACAGTAATACCGGGACATGTCAGCTCAATGTTAACAAATTAGGGGAATAGAAAATGTTAACGTATAAAGCATATTCTTGTTGCATCATACTCAGCATAATTATTTTTAACACATTACATCCACATTCCATTTTTGATCAGCTCAAAACAATCAATGCAACATTGCCACCCGTCGATGAAATTGTATCACCCGCAATCCGATCCGAAGAAAAGGAATATACCTTTGCCGTTTACATTGCTGCACGTAATGACTTGGCACGTTTTGTTGCGCGGAATTTATTAGAAATGATGCAGGTGGGCACGAATGAGCATCTAACTATTCTGGTCCATCTAGATTCAGTCCTGCACGATAACACCATGGTTACACAGCGTTTCATTGTCTACAAAAATAGGTTAGTGCAAGTTGATGACATGGCTCCTATGGATAGCGGTCGCCCTGATACGCTTACCGATTTTTGCACTTGGGCATTCACTCATTTCCCATCGCGACAACCGATGTTAACGTTGTGGAGCCATGGCATTGGTGACCTTGAGCTTGATGAATGGATACGAGCGGTGAGCATACCACATTTGTACATGTATAATCCGCAAACAAAATTGATAGAGATCAATCGCACCATGAGTTTTTTAGAATGTGTTACTACGTTTCATGAACAACATAATTTATCACGCGGCATCTGTTTTGATGATATCACAGGCCATTGTTTGACCAACCATGAAATAGGCAAAGCCCTCGAGACGGTACGTGACACCTGTTTGCAAGGGGAGCCGCTCGCATGTTTGTTATGTGATGCGTGTCTTATGAATAGCATTGGATTTATTTTTAGCTTGAAGCCATATCAGAAAAAGCCGGTAGCGCGCATGCTCATTGGATCACAAGAAGCGGTACTTGCAACGGGCTATGATTATTATCGCACATTAGAACCACTCAGCCATGGTGCCATACCATTGGCAGATTTTGCTGATCATGTTACCCAAACATTTGCCCAAACCTACAGCCCCATTGTGCGCGATTATGCCCAATCAGCCATCGTGCTAGAATCTCTTGATCCGTTATATGAAGCGATAGATGCTATAGCTCACCTACTTATGGATGGTCTTGGACATCAAGAAAAACAATCAGTAGAGAATTTTATTGAGGCAAGCAGCAGCCGTAAAAATTGCACCTTCTTTGCCGAACCAAGCTACAAAGATATGCATCATTTGTTTGCCAACATGCGGGCACACCTTGAAGATATTGTGGTGCATGATCCCGGCCATACCCAGCGGTTAAGGGGTGAACTTGCCAAGGAATTAGATAATGCATGTTCCCTGATTCGTAATCTGGTTGTTGCCAACAAGACAGGTGCGAATTTGAAAGATGCTGCCGGCATCTCCATTTATATGCCCAAAAAGCGAAATAAAGTGCACTATTCCTATCAACAAACTGATTTTGGCAAGCAGAGTGCCTGGTTTGATTTGCTGACTATGTATACGGGCAAGTAGGGCTTTTTTTTATCCCAAAAATGGGGTACCTTTATAAGGTACTTTTTCCTTTATATAAAGCCCTTTCTTATGGAGTTTTTCTAGTATGATTCTTTCTCATATACGATCATGGTTGGTTGGCATAAATTTGCTTTTCGTGGCATTAAGCTTGACGGCTGATGAAGCTGTGATTACACCCAAAAAAATAGAAACTGCAGGTCCCATAACAATCGCTGAAGTTGGTAATACCCTCATAAGTTCCTATGGTGGTTTTGTAATAGATGATCCCAAGGATACGACAAAAATTTGGGATAAAATATGGCTAAGAGAAAAATTGTCGCCCCAAGAGATGCGCCAACGCTTGTTTAATCTCTTTGTTAGCCTAGATCAGCAAGGCATACAGCTAACACCATTCGATCAGCGCCGTGTTAATGCAATAAGAAACATAATCGATGATATAGAACTTTTATTAGCCCACGATAAAAAACATCGCGATCAACATCTATTTTCCAAAATAGATCGTACAACGACGCTGATGGGTCAGATTATGTTGGCAAAAATGGTTGCAGAACCTTCTTTCGATCCACAAACCATTAAAGCTCGTCAAAACCTTATTCGTGAACTACTGCATAACCAAGAGCTATTTGATCAGCTACAAGAATGTGTGGCAGCCATTAAAAAGGTAGAGCATGAATTTTGTACCTACTTAGCTGACGATGAAACAAAGCTCGATCCAAATGCATCGCAGATCGTGAGGAGTATCAGGGCATTGTTTGATTATCTCAGGGGCAAGTCAGCAGCACAGGAAGTTGGTAATTGGATGACAGGCGCCCTTTTTACCGTTGAGCTGGGTGGTTTATCGTATCAACTTTATCGTGTTTATCATGCGAAGGATCCGCTCACAGTAAAAGTAATCGCAGGAGGTTTTTATGGTGGCATAGCTTGTTGGATGGGTAAAGCACTTATAGACCTTAAAATGCGTACCAAGCGGCAACAAGAACGCCTTATTAAGGTTGGTACTCTTGTGCGCAAGGCCAATCGCCTGAAGCGGTTGCTTAAAAATAATCCTCTCGTTGCCAATGGTATCATCCAAGCGGATACCAAGAGCGCTGATCTGCTCTTTGAGAAGAATCAAAGTGATACCCTGAAAGATTTGTTAGGATTGTTAGAGACAAGCACATTCCAAGGGGAAGCATCCCACCTTTCTTTCAGTGGTCGTATTGATGCAACGGCTCATCGTATGGCACTCCATAAAAATGAATTTGCCCCATTGATGGCTTTTGTGGGCAAAATTGATGCATATCTTGCTATCGTACGCCTTATCAAAGAGCGTGCACAGCATAATGTGCGGTACTGTTTTGTTGATTTTGTGCAATCGCCAACACCGTATCTGCAGTTACAAAATTTCTGGAATCCACAAATAGATCCAAGTCGTGTGGTGACTAATGATATCGAACTTGGTGCCCCAAAGGGCATGCGGAACATGGTGCTGACCGGGTCTAATACCGGAGGCAAATCAACGTTAATCAAAGGGTTGTTAATTAACATTCTTTTAGCGCAGACTTTTGGCATTGCTTGTGCAGAAAGAGCAACTATGACGATGTTTGATTATGTTGTTTCCACCATGAACTCAATTGATAACACCATGCAAGATGAGTCGCTCTATCAGGCGGAAGTGAATCGTATTGCAGATATTATTAACGGTGCGCGTATATGCAAAGCAAATGACAAGAAATGTTTTATCGTTATGGATGAACCGTTACGAGGAACTTCGGGAGAGCAAGCGGATTCAACAACCCATTATTGCGCGTCATTATTGAGTGATATATCAAATGTTATCTTTACCCTCGTTACCCACCACATTAATAAGCCTCTTAAGCTTGAGCATGAAACAGGGGGTATATGCAAGAACTATAAGATTGAGATCACAAAAGAGGGTAATAAGCTTATTAAGACCTATAAGTTAAAGCCAGGCATCAATGAAAGCCATATTGCCCAGGATATTTTAAACCAGGCCCTTAACGCCCTCGGTGTGACCGAAGTTTAGCCTGTAAGGGGACCCATTTGCAGTAAAATGCCATGTGTAATATTATAGGGGATGTTGGTTAATAATAGATTACTTTAATGAGGGGGATTTATTCCATGAAGAAGATTCAACTATTATTTCTTGGCCTAGTTATGGGCCAAGCGGTGCCAATGATGGCTTCGCAAGGTTTTGCTACGTTACAGGGCAACCAGAATTTGAGAGATTTAGGACAGATGACATCGATAGGATTAGGCCTTTTTGGTGGATGGAGAGTGGGATCTTATCTCTACACCACATTCTTTAAAAAGTCACCTGACCAAGTTAGAGAAAGTGATCGGCAAGGTGCAGCGGATGGAGCAAGGATTCTTGATGAGAATAATGCTCGCGTACGAAGAGGAGAACGCGTTCCGGAAGTTGCAAGTCTTGCAGCAAATGCAATGAATCTCGTTTCAATAGTTACCAAAGAAGATGAAAACGCAAGAAAACTACGTCAATTAAAAGCTTATATAGATCACGAAGAAGGACTTCTTGCGGCTGCTCGACGACTGAATGGATTTGCCGTACGTGACGATCATGCAATACAGGCGCAGCAAGAGCTGCATAGAAAATTATCTGCAGGATTGGGTGCGGTGCTTGGTGCAATGTTGTGCATTAGCACATTTAAATAAACTAGATCATACCATCTGTATGGATTCTATGATAAAGCTTCGATGTAAAAGTCGGGGCTTTATCTTTTTTTGTAATCCAATTCAAATAACGCGATCAATGCCTGAACTTCTCGCTGGTTTTTAGCCACAAAAATCTTCTTCTCATTGCTATAAAAATCCATGAGCGATACGGCATACTGTTTGCGTGTTGCATTAAAGCTCAACATGAATTTTAGGAATTTGCGATCTGGGCTTGAAGAACTCCCAAGGTCGGAAGGCTAAACCTGGAGATCTCCTGTACATCATACCAGTTGCGATTGATTCCATTTGTAATATCATAGGTACTAAAGTGAGGTTATATGTAGGTTACTGGGAGGTTATTGTCTATGAGGTTTTCTATCAAATCACTGCTATTCTTGTTCTTATGTATACCGTATGTGCACACTGAAGCCGCACGTAGCTCTGCTCGATTAAACAAGATTTTAGGGCATGTTGCTTTAAGTAAAGATCATGGTGATTCTGCTTCATCGCTGGAGTCATTTCCATGCGTAGGCATGAGCACAGATACCGTAGCCGCCCTTGAAAAAGCGCTTTCAGCTGGTCCAGTTACCTTATCGCTGAGCTCCATTATTGAAAGTAATTTGGCAGGAGAAAATCTTCTTTTTACCACTACTGTAGCCAATCCTATTAGACGTGCAATGGCAGAAAAGTGGGTACGTAATGCTGCCACACGTATTTTTCATGACAAAGCCCGTTCAGTCCTAGAAATAGTAGTAAATTCCTTTGATGTGATGCTTGCCATGCAGGGCAAACCAGTTACCGGTAAATTCGGTATGGGATTCTTTTCGATATTCAGCCTATTGGATAATGCTGATACCGGTGGTGCACGGATTATTATAAAAACAGCTTATGCGACTCCAAAAGGGCTACAGACATATAGCATGACTATGGAGCGTTCAACTGACAATCCTAAAGATATTGCTATTACCTTTGCTACTATTGATCCAATAGAACTTCATAATGCTCCAGGGACGATTGTTTCTATTGTTCCTAAAAATCCTACAAAAAATTTTGATCAGGCAATGCTCGATGCTGTTATACGTTACTTGTACTATCTAGACTTTCATCATCACGGTGCCATTCAACTCATGCATAAACAGGCGGGAAAAACAGTTGTTTCTATTGTTGGTGAGCAACACCCAAAAGCATCTATTGCTATACCAGTTAAAGTAATTGGATCGGAAATTACTGTGCAAGATGCTGGTTTTGGTATTCCTCTTGATATTGCGCTCTCCAAACTATTGATACCAAGCTCTTCTACAAAAGTGACTACGCAAGAAATTATTCTTGACCAAAAAATAGCGTTAAGTCAGCCTCTACGACCAGCGCGGCTTGTTATTTTTAAAGGTAAAAAAGATCAAGAATCTTCTCATTTTTTACTCGAAATTAATGGCGTTGTTGTTGTTAATAAACAGCTCAAAAGAACCATTCATGATCATAGAGGGGCAATCAAAGATGTGCTTATATCTATGCCTCAGGTTACGCAGTTAACGTTGGCACGTGATGAAGTGTATATCAAGCCAGCAGGAGCAGGTTTTGAGGAGGCATACTTAAAACAAATCATTCATGCTGCGATAGCGAGTGCTTTTCAAATCTCTTCTAAAGATGCGCGTGATGAGATTTTGCAAAATCAAGCAGTTGTTGCCGCTTTATATACAGGATTTGAAGGGTGGGAGGAGCAAACGGCGGCAGATCATATTAAAGGGATGTTTACGGCCTATATTAAAAAAACGGTTGCCGATTTTTTAGCCGCAAATCCGCAAGTGACACCAGTACACCCAGACTATTATAGCTCGCTACTGCCTATAGTACGTTTTATACAAGAGCATGCAGCAGCACCATCGGCATCTATAGTAATCCCATTGGCACCTGTATTAGTTTCCTATAGCTATGCTTCTTTTGAGCGTTGGATAAAAAATGGTTTTGAACGTATTTCTGCAAAAAATAGCCAGGAGCAGGCGCTTCTTACTGATGGTATCAATGGTGAAATAGTTTCAGGTAAACAACTCTTTTTTGTGCCAGATCATTTGCTACAAGAAAGAAGATCAGATAAAGCAACTATTAAGGAGTATGGGTTGCGCAGATCGTTATTAGTGCCTTATTCATTTTTGCAAGATGCGTTAGCAAAAAATCGTGATGCTGAGGGTGCGCGATATCTTCTTGCCAATACGATTGTTGGACGTTACGGTGCAACAGTATTAAGTCCATTTACAAAAAAACAAAGCGCAGAAGTTGCATCAATCGTACTTGGATCGGCTACTAGCAAAGAATATGGATATAATAGTTTAGTTGTTACGTCGGATGATGCTTTAGCAGAATCATTTCTTGCTCAACAGCACCTTCTTTTTGTGAATAATGTACGACCGCGGACACACTATCATGTTGATTTGGGAAGCATTATAACGTGCTATGACAAAGAATGCAGAGTTCCAACTCATAGGCATAATCACACAAAAAAAGAAGGTTTTTGTAGTACTCTAGAACTAAATACGATTTACCAAATAATGGATGTCGATTATCTGACCAGAACTGTTCTACATTGTATGGAAGGGATTGTTGCGTATACTAAAAATAGTCATCATGAGGCTGCGCGATCAGGGCATGGGGCACCGAAAGTACTTGAAAATATATTTACCTATGGTTTTATACTTCATCCAACAGCAGGATATTATGTAAAGGCGTGTAGTAGCTTAGGTGACTATTTGGTTCTTGATTTAATACCTCGCCTTGTAAAGTGTGCTACATCAGTTGAATGGAAATCCTTGACCAAAGAACAACAACATGAATTAATTAAGCCAATTATTATCTATTTCGTAAGCATACCAACTATATTTATCCAAGCGCATCCAGCTTCCATTGTTAATGATATTTTCGCTTCACTCAGAAGCAATTACCAGAATTCCCATAACAACTATAACCGATTTGATACTTTTTTATTTGATACGCATAGTGGCCGTCAATTATGGCCATTGCCTACACCGGCCACGCTAGAATCACTCAATGCTCTCTTTTATAAACTTGCATCAGATCATGATTTTACTACCCGTCCATCTACAGGATTGGAAAAATCACCTATAGTTATTTGTAAAAATTTGTCGCCTCATATAGCTCGTCTTGCTACGGCTAAAAAACATGATGAGCTTTCAGCAAGTCTTGATTATCAGCGCATGTTGTCAAAAGTGGTTAGTAAATACGACATTTCTATTCCTCATCAATTGATACCGTTCTTGCTTCTGTATCTTGAAGTGCAAGAAAGTACTCTTTTATCACCAGACTACAAATCTACGTATGCAGAGCTGCGCAGATCTATGTTGAATCTTTATAAACAGCATTATCATGTGAGTGATGATGACATTACCTACAATTATGGTAAAACAACTGACATCAGAGGAATAACTCCTCAACCTGACGTAGGAGTCACTGATATTGTAGCCTTGCTGCATCACCTTAAAGATGCGCCAAGAGCGTATAATAAACTTCTTGAGTTTCAACTTGATGATTTTGTTTTTCAAACAGATAAAACGTTGTCCCAGAAAGATGTTAGTTTTTCTAAAAAAATGTATATGCCTTCAATAGCATCAAATACACCGCTCTCGGTACTTGCAAGGTTACTCCAACAGGGGCTTCATCCAACCTATCTTCCCCTGATTATCGAAAATTCTCGGACTCCAGCTGAGCTTATGCTTGTATGTTACGCACTTATAGCGCCAAATAGCCAGTCATTAATCACACATACATTTAGAACGCCTCATAACTCATTAGAAAATGCTTTACGTCTTGTTATTGCTCATTTTATACGTGAAAAGGTAGACCCTGACCGTATAGAACATATCTACCAAAGCAATAGGGTACAAGAGAGGTTCTATGATCGTTTGATGTACTTAAAGAAAGAGCCAATTTACGTTCTTATTCAAAATTACCTGCAAGAAGCGATAACGAATATTGAACACGTTAAAACAAGAGCTAACTTTTTATCAGATAGGGCAGTTGGAGCATTAGCAACAGAACAACCATTTACTCTCCAGCAGCTTATTAATGCCCATTGCTCATCACAAGGGTTGGCTCCTTTGCTGGCCAAACGGCAGGAAGAAGAAACGTTTGCACAGATTATGCGCCATATACACCAACAGACATCGACGCTTGATATGGGGAAAATAGAACAAGCGGTGGAAGCAGGTAGTGAAAAAAATCCTATCAATGCAACGCTCACCGAATGTTTGCAAAATTCTGTGGATGTTATTAAACAGTTTGTAGCGGGTATAGCGCGTAATGATACCGTCTATGATGCTACGCGTCGCGAGCGATCAAAAGTAGGTTCAACGTCGTGGCAACAAGATGCTGCAACCATAACGTATAACGTTGCCACCGTGGCGGGTAAAAAAGCAGGCAATAATCACTTGGATATTACTATTCATGATGCCATAGGATTCCCTTCGCTTCAGACTCTTGTGACCGATTTCTTATTGCCAGATTTTAGTAGCAAAACTCCAGGGGCAGGTAATATTGGTGATATGGGCAACGGTCTCTTTAAAATGTACCAACAGGCAGAAATGGTTTCAGTGATTACACGGCTTATTGAGAATCCCGGCCGAGTCTATTGGCTCACTATTACACCACAACGTAATGTGTTATCAGGCAGAGTGGAAAACCTGTCTATAGTGCTTAAAGATATTTCAAAAGAGTATGTATCTTCGAGTAAAGCATTCTTTGGCACCTCTATTCGTGTACTGTTTAGAGAAGAATCTATCGCTACAAATGATATGACGATATTGCATATAAAAGATTTTTTACAGAATGCTATGGGTACCGTTTCTGTGCCGTTAAACCGCGATCAAAGCGTTTGCATCAATTTAAATGCTGGCGGCAAGACGGTACATATTAATAAGCCCTCTACACCCGTCCTAAGGCATTCAGTGGAAGATGGTAAGCAGATTACTATCAGCAAACGCGAGAACGCCTTATTACAAAGTTATGTAACAACAGGAGGAATTCCTTTTAGGACACTTGCTTCATTTGGTAAACAGTTGCATTTGTTACCACCCGATATTTTAAGGGAACTATCGTATGGGTATATTATTGATTTACCGATAGGATTCTATGAGCCAGTACAAAGCAGAACTCAGTTACAAATAAAACCAGAAAATCTAACGGTATTTAAGCAGGTACTTTTAGATCATTATTATACTGTGGGCCTCGAAATGGGTGAGAAAAATGAGAACTTTTTAGAGAAGGCATTTGTCCATTTTGGAAGTTCTAACGTTGGTCTAGAACAGGTGAGATTAACTGAGCATGACAATAAAGCGTTCCAAGCAACATGCGCAGCAGTATTAAAGCATGAACCACGCGCGTCGTTTGATCAAACATCCTTTTTTACCTACTTCCGTCCTTCATGGATGAGCACATTACCGTGCAAGAGTTTTTATGATTATCTTACTCATGCTTACACCACAACATTAGTGCCGCGGTATACTGCGATTTCTCATGCGTATGAAAAAGCATGTGAAGAATGGCATCGGGTCAATAAAACAGATATAACAAGAGGAGCTAAATATTCTGATGAACGCAAGCGACTTCGAGAAAAATTAGGGGTCATTAACACTGAATATAGCCGTAAGATGAAGTTGGCTTTTAATGATTGGGAACGAGTATTTGGTGGTATGCCCATTTCGGATGACGGGACTGACCCGCGTGTTGCCCATTTAAAAAGGCTCGTGATTATACCATGGTTTGCAAAAAAGATACCTGTATGTGACAATGGCGTAAAATTTCCGCCAATAAAAAACTCCTATCGCTATAGAGGAAATGAAGCCTTACTCAAAGTGTCTACCAATCTCATGCATTATAGCTTGACGAGTTACTGTAAATATTTTGCTGATTTGATTAATGTGCCGGCAAAAAACCTTTGTGATGCCCAATTCATTTTTGAAGATTCTTCTCGAGCAGGTTGGTACTCACCGCAAACAAAAACACTCTATATCAACCTCAAATTCGTTTCATGTGTCGACTATATGCACCTCCTCATGCATGTGTTAAACGATGCAACTACCAGGATAAAAACTGATCCTATCTATATTAAGTTGTTTGATAATGCCCCAGGACTTGATGCCACAGTTACCCATGAATTAGAGCATGCGCGACGCGGCGATGACCACAAGGGATTCCATTCACCATCTGAGGACGCTTTTGGTAAGACGGTAAACTTTAGAGCGTGTGCCAATAGCTACTCCATAAAAGCCCAAGAGAATGGCTTGTTGACGATGTGGGGGCGTAGTGTTAAAGATCATTTAGTGAATACAACCCCTATGAAGAATATTCCTATCTTTATCAAGCAACTACAGAACGAAATGTCTTCCATACAAGATTTTGAAGCTAATAACAAGGAAGGCTTATGTGAGATGATTGTTAAGGCTAAGCCATCGCCGACGAAGTTTATCTCTAAATTGTAAGGCTACTTTCTATAATCCCGCTCAAATAACGCGATCAATGCCTGAACTTCTCGTTGGTTTTTAGCCACAAAAATCTTCTTCTCATTGCTATAAAAATCCATGAGCGATACGGCATACTGTTTGCGTGTTGCATTAAAGCTCAACATGAATTTTAGGAATTTGCGATCTGGCCCACGTTCGTGGCAACCAGGAGCACTCGTAGGACGCACCTTGCCGTAATTGATGAGAGCCCGTTTTATGACGCGATAAAGGCAGCGATAAGTTGGTATATCTAAAAAAATAACAATATCAGCTTGTCGTATGCGGTAGTGGAAGAGTCTGAGAGCAACACCTTCGATGATCCATGTAGGCTTATCGCACAGTTCGTTATGAATTATCTCAAATTCATCGCGATCAGGCTCTTGCCAGCCAGGCTTCCAAAAGTATTGGTCTAAATGGTACAAGGGAATACCGGTAATAGCATGCAGTTTATACGCGAGAGTTGATTTTCCCGATCCGGCATTGCCGATGATTGCTATTTTCATACATTATTATTCATCATCACAAGCAAAAGTTGCAGTATTTTCAAGAACTCTTTAACGGGTATTTGCACTTCTTTTTTAATAATTTTTATGAATAATCCTTTTGACAGATCTTCGCCTTGGTGGCATGGAATTGTGACTGTTCGGCCATCTTGATGTTGCAAAATAATATGGCTTCCTTTTTGACGTGCAATTTGGAATCCAAACTTTTTTACCAAGCAATTTACAAGCTTATGGCCTGAAATTGAAGGTATATTCATAGGCTTACTTTCTGGATCCCAACGAATTCAGTGAGATTCCCCTCTTCTTTTTCAGTCTCAAGATACAGCTGTATCGCCTCCCTAATATTATGTACGAGTGCATCTATGCTGTGAGCTTGTGTGTAGCATCCAGGAAGTTCGACAACGCTGCCGACAAAAATGCCGTCTTTACCTTTTTCTATAATCAACGTGTAGTTCATACTATTATCCTATGCATTGTTACATAAATCATAAATTAAAATTACTATAAGCAGCCGTTCGTCCTGAGCTTGTCGAAGGATACGAACGCTGTCAGGGGATTTACCTTTGCATGTTAGGCTCTATGTAGCGTACGTTTCCGGGGGTCACGAAATAGTAGCCATAACTACGATTTATTTTTTTTTGATCTTCTACAATTCTTCTTTTAGCAGCTTCTTTTGATTCAAAAACAGGGAAATTAAAATCTCTATAATATTGAGGGTATGTAACTTGGATCACTTGATGAAATAGGTATTCTATTGATTCACGCACATAATAGTAAGAGCACCAGATTTCATTAGTTTCTAAATTATCAGAACTCCATTGACAAGGATGGACGATGAGTCCCCTTCCATCATCAAGTAGGACAGCAAGTATAGAAGAAGATGGCCATCGTTGGCCATTGTATATTAGTTCAAAAGAAGCTTTGTACGATCTTCCACGCAACAAGGGTTTTGATGGAAAATAGAAGCTATGGAATTCTTCTGATTCCGAATCTTGTTTTTTCACAAATCTAACATCAGGGAAATATTCATTATAAAAACAGCATCCACTGTAGTCATCTTCGTAGTGCCAGTTAGGATCTTTTAAAGCGATAGCAGCTTTCTTTAGTGGAGACAGACGCTTGTCGTCATTTGGCAAAATAATATCGATTTTATTATTGATATTGAAAGTTTGATTATTGATATTATTGCTGCCGAAGATAATAGCATCATTGCTTGAGTTATTTCCATTCATGTGATCATCTTTCGATGGATTGATGATTAATGTTGCCATTACCTTTTATGTATGCTTTGTTACCAGCGTTCTTAATTGCGCGGTCAATTTTTATGGCAGAGATATCAGTTGCGTTAACTAGAGGGCCAGACTTAGGAAGTAAATTTTTTAACAAATCAACGATGAATTTTATGGACATATCTTCTCCGAATTTTAATCAAGTTAATTAATTTTCATCGTGGCTAGCGTATTATTTTTGCTTGCGATAGCCACGGTCAACGATGAAGGGGCCGTCGTATCCTTCGACAGGCTCAGGACGAACGGCCACACATCAAGATTCTGTTTCTGTGGGATTTTATTGCTCATGAGGTACAGGCTTACTT
This sequence comes from uncultured bacterium, assembly GCA_963738145.1. GTDB lineage: Bacteria > Babelota > Babeliae > Babelales > Vermiphilaceae > CAVTVH01. The sequence goes on from CAVTVH010000001.1 coordinate 877,487, forward strand.
TTTACGAAGCAACCGAGTGATCATCCTTATCGCAACAACGCATATTCATGGCGGCATCCAATAACTCATCCTCTTCCTCTGAGCTTTCAAACCACTCTGACATGCTTTCTTGCGCATTGGTGATCAGAAGATCTTGTGCGCTTTCACTAGTATAAGATTCTTGTGCGAGTATGGTGTTGACGCCATCTAAATCAATAACAGTTGTGTCAACTAGATTCTTTTCGAATAAACTTTGTAGTGCTGGGTATAATGCTTTGCCATCAAGATCACAGCCATTTGCTACCAAGAATGCGCTGAATTCATCATCATTGGTTAAATCTGAGCTCAGCAACTTCTTGAAATAATCTATGACGGTTGCTTTGGGGAGTTTTTCTAAAAAGACGAGTGCTACAAGGCTTTGGAGCCCATATTCTCTTTGGAATAGGTCAACCGATTCGTTTTCAATCAACTGTTGGATAGGTTGTAAATTGCCATTAAAGGTAGATACCATCCATTTTGGAAAGTCATCAGCGGCATCTGAAAAAAGTGTATCAATATGCGATTCGGGTAATGCGGCAAGTTTCATAATATACGGGAATGCGCGCTGCTCTCGGAACTCAGATAACAAGTAGATGGCGGCCATATAATCACCATCATTGGGATTCACTTTTTTATAAAAAATCGCAGCGTTTTTGAGGATCTCAAGAAGCACGGGAGTGCTTTCAGCTTTGTGGTCGGCCAGGAATTGTACCGCTTGAGTTGGAAACTCTTCAAAGTCATTAAGTTGTTGTAAGGCCATGGCGACAGTTGTAGGGGTTTTCATAGGGAATCCTTGCAAGTAAAGGTGTGTAAAAAATGAGATTGTGATTATTCATATTACCTGTATGAGTGGCTTTCGCAACTGGTGTACGATGGATGTAAAATCGCGGCATAAAAACCACTTTTGATTTTTATGTTGAGTTGGGTATCATAGATCTGGTTAGGGGAGGAATGTATGCGAAGCACGTAAGCAGTTCATCACCATATATTCTTTAAGGAGACACCTTTGAAAAGGCTCATCTATTTTTGTGCAATTCTTTTTTCATTTCATAATCAACTACATTCTGCGACAGCTCTACGATCTCTTGAAACAGTGGAAGGAGCAGCTGAAGTATTCGAAGTCTCAAAAAAATCAATCGAGGCCTTTAAAGTCGGAATTAAAACTAAGAAAATTGCTGCAGTTGCCACACGATCTCTTGAAGCGGTAGAAGAAGTGGCTGAAGTATTCGAAGCCTCAAAAAAAGTAGTCGAGGTCCTTGAAGTAGGATTTAAAGCTAAGAAAGCTATTGGGGCAGCGACTGGCGTAAAAACCGCTGCTGGAATAAAAACAACAGCAGCTGCTACAACAGCAAAAGTTGGTTTTCTGGCAAAGATGACGGCTGCCGCTAATAGTGTGGTTACAACCGTGACGTCAATTATTACAAGTCCAATTGTGTTAAGTGCTGCTGCTGCTACGGCGGTAGTAGGAGCAGAATTGTCATTGCAGCAAAAAGTGAGGCAATGGGGAGAACGTGCACGAGCTGAAGCAGAAGCTCAAGCCCAAACTCAAACAACACAAGCTACTACAACCGCGCTTGAAAAAACAGCGCTACCAAAACATACAGCAACCGCCCCATTCGAAAAAAAAGATGACGACGATGAGGACACTAAGCATCTTAACTATCGTATAATGGCGGCACTCATCAAATCAAAAAAGAGACCAAAACTTGATAACAATGGCACCTTGTTTGATCTGCCTGGTCAAAAAACATTACTATCACAAATCCCTACCGTAAAAGGTAAAGCTGTTCAAGCGGGCAAGCATCTGATTGTGTCTGATGTAGATATTCCTGGATTTGGCAAAGGGAATCTTGTTTTAGAATTGCAACAAGTGCCTGTGCAAATCGCAGCACATACAACGGCGCGTGAGCCAATGATCTATGGGCCATCAAGCAATGGTCAGTTACTTCGTGTACCAAAGGTTCCTCTCCCCGGGGGCGGCAAAGGTGACTTGGTACTTTTTATCCCCGATGCATTATTGGATTTAGCAACGAATAAAAAACGGCTTGGTGTGTCAGTAGGTGCAAAAGCTGCGCTTACAAAAGCGGGACAAAAAATTCTACAAGCGGCATCTGGCGATGATGCCGACAAAATTAAATCAATTGGCGAAGGAAATATTAATCCTGGCAATGTCGCTGGTGTATTAGCTGTAAGTGCAGGCGCTGCTGGTGGTGTTGTGTTAAGCACTTCGGGAGCAGGCATTACAGTAGTATTTGGCACAGGAGGACTTGTCATACCTGTGGTGATTGTAGGAGGTGCGGCCGCTTATGGCATCGTCAAAGGCGTGGAACTCATCAAGCACAAGGTTCATGCAAAACGTGAGCGCAAGAGATTAGAACAAGAAGCTCTCAAGCAAGGTGGCTGTGGTGCGCCGGTCACAACTCCTGAGCGTCCTGCAGGGCCGTGCATTGGACCAAAAATTGAACCTTCTCTAACTACGGGCTGCGGTAATACACAACCAATTAATGTGGCTACTACTACTGGTTGTGGCAATGCTCAACCGCCGCAAGATAAAAATAAGCCTGGCTGTGGATCAATTACACCGGTTGTTACAGCAAGTGATTTGGTGTTGAACAAATTAAAAGAAGAGGAGGTGAAGAATAAGATTGGGAAGATTCTGGATGGATTGAATGTTGAAACTCCGCAAAATAAACTTGATCACGTAACAGAAGGTCATGTTGAGGGAGGTAAAAAAGTGTATGAAAATCCAGAAAAGCCAAAAACATTGTTTGATAAAGAAGAACAAATACCAAACTTATTGGTAAAAACCTTAGAAAGTGGGCAAAAAACAACACAGGGACAAGCAACCAAATATGAATATGATTTTGGTGTAGCAATAGGAAGAACTATTACAGGTGAGCCATTAACCAAAGCTCGAGTAATAATAATGTACGATCAAGCAACTGGTAAGAATATACTTGTTTCTATGTATCCATTTAAATAAAGAGCACAAGGAAAAAACACATGTGGAACAAAAAGTACACAAAAACTTTATTTGATAAAGAAGATGACATTCCCGATTTGCTCGTGAAAACGCTACAAGAAGGTAAAGAAACGATACAAACAAATGGTATAAAATATGAATATGATTTTGGCAGAAGGATAGGAAAGACTCCCGCAGGAGCCCCTTTAACTAAAATGCGCGTTATACTCGCCTACAATAAAATAATCGGCAAAAAACAATTCATTACAATGTATCCCATACCATAAAGAATGAAAAAATGATTATAAAAATTACCTTGGTTAAAGAAGATTTGCTAACAATTGTAAAAGATGATGTAGGGACCATAGAGCTCGACGCATATTTTTTTGAAATAACCAAAAAATTAAATCTTACTCTGCTATCAACTATTGATTCTCATGACATGACAATCTTTAATAGGCTACAACTTGATATTTTAGAAAAAGAGATACAACAATTGCGTAATTACAAAGAGATAGACCAAGTATTGCTGGATACACTTGATCACGCTGTTAAAGAATCTTGGATTACTAATATGTGTGACATTAAACTCATGGGGAATAGCTCTTTATAAGGATTGTATATGGCAGTAGATGTTTATCTTTTTAGTATCGTAATGGACATGGGTGTTAAGTTGCCGTCATCGAATGATATTGAAAGCTTTGAATCTGATGATGATTTTTATCAGAACATAACCACAATAGCAACTAACTTGGGACTTGTTCTTATACAAACGATTGATCCGTATGGAGTAACTCTTATTAATAAACAGCAACTAGAACCCTTAGAGAAAGAGATACAAGTTATGCGATCGCAGCCCCATGTTAACCATAAAATTCTTGATATATTGCAGCAAGCCGTAGATAAGGCACGTGAGCTATCATGTTATATTCTTTTTTGTGGTGATTAGGATTCCTCCAACAAATCTGCAATATCTACGATCCTATAAAAATAGCGACTTTCATGAACGCTATCAACAACGCCACTCAGGTGGAATAAAACGGGGACGATGCCAACGCCACGAGGGGCAGCCAGTTTTTTAATTTTACTTTTTACTTCTTCTATGATTTCTGCTTTTAATTCACGGCGTTGAAACTTAAACTCGCAAACAAAAATATTTTTGGTAATCATTTGAATAAGATAATCGATCTGACACCCTTTGTGCTGTTTGGTGGCTCGTTGGATATAGGGGTTATCTGCAACAATATCGACAGGATTTATGGCTAAAGGTTTTAAAAGTAGTGGGCGATTATTGAGAAGTAGATTCTCTACTTGGAGCCCCATAATAGTATCCCAGGCCGGCAGCGTTTGCAGAGATATATCTTGGTAGCTGCCTTTTCTTATTTTGCCAAGATTTGGTTCAATATATTTAATAAAAAAGCGTAGGTAGTTATCGCTTAATCGGTAGATGCTTCGTCTTCCTATGCGTTCTGTTTTAAGTGACCATGAAAAGTGTTGCGTTACATAGCCAGCAGTGATGAGTGTTTTCATGATGTCATGTAACGAGGTGCGTTCTTGTTTTTCATCAAGCTCTTGGCCAATAGCGCCTATATCCTTCATGCCATTGGCTAAAATATGAATAATCTTTTTATAAATCGATCCATGACCATTAAATAGATCATGGAAAATAGTATCGAATTCTAGGGTCAATGAGCCGTCTTTTTCAAAACAAAGATTTCTAATGTTGTCATCGGCCAATTTTTGCGGATTTATTTGTTCTAAATACCAGGGCACTCCGCCTGTTACGGATACTATTTTAAAGATATCATCGATAGATCCCTTAAAACCTAGCTTGCGTAATAGGGTGTTGCATTCGGGTAGGGTTAATTCTTCGAGGGTTATCTGTAGTGTTATTCGTCCGAAAAAAGCCGTACTATTGATAATGTTTTTTTCAATCCATAGTGATACGGAGCCACAAAAAACGAGTATGAGTTTCGGGTATTTTTGTAGTTCGGTATCCCACCAGGCTTTAAGTTTTGGTACAAACGTGTGATCTTTATCTCCCATCCAAGAGATCTCATCAAATAGGATGATGGTGGGTTGATTGGTTAAATGATCTGTTAAATAATATAGGGCTTCGCTCCAGTCGGTGAACGTATGTAGAGGTAACTCGAGGCTACGGGATAGTTGCTGAGCAAACGCGCCTAATTGAGTTTGTAGCGTTGTTGTAGGTGTAATGGGTAATCCAGAAAAAGATAAAAAACGTTTATTTTTTGCAAATTCTTGAATGAGGCGGCTTTTGCCAATGCGGCGGCGCCCTTTAACGACAACCAAAGATGCGCGGTTTAAATGGTTAAGATCGTTCAATTTTTGTAATTCTCTTTTTCTGCCAACAAATGGTAGCATAAAAACATCCTCTCAGCCTCATATAAACAGATCCGTTATAAGTTAAGATGCTAAATTTTTTAAATTCGGTATAGTAGTGCTCTTGTTATAGATGTATTAAAACATTGTGTAAGGACAAAGCATGGCATATCAGAGCAAAAAAGTAGCGCCGGGGTTTTGGGGCACGGTTAAAGAGTTGGCATGGCTTATAACGGTTGTCTTTTTAATTCGTACCTTCATTTTTGGCCTTTATCAGGTGCCGACCGGTTCTATGGAAACAACGATGCTCGTTGGTGAACGGTTTTTTGCCGATAAAGTTACCTATCTTTTTTCTAAGCCGCAGCGTTTAGATGTTATCTCGTTTAATGATCCAGAATTTAACTACTCAGAAAATAAAATTGTACGCCTTTATCAAGAATATATTGGTTGGCCAATATGGCCGCTGGGTCCATCAAATTGGACAAAGCGTGTTATAGGTATCCCGGGCGATCATGTGCGTGGTACCGTAGAAGATGGCACACCAGTTGTCTACCGCAATGGTGAGAAACTTGATGAAACGACATATCTTAATAGCAACCCATTACTTGCGGTGGCTGATAGCACATTTGAGCACATTGATTGGAGATCCTATGTGCCGACAGTTTCCTATGAAGATCAGCCCTATTATCGTATCTACGCCGATCGCGTATTACATGCAGACCAGCTTAAACCTCAGTACATAGAAGCAATTAGACAAAGTACGATGATAGAGGCCGATGGTAAATTGCTCAAAGAGCCTTATAAGCCAATCGCTGATCAAGGTGATTATAAAAAAATTGAGCGTGGTGATAGTTATTGGACGCGAACCGATGAGTTTGATGTCCATTTAGGGGAAAATGAATATTGGCTCATGGGCGATAATCGCCGTGGCAGCAAGGATTGCCGCATGTTTGGACCGATTAATGGCCGGCTGATTCACGGTAGAATTCTTTATCGTATATGGTCGAGCGATAGTGATGAATCATGGTGGATTGTTGATTTGATAAAGCATCCTGTTGATTTCTGGAAACGTATGCGTTGGAGCAGATTCTTCCAGCGAATTAAGTAGCTTTCCCGTTCGTGCTGAGCTTGTCGAAGCAGCAGAGCGAACGAATGGATGGTGAGCTTGCAGATCACATAATTTCTGCTACATTAAAGTTTCTTAAATAAAGTGAAATATACGGAGCTACGTGTGGTACGTAAACATATCGGAATGTTTTTAGGGGCGTTGCTTGCACTTTTACCTGCATGCTGGGGCACAAAAACCACGGGTCAAGAAAAAAAACGAGGTCTTTTTGTGCTGAATGTCCTTGATAAAGAGCTGTACGATGACAGCCATATTAAAGGCTCGCTGAGCGTTCCGTACGAAGATGTAGCTTCATTCGTTGAAAATTTAGATAAAGATGCAGCGGAAATTGTTGTCTACTGCAGCAACTACATGTGCACAGCAAGTGGCATTGTAGTTCAATCATTGAAATCATTAGGTTTTAAAAAAGTATGGGCGTATAAAGGTGGCATGGCAGAATGGTATGCTTTGGGATTACCACATGAAGGACCGTCAAAAAGTTCTTATTTATCCAAAGCAAACCCAAAGCCTGCGTACGACGAGCATCCAGAGAATAGCATCACAGCGACCCAACTATATGAAAAAATGCGAGACGGCGGCATAGCCAAGTGGTAAGGCGAGGGTCTGCAAAACCCTTATGCCCCGGTTCGAATCCGGGTGCCGCCTAATAAAACCCAATTTTGCCAAGGGCAAGAATTGGGGTCATTTAACTTATAAGGATTTCTTTAGTCCTTAATAACAAAAATGTGAGTTCCTATTTAGTTAAAAACACCAAAATCGAGCTTTTCGAGATTTTGGTTTCAGCCGGGATGGCGGAATTGGTAGACGCAAAGGACTTAAAATCCTTCGGCCGTAAGGCTGTGCCGGTTCGAGTCCGGCTCTCGGCAAATTATATTACGCTTGACAAAAGTTAATCTGTGAATAATGTACTTTGAGTACTCGTTCTGTTTGCTTAAAAAATTGGAACACAAACGGTCAAAGGAAGTTGTATGAATAAGGCAAAATTAGTTGAACAAATGGCTAAAGTGACCAAGCTGCCTAAATCAACATGCAAAGAATGCTTAGAGTCATTCATCACAGCAGTTGGTGGAGCACTTAAGCAAAATAAACAAGTGGTTCTCACCGGTTTTGGTACCTTCACTGTGATGAAAAGAAAAAGCCGAGTTGGTGTAAACCCAGCAACTGGCAAGAAGATGCAAATCCCTGCTAAGAAAGTTCCTAAGTTCAGAGCAGGTAAAGCACTTAAAGCTATGGTTAAGTAAATCAAAGTTTTAGAGCTTTTTCGGGGCGCTTACAATTGTAAGCGCCCTTTTTTTTACACCCAACCTACGCACATGCGTGCTTCCTACTTCGCTTGCATGAGAATCACTACGAAGTGATTTTAAGCTACGAAGGACACGAGGGTCGGGGTCCCCACGAAGCGATAGCGCAGATGGGGTAAAGAGTCGGGGTTCAATCGATTTGAATGAGCCTTTCCTAAATAAGCCACGTTATCATTGGAATTTTTCTTGCGTACGGCGATGACCTGTTATTATAATGAACGCGGAATTTGATTGTTCGTACGTTTCGACAAGCTCAACGCGAACGGGGATAAAAATCTATAAATCCATTCGTCCTGAGCCTGTCGAAGGATACGAATGGTTCGTATGAATACGAAATTTGAACTCATGGCAAGTTATAAAAAGGAGAAGTAGCACTATGTCAGATCAAGCAGTAAAATCAGAAGCAGGCGTTTTAGAAACGCTCAAAGAAAATCTAAATCCATCACATCTCATGAAAAAATTTAATATAACTTCAGCAACATTGTTGCAGATGGCTATCTACTTTGGCGTCGGCATTATGATTGGGTATATGCTGAAAAAATATGGCAAGTTTGTGATAGTGCTGATCCTCTTTATCTTAGGCCTTTTACTTGTGCAGCAAATTGGATTAGTTGACATCACCGTCCATACGGATAAAGTGCAAGAGCTTTTTGGTTTGCAACCTACCGCTTATGACGATAAACATCTGCTAGTGGGTTATTGGGAATGGGTTAAAGCACATGTCGCCTTGGTGCTAAGCTTGTCGATTGGCTTTTTGGTTGGCTTACGTATTGGTGGTTAGAAAAGGAAGTTCATGGCCTCTACTAAATCTTTTATTGATGTTTTGTCGCAAGTCCTCATACACCACAACATAACAACTCTTGAAAAAACTCAAGAATGGCAAAAAACATTTGCAACATCATCCATAGATGAGTTTGATTCTTTTTTACTTGATCGTGGACTTGTTAATGCAGATGATATGTTAGCCGCACTCAGCGCTTACTATCATGTTCCTTCCTATGATGTAGCAGATCATTTTTTTGAAACACATCTGCTTCATGAATTCCCGTTAGATTTTTTGGTACGCAATGCTATTATCCCGCTGGAAATAGAAAACCATACACATTTAGTTGTGGTTGCCTCAGAACCGGAGCGTGAAGGGCTCGAAAGTGAGATTCGTAACTTTGTTGATTATGATGTCGTCTATTTTGTTGGGATTCGGCGTGATATTGTTGATGCCGTTCGAGAATATTACGACACAGCACTCACCGAAGTTGAGCCTGATGAGGACCGTAATCAAGAGGATCGCGAAGATAGAGCAGCGCGCCGTACCATGCTTGAAGACACTGATGAGATACGAGCAGAAAATGAAGCCGAAGCTGCAGGCGAAGATGTAGCTCCTGGAGAAGGGGAAGATGAAGGTGAGGGGTAGTTTGTGGCAGATATGCCCGAGCAATCCACACAAGATTCTCCCGTTGTACAACTTGTCGAGAGAGTGGTACGCCAGGCAATTGTACAAGGATCTTCTGATATCCACCTTGAGCCCCATGATGCGGGGTTACGCGTACGCTACCGTATTGATGGAGTACTGCATGAGCGCTCAACGATCGAAAAAAAGTTAATTACTCAAATTGTTTCTCGGATTAAAGTGCTGGCACACCTTGATACGACTGAAAAACGTATCCCTCAAGATGGTAAGTGGACCATTCACGGTTTTACCCATCCTATTGATATACGCGTTGCAACATTCCCCACGATGTATGGCGAAAAAGTTGTACTCCGTATTTTAGATCGCACCAAAACGATGGTTGATCTAACGATGTTAGGGCTCAATGATTCACTGCTTGCTGCCTATAGACGATTGCTCGAGCGGCCCAATGGATTCTTTTTAGTTTCAGGGCCGACGGGGTCAGGCAAAACAACCACCTTGTATGCAACGCTTGCTGCCTTAAACAGTCCGCAAAAAAATATCATAACGCTGGAAGATCCTGTCGAATACAGCTTATCCGGCATTACGCAGGGGCAAATTAACCCCGATGTTGGCTTCACGTTCGAAAAAGGCATGCGAGCTTTATTGCGCCAAGATCCTAATGTGATCATGGTGGGCGAAATCCGTGATCGCCAGACGGCACAAATTGCCATTGAAGCCGCTCTGACCGGCCACGTTGTCTTGAGCACCGTGCATACGCATGATGCCCCAAGCGTTATTATGCGTCTTATGGATATGGGGATAGAACCATTCTTGATTAATGCTGCCGTTAGTGGCGTATTAGCCCAACGTCTTGCGCGTAAAATTTGTGGTAACTGCCGCTTTAGCGCAGAGCCAACAGATCAAGAACAAGAGCTTTTAAAGCGATATGGTGTTGATCTACCAGCTCTGTATCAAGGCAGGGGATGCGATGCCTGTTTTAAGTTAGGCTATAAAGGCAGAGTTGGCATATTTGAGCTACTTATCATGAGCCCCCAATTGCGTATCCAGATAGGGACACAGCCTTCGGTTGATGCGATTACCGCGCAAGCATGTAAAGATGGTATGCAGCAGCTGCGTGAAGATGGTCTTGAAAAAGTGCGGGGGGGTATTATTACGCTGCAGGAATTTGTGAGAGTTGTGTCTTAGATCCGTCTTCGCCAAGGGCTATGCGGATGATTTAACCGATTGGTATTTTATAACTTCGATTTCAATTTTGTTTATTGGCCCCAATCGCAGCCTTAGCGAGATTGGGTATATTAGCCCCATGGGCACCACTCTACCCCATTATACCCGGGGTATGAATGGGGACCCCTAAAAAATTGTTTATTCTGTCGTTCCCGCCGCGGAGCCCTTGGCGGAGACGGCAATAAGCCCCATGGGCACCCTTTCCAAAGCTAGTTTGGAAAAGATACCCATGAGTAGGAGGTTAAAGTTATTAACCCTCCCCAAAAGTTTTACAATTTAGATTTCAATGGTGGCACCTTAATTATCATGGATGCCATTGCTCTGGATGATGTTGATTGCGCCTTATTATTTTTAATATAGCCTTTGGCAAGTCTTTCTTGGTCAGTTGCATCATCTTGAGCTGCAGGGATCAGTGTAAATTTTTTAACATCAAAAGCTTGGAAAATTCGTTGTCCTAATGGTTGCAAAGCATTATAGGCGATTTTAGCGCTGCGATATTTTTGAGCTACGTATTGTAAGTCCCATTGAGCATCTATTATGTGACCAGTGGCTTGTTCTAAGGTAAATGTGCAGTGTATGAGTCCCGCCGTTGCATTACTTTCATGAGTTAAGTTAATGATGTAAGTATAATAGAGGCCTGGCATGCCTATACTATTTGCTTCCGCTGGTATGTAAAAAAGGCACTGATCGTAGAGATGAGGTGTTAATTGATATTCTGAGCGCATTCTTTGTGCAATTGATGCATTGTCTAATGTTTCTTGGATAGTAGCAGAAAACTGTTGCTCTAATTTTTTTAAATGGGGAAGTAGTTTAGCTGACGGTAATTTTTTATAGACAGCAAATTCCCTGGATAGTTTTATTAACTTATCATCTGCATCATTATGAATTGGTGCAGTGGTTGCTGCGCACTCTATCTTTATAAAGGGCATTACAAAAGCTATGCTCAGTAATAATGAAGTTAAGATTATACGTACATTTTTCATGGTGATATCCTCCATTTTTTATAAGCGAGATTGCAATTTTTCTTGTGTGGACTTTGAGCTACCCAGGAGATCGATATGCATATCGGCAGATGTTTCGCGCTTTTCTAACGTACGTCCCCCCATACTTTTGTAAAATGCTTCCAGTTTGTCTAATTGAGTTTCCTTACGTGTTGGGCTGGCTAATACCTGTGGCACTTCGTACACACCTAACGTTCTGAATATACTTCCACTAATATTGGCCAACATGCGACCATAACCATGATGCCTTAATTCTTCGGATAATATGCTGAAAGAACCATAAGAGCCGTGTCCTGTAGTTTTACCTGTTGTAGCGTCAATGCCGAAACTGAAAGAAATATGACCAATTGATTGGTTTTTGTTTACTAACCATAATGTTGCATGAATTTTAGGGTGGAGTATTAAAGGGTTAAAGTTGGTGATATGAGGAAAAACATACATATGTGTTAGCTCTACGGTGATATTTTGTTCCTTTAAGTCTTGGATATGTGGTGCACAAAGTTCGTTATGAGGATCGAGTTTTTCAGAAATAATTTTTCTATATTTTTCAATAAATCGTGCGCATGTTTTTTCGTATTCCTTCTCCGCTTTAGCTACAGCGTCTTCTAGAGGATCTCGAGGACGTTGCGTTGCTTCTTGTAGCCGCACTGCTTCTACACGAACTTCCGCGGGTCTTTGCACTTCTGGTGTTCGAGGCTTTTGCGTTGCTACCACAGAACCTAGTGTAGCAAAATGGTTTACACCAAAACGATTTAAGTTATTACCTTGTGACTTTCTATTGTCTAAAGCAGCTGCCGCTGATAGCACGCCAATTGCTACACCAGCTCGCGCAATCCATTTTATCCCACCATCGATGATAGGTTTACTTAACGATGCGGCTCCATGTAGTGGCAGACCTGCCATAAGAATCAGCAGATAGAAAGATACTAATTTTTTATTTTTCATAATTCCTCCAATTTTATAAGCTAGACCGCAGGGGCAGAGTTAAAAATTTATCGGCATTATACGTGAATTTAGCATCTCGTATTTCTCCCCCATGTCGTCTATAGAGTCGGTTCAGTTCTTCAGTTGTTGTGCCGTATCCAGGAGCGATAGCTCCTTGTCTGTTGATTACATTTAAAGCCGTGAAAACTGCGTCACCTAGGAGTATGAGACTTGTACCGTATCCCTTTTTTCTGTCGGATCTCATGGTAACATTCAGTCCGTCCCAATCGCCTACAGGTGGTTGGCCATCTTTTTGGTGGATGACTAATCTAAGGTACCCAAGCGGTATAGTATGCCTTCTCAATCCAATGTATTTTTTCTGGTTAATGTAGTTTGAATGTATTCCGAGGAGTATCTGGGTGGTTGTATACCCTACTCCTGAAGTTTTGACTATAGTGACTGTGATAGTAATGTTTTTATCAAGATTTATAGCGGCTCTTCTTTTTGCGATGGCATCTTTGATTAGTTTTTTAGTTTCTTCAGGGACATCAGAAGCGGCGGATGTAATAACAATTACAGATACAGGTTCGACTGGTGATGCGTCTGGCAGCAGAAAAGATGATGCTCCTTCAGCAGCGCTTTCTCCGATACTGAGTAATAATCGTGATGATGGCGTCGCACTTTGTACTACGCCAGGCAATGCCATAACGGTAAGCGCAGCAACGAATAATGTTTTGATAACTTTCATAATAACCCCTAAATTTATAACCTCACATAGGACAGGAACCTCCATTCCCCCTATCACCTCCATCTCCCGGGCATTGCTGTTTGATTACAACAAGCTTATTACAAGCCTACGCCTGGCCCTGCCTTTATGCAAAAGGGGGGTAAAGCCCCTGATTGTGGGCCCCTTTTGGGGTTTGTACGGGAGTGTGGTAGGATGGGAACATTAAGAATCAATTTTAGGTGCGGGATCTCATGCTCAAAATAACAAATCTCCACGTCTCCATAGACGAAACTCCTATTCTCCAAGGCTTGTCCTTAGAGGCAGCACCAGGTACCATCCATGCCCTTATGGGCCCTAACGGGTCCGGTAAAAGTACCCTGAGTTATACCCTCATGGGCCATCCTAGATACCAGGTTATCTCGGGTGATATTGAAGTTAGAGGAAGCTCTATCGTTTCTCTAAGCCCTGATAAACGGGCAAAGTTAGGCCTTTTCCTGGCTCATCAGCAGCCGCTGGAGATTCCAGGGGTGCGTATAAGAACCCTTCTTAAAGAGGCGCATCAGGCAATAACAGGCATCGCAATGCCAGTGGCGGAGTTTAATGAGTTATTAACCCTCTGTTTAAAGCAGGTAAATCTCGATCCTTCCTGCGCTGAACGGGCAATTAACGAAGGATTTTCCGGAGGCGAAAAAAAGCGTCTCGAGCTTTTGCAGATACTCATACTCAAACCAAGCATAGTGATACTGGATGAAATTGATTCGGGCCTTGATATTGATGCACTCGCCATCGTTGCTGATACTATTGCCCATCTCAAGCAGGCCAATCCCAACCTCATCGTGCTTGTTATCACCCACTATCAACGGATACTTGATCACCTAATTCCTGATTATGTGCATATTGTCAGTGGTGGCCGCATTGTCCAATCGGGGAATAAAGAGTTGGCGGCTGAAATTGAACGTAAGGGCTATCATGGTCTCATCAACTGATTCGTATCACTTTACCGCCAAAAAAGGGTTGAATCGCTCATTGGTGATCGCCATCTCTGAGCAAAAAAATGAGCCGGGCTGGATGACTGATTTCCGTTTACGTGCTCTGGAAAAGTTTGAACGCATGCCGCTGCCAAGTTGGGGAGCGGATCTGAGCCAACTGGATCCGGACGATATCCATTATTATGTGCGGCCATTGGAAAAGCAACAGAATTCGTGGGATGACATTCCACAAAACATCAAAACTACCTTTGATCAACTTGGTATTCCGCAAGCAGAACAACGCTATTTGGCCGGTGTTGGGGCTCAATATGAATCAGAAGTTATTTATAAAAGTTTACAAAAAAAGTGGGCTGATCGTGGTGTGGTCTTTCTTGATATGACGGAAGGGCTCGCGCAGTGGCCGGAACTATTTAAAAAATATTTTGCCATCGGTAATTCCACCGCATGACAATAAATTTGCTGCCCTCAATTCAGCCGTTTGGAGTGGCGGTAGCTTTGTCTATGTGCCGCAGGGGGTGCGTATAGAATGCGCCATTGCAAGCATATTTTAGAATTAACGCGGCAAGCATGGGCCAATTTGAACGGACGTTGATTATTGCTGAACCGGGAAGTTTTGTACATTACGTGGAGGGCTGCAGCGCACCGATCTATAAAAAAAGTTCTTTGCATAGTGCCGTTGTCGAATTAATAGCGCTGGCCGATTCGCGTATCCGTTATACCACCATCCAGAATTGGTCAAACAACGTTTACAACTTGGTAACCAAACGTGCGGTGGCTCATCGCAATGCTACGGTGGAATGGGTTGATGGCAATTTTGGCAGTAAAGTCACCATGAAATATCCGTGCATTATACTCAAAGAGCCGGGTGCACAAGGCCAAGTTATTTCAATCGCTGTTGCTGGTAAAGGTCAACATCAAGATGCGGGAGCAAAAGTAATTCATTTGGCCTCCATACACTAAATCCCACATTATTTCAAAATCGATCAGTAAGGATGGCGGCAGATCAAGTTATCGCGGGCTTGTGAAAGTGGTTAAAGGCGCTCATCATGTAAAAGCCAAAGTGCAATGTGATGCGTTACTGCTCGATGCACATTCTCGATCCGATACCTATCCCACCTTAGATATCCGCGAGGATAAAGTTGATGTTGGCCATGAAGCTTCGGTGAGTAAAATTGATGATGAACAGATTTTTTATTTAATGAGCCGGGGCCTTAGTAGCGCTGCAGCAAAGTGCAATGATTGTTAACGGTTTTATTGATGCATTTGTAAAAGAGTTGCCGATGGAATATGCGGTTGAAATTAATCGGTTGATCGCTATGGAAATGGAAGGGTCGATCGGATGAACACATTTTTAATTCATATTAATCCGCATGAACAGGCGCACATAATGGCTCCCGTAGATGCAGCCATGGTCGAATACCATATCGGCGATTATGCGCGAGCTACCATCATCTATGATCAACGTGATGCTCATCATGGGGGACCGGTAAAGTACACTATTTCAGTCGGCAGGGGAGCACAGGTAGATTATCGTATCATTGCTCTGCATGGTGCCAACCTTGAACACACGTACGATCTTATACTTGGTGGCAGTGGTGCCCATATCCAGCTTCGTGCTTTATATATTCTCAATCATGACCAACAGGTGGCTATTACCACGCGCCAAGTCCATGAGGCGCCAGATACTTCCAGCAGTGTGCTGTTGAAGGGGATCTTGCAGGGTAAGGGTCAAGCAACCCATCGCGGCACTATTTTTGTTCACGAAGGGGCGCATGGTACCAACGCGTCACAACATAGTAAACATCTTATGTTGAGTGACCAAGCCCGAGCATGGACGATGCCGAGCCTTGAAGTGTTGGCGCATCAGGTACGCTGTGCCCATGGGAGCGCTATCGGCACGTTAGATGAGGAACAACTTTTTTATATGCAAGCCCGTGGTATGAGCTATGTGGCGGCACGCCGTATTTTAGTAGAAGGCTTTTGTGCTGATGTAGTATCGATACCGGCTGACGCCGGTGATTATGGCAGGAGAATACGAGATGCGATCTAACTTCCCCATCCTCCACACACGCATGTCCGGCAAGCCTCTCATCTATCTTGATAATGCGGCAACAACGCACAAGCCCCAGGTGGTCATAGATGCGATTACCGCTTTTTACACCAACCATAATGCGAGTGTGCATCGTGGTATTTATCCGTTAGCAGAAAATGCTACCCAGCTCTACGAACAAGCACGCGCAACGGTGGCACATTTTATTGGTGCCCAACCTCACGAGATTGTTTTTACGCGAGGGACCACGGAAAGCATTAATATGGTTGCTCCGGTATGGGCTGCTCCTATGCTCAACGCTGGTGATGAGATTGTTCTGACCGAACTAGAGCACCATGCAAATCTAGTTGTGTGGCAACAACTGGCCAAGAAAAAAAGGCTCATTCTACGTTATATACCGGTGACACAAGATGGCTTATTGGATATGGATTCCTGTGCATCACTCATAACAGCTAAAACTAAATTAGTGGCAGTGACTCACGTTTCAAACGCACTCGGAACGCATGTTGATGTGGCACAGATAAGTAACCTGGCACATGCAGTAGGAGCAAAAGTGCTAGTTGATGCTGCACAATCAATAGCTCATCAAAAAGTAGATGTGCAAGCTTTAGGGGCTGACTTTTTGGCATTTTCTGGCCATAAAATGTTGGGGCCAACGGGCATTGGCGTGCTTTATATCAACCATGAGCTTCACAAAGATCTCGTGCCTTACCAGTATGGCGGTGGCATGGTCTATAGCGTGGATTACCAAGACGCTTCTTGGCGTACTATGCCCCATATGCTCGAAGCGGGGACGCCAGATAGCGCAGCAGTCGTGGGGCTTGCTGCAGCAATTGATTATATAACTCAACATATCAATTTTGATGCCCTGCGTGCTCATGAAGCCTCTTTGTGTACTCAGCTGATTGAAGGGCTTGCAGCCATTGCTGGCATTACTATTCTTGGCCCTCAAGAACAGCTGAAAAAACAGGGGCATATGGTTAGTTTTACGGTGCAAGGCTATCACGCCCATGATGTGGCTGCCTATCTTGCCAAAGAAGGTATTTGTGTACGGGCAGGTCACCATTGTGCTCAGCCTTTGGCTGTGCGTATGGGGGTTGAATCCTCGGTCCGGGCGAGTTTTTATGGCTATAATACTCCTGATGAGGTTGATAGGTTGGTTGAGGCTCTTAAAAAACTGGTTTAATAAGGCCTTTTGACAGGATAGGCCAATAGGTTTACCCTGAAAATAAGCTAGAAAAAATGGCTAGCCTTATGAGGTTATTCAATCTAAAAATGTGAGGTTTATCATGATAAAAAAGTTATTACGTCTTATTCTTTTTGCCGTAGCTATTTTAGGTGTCGGCTCTTCTGTCCAGGCCATGGATGTGGTTACTAAACAGATCTTTAAAAGTGAGCTAACTCGAACGTGTTCCATGGTTATACACGATTTTAGAGGCTGTTGATCGCCTCTCTGATTTTTATCAAGGTGGTATACGAGAAAAGGCAATGATTCGTGCTATCCAGGAGGATGATGAATTCCGCGCATTTTTAATTGCTCATGAAAATCAGCCCTCATTTCAATCTTTCCTGACCAGCGCTAGAGGTCGTTATGCCCAGGAAATACAAAAAGATCCATTTTTTGAGTTGAGAGTTGTTTATAACATGTGGCATAACTGTAAAGCTCGGAATGCGCATGTATCTGATCAGATGATGAAATTCAATGGGGAAAATAGAAGCGGCATTTTGGACCAAGCATGTCACGTTAAAGAATTTATCTGATTTTTTAACAACGTTGTCAGATGAAATTGCACCTATGAGAAGCTTAAATTTAAGTCTCGTCATGGCTTTGGCGCAGGTGTATATGGAAAGTAATGACAATCTACCATTAACACATGGCTGTGCGCAGTTATTTGTTATGATACAAGATCCTGATGACGCTTTACGTTTATCGTTACTTCTTTGGAATCGTGTTAAGACAAATAATGTAACAGATTTACCGTCAATGTTTGCAGATAAGATTCCTGAATTACATCTGTTGTATCGAGGTAGCCCAATAGAGCGTTCAACTCCGCGCCGGTGCACGACCAAGATCTGTGCTCACCAGGGGAATGCCAGTATATGGGCCGCATAGGCCGTCTGAGCTCCCACAGAGACAGGTTTCTTTTGCAGATCCTCTAGAACAAGTGCAGCCTGATAGAACAAGTGATTTGCTGAATGCAAATCTTCCTTCCTTTAATTATAAAGCAGCGCTCGGCAACGTTGCCTACTTAGAACTATTCCGACGCGGTGTAGGTGCAATAACTAATCCGATTATGCGCTCTGTTTTAGAAAAAACAGGAATTAGATCACCATTTCTTGTAGTTCCGCTGGCTATAGGAGTGAGTATAGTACCATCCATGGGCGTAAAATGGGCTCTGGATAAGGTTGTATCATTCGGAAGGCAAGCATTGGGAATATAAGCATATCTAACAAATTCATGATTTAAAAAAGGCTTACCAAAATAAGGTAGGCCTTTTTTTGGGGTTATTTACGAGCACAATCACGAGCACAAAGGTACTTACAATTGCCCCAAAAAAGCACCATGTCGAGCCGATATGGTTAGGGAACAGTACATAAGTAATCAAATAGCTGACGGCAATCCCAGCGCTCAGCACCCACATGTACCTGAGACTTGATATACAACCAGGCGCTATAATAACAATGCCATATACGAGCCGCCCCAATTGTTGATAGAGGGGTGAAAATGGTTCGCTCTGATAGGCTATATGATTTGTGATAGTAGCCGTTGCGCCATAGATGAATAAGTAGATTAATGAAAATATGCTGAATAAAAATCCAATCGCTACGATGCACCATAACAAGATTCTCCGGTACCGCCTTGATGAGTCTTGTTCCAAGAACGCAAGATTGGTAGGCACCCATAAGGGCCAAAAAACGCAGGCAAAAAAGAGAAAACTATACAAAGCGGTCAGATAAATCATGCTTGTGGGAGTATCTTTCCAAAGCCATAACATTCCCTCGCATGCCTGTTGGAGGGCAAAAAGTAGTGGAGTTGCTGCAAAGGATTTCATCTGTCTGTTACTATACTTTAACGCCATACATCCGGTAAGGCCAAGTAGAAGGGAAGCAGTAAAACTCGCGTTTGCTGAAAAGCACATAAAGGCTCCTTGTATTTTTATATTCTAAGCATTGGCAAGTATGTAATCTCGTGCCTTACCCCGTCAAGAAGGTTATATCAATAGTTGCTTTTTATACGTAGAATACATAAGGATAGAGTGGGTACATAGTGGTACATAATGGTGAAATGTAAGGTAAGGAAATAGAGCAATGACTAAAAAAATGTCGCATAACGATACAGATATCGATCAGATAAAGCCTTTAAAAGTGAAAACATCGGCAAGCAAAATTTTTAAGTTGGTAGGTATAGCGGTCCTTTTAGTGGGCCTTTATTTTTTAGTAGCGCGATATCTTAACTTAGCGTGTATCCAGCGGCATGCAGACCGTTTTAAAGACTGGGTAGATAGCAAATACCTATTCTCTGTATTCAGTTATATCATTGCCATGATCATTGTGGTTACGACATCACTGCCTATTTCTGTGCCTCTAGCACTTGTGGGTGGCTTTTTATTTGGTATGTGGCCAGCCGCTTTATATACTTCGATTGGTATCGTGATTGGCGCGCTCATCGCCTTTATTATTTTCCGCTATCTTTTGGGGAGGTTATTGCGGCGCTATTTTGGTGACCGTATTGCTCGGCTAGAAAAGCAGGTCGATACGTACGGATCCAGTTATCTTCTTATTATGCATTATAGTACCGTGGTACCTTTTTTTATTATCAATGCCGTGGCAGCTCTGTCAGGTATTTCGTTAAAAACATTCTTATTGTATACCGTACTAGGATCGTTACCTCTGAACTTGCTCTATAGCTTTGCGGGGGGGCAATTGGGATCTATTGAAAAAGTATCAGATATTTTTTCACCACCAGTGGTAGCGGCTTTAGTTTTATTAGTACTCATCGCTATTATGCCTATTGTAGTAAAACGATTTAAGCGGGTGGTACAGCAATGAAACGGATTATTCTTATAATTGTAGTGGCGATAGCCATAGTGGCCGCCTGGCTTTGTGGATTGCGTGATTGCATACGCCTTGAATGGTTTAAGCAAGAAAGCGCTGTTTTGCAGCAGATGGTTGCTGAGCAGTATGTACAGTCCGCGCTGCTTTTTATCCTGATTTATATAGTATCCACCCTCCTTTTTATGCCTTTTGTTGGGTTGTTAACGGTGGCGGGAGGATTCTTCTTTGGCACCTTTGAAGGCGCCCTGTATACCAATATTGGCGCTACGATCGGATCGTTAGGAGCATTTTTGCTGGTACGGTATCTGATAGGTTCTCATGTTCAGGCGCGCTATGAGCGGCAACTTGCTGCATTCAACAGGGCAATGCATGAGGGGCAGATAAGCTATCTATTGGCGGTACATTTTATCACCATTATACCGTTTCCTCTGGTAAATTTACTGGCTGCCATGACGAGAATCCCTCTCTGGACATTTATCTGGACAACCTCGGTAGGCATTCTACCAGGATCGATTATTTATGCTTTTGCAGGCAAACAGCTTACGACTATTCATAGCGTGCATGACATTTTTTCATCAAACATCATTATAGCCTTTGTGCTGTTGGCCCTTTTGGCCCTGCTGCCGTTGGGATTGCAGTTGATAAAGAATTATCTGCGTAGACGCGTTTCAAAATGATTTAACCTTGCCCCTGAGCGACCAAAGTACGTTCAGCTTGCCATCTACGGCATTGTTTACGTATACGGGCAAAATTTGGTTTTTTATTACGTTTGGTTACTAAAAAGCTTCTTATGTCCAGCTCATTACCCGTATCTACATTTTCTATTCTATCATCCCAAAAGGCAGATTCTGCAGCCTTAAGGCAATATTTTTCAAGTAGATGGAGATAGGGCTTTTTATTGGGTTTCATGTCGCCAACGTCGCCGCTTGAAACTACCCCATCAATAAGATCAAAAAAGTTGCTATAGATTATTTTTACCAGTTCTAATGATTCCTTGTCCCAGTTGGTGAGGACATAGACATTATGCCCTGCCGCCTTACATTCCAGTACGAAATCGAGTGCTTCAGGGACCAGGAGACGGGTTTGTGCAAAAAGAGATGGTGTAAAGATCATGGTGGTCATGCCAGTAAGTAGTGTTTGTGTTTGTCCATTCTTAAAATAGCTGGGGTTATTTTCTAAAAAGGTCGCGATGGTTGCGCGGATTGCATCTGAGGGTGTTCCTTGCAGCCAATCGCACATGATTTGGGGGATCACCTTACCATGCTCGTCTTTTGATTCTGCCTGGCCCAGCCTGCGCTCCTGGATGGCATCTAAAAATGAGAATAGTTGCTCGCGTATCGATGCTGAAGGGCGGTAGGTAGGGTTGAATAAGAGGAATAGAAAGAAAGGGCGCCAGCCACCAGAAGCTTCTGGTGCTTTTGATGAGTCCGTTTGGAAGACCACATCGCCCAGATCGAGTATGACATTATCTCCTTGTACCCCAAGAAATAGGATTAAAAGGGCGGTTAGGGCTAGTTTTTGAGGGCGCATGCTATCCTTTTTTAGATAAGGGTGGTTTTTTTATAAAAAATCGCTAACTTAATATGAGCATAAATTGATTTGGTTGGATCTGCAAATGGGGGCTAGCCCAAAAACTTGACTTTGCAACTGAACAATTTATAATCATTTAAGCATGCATGTAACGGTAAACAAGGGCATCTATTGCATGAGTAGTAAAAGCAAAAATCGGAAATGTAAAAAATATTAATAGGTATGTGTTTCAATAATTATACGAGGGGTCTTTAATGGCTACTAAGAATTCAAAATTGGCAATGGTAATCGCAGCATTGGTAGTTGCGGGCAACGTGTGCGCAGCAACAGCTTCATCATCAAGTTCTTCTTCATCAACAACATCAGCAACATCAGCGGCAGCAAAAAAAGCAGAACCAAAAATCGAGTATTCTGAACGTATTAGCGTAAGAGATTTGGCAGCATGTAAAGCGGCTCAAGATGTTAAGGTAGCAGCAGACGTAAAAGTCGATGTAGCAGAAAAAGCGCTTGCAGCTAAGGTCAAAGAAAACACTGAAGCTCTAGCTAAAATAACTGATGCTACAGCAAAAACAGCTGCAGCGGACGCAAATAAAAAAGAAGAAGCAGCATTAAAAGAAAATGTAACTAAGGCAAAAACAGAAGCGAATGACGCAACCGTTGCTTACAACAAGTTCGTAAAACGTGGCTTTGTTGATTCAGTTAAGGGCATGTTGTGGAACGATGCTTCATCACGCACCAACCTTTTCTTCCGTTGGTTCTTGGCAGTAACAGCTGTATACACAACTGTCAAAGCTGGCCAAACAGTTTACGGTTACTTCAAAGGTAACTCAGACGAAGATAAAGCGTAAAAGCTTCCTTCCTGATACAAGTAAAATAAAAAAAGAGCGGAATTAAAAACTCCGCTCTTTTTTGTTGCTCTTTTTTCTGACTGTCAAGGGAGGGGCAGCGGATTGAATTCCTAAAATTTTATGGTACCTTTAACAAGGTAATTTTTATTTTTATGGCATCCAGTATAAGGAGATTTTATTTTATGGTTATGCACACTAAAAAAAGATATGTTATGGCCTTCGCGGTAGCATTGATGAGCGGTTGCTTAAATATAGATGCGGCAAAGCCGCCTAAAAGTAGGGAAGAGCAAATTGCAGATGAAAATGTTTTTCTTGCTTGTGATTCGCTTTTTCAAAGAAGAGGTTATAAGCCCATCAATGGGATGGACGAATTTGATACTATATTAGTTAAGCTCGATGAAATACGTCGAACGCCAGCTATCAAAGAAAAAAAAGTCGATATGAGTAAATTTATGTGGGGAACCATAAAGCGTGAAGACATACCAAGAGCTCTCAATCATTTAAAGCTCATTGAAATTGAAGCAGGACGCTTGCAAGAGATCGAAATTGCAGGGAAAAACAAGATTGCAGGTGCTAGTTCAATTGAAAAAGCAGCAGTGGAAGCTCAAGTGAAACAAGATGTAGAAAAGGGAAAAAAAGCACTACAAGGACGTGTCGATGATTTTAATAAGGAGTTTAGATCGCGTAGCGCGTGGCAATCCTTTAAAGGCGCTCTCTGGTCCGATGCGCCTACATACACCAACCTATTCTTCAGATGGTTTTTAGCAGCATCAGTTGTCTATAGTAGTTATAAAGCCTACCAGGCAATTAAAGATATCTTGAGCGATGAAAAAGAAACAGATGAAACACCGGCAGTTGTAAGCTAATTCATCTCATACGTATAGTTTTAAGACAAAAAGAGGGCTGGTATAAAAAGTATACCGGCCCATCGTTTTTATGAGGTTATCTCTGCATGGATCTCTATCAACAACTTATTATGGATCATTACCGTAACCCCCGCCATCGCGGTACGCTGGCAAATCCTGATATAACCAGCGAACTCCATAATCCATCATGTGGTGACAGCGTATCCTGGCAGGTAGCCGTTGAAGAAGGTGCAATAACTACGTTGGCTTTTTTAGGCACGGGATGTGTTATTAGCCAAGCGTGTGCATCGTTACTTGCTGATTATTGCCATAGAAAAAGACTAGATTTTGTTATGAAGCTTGATGCAACAATCATAGTCCAGTTGACCGGCACACACTTTGGGCCGGTACGCCTCAAATGTGCGCTCTTGCCCTTGGAGGCGTTACAGCATGGAATTGGACAATTCTTGGCAAAAAAGGAATTCAATGCTTGATCGCGGTAAACTTATGAAAGAGTTGCGGCAGCATGCTGACAAGCTCTTTATAGCAGATTCTTACAATTATGAACGGGCGCGCCAGGTATGGCAGGAGATTGCTTGTGATGGTGCATTTATCCATAAAATCAAAGGTGCGGATGTTCCTTGGGCCTTGCCGACATGGGAAGGGCAGTTAGATGGTACGCATACGATTCAAGGTAACATGGTACCTTTTTATCAAGCAGCATCAATTGACGGTTCGCAAGTGTATCCCGACCGTCACCAAGGCAGCGGCTGTTTTTTGATTAACATAGGGGTCGTTTCTATTAAGTATGGTGTAACCAGTTCGGTGCAGGTCGCCTCTACACCGCATCTCTTTACCAGCGAAGATGCTCAAGATATAGGTGGCGCTGAGTTTGTTAATTGCAAGCGACAAGAAATGGAGTTACAAGCTGGCTTGCACTGGTATAAATCCTCAGAACAATCGCAGAATATACGGCTGCTTCTTTTTGATGGATCACTTATTTTTTGGCATTTAAAAGAGCAGGCTATAAAAAACCATTTTATGCCCCTTTATTTAGCCCTGTTGCACCAACTTTATCAGCAACGGGCAGTGCATGGCTATTACATTAGTCTTCCTAAAAATAGAGAGCTTACCAACCTATTACGAGCTTCGGTGTGTAATTTTGCCGCAGATGATATTAATGCGGTTGCCGAATTTGACCATGTTACTGATACAGCGATTGCCCACTTTTTTTTAGAACCCTGGACCTACACAGCGGTATTTCGTAGTAACCACGACGTGTGTAAAGAGTATCCACCCCATTTGTGGCCCCACTTTGTCTATATGCATATTGAAGATGAAATTGCTCGCATAGAGTTCCCTGCCTGGATTGCCCAGGATGAAGTGGCCCTTGCCCAACTGTTAGATGGTATTGCTGATCAATGCCGCAAAGGGCGTGGGTATCCTGTCGTATTAGCAGAGGCACATGAGCAGGCCGTTATTAAAGGCCCTGATCGTGACTTTTTCTATCAACTTATTACGAAAATGGGTGTGGAGCAGCGGCAACGAGTGATGTTGTCACAAAAAAGTATGAAAAAACGTGGGATTCACGTTTAATAGAATCTTTT
The DNA here is from genome assembly GCA_963738145.1 of uncultured bacterium. Lineage (GTDB taxonomy): Bacteria > Babelota > Babeliae > Babelales > Vermiphilaceae > CAVTVH01. Next base: position 902,449 of record CAVTVH010000001.1, read on the forward strand.
TTTAACCGCTACGCGCGGAGCGGCAGGAATCATCATCCCTACAACCCTATTTTACAACTACGCGTTGAGCGGCAGGGGTATTAGATTATGAACACCCCTTCGACGCGGCTAAAGCCTTGCTCAGGACTAAAGCTCCTTCGAACGCGTTGAAGGGTCTATCCTGAGTAGCATACAAAGTATGCGTATCGAAGGACACTCCCATAACCAGGAGGACCTGGACCCGCCCCTCAACTTCTTGACCCCATTATGCCAAGGGCATGAATGGGGACCCCATAAATTAAACGGGTCCCAACTCTAGCACACATGTGCGTAAGTTGGGTGGTATGACTGGCCAAGAATTTTATTATAAGCTGGCATTCGCGTGGCGTGCCAGCAAGGATGCCATATATTATAATCCTTTGAAATGCGAACCCTCTCCCCGTTCATCCTGATGCTTCGACTAAAGCTCAGCAGTAAACGCCTTTCTAACACTGATAGTCGGAGCAGCCTGCCCTGAGGCTTACTCGAAGGGTCGAAGGACGATGAAACTTCGTAGTCATTCTATTTCTTTGTTCGTCCTGCCGTGCCCTTCATAGCTGAATTTAGCAGCGAAGTTATTCTCAATGAAAGCGAAGTAGAGAGCTTGTCGAAGGATACGAACGTGCTCTATTATCGAGCTCGCGGTATAACTAATCTGCGCCATTCGGTTGATGCTGCAGGTGCCTTTATGTAGCCTTTGGAAGTTAGATAGTATGGCATAGATGAGGAGACTCCATAAGCAATCCCACAGGTTGCGATTGATAGGGATGTTTTTACGAATGGCTGTGCGAGTTTCATCCATTTACTGCCAGCTACTGCGCATGGAGCGATTATTCCTAGCATCAGTATGAAAAACATGTTCTTCATTTTCATATTTAAATTCCTTATGATTAGCGTCTTCTTTGGTTGGATTAAATTCCCTACAAGTCCCATTAAACGATTCCTATAAGATTAAACTATTTGTTTTAATATGCTAGCCAACCAAACTGCAAACCATGAATAAGTGTGGGTTGAGATCTGGCGAGACATTATCTCATTTTCAATCATCCTGAGCTTGTCGAAGGATCAATGCCCTTTTATACTTAATGAGAATTATAATTCTATAAATTAGGTATGCCCGATATGTTATTTAAAATAGCCCCTGAAATTTTTCGTGATTATCCAAATACGGTTATTGGTGTTGTCATAGCGCAAGGTATCGATAACAGCAAAACAAACCCTCAAGTAAAAGATCTACTTCAAAGTACTCAGGATGAGCTACGCAAGTCTCTTACCCCAGCAGCATTAGCAGAACATCCACATATTACCCAATGGCTTGCAGCCTATAAAAAATTTGGTGTTAATCCTAAAAAACAGCCTCCTTCTGTTAAAAATTTAGCTGAGCGGGTTATTAAGAAGGAGATCCCTTCTATCAACGCCTTGGTAGATATTTACAATATAATTTCCCTTAAGTATTTGTTACCCGCTGGTGGCGAGGATATTGATACGTTACGTGGATCATTGGAATTAGCCATCGCTGGTAACGATGAGCCTCTAGGGCTTTTATTGGGTGATAAAGAGCCCACCAAGCCCCAAGCTGGTGAAGTATTGTATAAAGATGATCAAGGTTTTGTATGTCGTTGTTGGAATTGGAAAGAAGCTGATCGCACTAAATTAACTCCTTCAACGACAAACGCTATTTTGGTACTTGAAGCATTGCCACCAGTGAGTAAGGGATTGCTCGAGGAAGCAGTGCATGAACTCGGTGAGCTTGTGCAAAAATTTTGTGGTGGTGTAGTAACCGTTGCTCTTGTTGATGTTCAAAATCCTGAAATGGTGATTAAAAAGGGCAACGATTATTGTAAGCACACACCTGTGCAAAAGAAGATTGAGATACAAGCACATGACGTTTATGCTAAAAAAATTGAAAAAGAGCCAGAAGCTAAATCACCAGAGCATCTCATTCGGGTGGAAAAAGTAAAAACAATGCGAGAACAAGGCAGCGAGCCTTGGCCGGCGGGTAAAGAGGTTAATGCCACAGCGCATGATGTTATCGCCGAATTTGACGAATCTAAAGAATCGCGTGTTTATGATATAGCTGGTCGCGTGTTGGCCATTCGTGAGCATGGTAAAACAGTTTTTATGGTCATTCAAGATCGTACTGGCAAAGTGCAGCTTTATATAAAAAGCGACGATATTGGGGCTGACAATTTTACGTGGATGCAGCACTTTATTGATATTGGCGACATTGTTTGGGCAACCGGGCCATCATTCAAGACAAAAATGGGGGAAATTTCTATTAAGGCTAAGAGCATAGCATTGCTCAGCAAGAGCCTTCATCCATTACCAGAAAAGTTCCACGGCCTTACTGATGTAGAAACTGCTTATCGCCAACGCTACTTAGATTTGATTAGTAACCCCGAAAGCCGCGAGCGCTTCAAAACACGTTCATCTATTGTGCGTGGTATCCGCAACTTCTTAGACAGCCATGATTTTATGGAAGTAGAAACACCGATGTTGCAAGTTATCCCCGGGGGGGCAGCAGCTCGTCCGTTTATAACCCACCACAACACGCTGGATATGGATTTGTATTTGCGTATAGCGCCAGAATTATATTTAAAGCGTTTGGTTGTAGGTGGCTTTGAGCGGGTCTATGAAATTAACCGTAATTTTCGTAATGAGGGCATCTCCACCCGCCATAATCCAGAATTTACCATGCTTGAATTTTATATAGCCTACAAAGATTACCATTTTGCCATGGATTTTGTTGAGCAGTTGTTGCGTACGGTGGCGATGCAAGCATGCAAATCATTACATATCCCTTTTGGAGCACATACGCTTGATTTTGAATCGCCATTCCGCCGCCTGAGCATGCGTGATGCGGTCAAAGAATATGGCAAACTCTCAGACGCAGACCTTTTAGATAATGGCATTAATGCCATTATAGATAAACATGATAGTAAGCTTGGCAAAGACGCTTCTTGGGGCCATAAGCTTTTGGCGTTGTTTGAAAAGCTCGTAGAACCACATCTCGTGCAACCAACGTTTATTACTGAGTTTCCTATTGAAGTTTCGCCTCTTGCAAAACGTGATCCAAAAAATCCTCAGATTGCAGCACGTTTTGAGCTCTTTATCGCCGGTGTGGAATTAAGCAATGGCTTTAATGAGTTGAATGATCCCTTTGACCAAGCAGAACGTTTTAAGGACCAAGCAAAGGCGCTTTCTGCTGGTGACATTGAAGCGCATCATTATGATGCGGATTACGTGCAAGCCTTAGAATACGCACTGCCACCAACGGCCGGCGTGGGAATTGGCATCGATCGTTTGACGATGTTCATGACCAATACAACATCGATTAAGGATGTTATTTTGTTCCCGACGCTTAAAAAGAAAGAATAACCATGAAAATAGTGTATGTAGGGATTGCCCTGATGGGTGGTGCACTGGTCTATGGAGCTCGAGATGTGCAAAAGGCAACAGTGCGTCATGCAACGGCATTGCTTGCACGCCCTGCGCAGGCAACAGCCAATCCGTGTAGTAATATGCGTCGGATAAGAATGGTTGCGCGCCATTTGGTGCCGAGTGGAACGCCGCAACAGAATCTTGTCATGGCTTGTCCAGTGGGTAGAGTGGCTAAGTTTTGCGTGCCGTTGTCGTTGTAGAAAGCGTATAGTGCGCCTGATAGTTTTTGAGGGGCAGCTATTAAGGCAAGCCCCTCATTTTCACTCTGGTACGAGAGATATTATTTATAGCCTTGATTGCAACGTTGTAACAGTTGTCGCACGTCGTTGGGCTTCAGCTATGAGTGCTTTTTCCCTGTTTCTAATTTCTTCGTCGGAAGCTATTGTTATAGACTTGGGTTGTAGACGTCCTCCAAATAACAGCCACTCTCTCGCAGGACCGTTTGTTCTGTTCAAACATGCCCCAGTCAAGTCATAAGTTGCGCTACCAATGTACATGGGCATCCTGTTCGCATTATTCCACACAAAAAAATCAACATCATGCCAGTCGCCTCTTAGACCTCCTGTTTGACACAAATATTTTGTATTAACTGCCTTAAATGGCACACCGCGACAGGATTGGGTATAGGCATCAATACGTGAAAATCCATCAGAGGTTCCACGGAAGCACATTCCTAATGGAGGATTAAATGGCCTGCCACCATTTTTAATGTAGTTACAGTAAATTTCATGCGCAGGGTGGGTAATTTTTTCAATAGGTCGATCTGGTAATATCGCTGCAGTTCTATCGTCATCATCCTTTTCATAATATGTTGCACTGCCTATTTTCATAGGAAATCCGCATTCATGAAGTTGATAGAAGGTGAGAGGAACGCCTATCTTGTACATTGAGGAACTTGAGCCAGTTTGTTTTACCAGATGACCAGTACTTAATCTCAGAAATTCATTCCTGTTAATAAGTTCCTTCTTTGCCTTAAGTTTATTAAATTGCTTTACCTTAATTTTTCCCCATTCACTTTGATTACGCTGATCTATATCACGTGGCCCCTTATCTTCGAATTGCCACCCAATTAACTCAATAGTTGTGGGTGGATTAAATTCACCGGTTGTCTTCTTGGGATCCATAGCTCTCATTGCGCCTGTCATGACTAATAGCGTAAGCAATGCCTCTTTTAATCCCGGAATAGATAGAATATTCATAGTTTCCTCCTGATAAAAAAAATCGTAACAACCTCTAAACCTGTAATCACCTATTTCTAGTCATTATTATCCAGGGTATAGATATTGCCTGGGAGTTCAAATGGCCTCATTGGGTCGGAGTATAGGGGGTTTTAAACCTGATCAAAGCGGCAAGAGTCTTTAGGCCTTTTTTATATAAACTATTTTTTTGCAAAAAAAGACAATCGCATTTTCTCCCAAAATAGGGTATCGTTGTGAGATAAAAAATTAAAAAAACACACCTTCTTTTTACTTCATGAGATGTCCCATGATGCAAGCACGACAAGGCATAAAATATCGTTGGCATTTACCTCTAACCGATAAGCAGCAGATATTAGATATTGCTGCGTCATACAATATATCAATCCCCATTGCCCAAACATTATTATCCCGTGGTTTTACTACCAAAGAATCATTAGACTCCTATCTTTTTAGTTCATTAGAAAGAGATGTTGCAGATGCAGCGCTAATGAAAGATGCACTCAAATCTGCAGAACGAATTTTACAAGCAATCGCCACTAAAGAAAAAATACTCATTTGCGGTGATTATGATGTGGATGGTATTACCTCATCGGCTATGATGATGGTATGCCTGTTGCCGCTTGGTGCTCAAATCAACTTTTTTTTACCCCACCGCGTTAAAGATGGGTATGGTTTATCTACCGCAACCGTGGAACGAGCGGCTGCCAGTGGTTACAAAGTAATCGTAACGGTTGATAATGGTATCACCGCCTTTGAGCCAGCATTAGCAGCAAAAAAGTTAGGTATCGATCTTATTATTACTGATCACCATAAACCACATGATCATGTACCCGATGCATATGCAATTGTAAATCCTAATCAACATGATTGCCCCTATCCCTTTAAGGCATTAGCTGGTGTTGGTGTATCATTTAAATTGTTGTCATTGCTCTACCATCAAAAGGGCTTGACGATGCCATCAAAGGCCTATGAACTATTGTTGTTGGGCACCATTGCTGACGTAGTACCCTTGCAAGGGGAAAATCGCTTCTGGGTGCGTCATGGCTTGCATTATGTTAATCAGAGTTGAAAGTCCATCATTACGTGTACTCAAACAGAACGGCAAAGTGACCAAACCGATCCTTTCATCGCTTGATATAGGTTTTTCTATCACTCCACAAATTAATGCGCTCGGCCGCTTGGAAGATGCGCGCGCAGGGTGTTAAATTTTTAATTGGTTCTGATCAAGAAGAAACGGAAGCTGTAGGTAAGATACTTCTTGAACTTAACCAAGCACGTAAAGAAATAGAACGTTCTATTATCGCTGATGTACAAGGGCAGATAGATCAGAAAAAAATTGATGTAGCTCATGAAAATATTATTATGGCCGCCAGCAATTCATGGCCACCGGGCGTTATTGGTTTAGTTGCATCACGCATGGTAGGCGCTTACGGTAAGCCAACGTTGTTGTTCCATCTTACCAAAAATGGCATTGCAAAAGGCTCATGTCGCTCAATACCAGAATTTAATATGTTTGCGGCATTGCAAGGTTGCTCAGATATCATTACGCAATTTGGGGGCCATGCACAGGCAGCGGGGCTGAGTTTGCCGGTCGCTAAGTTGCCAATCCTCAAGCAACGGCTTGAAGAACTTTTGGCAGCACAAGTTTCCCCGGAAGATTTACAGCTCAAGATTGGTCTTGATGCAGAATTGACGTTGCCGGAAGTTACTAAAAAATTTGTTGATGACATGCACCATTTAGAGCCCTTTGGCCATACGAATTCGCAACCGCTTTTTTACTTGAAGCAGGTAGTGTTGTTAGAAGCACCAACGTTACTTAAAGATGCGCATCTCAAATGTAAAATTTTTGCTGACGGTGTCATTAAGCCAGTTATTTTCTTTAACCGTCCCGATTTATTGCCCGTGCTTTCTGAAATGGCTGATAAGCCATTCGATATTGCTGCCTATGTGGTAGAAAATCATTGGAATGATCGTATAAGTATTGAATTACAAGGCGTTGATGTGGCATATGCAATATAAAACAATCATAACTATCGATGGCCCAACCGCCAGTGGCAAATCATCCGCCGCTCATTTGGCGGCACAAAAATTGGGCATGAAGCATCTTAATTCTGGCCTGGTTTATAGAGCGTTGGCCTATCTATTGCAGGCAGAACGTTCGTATGGTTCGACAAGCTCAACACGAACGGAATTTGAAAATCCCAACTCTGAAGATATTGGTCATTACCTTAATCCTGAACACCTCCACTATTTTTGGGATGCAGATGGCCTGGCACATGTTTCTTGGAAGGATTGGGACATGACTGGATGGTTAAAAGTACCTGATGTGGATCGCGCTGCATCCATCTTAAGCACTAACACAAAGGTACGCGAGGCTATTAATGTTTATCTTAACCACGTTGCCCAGCAGCATGCAATTGTGGCCGATGGACGAGATTGTGGTACCGTTGTTTTTCCACAAGCACAATTCAAATTTTTTTTAACAGCATCGGTTGAGGTTCGCGCGCAACGCTGGCGCTTATATCAAAAAAAATATGGCCTTAACTATACCGAGGAAGAAGCTATCAAGATTGTTTCTGAACGGGATGAGCGTGATAGTAACCGTTCGGTTGCACCTTTAACTGTAGCGCCGGGAGCGATTGTTATTGATAACAGTCATCTAAGTATGGAAGAAACGGTTGCTGAGATTGTTCTACTTTGCCAAAAACTTTAGTTTAGAGATGATTAGCAAGTAGAACCCTACGAAGCTTACCGAGCCGGAAGGCCCGGATAAGCGTAGTACGGGTTAAAATAACAAAGGGAGAGTCTTAGCTCCCCCTCATATTTTGCAGAGCATATTTGATGATAATTACTCCATGTCGTCTGACATATATTCTTCAGGTGTTTCTGCTGGCTCCATTTCTTCGGCCATCTCTTCTGGACTTTCATTATAGCCCATGCTTTCATCATCCATCATAACTTCTTTATCACGTGCAACCTGTTTTGTTGTACACGTTGTTTTACATGATTTGTTGCATCTTCCACCACAAGCTGGCATGCCAACAATGATTGCCACACATGCAAGCGCGAGTGCTAATTTTTTAGCGAGCGAATTCATGAAATTCTCCTACAAAAATATTTAATAATACAGTTAGCTCTGTAGACACTATAATAAGAGTCGGTTTTATTTGGCAATAGTTGATCGTGTCGAGTAGTGAATTTAGACCTAAAAAAAGGGCGTGTACATAATGACACGCCCTTTTTTATTCATTGGCTCAGAAAATTTATTTTTGAGCTGGAGCTTCTACTGGTTGTTGCTCTGCAACTGCTGTTTGTTCAGCCGCAGCTACTTGTTCAACCGCAACACCTTGAGCATCAATTGATGTTGAAACATCTTCTGCAGGAGCAGCAGGGGTTTCTGTGGTGGTTGTAGTTGTTTCAGTTTTTTTGCGGGTGCAATCACAGCTGCATGCTGAAAGGCCTACAAGTGAGGTTAAGCACAATGCGGCTACGGTTAACTTGTTTGCAAGTTTGTTCATACACGGAACTCCGTTGTATCGAGGTTTTTAAAATAATTAAACTATCACTTTTTTTTCTTACGCTTAGTTGAACTCTTAGGAGTTCTCTTAGCTTTATCTATTTTTTTATTTTTTTCAAATGAAGATTCCTCAAAGACTGCCTTAACGACTTCATCCATCGTTTTAACATAGATGATCTCAACATCGCTCAGATCAGTTTCTTTAAGCACTTCTTGGATCTCATCATAATTTTCATGGGGAACAATAACATTTTTAATGCCATGTTGCTTAGCAGCCAGCAGTTTTTCTTTGAGCCCACCCACACACAGCACGCGTCCCTGTAAAGTTATTTCTCCGGTCATTGCTAAGTTATGGCGTGTTGGATTTTTGGTGAGTGCTGAAATAAGGGCAGTACACAATGATATACCTGCAGATGGACCATCTTTGGGAGTTGCGCCTTCAGGAATATGTACATGGAGATCTTTGGTAGTATAAAATGATGCGGGTAGCCCTAGTGTTGATGCTCGTGCACGAATATAACTTAAAGCAGCTTGTGCGGATTCTTGCATAATCTCACCAAGCTGTCCCGTGAGCGTTAAGCTACCTTTTCCTGAGATTGCGCTTGCCTCAATTTCTAACACATCACCACCAGCTTCAGTCCAGGCAAGCCCTGTAGCAAGGCCTAACCGTTCTTTATTTTCGCTCAGACTTGTCTTTTTGAAGGGTGGGTTGCCCAGCCAATCACGAATTTGCTCGTCAGTGATGGTAACATTCTTAACCTTTTTGTCCTTGAGAATGATTTGAATGGCCTTACGCATCAGTTTTGCAATCAACCGTTCAAGCTGTCGCACACCAGCTTCTTTGGTGTGGTGAGTGATAATGAAAAATAACTTTTCTTGGTCTATGGTAAATGTGCGTTCAGTAAGCCCATACTCTTTTAAATTTTTAGGAATCAGGAATTTATTGGCGATTTCAATCTTTTCTGGATCCGTATACCCAGATAAAGCAATAATTTCCATACGATCAAAGAGGGGGTAAGGGATACTATCCATCATATTTGCGGTGGCAATGAACATTACCTTTGAAAGGTCATATTCTATATCCAAAAAATGGTCCACAAAACTATTATTTTGCTCTGGATCAAGAACTTCAAGAAGTGCCGCAGCTGGGTCACCATGAAGATCACGCGACATCTTATCTATTTCATCAAGCAAAATGACCGGATTCATTGTTTTTGCCTTCTTCATTGCCTGAAGAATTTTACCAGGTAGGGCGCCAATATAGGTGCGTCGATGGCCACGGATTTCAGCTTCGTCCTTAACCCCACCAAGAGAAATGCGGACAAAGTCACGACCTAAGCTTTTGGCAATAGATTGAGCGAGCGATGTTTTTCCAACGCCAGGGGGGCCAACAAGACATATAATAGGAGATCGTTCAAGGCTTTTTGAGAATTTTTTAGCTGCCAAGAACTCAATAATACGCTCTTTTGCCTTTTTGAGACCAGCATGGTTGCTATTAAGAATCTCTTCGGCTTGTGTGAGCCCGATTGTGTCTTTGCTTATTTTTTTCCATGGCAAAGAAATTATCCAATCAACATAATGACGGCTTACGACAGCCTCAGAGGATAGAGACGGCATCTGTTCTAACCGTTTTAACTCCTTTTCAGCTTTTTCATAGGCTTCTTGCGTGAGGCTAAGTTTTTTAAGAGAGGCTCGCAAGGAAGCTATTTCGATTGATTGATCTTCTCGGCCAAGTTCCTTTTGGATCGCCTTTATCTGTTCTGTCAGATAATATTCACGTTGATTTTTTTCTAATTGATTCTGAATTCTACTGCGAACGCGTTGTTCAGTTTGTACGATCTCAATTTCTTTCATGAGCATATTACACAAACTAAGCGTTCTTGATTCTAATTCTGCCGTTTCCAATAAGCTTTGGCGTTCAGCGAAGGAGATATTATTAATATGGGCTGCAATGGTATCGACAACACAATCAATGTCAGCGATTGTTCTTATATTTAAGGATAAATCGGTAGGAGCTTTTTCATTGAGTTTTGTGTAGGTAGCATAGAGATCTTTTAACTGACGCCAGAGAGCTTCGATTTCTGTGGTAATTTCATGATTAGGAGTTACCACATCTTCATACTCAACAGCTAAGAAATCTTCTGCGGGTGCTATTCTCAATGCCTTTGTTCGGCAAATACCTTCAGCCAATATTTTAAGTGCACCATTGGGCATGCGCATGACCTGGAGAATAACTGAGCGAGTGCCATACGTGAAGACATCCATTTCAGATGGATGCTCGACATGAGGCTCTTTTTGAGCAGTTATAAAAATAGGTTTATTGTGTTTAAGGGAATATTCTACCGCTCTAATGGACGATGCTCTACCGACAATAATAGGAGTTATGCTTCTAGGAAGCAAAACCACGTTTTTAAGGGGAAGAAGGGCTAGGAAGTTTGGATTCTCTTGGGGAGATGCCTCAAGATTTAGGGGTTGCCCACCTTCGACGGTAGATGTATGAGGTATTTTTTCTATATTCATAATTTCTTTAGGTTCAAGGCGCCAATTTAAGGTTCAACGTTAAAAGTATACCTTTTTTTCATTATTTTTAAAGGCAATGGTTTGGCCTGTTTTTTCTTTACGAGAGCTCCAGGTCTCTCTCTTTAGAGAGGGGTCAAGAGTCCTCGATGGTCCCAAAAAAATTAGAGGTTATTTCAAACTTTGTTATACTAGCCAATTCTTGGGGTTTTCATATTGAATAAATATCATGCGTGCCTAGGTGTGGATATAATTCCATTTGGGAGGTGTGCTGATGATGAAAGGGTAGGTGGTTTTTGATTTTCTAGCGGCTTTTTATTGTTTTTACAAACTAAGATTCTTTTGTTACACTACCTGCATATCAAAACCTGGTAGTGTCTTGTTAATTTATTACATATCTATTCACATAAAATCGTGAGAAGGACGAACATATGCTAAAACGTATTGCAACGGCATTGTGGGGGAAATTTGATGATTGGCAGGAGCTGAGAAAGTTCTTGCTCATGGCGGTTACTTTCGGTTTGATTATTGCTATCTATTGGGCATTGCGACCAATTAAAGATAGCATTTTTGCTTTTGTCGTCGGTGGAGATTGGTTGTGGGCGGCAAAAATCGTTTCCGTTCTCGTCATTGCTCCGCTCGTTGTGGTCTACAGCAAATTAATTGATAAATATGCGCGTGATAAAGTTTTCTACGGATTGTTGACTTTCTATGCGATCATGGCGGGGGTGTTTACCTTTGCCTTCCTCCATCCTGAGCTTGGCTTGGCCAATACTGTTGCCAGTCCTTATCGTTGGCTTGGTTGGATGTGGTATGTCTACATTGAGTCTTTTGGATCATTAATCGTCGCTCTATTCTGGGTTATCGCTACCGATATTACCTTGCCAGAATCAGCAAAGCGCGGATTTCCTATTATTGCGCTCTTTGGGCAGCTTGGTAACATCTTTGGGCCTTTTGTATTAAGTACTCGTCGTTTAGGCTTTACCAATAGTGCGCCTATCGTTGGTATTTGCGCCGTTATGATGCTTATGACTATGGCGTTGATGTGGTACTTCATGAAGACGACCCCAAAAAATTTATTGACTGGCTACCATGAAGGGCAGCCAGATGAAATGATTTCTGAGCCAGGATTCTTGGAAGGATTAAAGCTCCTTTTTACTAAATCATATTTGCTTGGCATCTTCTTCATTGTAAGTGTGTACGAAGTTATTGTGACCGTTATCGACTATCACTTTAAGCAATCGGCATTTAAATCGTTTACTACCGAAGGTCAAACCTCGGCTTTCTTGTCCGATTATGCAACCATGGTGGGTATCATTGCTACGCTGTGCTTAATATTGGGCGTAAGTAATATTCAACGTGTTTTGGGCATGCGTGCATCATTAATTTGTCTTCCCTTGCTCATAGGTGTTGCTATCGGGTTGATTACGCTCAATCCAAGTTCATTAACAATTGCCTTCTGGATTATGGCACTTTCAAAGGCTATTAACTACGCCTTAAACCAGCCAACATTAAAGCAGCTCTATATTCCAACAACCAAAGAAGCTCGTTACAAAACACAAGGTTGGATTGAAATGTTCGGTTCTCGTAGTGCAAAAGCATTGGCATCCTTGGCTAATAGCTTGCGTTGCGTATTGAACCTTAATGTATTCCTCTATGGCACCCTACTTGCTTCATTAGGCTTGATTGGTGTTTGGATTATGGTTGCTACCTATATCTCTAAGATATATAACAAAGCAATCGCGAAGAATGAGGTTGTCTGTTAATGATAGCCTTTATGTGTAGCAATATGCTGATCATCTAATAAAAAGAGCCTTCTAGAGATGTCTAGGGGGCTCTTTGCGTATGCGCGAATCTTGTATGAAATCTGTGGCATGGCGTTGATAAAACCTAGTTGTGATGGGGAGTTGAACATGGGGATTGCGGCTAAGCATAGTGATACGTATTATGAGCGGCTTAAGTTACTCTTATTAACCAGTGCGTTCTTTTGTCTTATTGGCGCCTATACCATTGCAAAAGAGTTAAAAAATTCTGTTTTTGCCTATATTGTGGGTGATGATTACATACCCTATGTGCGGCCGTTGGTGTGGATATCTTTGATACCAATGGTTTTTATATATTCTCGTTTAGTAGATAGATTGCGCCGTTATCAATTGCTCTGCGTGTATGCGGGGTTCTTTGCGCTGTTGGGTTTTGTGTTTGCCTACTATCTTGGCCACCCAGAAATTGGTATAGGCAACACGGATGAGCAGCCATCTCGGTTGTTTGGTTGGATCTTTTACTTTTTTGTTGAAGGATATTCACCATTTGTGGTGAGTGTGTTTTGGGCATTTTCTAACTCAATAAGTTCTCCTGATGAAGCACGTAACAATTACGGATTTATGGTAAGTGGCTCAAAGCTTGGGGGCATGGTTAGCTCGGGCTTGGCATGGATTTTGGTCACGCGTCACACCGCAGATGGTGCTCAATACTTTTCCGATGTAATCAATCATCAGGTTTTGCTTGTGAGTTCGTCATTGCTTCTCATGTGTGTGCCTGCCATCATAACTATTATGATTCGTAGAGTGCCAAATAAATATCTCCATGGTTATGAGGCGGTGTATCAAGTTGAAAAACAGCGAGAGCAAGAGGGGGTTTCCAAGGATGGTGTCTGGGCTGGATTGCGTATGTTTATACGTTATCCCTATGTACTTGGTGTTTTTGGTATGTCTTTTTTTTATGAGGTTGTTTCGACCATCTTGAGTTACTTAAGCGTTAAGGTGGCAAAGGAAAGTGGTTCGACCGTATCAGAATCATTGAGCTATTTATTAGAGATCATTTTCTGGACTCATGCGGTTGGTTTTCTTATCTCATTTTTTGGTACTAGTTATCTCTTCAAAAAGCTGGGAACCAAGCGCTGCTTGTTGCTCATTCCGGCGGCTATGGGCCTCATCTTATTGGGCTATATGACCAATATTACCTACCCTTATGCATTGACAGTTGCTTTTGTAGCCATGCGCGCTATCAACTATGCATTTAGCTGGCCATTGCGTGAAAGTTTATATATCCCGACGGTTAAAGATATTAAGTTTAAATCAAAATCATGGATCGATGCCTTTGGCAGTAAATTAGCAAAATCGAGCGGATCATTTTTCAATATTGTGGCTCGTTTGGCGGGGCCAGCCTATTACGTGGCAACCTATTCAGTCTTTTTTAGTACGATAGTTGGACTTTGGATGGTGACAGCATGGTTACTTGGCCGACGCTTTGAGCAGGCCGTTGAAGATGATGAAGTTATTGGCGTAGAAGCAGAGTAGCGGGGGATGTTATGCAGATATCTATGTTCGGTTGGTTGAATAAAGAAGTTATTGGTGAGTCGCTCTATTATGAGCGGTTAAAGGTTCTTTTTTTATCAAGCGTCTTCTTTTGCGTTGTAGGGGCATATACGCTAGCCAGAGAGCTCCAGTGTTCGCTATTTTCATATGTTGTTGGCAAAGAATATATACCTTTGGCGCAAACGGTAGCTTTAGCATCGTTAGTGCCCATGCTTTTTTTATATAACCGTCTTGTAGATAAAGTGCGTCGTTATCAGTTACTCTGCATTTATAGCATGGCATTTGCTCTTTTAGGCGCCTTGTTTACCTATTTCATCGGCCATCCAACGATAGGAATAGGTAATACTGATACGAATCCCTATCGCTTTTTTGGCTGGTTTTTCTACTTTTTTGTTGAAGGGTATTCTCCTTTTGTCGTCAGTGTCTTTTGGGCATTTTCTAATTCCATAACAAGTCCTGATGAAGCAAAAAGAAATTATGGTCTTATGGTATCGGGCTCAAATCTAGGTGGCATGTTCACGGCGGGGCTTGCATGGGTTTTGCTCTCGTTGCGTGCATCTCAAGGAACGCAACTATTGAGCGATGTGGTGAACTACCAGCTTTTATTGGCCATTGCTTCTATTTTACTGGCGGTAGTACCGCTGCTCATAGTGTGGATGCAGCGCACTGTGCCAAGTGAACATTTACATGGCTATGAAGCAGCTTATCAGCTTGAGCAGGAAAAAAAGAAAGAAGGTCGAGCAGCAACGGGGATGTTGGCTGGCATCAATATGTTTTGGAAATACCCCTATGTATTAGGCATTTTTGGCATGTCGTTCTTTTATGAAGTCTTTTCCACCGTATTTACCTATCTGAGTGTGGGGATAGCAAAGTCGACCAGCAGTTCTATGTCAGGTGCCCTGAGTTATCTTTTGGAAATTAGCTTTTTTACCCAATCGGTAGGATTGTTTATTTCAGTTTTTGGTACCACATTTCTCTTCAAACGGTTAGGGGTTAAATGGTGTTTGCTCTTAGTGCCAGGATTGACAGGTCTCATGCTCATCTATTTCTTGTGCAATATGGGCCAGGCGCAGGCCTTAATGATGGCATTTGTCACGCTCAGGGTTATTAACTATTCCTTTAGCAGGCCATTACGCGAGAGCCTCTATATTCCCACCATCAAGGAGATTAAATTTAAATCAAAGTCATGGATTGATGCTTTTGGCACAAAGTTAGCAAAATCGAGTGGATCAGCCTTTAATATTATAGCAACGTTGGTTGGCCAATCGTATTGCGGGGTTTTCTATTCAGGATTTTTTGCCTGCCTGGTGACTATGTGGTTTATTACCGCCTATTTATTAGGGCGCCGTTTTGAGGTTGCTGTGGAGCATGAAGAGGTTATTGGTAATGAGGGGATGATCGACAATAGACTTGATGCAACGCGCGTATAATAATTGTATTTTTCTCTTAATTTGATACCCTTTTGAAGATGTTTTTTTAATAACAAGTATCTTGTCTTCTTGAGTTGGGGTGGCTACTGATAAAGTATCAGGCCCAGGAGACAAAGGTCATAACCCTAAAGGATAATTAGGTTCACTATGATAGATTTCAGAGATCTTATTAAAGCTGGTGTACATTTTGGCCATCAAAAGTCCCGTTGGTTCCCAAAAATGGAACCCTACATCTGGGGACACAAAAGTGGCGTACACTTGATCGATGTGTCAAAAACAGCTGCACAATTAGAAAAAGCAGCGGCCTTTCTGCAACAAGTAGCTTCCGAAGGCAAGCCGATTCTATGGATTGGTACAAAAAAATCAGCACGCGACATTATCGTAGAAATCGCACAATCTGTTAAACAACCGTGGGTTTCTCACCGTTGGGTTGGTGGTACGCTTAGTAACCATGCCCAAGTTAAAAAATCGATCACCAAGCTTATGCACTATGAAGATATCTTGGCTAAATCAGAAAAAAGTTCCCATTACACCAAAAAAGAGTACACCGTTTTCCAAAAGATGGTTGAACGTTTGACGAAAAACGTTGGCGGTATCCGTTCACTCACCTGGCCATTAGGTGCCATTGTATTAGTGGACGTTTCTAAAGAGCGTTCAGCTCTTAAAGAAGCTGCGATCATGGGAATTCCAGTTGTCGCTTTGGTGGATACCAATGGCGATCCAACAAATGTTGATTTTGTAATTCCTGGTAATGATGACGCTCCACGCTCCATCAAGTTTGTATTGGATTATTTGGCCGAAGCGGCACGTAAGGGTGCAGAAGTTGCGGCTCAAAAACCTAAAGAACAAGTTCAAGAACAAGGCGTAGATTTGGCAGAAAAAGAGTTGCTTCTTGCGCGTGTTGAGCGAGCAGAAGATGATGAAGGTGCTGCTGGTCGCCGTGGAAGCAAAAAACGCTCAGATGATACTACTACCGCTGGAAGAACTGCAACTACGTATAAACCAAGAACTGCAGTACGACCTGGTAACAAGAAAAGTTAGGAGAGATGTCTGAGTGGTCGAAAGAGCACGATTGGAAATCGTGTATGCTTCGAAAGGGGCATCGAGGGTTCGAATCCCTCTCTCTCCGTAGACCCAATTTTGCCAAGGGCAAGAATTGGGGCCCCTACGGGAACTTGAAATGAAAATTAGATAAAAGCCGGTTATTAAACCGAAACACCCTCGCGGAGCTACATAGTAGCGAAGACGAGGTATATAATTTTGGGGAAGTAGATAAAGGATCCTTGTTTAATCTGTCAGGTCCGGAAGGAAGCAGCAGGGGCAACGGTATTCTTGTATGTACTTCCCCTTTTTGATACCACTTTGAAAAGATACGTTACACAGTAAGCAGCTTTACCAACATTGTCAGGAGTCTATGGACACAATCAATTTAAATCTTGCACGCAAATGGCGATCCAAAAACTTTGATCATATTGTTGGGCAGGACTTGTCTCTAAAAATGCTCAAGAACTCTTTATATTTGGGCCATTATTTCCCTGTCTATCTTCTATCGGGTACGCGAGGTTGCGGTAAAACAACAACAGCGCGTGTTTTTGCTGCGGCAGTTAATTGTACAGCACTAAGTGAATTTCAAAAAAATCCGCGCACGCAAGCTATTCCTTGTCTTGCATGTGCATCGTGTCATGCAATGATGCAGGGCAAACACCCTGATTTTTTTGAAATCGATGCTGCATCACATACGGGAGTAGATACGATTAGACAAATTATTGATGCAGCGCAATTGCTTCCTCTCATGGGCACGAAAAAAATCTATTTAATTGATGAAGCGCATATGCTCAGTAAAGCTTCTTTTAATGCGCTTTTAAAAATATTGGAAGAGCCGCCACGTTCAGTTCTTTTTATATTGGCAACGACTGATGACCAAAAGATTATTGATACGGTGAAATCGCGTTGTTTTCAACTTTTTTTCAAGCCGATAGAAACAGATGTTCTTGTCGCACATATTATCCATATTTGCCAAGCGGAAAAGATAGATTTTGAAGAAGAAGCTCTTGAGCTTATTATCGAACAATCACAAGGATCTGCACGAGATGCCCTCAATCTTTTAGAACAAGTTCGTTTTGCGCACGGTAAAATATCTAAAGAGGGCGTAATTAAAGTCCTTGGTCATCTTGATGAAGCGACACTTCTTTCCTTGTTTGAAACGGTCCTGTATAAAAAACCAGCAGAAGCTTTGCACTTTATGCAACTCATTTGTTTGGATACCTTTTCTGCTGAAAGTGTATGGCAGAAATTAGCCGAAGTAGCGCGGGCGGCCCTTTGGATTAAACATGGGGTGCAACCAAAACATGGTGTACGTTATATCGATCAACTAAAAAAAATTGTGCACGCGTGTCCATGGTCACATTTAAGTTATGTCCTTGGTCTTCTCTATAGTAACGAGCAACTTTTTGCTAAAACAACATCAAAGCATGCGTTACTAGAAATGATTTTGTTGCGTATGCGTTATTACCAAAAAAAGAAAGGTAATGATGAAGGCATGACGGGGAGTTTGCCCCATGCTCATATTGATTTGATACAGGTATCTGATCATGGCCAAGATCACCAAGAATCAGAAGAAGTAGGCAATGATGATGATCATTCTGATGAATCAGGCAGCGATATGGCCAGTTCCTGGCATCTTTTTTTGCAGAGTGTGGAAGGGTTGAAAGACCCGCTTTTGCTATCAGTTTTTAGACAGGGTTCAGGGCTACATCTAGGAGAAGGCTCTTGCCAGTTGGAACTCGTATTCCCCCAGGATTTATCTTTTTTTAGTGATAAAATTGAAGAGTCTCAAAGTCGCTGGTTACCGCTCTTGGAGCAAGCTTTTAAACAAAAAATAACTCTCAAACCATTATTTAATGGTAATACTCAACGAGAAAAACCTAATTCTGAAAAGGCGGTACAACGTGCAGCGCCGGTAATTCCCGGCCATAACAACCATTATCAGCGCGCACAACCTCGTAGTGCATCTGCGGTGCGTGAACAAACGGTTGACGTTACAGATGCACATACATGGCCGCAGGCACATATGCTCATGCAACATTTTCCTGGAACGATCACACTGGTGAAAGAAGGTCCCTTATGAAAAATAAATTACCCAAAGTGGTCATTGTAGGAAGAACAAACGTTGGCAAATCAACGTTGTTCAATCGACTATCAGTTACAACTAAGAGCATGACCTTAAATAGAGCTGGCGTTACTCGTGATTTTCTCAAGGATAAAGTTTCTTGGCAGGGGCGTACCTTTGAGCTTATAGATACGGGTGGCATCACCATTAAAAAAGCTAAAGACCATATCACTGAGCAAGTACGTTTACGTGCTCTAGAACTCCTTGAACAAGCGGCTATCATCCTTATGGTATGCGACGGTTCAGTCGGTTTAACGCAAGAAGATAAAGAAATAGCTTCTTTTATACGTAAATTAAATAAAAAAACGTTTCTTGTACTTAATAAGGCCGATAAAAAATCAACAGAAGAACATTCCGATGAATTTGATTATTTGGGGTATCAGGATTTATTTTCCATTTCATCTCAACATGGCAAGGGAATAGGCGATCTTCTTGAAGCAATCGCTCAAAGTATGCCAGAAAATGCTAAAGACTTAGATGATGAGGAGCGAGAATGCCGTGTTGTTTTACTGGGCAAGCCAAATGTTGGCAAATCGTCGCTTATGAATGCGATGCTCAAAGAAGAGCGCTCTATTGTTCATAACGAACCAGGTACAACGCGGGAAGCTATCTCTGAAAAGATCCAATTTTATCAACAAGATATTGTGCTGACCGATACCGCTGGTGTGCGCAGAAAGCGTGCTGTGAGTGAAGAACTCGAAACGATGATGGTCAAGAGTTCATTTGGTGCTGTGCAAGATGCCGATATTGTGCTTCTGCTGGTCGATAGTTCAGATGGTACCATCTCTGATCAAGAGTTAAAGTTAAGCTTTTACGTTTTTGAGGAAAACAAGGCACTCATTATCTTATTTAATAAACAAGATCTGGTGACTGAGCAGTTAAAAAAAAGTTTAGATGATAGCTTGAGTGAATATACCTACTTTATGAACAAAATTCCTACGCTCGATATCTCGTGTAAAACGAGCAAAAACGTTGGCAAAATTCTGCCGCTTATACGTACGGTGTGGGAGCGCTATAACCAGAAATTTGACGCACGAGAGCTTACCGATCTGTTAAGAAACGCGCTTGTTAAAACGCCGCTCTATCACAAAAAAAATCTTTTGTTGGTTAATAAAGTTCGCCAAATACGTTCAGCGCCTATCACGCTACTTATGCTCGTCAATGAATCTGATTGGTTTGGGCCAAGTCAATTGAGTTTCTTCGAGAAAGTGCTGCGCAAAGCCTATGATTTAGAAGGTGTTCCGGTGGCATTTGTGGTGAGAAAAAAAGGATAGATTGATTTCTATAATTGCCTTGTTGTAAGCTCTCTTTTAAATTAGAGAGTTTTCGAACATAAAGGGATGGGTAATGATTATACGAATCGTCTATCGAAATATGGAAAAAACAGACGCCATTGAGCAACATGCTCGTGAGCAACTAAAAAAAGTTGAGAAGTTCCTTTCGTACGATAATGAACCAATCTATATCAACCTCGCTCTTGAAGCGTCTAAGACCCGTGAGCATCATAGCATTCACCTCCATGTAACCACGCCGCACCATAACTTTATGGAAGTATACGAGCATCAAGGGATACCATTCTACGAAGCGCTTGATAAGGCTATCGATGCTATGTACCATACCTTGCACAAAGAAAAAGAACGCTTAATCGATGAGCGCAAGTGGTTAGGGCGCCATGAAGAGTTCAAAAAGCAGCGGTAGCTAATATAGCATCACACTCTTCGAATTCTTTGGTCAGCCATTTAGTCCAAATTAAGCTCTTTCAACCGCTCTATAATAGATGGGAGCTCGTCTTTGTTGTTTTTGAGCCCTTCTTCATAAAGGGCTATTCTTTCCATGGCGCGTTCTTTTTTAAGTTGAAGTTCTTCTTGCTTATCGGGAGTTGCCTCTGCTTGGGATGATTCAACTTCTTTAAGCAACTCACTGAATGTTTTAATGTTCTTTTCATGCCTGGCTATATTATCTTCAATTGCTTTTTTCCTGGTCTCCAAGTATTTTTTGCGCTCCAGCTCTCCCCAGTTTAATGTTCTTGTTGCACTGCTTGAGCTACTACTAGAACTACTGCTCGAAGAGCTGCTGCTAGAACTGCTAGAGGAGCTGCTTGAGGCAACAGGTATTGATGGAGCCTCTGTTTTTACCTCTGATGGTTCATTGGCATCAATAAGGGTGGTTGTGAGATCAGGGTTTATCACAATTTTTACCTTGTCAGATGCTAATCTTGCGTATTCCCCACGCAGAGGCCAAAATTGGCTGAAATAAGAAGATGATCCTGCCACTACATGTGATTCAGATACATCAAGGCCACAGAGAATATAGGTAGTGCCTTTATATACCTTTACAAAGTGCTTCTCGTTTATTTCAACAAAACTTCCATCGCCCTCCAGTGTAAAGAGACCGCCCCATTTTGGATAATCACTAAAAAGATCCAACCGTACCTCTTTTCCATCTCTAAGAGGAACGGTTTTTAGACCAGCAGTCATCGGACAGAATACTGCGCCGAAATCAAGGCTTATCCCACTCCGGTTTTCTAAAATAAACGCCTGTATTGGTAGTGCGCAAAAGATGGCCAAAAGCAGGGTAAGTATGGTGTAGTTCTTCATATTTTTCCTTCTTAAATTTATCCATATCCTTATAGTAAGAACATAGCATGCCGCAATGTTGAAAAACAATGGATTATACAGGGTTTTTTGAGTATTGTGGTTGCTTGGTTTGGGTCCAGGGGGTGGGGACTGTCTAAGACTTCTCTCAAGGTAAGATTGCTTGTATGATGAAGAACAAGATGATTGAATTGAGGGTATAAATAGTCGATCTGTTTCTGAGTAAGGTATTACCATGCATATTCGTAGATTTGAACCACAGGATCTTGAACAGGTGTTAAAACTTTTTTATGACACAGTGCATGCTATTAGCGCAAAATATTATGGGCCAGAACAGGTGCAGGCATGGGCGCCAGAAGCCGTTGATGCTCAAAAATGGCTTACCAACCTTACCAATAACATTACGTATGTTGTTGAAATGGATGGTATAATCGTGGGCTTTGGCGATATGAGTAGGACCGGGTATATAGATCACATCTATACTCATAAAGATTACCAGGCACGAGGAGTAGCCCTCGCTCTTTTAAAAAAACTTGAAGCTGATGCACGGGCGCTTGGTATACATGAGCTTACTACTGAGGCGAGTATTACTGCAAAGCCATTGGCTGAACGTCGTGGTTATAAAGTTATTAAAGAACAGCGTAAAGTAGTGCGTGGTGTAGAATTCACCAATTATTGTATGATGAAAAAATTGGATTAGTGTATGGTTTATTGCGCAACGAACGAGCAATGAGAAGGGGAATTCATGAAAATTCCTAACGTGCGTATTATGCGAGCTCTGTCAGATGAAATAGAAGAAATACAACGTTTTTATAATACTGTTGGTTATAAGGGCATTATTGATTCAGATGACATTCTCATAGTTGCTCGTCATGAAACTAAACTTATAGGCGTTGTGCGTTTAGTCATTGAAGAAAATACTCAGGTATTGCGTGGTATGCAGATTGCTGCTTCCCATCAAAGGCAAGGAATAGGACATGCTCTTTTGCAGTATTTAAATTCATATATCGGCGATAAGTCTTGTTTTTGTTTGCCGCATGCTTGGCTTGAGAAGTTTTATGGCGCAGTGGGTTTCGTAAAGATTACTCCAGAACAAGCTCCCCTGTTTTTACAGCAGCGCTTGGAAGACTGTAAAAAAGGTGAGTTCCCTGATCTTATCATTATGAGGCGAGGGAAAAATGTTGAATAACAATGAGGTATCCAACATGCATTATCAAGCAATCATTTTTGATATGGATGGCACGATAGTGCACACTGATCACTTATGGGATCAAGTATCTGTGGCTATGTTTGCTAAACGAAACATCAGTCTTACTGTAGAACTTGAACAACTGTTGGCTAAGCAATGTACGGGGCTTTCATTACGAGATGCATGTATTTTTGTAAAAAAAACATTCCAATTGCCGGATTTAGTTGAGCAACTTGGAGATGAGGCGGTTTCTTTAGCGATAGAGGTTTTTGAGAACAACATATTCCCTATAGAGGGCTTTGAAGCATTTCATACATTATTTTAGTTCCACGTAGTTGACACCCTCTGCGAACTCTGGCAATTCTGGGTCATTGAATAAAAAACACTTATACATAAGGAGTCGCCTATGTTTGTTCGTCATACTCTATCTCTTCTGATTATATCTATCATAACTGCATCAACAGCAATTTTGGGTAAAGGAGATGCTATGAATTATGCCATAGTTGAAGCTCGTGATGTGAATCTTATACCAGAAATAGTACAGGTGGTTAACACGGCGTATAACCGAGCACCATGGCTCAAAGATGGTGCGCAGAGGACAGATGCGTACGCCCTACAGAGCATTTTCACGAACCCAGATAAAAAATTGTATCTTTGCTTAGATGATAACAAAGTTTGCGGTACGGTATTATTAGATGCATCATCAAGCAAGCCCGAGATGGCAATGCTGGCAGTTGATCCTGAGTACCAGCGGAAAAACAATATAGGGAAGTTATTGATGCACCATATTGAACAAGAAGCTATCGCGATGAAAAAACAAGATATTTTTATTAATGTTATTCCACTCGGCCAAGAGCGCCTTATCACATATTACCAACGCCATGGCTATGTAGATGTAGGTGAAGTAACACAGTTTAATCATCCAGAATTAGTGCGACCAGAATATCAAGGAAAAGTTTTCTTACATGTCATGCGTAAAGTTTTAAAATAAAAGATCGGAAAGGAAAATTACCATGAAACTTCTGCAAAAAATGTTAGCACTACTTTGTATAAGTCACGCAATCATGAATCACACCATGTATGCGCCATCACCAGCTCATAAAAGACATCTATCAACATCGCAGAGCAGGCCAAGCACTCAGATCAATAAAATTCCGGTAGCCATCGGGTGGGGAGTGATAACAGTTGGTGTTGTTTATGGCCTGTTATCTCGTGATGCAATCATCCCAACACCGCAACCAACAAGGGTCGTTACGCCTTCACCGTGGAGATTTGAAAAAGGCCACTAATAGAGTGCTGTTTACGCAAATAAAAGATTAAGATCCAACGTGCTCGTATCTCTCACCGCCTGTGCATATTTTTGCGCGGCCTCTGAATTTTTGTTTCGTATCAGCCAGTATATGTAGACGTTACGTGCTGCATTGAAGGTTAGTTGAGTTCTTTATCCAATTCACGGCCAAATTCTTCATGGCTCTTAGTATAAACTTCACCACCCCATTGCTTGATGAGGGTGCCATCAGCCGGGTTAATCAAAAGATAGGTTGGAAAGCCCATAACTTTGTAGCGATCATTGAGCATGTTAGTTACGGGGTTGTTACTATCAGAACCATCAATTTTTAAGGTGATGCATTTTTCTAGAACGCATGCAACGACGGGGTTGGTAAAGACCGTTTTTTCAATAGATGAGCAGAGTGAGCAATAAGGCGCGCCGATATCTATAAACAACTTCTTGTTTTCTTGGAGTGCCAGCGTACGCGCTTTGTCATAGTTGGTATGCCAATTTGAAGGGACGATAGCGCACGTTGTGACCATGGATTTATAGGTATATGCAGCAGTAACAACAGAAGCAGTTATCATCGACATGCCGATGATATTCTTGATGATTTTCCAGGTGATTGACTGGCTGTTGCGTGCATCATAGATATACCAGGCTCCTGCATTAAATAGAAACAGCGTTATGCCAGCCATGAGCAGTGAATATGAGACAATAATGCTCAAGAAATAAAAACACATGGCCAGGAGTATAAGACCAAATAACTTCTTGATCTCAACCATCCAAATACCAGCTTTGGGTAACATGTTGAGTGAACCTGAAAAGGTGCCAATAATAAGGAGCGGCAACCCTAGGCCAAAGCCAAAAGCAAACAGTAAAGAAAATCCGATGAGTTTACTGCCAAGTGTGGTTACAATACTCAACAAAAGTAAAAGGCCTGGCGATAGACATGGTGATGCAATCAGCCCGCTCAAGATGCCGAAAGCAAATACAGAAAATAGAGATCCCTTTTTGACTGCTCCATGCTGCTGACTTAACGATCGAGGAACATACATTTCGTAGAACCCCAACATGGAAAATGCTAAATAGATGAGCAAGGCGACTATCATAAGAATAACGAGTGGGTTGGCCATAATAGAACCAAAGATTTGTCCGGTAAATGCCGCAAGAACGCCGAGTAACGCAAAGGTGATTGCTATGCCAGTAACATAGGCGAGTGATGTAATAAAATTAGCGCCAAGTGAGCGGCCACCACGCGCTTGTAATATGCCAATGGTAATAGGAATCATGGGATAGTTGCAGGGGGTTAAGCTGAGTAATATTCCCAGCAAAAACACCAAGAGCAGACGTAGCCATAAAGCATCAGTTGTTGTGGCCAAATGAGAAATATAATTTGAGAAATCTTGGAGCCTGGAATGTTTTGGCGAGCCATACAGTTCTGCTGATGGTGTAGTAGAGTTATCTTCTTGGACACTACTATCTTCAACGTCGATGGCTGTTGCAACATCTGGCGGTGTAGGTGGGTGTATAAACGTTAACTTGATAACGTCATTGGCCAAGGTCCCCTGTGTTGATTGGTAGTAGGTGCAATGAAGATGAGCATATTCAATGCCGATCCTCTTGTGCATCAGATGCACCGTGACATCCACTGAATCTTTAAAAATCTTTTTATTCTCTTTAAAAACGGGATCGAAATGGGTAATGGGTTCAGTTGTTGGTTGCCATGTGGCGGTGATATCGGGGTGATCAACTGAAATATTCAGGTAATCGCTATAGAGGTAGTCCCCCGGTTTCATGGTAAATGTCACTGTTGCTATCTGTTCTGTATCACTCACTTTTTTTAAGGCGATGGTTGGTTGGGCGCTAAGATGATGAGTTATTGTCAATAAAAGTGCACAAAAACTATACGCTACAGATCTTATATTAATCATACAACCCCAAGTTTTTTTTGGTTTGCCATTTGTGGCCGGATACTTTAAAATGTCAGTATATATAAATTCCTATCATATTTCATGTCTTAGATATTTGATAATCATTTCAGGGGCTATAGCTCAGTTGGTAGAGCGCATGGATGGCATTCATGAGGTCATCGGTTCGAGCCCGATTAGCTCCACCATTTTTCAGATTTGCCGGCGGATAGGATCATGGAAAATGCTGGTTTCAGCTCTATATCGAGCGTTTGATCTTTATATGAGCAGTTCGATGTGATTAAATTGATTACTCTTCTTTTTTGTTCGCTGTTTTGGTTCTTGAACAATGCAGCAGCTTTATTGGCGAGTTCGAACACAAGATTGGCGTTTTCAAGGTATCGGACGTCAGCTTTTTGCAGGGCTAACAGTTTTATAAGATGCTCTTCTTTTTCACTGACCCATTTTCTGGTATGCGTTTGCCAGGCGTCTTCGCTTATTTTTCCATCAAGTTTATCAAGATATGCCTGGTCAATGCGATTTTGTAGAAGCTTAATTTGCTTTTCCAGCTGAGCAACTAACGTAGTATGGTATTCAACCTTGTCTTGCATACTGGCGCGAAGACCATCCGATATGACCATTTGCAGGCCTTCATCGACTTGTATGGAGCTTAATAACTGTTCAAATTGTTCCTCGATAACTTCCTGTCGCAAATAAGTTTGCTTACAGTCGCCCTTTTTTCCTGTGCAGTGATAGTAAATGTATTTCCCCTTTTTGATTTCAGCCGTGAGCCTGCAACCACAAACCCCACACTTGATTAACAAAGCATAAGTGAACAAGCCTTTTCTCGATTTTGCTTTATGG
The DNA here is from genome assembly GCA_963738145.1 of uncultured bacterium. Taxonomy (GTDB): domain Bacteria; phylum Babelota; class Babeliae; order Babelales; family Vermiphilaceae; genus CAVTVH01. The sequence continues at coordinate 928,881 of CAVTVH010000001.1, forward strand.
GGATTTATAAGCATGTCCTGCACTCGTGCAAAGAGTTCTTTGCTTATTATAGGTGTATGCGAGGCATTCTCGTATCTTTTTCCCCTCCACCGGAAGGTGCCCGTATAAAATTCATTCTTTAGGATGGTTTCCAGAGTGCTGTTATAAAAGAGCTTGCCATTTCGATAGATGAAGCCGTCAGCAAGCATTTTTTGGCGCAATTTCTTGATTGAGTAGCTTCCGGTTGCATAAAGCTCAAACATTTTTTTCACATAAGGGGCCGCTTCAGGATCAACAGCAATTATTTTCTTATCTCCTTCTCTGGCATTGCTATAACCATAGGGAGCTATTGAAGGGTAAATGCCCTGTGCAGCTTTTTCTGATTGCCCTTTTCTGACTTCTTCAGATAGGTTGTCGATGTAATTTTTTGCCATCAGTGCTTTGATGCCGAAGATAAATTTTTCATTGGAACGTGAGTCTTTGCTCAGTACCACATTTTCTTTGATGAGATGTACTTTGATGTCATCTTGCTCGATAAGTTTATCAATGAGAGCGTAATCGCTGATATTTCTCAGCAAGCGATCAGTTTTTTCTACCAAGATGTTCTTGATGCTGCCCTGTTCCCTGATGTAAGTAATCATCTTACTGAATTGGGTTCGTCCAGCTTTTTTTGCTGTTTCAACGTCGGTAAATTCTTGTACGACCAATAGATGGTTTTTGGCTGCATATTCCCGCATGATTTTAAGTTGGGCTGGAATGGAAAAACCTTCAAGCTCTTGTTCTCTTGATGACACTCGAGCATAGATGATGGCATTATTCATGCGATGATATCCTGACGATGTTATTTACTTCTGGCATAAGGATTAACATAGGTGTATCCCTTGGAGGTTCGCTTGCCATGGCCTGACACCCTTCTTGTTTTGATTAATCCATTGGAACTGCTTTTTTTGCCTAACCCAGCGTAAGGGGATTTTTTACTGTAAGTTTTTGATGATCCAAAAGAGCATTTTTTGCCGTAAAGCAAGTTTGGTGATAATAGGTATGCGATACTCAGTAAACAGGTGAGGAAACACATTGATTGTTTTTGCATATAGGCCTCTAAGTTAAGGGTTAATGTACCTGCCTCATTACATTAGTCCTTACTGGAATCCATTACTTCTTTCTCATAAAGCAATCGAATGCCCTCACAAAGAAGAGTCGATCTATCTGTTTTGTTACGATCGCGTAATCGCTTGATGAAAATTTCGTCTAAAAGGATTTCATCTTCTTCTGACATATAGACAGTAGTCTTTGCCTTCTTAGGCATTTCTGAATTCTGCATGATTTTTTTCCTGGAAAAATGAACTTTTATAGCAATATTGTCACCTAAACTTAAAATAAGGTCAAGACGCATATACATTAAACTGTCAAGGCCTTTTGACTCTTTGTTGATTGCTTCTATCATTAAAATGATAGGGTTGGTTTTTACAATAACAAGGGATTTCAATGAGAAAATATTTATTGCCTGTATCGGCATTTTTTTTAATATTAATATCCTGTTTCGCCATATACATAATTTTGAAGCAGCCAACGCAGATAGAAAACAGTCCAAATATTGACTCAAATAACACTGATCTAACACTCACGAAAAATGAGGCTACGGCCATTGATAAATGGCGTTTAGAGTCAATGTATGATTTAACAAAGGATGCCTATACGGGAGATTCTGCAGGTTTATGGATGCTTGGGATGAGTTTCTTAACAGGGGCAGCTAATTTTCCTCTAAACACTGAATATGCCAATCGACTATTTTCTTGGTCTGCTTCTTTGGGGTTTGGACCTTCTTTAGATCAATTGAGGCGAATGTATGCATTTGATGTGCAAAACTCATTTCTTGCGCTTGTCTATCTCAACCTTACTATATCTGCAGGGCACAGAGAGCTTTTGGGTTTGTACCAGAAAATACGTTCGCAATTAATAGAAGATGGCGGGCTTAAGGTAGTAAATGAAATCGAAAAAATTGCTTTGCATAAGAAAGAAAAAATTCTTCATCTTACCTCTAGGGTTAAAAATGGCTCCAATGATTTTCTAAAAATCATACTACGAGAAGGCGCTATTACCGATGATGATGTCTTATTTGATATGAAATTTTGGGAAGATATTATCACTGGTAGATTGGCTACAGGAAATTTAGAAGGATGGTTAAAGGATAGTAAAAATTACTGTCTTAAAATTGAACGATTGGCTCAAAAGGAACATGCATGAGATTATTAGGGATTGCTATAACTGTGACCGTGATACTATTAGTTTTGTTCAGCCCTGTAGGAATTTTAAAAGAGACTTGCAGGTCACATGATTCATTTTTGTTCCTATGTCATCATAATGATACTAATACAGATATATACTTACGAAGAATTGCTAAAAAACTTGATATGATCTTTGATCAAGTTGATAGAACTCCAAAAGGCGATAAGACATACCGAGAAATAGAAAGACGTACGTATAGAGCTTTAATGATAGTTTCTTGCACTTTTGAGCAATTACGACTCCTTAAAAAGGGCAACATAAACAATGATTTTTTTGCAACAAAAATTATTCCTACCTTCTTGTTGCATTACGACAATATAGATTTTGATCGTTACACCGATACTATCGTCAGCTCTCTCACCGAATATTATAATTATACCAGAGAAGAAGCGGCGCTTCTTAGAAAAACATCATTAAATCGAGCTAATAGTCTAGAATTTATTATGCAGAGTGGCTTGGATAACATAAAATACAATTTATACGATGTGATAGAATATGAAACAATGGTAGTAGAAGAAAATAATTTCATTAATCCTGAAAATCTGGAAATTCTTATTCATCAAAAAATAGCTAAACAAAAAAGCAAAAAATCAATTATGCAAAGCATTATTGACGAAGACATCAAAAATCTTGATGAATTATGTGCATATATTAGAGCGACTCATGATGATACCATGTTATCATCATAGCATTACGTTATCCTGGACATTTCGATAAAGGAAAAAGAAATGACGCATTGGGGATGGTATTGGAAGATTAAACGTAAGCATAAACCCAAAGCTCTCTGTTCTTGGCCAAAATTCTGCGAGATGGATTCCTTTAGTATGTTTAGGCATAAGAGCCTATCCGGAAATTAAATTTCTCTGAAAACAATGATTTGACAGGCCAAATGAAGCATGACTAGGAAATTATCCAGACCCTTGTCCCAGCGGATAAGTAATCGTCTAAATCGATTGATCCAAGAATGAGTGCGTTCTACAGACCACCTAAATTTTAGCTTTTCACCCTTTACAACAGTGCCTCGTCGCTTATTAGGACTGATGCGACAATGGTAGCCAAGTGCCACAAGAGATTTTCGAATATGAGCCGCATCAAAAGCAGCGTCAAGTTCGATAGTTTTGAATGGTGGCTGACGATTGTAAACAATGTTTGAGACTGTCGAAATGCATATTTTTGAATCATGTGTATTCGCAGCTGCTACGCCTATTGCAAGAGGAATGCCATTTTTATCAGTAAGAATCGATCTTTTTGTTCCTAGCTTTCTTCTGTCAACAGGACTGATTCCAGTTGCTTGACCGCCCAGAGGGGCTTTTGTATGAGCACAATCAAAGCTTTGTTCTTTAAGATTTAGCCCTATAAACCTATCATATTGTTCGAGTGCGTGGTGCCATGCTCCCTGAAAAGCGTTCGCCTGTACCAATTTTTTAAAATTCTCATGAATGGTAGACGAAGGACCAAAACATCTTGGCAATGCATTCCATTGGCGCCCTGTTCTTAGTAGGTAATATATTCCTTGTAAGATTGCTTCGGGGCTTATTGTTGGTCTGCCGCGCCCATTATTTTGCGCTGGAAAAAACTTAAGAAGGTGCGATACTTGTTTTTCACTCATCAAAAATTTTTTTGGAATACATGTTGAAAAACATGGTTTCATTTAAAAATCCTCTCTTTTTTTCTTGGTTGGAAATCGGAGAGGATTTTAACTTTTTAGTACTTATTTTTCAAAGTTTAGATTTTCCGGATAAGCTCTAATTCAGTAACACCAATAGAAGGTACGTATAGAGGTGTACAAAAAGTGTTGCATTATTTTGACCCCAAAACACAATTAAACGTGATGATTAATATGGAAGGATATCTTGAGGGCGCTTGGAAATTAAGTGAAGAACAAATTAGATATTTATTATCTACGGGGGCGGTTAAATAATGGCTGAATATTTTGATATAACATTTATAGCTGATGCACATGAGCAGCAAAAAGAAATAACAGATTTGATACAAGCATATCTATTTAAACAATTTAAATTAACGCCTGGAAGAAATAGGATCGAAAGCAGTGAATATTCCATATTAATAAATCGAGAAATAGTGTTATTTTTTTATGAATCAGCACCAGGTACAGATCTTATTGAATTTTGCATATCTCTTTCTGATATGATTTTTCACAAATCAAAATTTGAAAGTGAATTAAAAGAGCTTACTTATTTTGTAGAAGACTGTTTTCAAGCAAGTAAATACATAGTGACTGCTGTATGCGGATATGAAAAGACAATCTCAATCAATAAAATCAGCGATATAGATAAGCAATTTTTATTAAAATTCCCTATGAGTTATTTAAGACAGCACAATCAGCAAATATCAATATCGATAAATCTTGATGCTCAAGATATCTTCACAACACAACCAATCACTTTCTTTATTGAAGATAAGCCCTTTGAAAAAAATGATAAAAGAAGGTTATATTGGCTCATTGGGCAGTACTTGACAAATAAAATGGACGCTTGGGCTTTCTGCAAAGAATATCATGAGTGCTATGATGTAGAAATAAACCCCAATACTCTAACTCCGTTAGAAGCCAAGATGTTTGCTGAATTAAGTATAGTAGCAGGTCGATTTTTGCTATCTAAAAAGGATCATATACAATATCCAGAAATTTATTATAACGAAGAGGAACTGCGACATAAAATCACTGACGCAAAAAAGGCACTAAATATCTATATTAAAGATGCGGACTAAAAGATATATTTTTGTATTTTCAGTTTTATGCGATTACGAAAGATTTCTTAATGAACAGGAAAAAAAATTTATTGCCACTCTTTCTCACCCTCTCTCTCTCCACACCAATATTCTGCGCTAGTAAAGCGCAACTGGACTTATTTCCACCAGATATACAGAAAAAAATCACTCAGGTGCATCGATACCTTGACCTTAAAGGGTACGGGCCGGGCGTCTTAGGTGCGGCCTTATTTCTGGTCTGCGGATCGTTAGCCTCTCAAGATGCGCATGAAATCGAAGTGCAGCTTATTGATGAGCTCAACAAAAGTATAGAAAGGAGGCGTCAGAAGCTTAGTATTATTCGAGCAAAACTTGAACACACCTTACAAGAGATAGTGGCCAAGGATCAAATGAGCCCACATGATGTGGCATATAAGCAAATGATTTCCGATCAATTACGTCACATTGATGAGGAATATGTAGCGTTAGCGCATGAGTATCAACAGGAATATAGTCAAATCCAGCCACGTGTTCGTTGCTTAAAGTGCGTGTATGCCATAGGGACTGTAGTTGGCGGTTTAGGGGTAGCATATAGTCTGGTCTATCATATGTTGGTACGAGACTTTGCACTTGGGATATTTAACGAAGCAAGCCAAAGGGTTGTTTAAGAAATTGTTAAATCTGTAAGTAACTGCCGCATTGCAAACAGCGTTCCTTCATCGCTCGTCTACGCCTTACGGCTTGGCGAACTTCAGTATGGACGCGGTCATCATTGTCGGACGGGTTGCCCTTCCTGAAGGCGCTTATAGTTTTTCCTTCAATAAGACATTTTTCTAACTTGCGGTAAGACCGCCATCAATAAGGTACAATCCACCAGTGACGAATGATGCAGCCTCAGATGCGAGGAAATAAACAAGGTTTGCAACTTCTTGCGATGTTCCATATCGCTGTAATGGATATTTAGTTGCTTCCATCTGCCACGCTTTTTCATCATTACCTTGGAAGTCTGCCTCAGCCCATTTTTTTACCGCAGCTTCAGCGAGAGGAGTTCGTATTGTTGCAGGGCAAATGGCATTCACCCGAATATTATGATGACCATATTCTAAAGCTGTACTTTTAGCAAACTGCGCTATACCACCTTTGGTGATACCATATGCGCACATTGAAGGTTTACCAATAAATGCTTGATCTGAAGACGATAAAATTATAGATCCGCCTTTGTTGTTGATAAGATATGGTAATCCTTCTTTAACCGTAAATACAACGCCTTTTAAGTTGATATCGATAATGCGTTGCCAATCGTGTTCGGTGAGCTCATGTAAGCTTTTCATTTGATGTATACCTGCATTGGCAAAGATAATAGAAAGTCGGCCAAATTTTTGTACAGTTTGTTCAATTGCAGAGCGGATATCAGCTACTTTTGAAACATCGCCGTGGATAAATAGCACATCTTCATTGGAAAATTGTCTGGCAAAAGAGGTACCAATTTCCTTATTAAAATCGAGAAAACCTACTTTTATACCATTGCGTATAAAAAGTTCCACGGTTGCTGCCCCTATACCAGAAGCACCGCCTGTTATAAATGCAACCTGCTTAGTGGTACCAGCACTATTTATAACACCAATTAATAAGCAACTGACCCATAATATTTTCATATGCATTATCTTCATTAATGATATCTCCTTTCAACACATGAATGCTAACTACAAAACTTGGCTTACAGGCTAATCACTTTTGATAGATGTATCAATATTGACTTTGTGATAAAATTATCTACAGCATCCTATACTTTATTGGTGAAATTCATAAGGATCAAAATATGTTTTTATCACACAACACTCTTGAGCGATATATTGATGAGGGCAAGATTATCATAGGGCCCTCATTTAATAAGAAAAATATTCGTCCGGTGGGCATTCGTATGCATTTGGGTAATAAATTGCTCATAGCGGAGCCGAATCAGGTGATAGACCTCACCCAATCCGAAGATTTAAAATATAAACAAATAGATCTTTCGCGTGAGGAGTTTTATTTGGATCCAGGACAATTTGTGTTGGGTTCAACTTATGAAACAATCAAAACAGCACCAACTATTTTAGCAATTCTTGATGGCAGGAGTACTATTGCGCGTCTTGGCCTTACTACCCATATTACTGCTGCGATAATTGATGGCACCTATGAAAAACCGCATGCGGCCACATTGGAAATAAAAAATGTAGGTAACTTTAGAATAAGACTTAAAGTAGGTGATCCTATTGCTATGATGATTTTTGCAGAGTTATCAGAACCAGTTACCCTGTCGCTGCAAACTCAATATGGAACCAATCCAGATCAAGTTACTCCACCAAATCTGCGGTTTAAAACAGGCAAAGATCAGTAACGGAGTTAGAGGTCCTATTTTAAAGTTCGGTATGAAAAAATAAAAGAGGATTATGGTGATGCTCAATAAAGGGATTAAAATACTGCTTTTTATTGTATGTGTAGTGGTCTTGATGCTGACTGCAGCATGGTATTTGTTTTGTCCCATCTTTAACGATCTTCCACGACCATCAGGTGTTTATTCGGTTGGCAATGTCTTATATCATTGGAAAGGTGGCGATACTCTTGGCCTATCTGGCAAAAGAAACGAGTTTAATGTCGATATCTTTTATCCGTCCGCAAATGATAACAACAATAAGCCATTATATGCGTATCAGCCAGCTTTGATGTATGCATTTGAGGTTGTTAAAGCTAAAGATTCTTATGTGCCACAGTTTGTTTGGCATTGTTTGTTGAGCAATACTCATACATACACCAAGCCGAATGTTCCACTTGCTACTACAGAATCGGTGTATCCAGTTCTACTTTATTTGCCTGGCATTGGCGGTGAAGATCTCCATAATGTTTTGCTTGAGGAGTTGGCAAGCCATGGATATATAATCTGTGCTATAGAACCGCCCTATGATACTGCAGTAACCGCATTTCCTGGTGGAGAAATTATACCAATTGATTCTACGCTTAAAAAAGCAATGGATGAAAGTAATCGTGATACTATTTATGCGTATCGTAACCAGGCACATGAACGTTGGAATAAATACATAGAATTTACCATTGCAAAGTTGCAGGCATTAAATCACGATGAATCCTCTATGTTTTACCAGAAATTAGACCTGGGACATCTGGGGTTAATGGGAGTTTCTCATGGTGGCGCAGTTGTTACCGATTTTTGCGCTAACAATAAACTGTGCAAAGCGGGCATTAATATGGATGGGTGGACAAAAACCTATAATTCGACGCGTGCATTCAGTACTCCCTTCTTATTTTTGACCGGCCAAGGTGGCGGCATGCCAGAAATGCAGGAATTGTTCAATAATAATAAACGGCCAGATTTTAAACACGTGGCTATCTCAGGTGCAGAACATGGTGGGTTTAGTGATCTTATTTTGATGAAGTGGCCATGGGTGATATTTTTTGGAATTGTGACCCAAAATGCAGATGAAGTTGGAAAGCGGAAAGCCCAAGAGATAATCTCTTTCTTTGATACCTATTTGAGAAATAAAAAAATAACTGCCGGTACTATTATTCTTCTTAATGGCACTTCTTCCGCAGGAAAAACAGCAATCATAAGAGCATTGAAAAAACTTTATGGTAACACTTATGCTGCTTTAATAGGCGATGATTTTGTAGAAACTTATGCAGCTGAGCACCCTATGCCGGAATCGATGTCGCGTAATACGTACCAACACCAGATTCTCAGCGCCCTCTTAACCAATGCAAAACAGCTTTCAGAGGAAGGCAAAAATATTTTGATTGATCTGGTAGATTTTGATAACCACTATGAATATTATTGTTCTATTCTAGATTGTAAAAAAACGGTTAAGGTTTTGGTGTATTGTCCGCTTGATGTGCTTGTTGATCGTGTAGAAAAACGTAATAAAGCGGGAAACGAAAAAGAGAAAAGACCATTAAATCTATCATTTGGACAGTTTAAGGATATTTATAAGCTTCAAGAGTACGCGGATGATATGGTTGTTGATCGCATAGAAACCGGTCGAGTGAGATACGCTTTGCATCGTGCCGAGCAAGAAGTGCGAGAGCTTATGGAAGCAGCAGGCGAAGATCCTGAAAAATTGATCCACCTTTTTGTTAAACCGTTTGTAGAACAATTTAAGCTTAATACACTAAAAAAAATAGTATTGGTATCCAAACATCCCTGGGATTTGATAGTCAATACGGACGTAAATTCTCCCGCAGAAATAGCTCAGATTATTGCGAAATACTTGAAAAAAAGATAATCACCCAAAGAAATATTGGCATAATATTTTTTGGAATTGTGACCCAAAATGCAGATGAAGTTGGAAAGCGGAAAGCCCAAGAGATAATCTCTTTCTTTGATACCTATTTGAAGGGCAAAAGTGAATTCAGGAAATAATAGCAACATTACTTTTGAACCATTACAAGTTTCTCATTTTCCTGTGATGACCACGTGGCTTAATATGTCTCATGTGCAGCATGCCATAACTTTATAATGCCAAGCCACGGATTTTAAGCCGTGCAAGCTTCATTGGGGGCGTCCACTTAAAACGCATAACCCAGGCTTACGCCAAATGCAAAGCCACCTATCTGTACACCGCCATTGCTAAATACATTTGGCATGTTTGGACATATTGTTTTCTTTTCATACGAATATTCGCCGAAAATGCCAAGCAACAGACAATCTGCAAGCAGTACATTAAAACCCGTATTTATAAATAAGCCGATACCACCGCCGTTGATTATGCAATCAACATATGGCGAGTTGTTCTGTTGATGAAAGTAGAAAAAGCGTGGCCCGATTGCAAAAAAATAGTAAAAGCGTTCACAGAAATTGAATATCGGTTTTAAGCCAATATCAACTGGTACCACGGTTAGGCTTGTTGTTGCGCAGGTATTCAATGCATGGCCCCATGCTTTGCGGTAACCAATGCTGCCATAAAGATCGAGATAATTGTACACGGGGACTGATACACTGCCTTGAATTTCAAAGCCACCATGATCATAGATCTTATTCATCGGGGATGCGCAAAAGAAAAAGTAGCTTGGTTTTATTTCAAGCCACGGTGTTACATCGGATGCATACTGTGTTGATGTGCAAAGCAGTGCAGAAAGTAAGGCGATTTTTTTATACATACTTAGAGCCTTTATTTTCACGGAATAGTAACGGTAACTGGCGAACTCATAGTGCCATTGTCATCAAATGCAACTAACGAGTACACTGACGAAACACCACGTGGTCGATTATGATCTTGATAGGTGGTTGTTGATGCACTGAGCGTTGCAATACGATTCCCATCACGCGAGAGGTAATAACCGATGGTTTCAGGTGATGGACTAAGTGTCCATGTCAGTTGATTGTAGAGTTCATATTCGAATCCAAAATCATTTTTCTTTTGCTGACCTTGAAGATTTGATGGTGGTTCCAAAATGGTTGGAAATCCTAAAAGATCAAATTGAACAAACGTAGGATTTCCAATTGGTAAATAAGAGAGCGAATAATGCGGAGTTGCTCCCGTAAATGTGATGGAATCAAAAGTTCCTGTAATACCAGACGAAGTGAGAATTGTGTACGTTCCAGGCTGAGCGCTTGGATCTAGATCGATCTCCAAGATACCTGCTAACGATGCTGGTCCGGTAACGGAGACTAACGATGTGCCGCTGGAATCAATTTCGATATGTACAAGGCTTCCAAGGGTGCCGCTACCTGGATCTGCTGGATTTAAGGTCAAACTGCCAAGAGTAAGCGTCCCTCCGGTGTCTGGAGAGATCGTTCCGGAATTAACAAAGACATCTCCGGTCAAGATTCCAACTCCGCTCAAGGTCCCTCTTTGCGAACTAAAGCCAATGTTTCTACAGACGAAAATTGATGCTGAATTGATCACTCCATTCACTTTGAAATTCGCATTGTTAATCAGTATGGTCCCCGGATAATCAGTGGTGCCATTGTAAACAACAGTTCCATTTCCTGTAACAAAAACACTCTGTTCCTATCCGCCCCGAAAATAGTATCATCCGTAAACGCCACTCCAGAGCCAAGCGTCAAAAGATCACCAGCATCCTGTGCCATGAGGGTCAGAGAAGACCCTTCGTTAAGCTGCGCGCAAGAAAATACTGTTTCCCAATGAGGACCCAGCAGTGCCATCTGAGCCTCCACCAGTACCGCCCGTTCCAGGAGTTCCTGCTTGTGTTATCGTGTTTGATGTATTGAAAATAGTTGGAATTCCCGGGAGTGCTTGTATAGTGAAATTCAAACGGCTATCCACAAAGATAGCGCCGCCCAGACCGCTTCCTCCACCTCCGCCACCACCACCAAATCCTTGTCCGACGGAATTAGCTCCCACCCCTCCAGAACCCCGCCGAGATTTCCTATATCAGATCCGCCCGAGGCAGTGGCACCATTAGAAGGTCCACCACCCCCGCCTCCGCCTCCACCAAGAGAATTACCGCCTATCGCAGGCGTTGCCCAGATTGGTTGACTCCGCCACCTCCGCCGCCTCCGCCAACACCGCCCGATCCACCTTGTACTGTATAATTAACATCATAAAAGCCGGTACCAGCGCCGCCGCCACCACCGCCGCCATAGCCACCATTTCCACGCTTGCCCATCAACTTCAATTGTAGGAAGCCGCTGTAACGACGCCACCACCGCCTCCTCCACCTCCGTCTCCCCCATTGCCTCCAGAAGGGACAACGCTACCTCCGGGGGTGTCAAGCCTTGCGGCTGAGCTCCATTGAACCCCTGCCAGCTTCCGCCACCGCCCCCTCCATAAGCCGCGCCTATCGTCATAGACCTCCTCCACCACCGCCTCCCGCATTGATTCCTCCAGCGTAATCCTCCTCCACCTGAACCAGCGGTAAACGTAGTGTCGAGACCATAACCATTTCCATCTATCTCCAGCTGCCTGATCGGAACCTCCATTGCCAAGATTCGTGGTGCCTGTGGTGGCGCGGGATCCAATACCGCCACCACCGCCGCCGCCACCACCAAGTGGGTCGTCAGTTGAAAGAGTGACATCGCCACCATCTCCACCAAAACCTCCTCCCCCACCACCGCCAGTACTTCCAGTGGCCATAACAGAACCGCCATTTCCACTAAAGCCGCCGCCACCGCCGCCACCTTCATTGCCTGTAGCAGAAGGGTTGCTAAATAACTTCCTCCATTTCCACCAATAGCAGAGCAGTTGTTGATCTGATACATTCATCAAGGTGATTGAAGGATACGAACCATTTAAAAAGGATTGAGGTGCGTAAATGGCTCCTCCAGCGCCCATGCCACCGCCGCCGCCCGAAATTCCATCTCCGCCATTGCCACCTTTTGCGGTTAGGTTTTGAAAGATCATGTTTTGGATTATCACATTCCCCATGGGAATGAAAAATCCGCTGTAAGCAGCCACTGTTGCCATCAATGGTAACGGTAGGAGTGGAGCCTGGATTGCCAATCGTGATAGTCACAGGAATAGAGGAATTGTTAATAATCGGCAAAATGCCATTGAGCTGAATAGTCATTGGAAAGGCAAAAACAATTGCATAATCATCGGATGTCGTGTTTAAACTTTGATTCATTGTATTCAAGCAATATCTCAGATCGCCCACATCTCCAATGCCGCCCGGATCATTATCTGAGCTTAGCGTTACATTGAGCGTTGTTAAGGCAAAGAGTGAATGTGAAGCGAACAGAAAAATCAAATATTTAAACATGCGAAAACCTATAATTATTTTTTTAAAATCATTTTTTTGCAATCGTAGTAATTAAGAAAAAATTATTCAATGTTTAAAGTTCGGAAGAGCGGAGAATTCGATTTTTTGAGGAATGTAGTTAGGTCTCATAGCAAATGCTATTGTTGCATAGCGAATTTTACCACTTTGTATGACAATGTGAGGAGTTGGGTAGATAGAAAATTCTGTCAGAAGCACTCCGGGAATGAGTAAGATAGAATTTTGATTATGTTCTCGGGAAAACTCTCGTGCAGGGCAAGAAAAATCATCGACGGTGAATGAAGATTTATAAGGAGAAAGCAGCAGCGATTGATTGTCGGTGCTATCGAGAAAAAGGGAAAACGCTGTTCCATCGTAATGGGGCCTTGTGGGAAGATAAGAAGGGAAGTATTTGATTACCTTGAAAAGGATAGGAGGATGATCGTATTTGGAAGAGAAAATCGTTTCTACCCCTAACTCGGCTGCTGCCTCATTAAATAGATTTCCGTATGGTTTTTGAATCTCAAAACAAGCGTCAAAAAAACGGATGATTTCGGGAACTTTGTTGAATTCTGGATAGTGAGAGCAAATAAACTCATGAAAATGAATCGAATAATAAAAGGAGATCTGATTTCTTCCTTACCTTTTCGACTCGTCGTAGAAACCAAAAAAATCAGTGGAGTAGTAATTTATATCTTTTGAGCGAATAAAACGTTCTTTTGCGCTATATAATTTTTGTGCCCAAACTGGATTTGTTTGAAGAAATTTGATGAGCTCATCAAAATAGCCATAAAGAGAATCGTAAGTTGCTGTTCCATGGTTCTTATCGCAAATTTCTACATAACCTGCTTGCGTGAATTGTTCTGTCAGAGATAGTGCATCAAGAGATTGAAATGTACATAAGAAGAAAATCCATAGAAAAAAAGTCTTTCGAACAATCATGAGTTCATCGTATAATTTGTTTTTTGAACTATGTAACTTTCTTGTTCTAAAATCTTGTCTTGCAATTATTCTTCGCTGCTGCGTAAAGAATCCCGTTTTTTTATTAACTCAGATACCCGTTTCTTTAAAGGATCGGTAGTTTTTTTTGCTAATTCGTGTGTTTCTTCAATTGTTGGATTTTGTTTGTTTTCCTTAGTTTGTTGCGTCGTGCTTTTGCCTTTGCTTCCACCGAATCCAAGAATATTAAAAGATGAGCCGTCTTGTTCTGTATTGCTATGAAGAGACATATAGTGAGGTTCACTGTGTGCTTGCCTTACTGCAGCATTAAACGTTAAATCTTCTTGTGCTTCTTTTTGTTTTTCTCGTTCCTCGTTTTTCGCAAGTGCTCCTTCAAAGAAGCTCCTTCTTGACCTTACTCTTTTGATTTTTTCAAAATATATGCTTTCATCATTAACGACCCCATTATTATGACGCTGTATATGATCACGAATAGAAGTAGCTAATTCAGTAAGGCGTCGTATAGAAAAGTCCTTAGTTTGTTCAGTTAACTCTTGAAGCGTCTCGGAACTCGGACAAATTATATTTTCAAACATATTACTATCATACATATCGCTGAGGTATTGTCTAACTGATGACATATAATCTGTAACAATTGGATTTTTTGTTGCAGCTTCGTCGCTCTGTACATCCTTTGAAAGGGCGTCACATTGACGTCGGAGTGTGTGTACAAGGGTGTCAAACATATTGATATCAGCATCGATAGTTGGTGGTGGGGTAGGATCATCTGTTGCCACTATAAGTTTGTGGAATTGCTTTTTAATGGCGATATTGGTTTCACGTATATCCTTGAAGTGCTTATTGAGGTTATTTTTAATCTGCCTGTTATTGGATTCTAATTGAGTGACATACGCATCTAATTCATGAGGGTTCAACATAGGGGACTGCATAGTAATAAAAAGAGCAAGTATGCGTTTTCTGCGAGCATTATCATCTAATTCAGGTACATGGATAATACGTGTATCGATAAAACGTGTGCTAAGGTTTGTTGCTTCAATTTTTTCTAGAAAGTTTGTTGCCAAAAGTACCCGTATGTTGCTTCTATATTCAATGCTATCAAGACCAACACATACTTCTGTTAAAGCATTCTCCATAGCGATTCTAAGATTATCTTTGGTACCCTCAGAACTCATTTTGTCTGCCTCATCAAGAAGCAGTACGATTTTTTCCGGGTTTTCTCGTAGGGACGCAAATAGTTTTTTAACTATAATCGCCGCAGAATTTTGATAGGTGTTAAGAAGCGATCCGCAGCTTATATAAAGATACTTGCTATTTGTTTCATAGGCCATGTATTTGGCGATTGTTGTTTTTCCACTACCATGAGGGCCGTAGAGAATAATTCTGTTGGTGAGGGGACTATGACGAGCAAAGCCTTTGTTTGGGTTTTTAAATTCTTCAGTTAATGTTCTGACATCTGCTGGGAACAATTCTTCTTCGACATCGATCGTGGTGATTATTTCTGGTTTGGGAATGGTTGTAGGATCAGGTTCTGGTGATCCCGTGGCATATGTGAATAATGACAATGAAAGAGTAAGGAATAATTGGTGAATAATGATGCGCGTATACATTATGTTTCCGATACTTTAAAATAAGATGAACTATCGAGTGTTTACGTAAAAATAATTTTGCAGTAAAAGTTAAAGTAAGTCAAAAAGCAGCATCTAAGGAGTTTCTTAGTGGTTTATAAACGTAACACATTTTTGTTATCCATTCTTGTTTTTAGCGTAGTTTTTCATCCATTCGTAGCTGCGCAACAAGCAAACTTATTGTTACTCGCGGTAAAACGCGTCGTGTCCTCTAAGCGTCATGTGCAATCTACTACTAGATTTAGTGATCAAACAATGCTCGTAGCTTCCTATACGGATGCTCAAACGGAAGATCAAAAAGAACAACAAAGGCTGCAAGCACTGATAGAGCAGCAAAGAAGGGCTCAAGAGCCACCACAGCAGGTTGTTACGCAACAAGAGGTTATTGTGGGTGGTACAGCACATTTGACCGTCGATACCACTCAGCAAGAATCGGAGGTACAAAAAAAACAAACACTTTTAGAGCAAGTCCAATCCTTTTCATGTGATGCTCATCGGTTTTCTCGTGAAAATAATAGGCAATATGAACAAGATCTACCACAAAGAATTGAAAATAAATCCGATGGTATGACTTTTATAGGACAAAACATTGTGCCCGGCTTTTGTCCTCATCCGCCTGGAGTGCAGAAACTGTGTAAAAGTTTAAGCGTGGAAGAATGGCAACTGATTACAAATCAGAAAACCTCATCGGAGGTGCTTAATGCGTTCCAGTTCTTTCAATACAAGAATTTCCGCAAGATGGTGAGAGAAGCGGAGCAATTTCCAGGATGGGTCTCAGGTCAATACTTGCTTATGCAATCGAATAAGGCGCATGACGATGAGTTGCGCAACATTCCTAACAATGCTCGTGATTACCTCTATGAAGAAGGCCAAGCGGCCTATACCAAATTAGAAACAGCACGTATAAAAGAGGGATTAAAAGGCAACAAACTCTCTCTGCTGAATCGTACACAAACAGATGACATAGCGAAAAAGTTACAGGAACAAAATGCATTACTTACTCGCAATGGTGGTACGTTTACTCATGAAGTGGAAGACAATAAGGTACTGATTGAAACATTACGGTTGACGCATGATGTACATAAAAAAAATGAGGACGTTACGTATGTCGATTACCATTCGCAGGCACAAAAAGAGCTTGGCTCTAATGCGCTTCAAGAACTCACAAAATTAGGAGTAACCAAAGCAGATCTTATGCTTGCAGGTACTTCTGAACAACATCTGATCTATAAGGGTCTTTTTTTTAATCATGGGTATGAAAAAATTGCCGCTTTAGCACTATCACCCAACATACATCCTGATGATAGAAAGATGGTCAATGACAGTTTAGGTAAAGCTGCCTGGCAGGCTCGACTTGGTATACAAGCTGTGCGTAGCGGTGATCTTGATGGCGCCCAGAAGTGTTTTTCTGCTATGAATCATTGCATTGAGTATGCTCAACGAATTGAATCTGGCGTGCTTAAGTACCACGATGTATATAGCGATTCGAATACAGAACCTTTACAGCGCTGGTATTTAGAACGTAGAGAGGCAACTAGTTCTACATCAGATCCGAATTTTAAATATTCTCCATGTCACAACGGTTGCGTTGAGGGATGTCAAGATAAAGATCGACATATTTACTTACAAGAAAATAATGAGATGGGGCGAAGGCATCGTACAGCGGCAGACACATTAGGGGAATTAAGAAAAGGCAATCATACTATTACGCATCTTATTTACACGCTACCAAAAGGGGCTCAACAGGCATTGCGTAATGCAGGAATACCAATCGCGCCTTTTGAGCAACGTGTAGGCAATGTTCATGATCAAGAAATACAAAAACAAGCGTGTACTCTTGCCGTACGAGCAACATCTCTTAATGATGAGCATGCCATACAGCGTGCTGCATCAGTGGAAGCGGCTCTTGATGGTCTTGATGAATTACAACGTGGCAATCCACATCGAGCTATGGAACTTATTAATGCTGGCCATGAACTAACGTATATGGAGAATAATGCCGTATCAGGGCCGCAGCATAGGATATCGCATGAGGCTGGGCTTCGTTATGCGGCTAAAGCAGTAGAATTAGGTTGTGATTTTGGTGTTGGTTTTGGCAAAGGCGTGGTATTAGGAGCACTTCGAACGGTGAATTTAGCAGCTCATCCAACAGAGTTGCTTAAAGAAATTGGCCATGCTTTGGGGGCTGTTGGTTCATTGAGCGCAGCTCTTGTACAAAATGCAGCGGAGATGGCATATGTACATTTGCCGTTTGTTTCAGAAGAAAGCAAGAAAGAGGTAGCTGAGCGTATACTCAAGCGCCAAGAAGGATATATAGACGTTATAGAAAAAGTGGTTGCACACTTACATACTATGACAGCAGAGGATGCTGGCGTTCTGTTAGGCAATTTTGCAGTCGATACTATGACTGGGAAGGCTTTGGCTGGAACGGCAACTAATCTTTTGAGGAGAACCAAGGGGTTGCTTGAGGTTGTTAAAAAATCAGAAAAAGTGTCATATGCAACCGACTTCCTTTCGCAACGTTATCACAATCTAGTACGCAAAATGGAAGATGCGCGTGAGCGTATCAAGAAGGGATTGGCTATCGAGCCGCCACAGCCAATGGCTGCAGGTGTTCCCGGTGAAGCGGGCCTTAGCTTGATGGAGGCGGAAAAAGTTGTAGAGGGTGGTGGGAAGGTTGCTTCTGCCAGCAGTTATGTGATGGAGAAATTTGTTTCTGCAGCAAAAACAACTGAAGAATTGCTAGCGAAGTATTGTAAAGAAATCACACAAATTATCGACGGCTGTACGGACAAATGTCGGGCAATAGGACTGCCGGTGCCGGATATAAAAACGTTTCAACATATTCTCGGTAGTCATATGAAAGATGGCTATCGCTCGCTTTATCGTGATGGAACATTTAGATCGGTTTTTAATGCGGGCGAGGACTGGATTAAATTGGGCCTCGAAGCATGGGAAAAGGGTACATTTGTTGAACCGGGAGTTAAGGTACATGACTTTGGCCGAATTATAGGACTGACAAAGGATGGGGTACCAACCTCTACAATGAAAATTGTTACCGGTGGGGCACGATGGGTAACGTCTTATCCAATTGATAAAATGCTTGGAGTTTAAATATGGCGATATGGATTTCCAGTATATATATAGAAGGAACAACAGTAACCAAGATAGATGAGTATAGGCCTGTTATTGACGATGAAGTATGGAAAGAGTTAAACACATACGCAAAAACTCTTGACTTAGATTGTTTAAAGTACCTTTATTTTGCTGGTGATTGTGTGTTTAATTATTGGCAATGCCAAGAAATTTTGGAAAAAGAAATTTCTTTATTGCGCACCCAGAACCTATCCAATCGAGTTAAAGATGTTTTAGACGGATTAGAGCACGCTATCAAAGATACGTATTCTAAGACCTTCCACGCTTTTTTATTATTTGAGGGCGACTAGATATCACTCAAATTACTTATCACACTTTTCGATATGCTTGATTTTAGCTTTTATTTGATTAATTTTTTCCAAAATCAGATTCTCAGTGACTATGCCATTATGATCGATCTGAGCGTCATGGAAAACAGAATACACTAGTTCACTAATATGCCGTATTGAAAATCCTTTGGTTAGCCTGGTGAGGGAATCGAGTAATTCAGAAGATGGGACAAAATGCTTTTTTGTGGGATATTCTCGTATGCGTGCTATGTATTGTCGCACAAGATATGCGTATTTCGCTATGAAAGATCCATTGGTTTTATTTTGGGCAATATTATTACTGTGGTGTATTGCATAATCGAGAGCATCATAAAAATCTTGCAATGGTTCCAAGAGAATATCTATTCGAGTCTGAGTAATTGAACTTTGATTGTTAAGGATATAATTATTAAATTCAGCCTTTAATGTAAGGCAGGCTTGATATATATTTTCAACATGTTTACACAAGCTCTTTCCTCCCCCTGATGGATCTATTGAGACCAATTTGGCGATATAGTTCAATCCATCCAAGCTATCTAAGCGTACATGTGGCATCTGCATGGTAATGAAAAGTGTACGCAGATATTCCTTACGCTTATCATTAGGTAATCCAGGTATACAAATAATGTGGTCGCTTTCAAAGCGATCGAGAAGGCCACTAGAAGTTATTTTTTCAAGGTTATTGGTTGTTAAAAATAGAGCTATGTTGCCATAGCCACTAATAGCGTCTAACCCTTGACATAACTGTGTTATAATATGATCTATGGTCAGCTTGAGGCCATCTTGTACATGGATAGGTGCTATCTTATCAACATCATCAATTAGGATGATAATGCTTTTTGAGAAGTCTCTAGCAAGCGATAAGGTAAAATCAAACAATTCTTTAATTGTTGTAGCGCTGGAATTTTCATAAGTGTTCCAAAGCGTTGGTCCGTTTAGCTGGATATAATGGCTGTCTGTTTCTTGTGCAAAGTATTTGACAATGCTTGTTTTACCGCTGCCGTGAGAACCATATAGAATAAATCTATTGGCAAATGGCTGTCGTTCTATGCCTTCCTTATTGATGTAATTAAATTCTTCGATGAGTTTCTTTATAATTGGCGGGAATAGATCGCCGTCGATGTCCAAATTCTTTATTTTTTCTGGTTCTGGAAAGCTAAAGTTCATAATGCCATCCACTAGAATGGAAGGAAAATCGTCAAGATTGCAAAGAATTGATGTACAGGATGCAAAAAGGGACGTGCATAATAAAAGATAGAATGTTGTTCGTGTAATAGCGTACATGTTTTTGTGCCCCTAATGTATGAGTGGAAAGATGAATTCTGCTTATGTATAAAGTAAGTGTGCAGGAGAAAGTTATTGGTGTCAAAATCATCCACTTTTGCCATTTCTCATGAATTTCTTTATATTCAAAGTATCGGAGATAGTTATGGGGTAAAAGTAAGCAGTTTATCTCATCATTACACCGCCCCGGGGGGGCGTCAGGGAAACAAAATCATGAAAAATAAATTATTATCCATTCTTGCCATAAGCCTTATATGTCGCACATCATATGCCAGTATCGCAGAATTTGATCCGTTCCTTGCACATACCCAAAAAATTAACCAAATGCATAATTTTTTTGACGTAATCGCCTATGGATCGGGGGTTGTGGGTGCGGTCATGATGGGTTTGTGTATACCATTGGCATGTGAAAATGAAGAAGTGGCAGTACAAAAATTAGTAGACGATCTTAATAACAAGATAGAAAAACGGCGAGAAATTCTTCACAAGACTCGCCGTGAACTTGAGCAGACATTACATGGTAGCGCGGCAGGTACCCAACTTGGCGTTGAAGACAGGCAAAGAATTATGGATCAGCTACATCAGGTTAATGAGGAAGAAAAGTCTTTAGATTCTAATTATCAAGAAGAATATGCACGTATACCCGACCACGCGCGCTTTGTAAAAGTCCTGAGCGCATTGGGTGCTGTTGGAGGCGGTGTGTTGTTGCTACGTAGTCTACTCTACCATGCCGTGTTTAAGAGCTTTATGACCAGCTCAAGCTTTGATACAAAATAGTTGCTATTTTGTGTGGATTGTTTGGTAGCGGCTTCGGGTAGTATTTAGCTAATCATTAAGAAGTTGGCGTATGTCGTATGAAACCAAATAAATCACTGATCATAGAATCACTAGTTGTTGTCGTATTTGCCGGATTGCTCATCTTGATCTTCTACCTAACCAAATAGTACTTTCACGGTAATGTAATCCATTACTTCCCAAAATATTTTTTAATAAGAGCGCCAAATTCCTCTTCAGTAAAAACCGTTAGGAATCGCATCCATTTAAGGTTTTTATTAACCTCTCTTATGCCGATTATGGGACTCGTTTCATAGGTGCAATACTCGGGAGCGCTTATTGATTTGGTGCGATCGGAAAGCACAACAGAAATTTTTTTCCCTGATCCTAGTTCTTGTAACTTCGCAAGATACCTCTTAATTAGAATAAATTTTAGGTGCTGTTGCTCATGATTCAAGATAGTTTCTCCGGTAAAATCTTCTGGTGATCCAAGCACGAATGTTTGTATGATAACCAATTCAGTTGTTTCTGAAACTTCTTTTTTTATGACCATGTACATATCATGCAAAGTAACATCTGCTGGACTATTCTTTGTTCCAAAGATTCTCTCTGATAGGGGTGTTCTGAGGAAAAATTCATATATTTTATCGTGAAGGGGAGCATTTTCATAAAATGCTTTACGTCCCTTAAGGAATGTTGATGCAATCAAAGTATCCAGCGGTAGTTCACTATTGCCAGATAAAGCGGTACAGATAATAAGATTGATGCATACAAAGACAACTAAAAACATGAGGCAAAATCCTTTATAACTTAAGCCTTTTTGGCGTTTTTAGCTGCTACATAGTTCTTGATGCAGGCATGAAAGTCAGCCAAAGTAAAAATCGTTAAAAATTCCATGGCTTTACGACTTTCACATGTCTCATATTCAGTGCGAAACGTATAAAGGCCATTTTTTTCACGCACCAAACATTCTGGGGTTGATAGAGCTTTGGTAGACGGAGAGAGAGTCAACGATATCTGTTTGATCTTTTTATTGGCCATTTCTTTGAGCTTTGCAAGATATGCCCCAATAAGAATAAACTTGAGGAGTTTTTTTTCATTTTCTAGGATAGCGGTGCCATCAAAATCTTCTGGTGTTCCAAACACCGTAGTCTTTATCATAACCAGCCCTCCATCTGCTCCTTGCTCTTGGGAAAGGGTCATATCAATATCATATAATTTTAGATATTTTGTGGCATCTGGCCCTAAAATTTTTTCCTGTAGAGTTGTCTGATCTGGATAAACGCCGCGTTCATTTTTTTCAATACGCCCTGCTAAGAAGTTTGATACAATAAGCACATCAAGGTTTGCCTCTTCACTTAGGATGCATGAAGAAGTCATAGTCACTAATAAAAAAAGTACTATAAACATAGCCATCTCCGATTGCCTATTTTTGCAGAGTAATTTTCTATCTCATACATATAAAAATAATATGGCTCAGTATATCTAATCATGCGCATATCGACTATAACAATATTTGCTTCAAGAAATGTCGCAACAAACTGGTTAACTAACGCATTGTAAATAGCGCTGTTTCATTTATAATAGTGCAGTTGTTCAAATCATTATGAGTAATCGTTTATAATCCAATGTATCTAGAGGGGTGTTTCTACTATGAAACAAAAAAATAATGTCTTGATATCGTTAATCGCTGTTCTATGTATCACGCATAACCAGCAAGCAAATGTCTCTGCTGATCTTATCCAGCAAAATCCTGATCTATCTATTGTACGAGGAGCGTTATTTATTGTTCCCAACAGAGCTTCTGCTTTAAAAGATTATTTTTTTTCAAGCAGCGCTCTCGGTCATTTGGTAACACCAAATCCTGTTAAGAATGACGATAAACTTGTAGAAGTATGGGCAACAAGTGAAGACGATCCTCAAGAAGAAACGCCGGGCATGTGGATTACTGCAAAAGAGGGAGTTAAAACTACAAGTACTATTACTGATGAAAAGCAAAATTGGCGCTCGAACTCTACTCTTGCCCGTCTCCGCCTGAAATCAGACAATTGGGCAGCGCATAGGCATCCTTTATTACCTGATATTACCTTTCCTTACTCTATTCCGTTGAGTATGATTGCCGGTAAAAAAGAAGGAGACATAGTTCAGTTGATGCTTGAAAATCCTACGAGTGGCGCAAAGATTATTGCTGTTTTACGTTGTCATCAAGATGGCTATCGCTATGGATCAGATCGCTATGGCTATCAACGTGGCACACGGACTTTTGAAAAAATACTTGCGAGTGTTACTCGATAAAAAATCACAGTTGTTTTCTAATGGTTGTATAGGCACAGCGTAAAGTTGTGCCTATTTTGTCTTATTACGGCAACGTAATCCATATAAGCAAAGCAGATATGAACACAAGCGGTACCACCAGAATCAAAAAGCCCATCTGTGAACTCTTATAGTTTTTTGCATGGACGAGCATAAGATGGATTTTTCTATAGTCGATTGCTGCAAGAACAATCACCATGCACCCCCATAGAATGAGTGTTTCTCCCATCACATGAGCGAGTATTCTATGGAATTCGCTTTTAAAGTTAATGAGCCGTACAAATACAAGTCCGCCTGCCATGGCGCTCAGCGCTGTCCTCAGCCACGCAGAAAACGTCCGTTCTGCTGCTAATAGTGTTCGTTCTTCTGCTAAAGAATTATTGAGCGTTTCTTCATTTTTCATCTTTTCTACTCCGTTGGACCAATCTTAGTCCACATTTGATCGCGTATTTCACGTGCCACTGAATCATACGGTCCTCTGATATTCCATATATCCCCAAACCAATCGCGTAGAGTTTTTCCATGTCGTGCTTGTTTATAAAAGTTTAGGATTGTATCAACTAACGAGAATGTACCGTCAGCAGAGTCTTTCTCCTTGTAGTACTCATCTTTTTCAAAAAGATTGTTGCCCTCAACATAACGCACAAAATCTTGATCACTTACAACAAAGGAGACTGGATAGCGATAGAGATATAAGGTATTGCCAAAAGTAAACAATACAACCGCCCCACCTTTTTCAAATTTAAAAAGAACATGGTGCAATTCTACTGGTATTCCCACTGGCACATCACGTACTAGCGGCTCATCGGGGAAGGACTCATTAGCAACAGTAAATGCTTTAAAGTAGAAATATTTGGCAACATCTTGATTCACGTGTTGCAGGGATAGTTGCATAAATTTAGGAAGAGTGGCAGGAGTTGTAAACGTTAGATCTTGTCGAATTAATCCTGAACGTTCACTCAGATCAAAAAAGCTTTTTTGATCAAAATCAGCTAACAGTTTACGTTCATGTTCTGTCAGTAGTTTTACAACATCTTTATCATGCTTCATGCGATAGAGAATGATCAAGGCTAGTAATGGATGTTCAGGAAATAGTGCGATACGTTTGCCTACATTTTCTGTGGTATAGGTAGGAGGCATATCTCTTCGTTGATGGTACCCCATTCTAGTCTTAAACATGCTTCCCGAAGGGGCTGTATAGTAAGCATTAACTTCTTGATGAGCAACCGTAATGAAAACATCTGATAACTGTACGGGGCCCTCAACGCCAGGAACGCCATTTGTATCGTTGAGTACCTGCAGCTTGCGGATTAAAAAATATTTTGGGATGCCAGGAGAAACAGAGCCCATGGTAGTATGCAAAAAATCAGAAAAGGTGCTTGTTGTTACTAACTCATCTATATGGTGGAGCACTAATCCAGGAGCCATAGAAACAAGCGCAGGTGGGGCATCTGTTGTAGATGATGAGCTTGAGGATGATGATGACGAGCTGGCGGATGCTGTAGCTGTTTCAATAACAAGAGGAACGTCAACTTCTGTGGGATATAGGGCGATCACCTTTTTATTTTTTATCGTAAGTGGTGTTTTGCTTTCCTTATGTTTGGCCAGCAAGACTTTGGTTATGATCACGATATCAGGGTCTAACTGGAATAGCGTAAAATGTTGCGTCCCCGGGTACATGACTTGCGGTAACCCGGATATGCCCCAAGGGTCATGTTTAGTCGTATAACGCGGGGTAATGGCCAATAATATCTCACGCATTTCTGTATCATTAAATCGTGTGGGATGAATGGTGGTTCGGTTACTATATTGTTCAAGTAAAGCAAAAAACTTTCTAAAATTTTCATACCCAACCGATATTTCCTGACCATGAATGCATTCGAAGAGATTGTTTTTTTCATGGCTTAGTGGGTGATGTTCAGCGATCACTTGCGAAGCTGTAAGAGCACCGTTAACCACCGTATAGGGCGGATATACACCTCCACTATGGGTGCCTTTATCATTAATAAAGGTAAGGTGGGGCAAATACAGGTTTATATCCCCTGCATAACAACTATTTACATATACGAAGTTTGTATTCATATCATGGGTAAAAAAATGTTGCAGTTCACGATACTGCACAATAGGCCACCCAGCGATAGTGGCTCCTTCTACCGAAACTGTCTCTTGTTTAGTGGCAACTTCCCGTACTGGTTTATGTAGTGCCGCCTGTTCTACCATTTTGTGCGGATAAAAACCGTGGCCAAAGAGAGCGACATTAATAATACCAAACAGAGGTGTCTTGCCATGCACAAATAATGGTTTAAGTCCACGCACTGTGTAAGGGGTATCTTTTCTTATCGATGCAAAGAGCAGCTGCTCGTCCTCCGGTTTGTCGAACTTCTTGGTAAGCTGCGTTGGCGGTACTTTTTTAAGTCCTGACCATTCCGGATCGACGGCAAGATCTAGGATGATATCTTCAGGATGGTGGTGCGAATGCTTTGCCACATATTCTCTAAACTCAGGCGTATCGTATTGTGCGAGCATTCTTTTCTTATAACTTACTGGTACAAACACATACCAAATGCCATCGGTTGTTTTATATCCTTGCCATGTTTCATCATCAAAACGGAGCTGTTTAATAAGAAGGTTTAAATGGAACGGAGCCTCCTTCTTAAGGAATTCTTCTTCATCGGGCGGGAGTACTCTATGGTACCATTTGAGTAATGCGTAGAGCGTGTGGCCAGTTACAATAATGGGGCCCGCCTGCTGGCATAGCGCGGTTGCAAAATCTATTGTTTCCGGTCCGGGATCATCACCAGTAGTTTTTTCGCTATTGTCGGCAATAATAGTGACGTTTTTTACTATGATTGGTGGTTGATAACTTTGACTAAGTGCAGCTTCTGTTTCCTTGGTCTCTTTGGCTTCTTTTGCCTTTTTAGCTTTTCGTTCTTTTGGGGTAGCCTCCGTTGATTCGAATGGCGGGGCCACGGGAATTGAGCTTTCTGATGCACTTAGAGAACTACAGAGAAAAAGGATAAGATACAGATAAGCCAGAACCATTCTTTATACTCCTTTGGTGACGCACAAATATACATTTGAGTTGAAGATATAATGGCGCATCTACTGAAAGCAATGAAAGAATTCTTTTTTTAGATATCCTTAAAGGGCATTCGCAAAAACAGTAAAAAGATAGTGATAATCAGATGCCTCCCCCAAATACCCAAGCATGGCGACAAGAGCGTGCTCTGCCAAGCCTACAAGAAAATTTCCAAACAGTTGCTATTCTGCCTTCATGGCCATGGTGGCGCAAATTATTTGCATTTGCAGGTCCTGGCTATCTTGTAGCAGTTGGCTACATGGATCCAGGCAATTGGGCAACAGATTTGGCTGCAGGCTCATCATTTAATTACACGTTGCTCTCAATTGTAATGTTGTCAAACCTCATGGCAATCTTGTTGCAACATTTGTCAGGAAAATTGGGCATTGTTACCGGGCGAGATTTAGCACAAGCATGCAGAGATCATTTTTCACCTCCAGTTACTCTATTTTTATGGGTAGTGTGTGAGATTGCCATCTGCGCATGTGATTTAGCTGAAGTTATAGGATCTGCGGTAGCATTTAAGCTTCTTTTTAATATTCCCCTTATGTGGGGTGTCTGCATAACAGCAATTGATGTTTTTATTGTACTCTACTTTCAAAAATTCAATTTCAGATACATTGAACTCATGGTTATTCTGTTAATGTCACTTATAGCCTGCTGCTTTTGGTTTGAAATTGTAGTATCACGCCCTGATGTTGGTGGCATTCTAAGTGGACTTGTTCCCACTACCGACATTTTGTTTAACCAAGAAATGCTCTATATTGCGATTGGCATTATTGGAGCAACGGTAATGCCTCACAACTTATATCTCCATTCTTCTATTGTACAAACAAGAAATTATGCCAATACGCCTTCCGGCAAGCAAGAAGCAATTGCATATACCACCATTGATACCATCATTGCACTATCATTAGCCTTTTTTGTAAACGCGGCAATTCTCATTGTGGCTGCTTCTGTTTTTTATGCTCATGGCTATCACCATGTTAACGATATTGAAGATGCATATAAATTATTAACACCACTTGTTCAAGCACCACTTGCAAGCACACTCTTTGCCTTAGCGCTGTTGGCATCAGGATTAAATTCAACACTCACCGGCACGCTTGCTGGCCAGATTGTGATGGAAGGGTTTCTTAACATTCGCCTGACACCATGGCTACGGCGCGCAGTCACACGAAGCATCGCCATTGTGCCAGCAATAATATGCCTATTCATCTATGGAGATTCCAGTATTGGCAATCTCATGCTTATAAGCCAAGTCATCTTAAGCTTTCAACTTGGTTTTGCAATTATACCGCTCATCCTATTTACCAGTGATCGCAAAAAAATGGGTGAGCATACCAATGCAAGGTGGGTTACCGCACTTGCTTGGGCGAGTGCCTTTTTAATAATCGGCTTAAATGTTAAATTTTTGTTTGATTTCTTTATCTAGAAAAATCGCGCGGGGTAAAGGGCCGAATAGGTTCAAAGCTAAATAGTTGAATATGACGATAGTTCTTTGCTAAGATTGAATAAACAAACCATAAAAGGGAGTAGGGTACAATGAAGATCAAATCAATAATTATGACGAGCATGGTAATTGCTGGAGTTTTTTCACAGCTATCAGCGAAACATGTACAAAACTATAAAAATAACGCTAATTTTAACATAAAAGTCACGCCTTTCCTTCTTGGTAGCTCAAAGGGTACGTACTCCATTGCACCAGGGAAAAGTTACACCGAGGTAGAACCAAAAAGCTTTGTAGGCGTAGACAAGGTTGAAGTCGTACATGGCGACAATGCAAATATGAAGGCAACCTGGTCCGCGTCATTCGGCTCTACAGCCGGCTCGGGAAACTGGGTAACATCTGTTAAGGATGGCAAGTTAGTTATCGGCTTGGAATAATCGTTTACTGATCAATGCTGAATCGATTATTGTTTAAGAAGGCAAAGGACACTTTTCCAAGAACGCTTCAAGCTCACGTTTGGTTGCCTCTTTGTTAAATGAACGTACCAGATGCTCACATCCGCCATAGCGGAATCCGATACATTCTATACCTCGTTTTTGTACAGCCTCATGGACGGCTCCTACATATTTTTCCTTATCATCGATAAAAACAACAACGTCAGCGTCACATGCATGAATATCTAGAAAAGCATCGATCACTTCACCCTTATCATTGTTGCCACAAAACAAGATGTCATTTCTATAAAAACACGGATGAGCCACGTTAAGTTCGCATGGCTGTTCACGCATGATAGGAAAATGTAGGTTATTTTTTGCAAGTTGCTGGAACGTTCTTGTGGCAAGTGGCGCAGATCTGGCAGTTAAAAAGAGAACATGCGCACATTTGTCTAGTATGCATTGGAAGATTTCTGACAATGATCTTTCAGTAGGAACAAGATCGATATTCAATTGAACGTGCAAATAAAGAGGTAATACATGTGCAACAGCAGCAAGAGTATTTTTTCCTGATGCAATCTGTTCCTGCACCAGATGAGAGAACCATTGGTCTGACCCTAAATGAGTCGGTGGCATGAGGAGAGTATTATCAATATCAAATACTATGAGGATGCGTTTATTGGGCAGGTGCTGCAACACTTCTTGCATGCTTTGAATGTGATGAATAGTGGCGTGAGAAGTGCTGAAAAATATGACAAGTGATAAGATAAATTTGATAGGGCTATACATGGTATCCGCTACTCAACTTCCTCAAATCGTGGCTGCTCTTTTCCCTTAATCACAACATTTTCAGCAAACATGGTGTATGGCCTATCCCATACCGGATTTGGTCCAAAGGTTGGGCAATCGTAAAGTCCTTGATAGATGACACGCAGGCATGCAGGATCCTCGCTGTCGTGAGCAATGGCTATAACTTTGTAAAGTTTACCGCTGTAATGTTTGTAGGTACGGCCTACATGAATGTGGCGTGTAATGTGTATGTTATTTGGCTGGTTATCGGCAACAATGTTCATGGACGTAAAACTTCCAATAAGAATAAGTAACCATAGTTTTTTGGATAACATCTTTACTTCTACAGGTACGTGTGTGGTTATGGTGGAAATGAGATTAAGTGGTCTCACAATATCATGAAAGGTGAGTGATGAATATGAAAAATAAATTTTCTTCTATGCTTGCAGCAAGCCTTGTGTGTTCTATGTCTTTTGCTTACCAACAGGATGATCCTTTGATAGTGGCATTACAAAAAATTTTAATCGGCTCCGCCATTTTTTTGATGCTCTTGGTTATGGTCCGGGTGTTGTAGGTGCTGTATTGGTTGGCTGTGTGCTCCACGGGCATATCAAAATATTGAAGAGATGCAAGAAAAAATTGCTGGAAATGTCCGCGAAGCCATAGAAAAGAGGCGTAAAGTTCTCGCTGCTGACCGTAGCGCCTTGGATCAAGAATTGCAAAACATAATGGCTTCGACACATGATGAAAGCACCCGTGACCGGCAGCAATATATCAAGGAAAAATTGCGCTACATAGATGAAGAAAATGCAGCGTTGGATCGTGAATCTAGAGAATCGCACGCTATGGTGCACCGGCTTTCTCTATTTATGAAGTCTTTCTATACGGCTGGTACAGTTGCTGGTGGTTTATTGATGGCGTATAGTGCGTTATATCACTTTGCCTTCAGAAATTTTAGCCCAATTGCTTGTGCTTAAAATCGATTTTTACAGGATCAGGGAAGCCGTTATTAAAGGATCCTTTAATAACGGTCTTATTTTTACTCTCTTATTAAAGAATTCTTTAATAAGAGATCAGCCCCATTCTTAAATTGTTATGACGTGACAGCAAGTTTCTTCTTAAGTGCGACAACAAGTTCAGGAAATTCTTGCTTATAACAATCACCGCCAAAATGGCCTTGATCAGTGAATTCATAATATTCAGTATTTAAGTAATTATGCAGTGCGCGAGCTTCATCGATAGGTATCCAAGGATCATTGGTCGAAGCAAATTGTATGATCCATTGTTGATTATTCTTAATTGCATCCCAATCCCAAGGCCGATCAAAATAGCCACTTAATTTTTCTGTCTCCATGCCAAGATCAGTAACATAACCTCCCACAAGTACTGATCCTAAAATTTGATACTTTTCTGCATAACGGAGTGCTGCGATAGCTCCTGTTGAGTGGCCGACTAAGATAGTGTGCTCATCTGGATTTAGCGTTTTTAAAAAAGGCATCCAATAGGATTCACGCGCTAAAGGGGTATCAGGAAATTGTGGTGCAATCACCGTGTAGCCAGCATGAGTTAATTCAGATTTAACGTAGGGGAGCCAATTGTCCTGTGGCGTGCTATGACCATTCCCAGGGAGGAGAATAATTTTTATGTTTTTCATATCTTCTTTCAAACAAGTTTAAAAAGAGTATAACCAGTATATATTAAGTTGCTCAGTCTCATAGTTATAAGGAATCTTAATGAATATAGTGGTAACAATATCCTTGATCGTAGTTATTTCCTTACTTATCCTCTCTCTCATATGGCGCTTATACTCGCGTCGCCACAGCCTACCCTGCCCATCATGGCTTGCATGGATGGTTGAGCGGGACAACCCTTTCACCGACGTCAATCGTGCGGCTACGATTATTGAACATTTACAACTACAACCGGGCATGAAGGTGCTTGATGCCGGCTGTGGACCGGGGCGGCTTACCATTCCCCTAGCGCGTGCAGTTGGCGCCTTTGGCCATGTAGTGGCACTAGATATTCAAGAAGCTATGCTTGTAAAAGTAAAAGCAAAAGCGACAGCGCAGCATCTGACGAACATAACTTTTGTACACGCGGGTATTGGACACGGCACATTAGCGCATACTAGTTTTGACCGCGTTGTGTTGGTGACTGTCTTGGGTGAAATTCCAGATCAAAAGGCAGCATTGCAAGAAATATTCACTGCTCTCAAGCCGGGCGGTATAGTGTCAGTAACTGAGATAATTTTTGATCCACATTTCCAGCGACAAAAAACAGTGCTTGCTTTAGCGCAGCTAGTTGGGTTTACCAAGAAAGATCTATTTGGCAGTTGGTATGCGTATACGATGCATTTGACTAAATGAGGCCAGACGTAAGTCAGAAGGCTGCGTGATGAAAGATCATTGACGCCGCTCATAACTTGCGTCCGTTGGCAAGCAGACATTGAAATTGCCCAATTGCTTATTAAGTGGGGCGCAGATGTTAATATGCCCGATCAAGAGGGTGTGACACCGCTTATGTATGCGGCCATGAAGGGCAATAGTGCGGCAGTAGATCTTTTAATTCAGGCAGGGGCAGACAGAAGCGCTCTTGTGTACAAACATCTGTACTCGGCTTTGGGATTCGCTTTTTTGTGCGAAGAGGCGAATAACGAAGTTATAAAAAAGATGCTCACATCCATACTGAAGAATGCTCCCGAAAGTGTCATAGATTCGGCTAGATATGCCGTAGTTCATGTGCAGCATCCAAGTGTAAAAATATTACGTGAAGTTATGGTCGAATTGGGAATGATTGAGGCGGGTGTAAAAAAGTAAGCAATTTATCTCATCACTACTGCGTTATTCGTCGTGTTATGTTTTGCATTTTCAACTTTGTTTCTTGGATAGCATTTTTTGAACTAATCCACGCATCTTATCATCATAATAGTTCCGATTATTCACATAATGCGTTATCGCAGCAGTGGCAACTATAATGGCACCAATTGTTCTGTAGGGATACTGTGGCTGTGCGACCACTTCAAAGCGGCGTGGTGTTGGGCTTTGAGGTGGCGTGGGAACGGCGAGTGTTGCGTGTGATGATAAAGCCGCGCTCATACTGCTAGGTAACTGTGTGTTAGGTGTTGGTGTTCGATATTCAGAAGACAAGGATACTGGTTCTGGGTCACGTGGCATGAGGCCTATATCCTGCAGGTGACGATATGAACGATCGACGCCGTCTTGGAATTGGCGTAGAAGATAAGCAGCGTGTGGAGGTATTGATTGCTGTGAAGCTAAGGGCGAGGAGAGACTTGCCGGATATGGAGCTTCTAAGTATGAATGCCGTAATTGTATAGGTTGTGCGATTTCGCCAATACTTTTTAGATGTTCATACGATTTTTCAAAGTAGAGGCAAAATGCCAAGAAGTTAGGATCACCTGGGATTGGGCAGTAGGGTGGTAACGAAAACATTCTTAGATGACTTATATGATGACTATAATTTTCTACAATTCTAAAAGGTGCTTGAAGATAACCTTCAATTTTTGTAGGAAGAGCGTCTAGGTGTAAAGCATCAACAATAGAAGCGCTGCTTATAGTGGAAAATGTTCGTCTGGTCTTTCGGCCTGTCTCACGTAACCGTTCACCAAGATATTGTCCCCATTCATGGGCTGCTTGCAGGAACTGCTGGTGTTGTAACTCATTGGAATGGTCTAGCTTTAGATTAGTATGAGATCCACTTTTAACTAGAGGTTTGGGTTGTCTGTATTCAAAAGAGAAGCTATGTCTGCGGTGAACAACGGGCGCACCATCTGCCGATGGTAGGCAGGTAAAGGTGCATGAGAGGCCGATGAGAACGATTATAGGTGTTGCCAGTTTATTCATACCGAGTCCTTGTGCTGGTGTTGTGATATTGAATTCAGCACTCATTGTATCTCAAACAATCTTTTTGTTAATCGTTCACTTACACCTATCAAGATACTTTCCTACCTCGTTTTAATCGCCACACTTATTGCAGCAAGGTTATGGCGCGCAACGAGTGATGTGCTGTTGATAGCTTCTAGCAAAGACTTTCTCTTGGCCGATGGGGAAAAGTATGAGTTGAAGTTGGCATCATCAACGGTGACATCAAGTTTAGGCTCAATGTCTTTTTTCGTGCTCGTGGTTAGATCGATTGCTATTTTCTTAATGTGGAAGTGGTTCAGCCCTTCTTCTTTTTGCATATACGATCGTATATGGTTTTTGTAGCCGGGAGACAGTAGAGTATCCTTACCATTTATCGATACAGTAACTGATGGTGCTTCTACATACGCAGGATAATGAGTCTTTTCAAATTTTTTTGATGCGGGCTTTGGTATTATACCAGCTCCTAGCAAGATATTAGGAATAAGAACTAATGAGCTCAATAAGAGTATATATTTCATAGCAATTATTTCCGTTTATTATGCCATCACAGCTTTCTTACGCGACCGCTTGTCTTTTGGTTGATCGTCCACAATTTTAATAGAACCACGATGGCTCGATAATGCGATTCTGTGTTTACCTGTGCCCAAGCTGCCATGTACTTCGCGTTTAAAGCGCGTCCATGCCTTGTTATCCAATGTTGTCTCATACGGCTTTATAGCAATTTTATGTTCGCAGTGGAGGGTGCCTTTATCGGTTTTTGCCTGGATAGTGGCATTAGTTGTTGGGGGCATGCGTAAGGTAATGGCTCCAGATTTTGTGGTTAAATTGAGGGAGGCGTCGGAAACAAATTTCGGACAACGCACATCAATAGATCCTGCATGTGTTTGTGCATTCACCGTTGTGCGAGCTTTATCGATGACGATATCACCATGTTTGGTGCTGGCATTAATAATGCCTTTAACGTTATTGAGCTTAATGTCGCCACGTTTACGTGTGGTAGCGCTTACATTGCCGTCAATGTTTACCATCGTAATGCCATCTTCATCAGTGACTGCGCGTACGGTGCCATCGAATATTTTCTATAGATATGGCGCCTTTTTTGTTTTTGATAGTTAAAGAAATAGAAGAAGGCACTGCAATTTCATAATGAACGGTAGCACTCATTTTTTCTTGTGCCAGATCGGTTCTTATAATGAGGTGCTTTGGATTGTTTTGATCTGCAAGAATGCGAATTTTTGGGAGTAATTCGCTATCAGACGTTTGCTTAAGCGTGCGCACAACGACCATATTATTGGTCCATTCAGCCTTGATTGTGATTGTGCCATTGATATTTTCTACCGTGAGCATCCCGTTTTCTGGCATAGGATATTCACGTTGAACAACATCTTCTGGTTGTGATTTAAAAAGAGACGAGATTTTTTTTAATGAAACAGCATATACTGGTGATGTTAATAAGGTGAGTGCGCAGATGAAATTGATATAACGGTTCATGATAATTCCTTTTTTTGTAGATTAAACAATGTGATACAAGTGTATGATGATTATGAAATTAGATACAAGAGTTGGCAAGCAGTTACGTTCTTTGCTGGATCAGTACCCGATCATAGTACGTGGTGTTGAGCGTATAGCACAGCAAGGGGGAAGATCGTTCATCGTGGGCGCAGTACGCGATCTCCTATCAGATATTCCCGTTAAAGATATTGATATAGAAGTTCATGGCCTTTCCCTTGAGCAGCTTGAAGCACTGTTAAAAACATTGGGCACGGTGAGTTTAATAGGCAAATCATTTGGGGTGCTACGGCTCCATGGCCTTGATGTAGACTGGTCATTACCACGTACTGATTCTGCCGGTAGGAAACCAAAGGTTGAGTTTAATCCCGACATGGAGATCACTCAAGCTTTTGCGCGCCGAGATCTTACCATGAATGCTATGGGGATTGATCTTGTTTCCTACGAGCTTGTTGATCCGTTCAATGGCTATCAAGATCTCAAGAATGGTATACTACGAGCCCCCGATGAACACCTTTTCTGTGAAGATCCATTACGTTTTTTCCGTGTTATGCAATTTATAGGGCGTTTTGCCATGCAGCCAGACGATAGTTTGAATGCCCTATGTGCTCGCATGGATATTTCTCAGATATCAACTGAGCGCATTGAAGCTGAATTTGAAAAATTATTACTCAAATCAGTACGGCCATCTCTTGGTATTCGTTGGTTGCGATCGATTGGTAGGTTGGCTGAAATCCTTCCTGAATTAGCTGCAACCATCGGTTGTCAGCAAGAACATGATTGGCACCCGGAAGGTGATGTTTTTGAACACAGCATGCAGGCCCTTGATGCGGCAGCGCGTGTTACTTATGATGATACCACAACAGAGCTTATACTCCGTTATGCAGCACTGTGCCACGATATTGGCAAAGTTACGACGACACGTTTTATTGATGGCCGTTTACGCAGCTGGGGACACGATGAAGCCGGTGTCCCATTAACCAAAACATTGTTATCGCGTATCACACGTAAAAAAGAGGTAATTGCCAGTGTTGTTAAACTGGTAAAATATCATATGCGTCCAGGGGCATTAGTTATTGCCGATGCCGGTCTTGCCGCATATAAACGTTTAGCACTCAGCCTTGCGCCAAATGTATCTATGCATCTGTTGGCTGATTTGGCATACGCTGATCGCTGTGGGCTTAATGGTAATGGGCCGTTGCCGCTCACTGACCCGGATCTAGAAATTGAACTGTTCAGAAAAAAAGCAGAAGAAGCATCGGTTACCGACCACCCAGAGCCGCCTGTGCTTATGGGCAGAGATCTTTTGGATGTTATCAAGCCAGGTAGGCAGATGGGTGAATTACTCGCTGCAGCTTATAAGATTCAAATAGAAGAGGGGATAAAAAATAAAGAGGAGCTGAAAAGAAGGATCCTTCCATCATCCTGATGTTTTAATAAAACCACTATTCGTAAGGTATTTTCTATTATTTTTTATATGAGAGAGTAGGGCCTGCCCTACGTAGCCGAACACTTCCTGCGTGCCCGCCATAGCCTAATACTTCGAGAGTATTTGCTTCGATAGTAAGGGCGACGGCTGGGAGGTTTAACTTCGAGGTAGGGGCGTAGTAGGGTTTCGCTCTAAGAAGTTGGCAAAGACAAAGCCAAAAAAGGCATACAAAACGCCCCTTTATGCAATCTTCTTATGCAACCATTGGCACATGTCATAATACCTATATACTCTTGTGTAGTGGTACCCATTGAATTGTTACCAGATACCCCAGGATAATTTATGACTAAACTTCCTATTGACCTAAGTACATTTGCCGAAATACGTAAATCGGACTACCTCTACATCGATAAAACTGAGCATGCCTACAATCTTATCACGGGCGGGCGCCGATATTTTCTGTCTCGTCCGCGTAGATTTGGCAAATCGCTTTTGATCTCTACCCTTAAGGAAATCTTAGAAGGCAATCAATCTTTGTTCGAAGGCCTTTGGATTGATAAAAGCAACTATAAATGGCAAAAGCATGGCACAATTACTCTTGATTTCTCGGTGATAGAAGTTAGAAACCCAGATGATTTTCGTCGTGGGATATGTGGTTTATTACAAGAAATAGCGGATGACAATTTGCTTGGTATAACTTTGCATGATTCAAAACCTGATGTTGCTTTACGAGAACTTACCAGAGATTTATATGCAAAATTTGGCAACGTAGCAGTTCTTGTTGATGAATATGACAGTCCAATACTACAAACCCTACGAGATCAAAAAGAAGCCGAGAACGTGCGCGATGCTATTCGCAGTTTTTTTTCCGTTATAAAAGGGTTAGATTCATTTATCAAGTTTGTTTTTATTACCGGCGTCAGCTCATTTGCTAAGGCAGGCTTATTTTCCGGTATTAACAACTTGCGTATTATGACTATGGATCCAGAATGGGCTACCATTTGTGGATACACTGATGATGAAGTTAATCATAACCTTGCTTCAAGTATACAGGCTTGGGCTGATGCAAAAAATAGTTCTTATGATGAGCTGAGGATCCAAATAAAAAATTGGTACAATGGCTATCATTTTGGTGCGAATGTCCCTTCTGTATACAATCCCTTTTCTATTATGAGCGCCCTACGATTTAAACAGTTTAAGAACTTTTGGTTTCAGACTGGCACCCCAACTTTTTTGGTACAAGAGATTACCAAAGAGTATCGCAAGCCAGAGCATGCAATATTTGATTTGGAAACGTTTGAAACAACAGAAGATGCGCTAGGAATATTTGAAATAGGGGCAACGCCCTTGACTTCTCTCATGTTCCAGACGGGATACCTAACCGTTACGACTTTTGATGAAAAAAGACACTCATACCAATTAGGGTACCCCAACCTTGAGGTACGTACTGCACTACAGAAATATTTGTTAGGTATTTATGCCTCAATAGATTTTACTGAAGCAGAAAGTTTCTCATTAAAGCTGTTCTCTGCGCTTAATAAAAAAGATATTGATGGCGCCATTTCTTTGATTCAATCTATAATTGCTCGTGTACCCTATTCATTACACAGCACAGAAGAAAAATTTTATCACAGCCTATTACAAGTCCTATTTGGTGCTGCGGGCATTAAGGCGTATTCAGAACAGATGACAAGCCATGCTCGTATAGATATGGTTCTTGAACTTCCAGATGTCAATTATGTCATCGAGGTTAAGTTTAATGAGACGGCTGAAAAAGCCCTTGAACAAATCGAAGATCGTAAATATTACCAAGCTCTTGCGTACCAGAATAAGCCAATAGTGTTACTTGGCTTGGCCTTTCATCGACAACCAAAATCCTTTGAGATTACACATGCTTCAAGAATCATTTCTTAATATCCAATTGATGTCATCGTCATGTCAGCTTTTAAAGCCGCTGGTTAACCCCGCCGTGTCAACCACCAGCCACCACCAAAACCTACTGCGAACGCAGTGCCAGCAACAGCAAGAAGTCGCTGTTTTGAATTGTTTTTTGGAGAGCTGAGCGATGTTTCATTGGCTGCAACGCTCTGTACAGCAGGCACTTGAGCAACTAATATTGCAGGTGATACTGGTACTAATGGTTGTTGTGATTGGATGCCAAGTTTCTTCAACAGTTCTTCAGCGCGAGGCGCTAATTGAATATCTTGGCTTGTAATATCTGCTAGTCTAGTTTCCATAACACTTCTACCAGTACGAGAAGCAATAGCTGATACCTCGTTACGTAACAATGCTACGTTGTTCTGACCATGTGCTATGTCTGCTAATTTTTCTAATTTTTGTAATGCATCAGATGGTCGACGTTTATTAATATCGCATTGCACATCATTGAGCGTTGATGCAGTGAGTAGGGGAATATTTGGCTTTAATGTTTCATCGCTTTCAACCAGATTCTTAACAGCCTGAGCCATCGCAGTATGTTTACCCAGAGAATCTCGTGAGCTATAAGATCGTTCATTGCGTGTTTTGTGATCTGCTAATACAGGTATCCAGTGGCCTTGTGTACCTTCTTTTTTGTATGAATTAGGATCTCCCTGGCGAGCAGCTTGTTGCATATTGCCGGATAAGAATAGGTGCGTAAATCCTTCCATTTCTCGTAAATGGCGTATTGGCGTTGTATCAAGGGTCAAAAGATCTACCGTATGAATATCAGGAACGACGGTGTAACTACTTTTTTGTAAGCCAAGTTTATGTGCTAAAAAATCTACTTCGCCATCATCAAGCCAATCAGTATGTTTGGCTCTTTCTATGGCGCGCAGGGTTGATGGGCTATAAGTATGTTGTGCATTAAGATGTTCTTCTTTGCTTTTTTCAGTGGCAGCTATTTCTTCCCTGCGTT
The DNA here is from genome assembly GCA_963738145.1 of uncultured bacterium. GTDB lineage: Bacteria > Babelota > Babeliae > Babelales > Vermiphilaceae > CAVTVH01. The sequence continues at coordinate 967,452 of CAVTVH010000001.1, forward strand.
CTTTGATTGCTTTCTGCAATTGGGGTAAATCAAATTTTGGAATTGGTTTGCCGACCAACTTATTGTACATAGATACACCATTCCATACCGCAAAGTAGCCGCAGTAGGCTCCCGATTGTTGCTCAGAGTCTTCCCATGCTATTTCAGAACAGCGTGTCTGTTGAGCCGAGGCGATCCCGATAAAGGCTATAAGATATATTAGTTTTTTCATGATTTTTCCCTGAATATAAGGGTTTATTTTCTTTATAACCATAGTATAGAGGAGGCGGGGGATAATACAAAGGGTGTCGCGGTAGGGATTAATCATCCCTACTTATATACTCTATTTTTACTCTTCTGCAGAGAGCAGCAGGGGGTATTCTTGCAAAAACCCCCTGCACCCCCGTGCACCGGACTGTGTCCGGACCTCTTTAGCGATATATGGCGACCTCTCGGCCGGTCGCCGATATCGCGTATGATGGGCCAGGCTACCTATAGACCACCTGGCAGGAGTTTCGCTTTCGCTCTGCGAAGCGGGCCAGGTGGAAACAAACAAGCAGCTCCATTGCCGGCGAGGCGATCTTCATCCTACTTCGCCTTCGTGGGGAATAACTACGATGTGCCACTTGGCTTCGAAGGACAGGCCCTACTCTCTCACATATAAAAAAATAGATAATACCTTACTGGCGCGCAACGCGAACGCCAGTTTGTATATATAAAGAGCTTGGCCAATCCTTACGCCGAATAACTCGCCGGCCGGAGGCGAGTTCTGCAGGCGCGGGGGTCCGGGCACAGCCCGGCGTACGGTTTCCAAAGGAGTTTACGAGAACTCCTTTGGTTCTCTGCGAACAGCAGTTTAAAATATTAAGATAGGATCGTAGGGATGATCAATCCCTACCGTAGTAGTTTGTATGGTAGAGTTTAAAAAATAGTTTTGATAAGCTGTGTACGATTTTACAAGTTCACTCTTAAGAAAGGTTATAATGTATGGTAATGGGTAATGCTCTCTGGCAGCTTATTAAGCAATCTGACTCAGTCACTCAACTTGTCCTGTTCTCTTTACTAGCCATGTCCATCGCGTGTTGGACAATATTCTTCTACAAATTATGGCTTATGCGAACTAAAAAAAAGCAGTTAGCAGCAGCTGTTTCTCAGATAAAAATCGTTAATAATCTTGATCAACTTTTGGAGGTTGCACCACAATTTGCCGGTACCATGCCCGGCTATTTTATATCCCGTAATCTTACCACCCTCAAAGGGGTTCTTGAAATGCGCAAAGACGGTGAACATACGCCCATGACTCAGCAACAGTGGAACCTTATTGAACAATCGATGATGCAAACGGTTGATGACATGGTTGCTACTGAAGAATCGATGATGTCCTTTATTTCTATGAGCGCAGCTGCGTCACCATTATTAGGACTTTTTGGTACCGTGTGGGGATTAATACATGCGTTTGTGCGTATCAGTGAAAAGCAATCAGCCGATATTGCAACCGTCGCTCCGGGTATTGCAGAAGCGCTCATTACAACACTTGCGGGCCTTATGATAGCAATCCCGGCAGTTATGATGTTCAGTTACTTAAGCACACAAATAAAGACGATGGAACACAGCTTAATGACGTTAGCAGATCGCATGAACTTCATCTTGCATAAGAGCAAAGATCTCTGGTATTTACCAGCAGGTGCAGAGGCTCTTTACAAAGGACAAGGTTCACGGGGAGGAAGCCATGCACCGTTTTAGTTCACGACGCAACAAACGCCGCTCGCATGGTATGCAAGAAATATCACTCACGCCTTTAATTGACGTAGCATTAACATTGCTTATTATTTTTATGGTCACATCACCAATGTTACAAAATGCGATCAAAGTTGATTTGCCAAAAGGGCGTGCCAATGAGGATCAAGGATCCAAGCAAGAACTTGTGGTATTTATGGATAAACAGGAAAATCTTTTTTTTAATGGCGTCGCGGTAAAAGATCTAGATGAATTGATGAAAGAGATAAAAAAACAGGTAGGCACTACCAAAGATCAGATGATATTTGTAAAGGCTGATCAGGCAGTTAAATATGGTCATGTGATTGAGTTGGTAGACCACATTAAAGTAGTGGGGGGCATTTCGTATGTGGCCTTGGCTACTAAGCGCGCATAAAAAATATCGTCTATGGCGTATGGTGCTTGGGATCTCAGTTGGGTTCCATGCCATTCTTTTGCTGTTGCTGTTTGTTGCTTATCGTGGCTACTATGCTCACTATGATATCGATATCAGCAAACAGATAGCACGTGATACGCCGGTGGTCTTTTTGCCATTGTGTAAAACAGTGCGAAGTTCTGGCGGTAATACGCGTAAGAAAAAGAAGAGTGTACGTGAACGTGCTCAGAAAAAAGTTGAATCGGCAGTACCAAAAGTAGAAATGCCAGCAGCCCCAGTTATGAGCGATCCAGTGCCAATAGCACAAGAAAAAGCACCGACCACGCTGGTGAGTGAAGTTCCTAAAGAATCAGCGGTAAGAAAAACGCTTATACAACGGAAAAAAAAGAAACAATTAAAAAACAGGATGTCATTCCGTACGCGTACGCCATCACGCGCAGAAGAAGTTGTCAAAACAGAAGTGGCAGCTACGCCGATAGAACAAGCGATTGCAGAACAACCGCAACAAGAGGTGCACGAGCAAATGGCAGAAGTTGCTCCTGGCGATGATAACGCAGTCTATGTAGGACAATTGGAACACGATGCTTTAGCGCTTCAAGAAGAGATATTTAAAGAAATTGAGCAACATTGGAGCCCGCCAGTTGGGCTTGGTCGCGATAAAGAGTGTCAAGTTAAGGTCATTATTGATTTTGATGGGGCTATTAAGGAACTGGTGATAGAGAAAACATCGGGAATATTAGCATTTGATGTTTCGGCGCGGACGGCGATTATGGCTATGGTGTTGCCGAAGGCATCGTGGGGTAAAGAAGTGGTTATGCATTTTAAATCGTAATACCTGAGGGGTCAAGAATGAACATATTACTTACCGTGTTATTACTTATATCATCCTTCGCATGTATGCGATCCTCTGAACAACCCATGCAACTCCACGTACAAGCAAAACAGCATGCAAAGATCAAACTACTTCTCATGGTATTAGGCAAACAAACTTCCGAGTTAGAAACATGTTGGCAGGCGCTCAAAAAAGATTTGGAATTTAGTGGCGTTTTTGATGTAACTGTAGAACAAAAAGAGGCGATGCTTACCGATAATGAGCTGCAAAGTCTCCATGCATCAGGATTTCCGTTGGCAGTTTTTTTGAATAGCAACAAACACGATACTGGTTTTGAATGGCGACTTTATGAAACTAAAGGTGCTCATAAAGGCACTGCTCACATGGTGAAAGGCAAAAATTACCACAAACGAGGCGAGTGTGTGCGTGGATGGGCACATCAAATTGCCGATGCGCTCTGGCCAGAGCTCACCGCTCAAGACGGCTTTTTCTCATCAAAAATAGCTTATTGCTGTCACGTTCCTGGTAAAAATAACCGCAACTACAAACATATCTGTATAACGGATTATGACGGTAGCAACCCGCAAATTCTTATAGATACCCCAACGATCAACATTGCGCCGCGCTTTAAAAAGGACCAACCATCGCTCTTTTATTCTGAAACAGGCAAAACAAATATCTCGTTAGTAGTTGCTGATATGAAGGGCAATCGTACCGTCGCATCAAATTTCAATGGCATTAACATGCTGCCAACATTTTCTGATAAAGGGCAGGTTGTTTACTGTGCATCGCACGGCACAGGAACGTGTCAGTTGTACCACTACCAACATAAAAAACTTACGCGGTTGACCAATAATAAAGGGAGCAATATCTCACCAACAATGGCTGATGACGGTTCATATCTCTTTTTCTGTTCAGACTATTTGGGTAAACCTCAGATTTATCGGTTGGATTTAGCCTCAAGTGATGTGACGCCAATTACGCGAGGTTCAGAACCTTGTTATTGCCCAGCCTACTGCAGTAAGAAAAAGCAACTTGCCTATACCAAGGTAAGCAAGGGGGTGGCCCAGGTTTGGCTCTATGATGAAGTTGCAGGCAAACATTGCCAAGTAACCTTTGATGAAGGTACCAAAGATGAATGTTCCTGGTCGCCCTGCGGTAATTATCTGCTCTATGCGGCAGAAAAAGGCAGTAAAGGCTGGATTGGTATGGTGAGCTTGCTCACAGGCGAAAGCCGAGTTTTAACGGCTGCTAATCAGGTGTGCAGTTATCCAACCTGGTCCCCGGTGTATGGGCAGTATCCTGTTATTGCGTGATTTTTTTCATATAGAATCTATTTTTCCTGGTTAAAATGTTCCAATGTGCCCTTTATATGGGGCCGTTGGTGTTGGGGATGGTGATGGGGTAATCTGGGGATAGTGAGGTTTGTTTATTCTAATATCAATAACTCGATGGGGGTTTACCTATGATTCGTTTAACTAAAATCGCGGTAGCTATGAAGTTTGCCAGTGTGATCGTATTAGCTCAAGCGGGAGCACCAGGTTATGTTAAAGATGGTTTAGATGTGGCAGTTATGGCGATTACTAGTTATGGCACCGTTCGTGCTCTAAAAGATTCAGGTGTAGATAGTAGATTCAAAGTAGCAGGGCTTGCGGCTAATGCATGCTGTTTTGCCGCTGGATCTTTATTTGGTGAAAACACTATGAAGAAATGGGCGAGTCCTATTTTTAAGACGGGAGCAGTGCTTGCACTTGCTGATACCATATACAGGTCTTGGCGGGGATATAAAGCTGTCCAAGCTATGACGCCAGCGCAGCGAATATTAGAAGGATCAAGAGAATACCAGACTGGATTGCTCCCAGAGCAAAGGGTAGCTGCGCGTGATCAATTGATTGAAAAGTCTGCCACAACAGCTGCTAATTATGGATTTATATGGCTTGCTCCTTTTTATTCTATGATTGCAGGTTCTCTAATGAAGAAAATGGTGCGAGCTGGTGCTTCATCGGTTGCTCGATTGGCTAGTGTTAGTCAATAAATAAAGTTTTTTTAATTGAGCCTAGGATTCCTAGGTTCTGTGAACCAAATTTGAAAAGAGTATAAAAATAGTAAGCTTCCTTCTTAGGTAGTTATTGAGAAAACCAAAGAAGGAAGCAATAATGCATTACTTGATTAAAGATACAGAGTTTGAAGAAATATTGAAATTTTTAGTTAATGTACCAGCCATCCATAAAAGTGATACCAAGAAATTGCGTAATTTTATAGAAGCAATTTGCTATATGAGCAGAAGTGGCTGTCAGTGGAGGTTGTTGCCAGATTGTTATGGTGATTTCAGAGCTATTCATAAAAGGTTTAAAAGTTGGGCTCGCCGCGATATTTGGCAAAAATTATTTGAATTTGTGCAAAAGGATCCAGATATGGAATTGACTATGATTGATTCAACAATTGTACGCGCCCATGCATGTGCTGCAGGCTATGGCAAAAACTCACAAACAAAAGAAGCTCTTGGTAGAAGTAAAGGCGGTTTCACTACAAAGATACACGCTTTAGTTGAGGGGCTTGGGCTTCCTTTAAAGTTTATTTTAACTCCAGGCCAACGCAATGATATTACTCAAGCAAAAGCTTTATGTAGCGAACTTAAAGATACCACTCTCAATGCTGATAAAGCATATGATGCTGATGAGTTTATTGATGCTCTCACAGCACAAAATTGTACACCCAATATACCTTCGCGCAGCAATAGAAAACAACCTCGTGAATATGACGAGCATACTTACAAAGAACGCCATGCAATTGAATGCTTTAATGGTAAAATCAAACATTTTCGTAGAATCTTCTCGCGATATGACAAATCTGCCCATTCCTATTTAGCCTTTTTGCATTTTGTTGGGGCATTGATATGGCTCAGATAAAAATTCGTTCACAGAACCTAGAACAGCGAATATTAGAAGGATCAAATGAAGGACAAGCAGGTATGTCGGTAGAAGAACAGCTTACCGCACGAAGACAATTTGAAAGAAATGAAAGAAACCATAATTTAAAAACAAGCTTGTACCGCGTTTATCTAGGGGTGGTCCCCCTACAGGCATGTGCTGCGGCTTGTGGGATTAATAGAATGGCACGAGCTGTAGGTAATAGATTAAGTATGGCGCAGCCAGGCGTAGCCTAGTTTGTGCTTCAAAGTTATTCCCGCGTAGGCGGAGACTGGAGGTTATTATGAAACGTTTTTTTATCTCTATTATGGCCTTTATTACGTTGGTTTTATCCACCAGTACTGCGCAAGCGGTCTTTTGGGCTCGGCAGGTATACAAGCACAAAACACTCAATAAAACAGCTGAGCTCTATTATGATGCGCATGTGCAAGGCTTTATGGGCATTATTGCGGCAACGAATGGTTGGCCCGATCAAAAAGAAATGTTCGATAGTTTGGATATTATTAATAAAATAGAAGCGCAGCAAAAGGATTTTGTAGATACGATGTGTCGCGATGGTAAGGCAACATATGTCTTAGCAGAGGATATGCTTGAAAAGGCTAAAGGGCTTCTTGAAAAAATTAAAAGTGAAAAGGTTGAAGGTCTCTTAGTCGATCAAGTGAAGGACTCACTTGGTTTGTTAATTAATAGATGTGAAAAGGCAAACATTAAGAATTGTCGTATTGAGAACTTAGAGATAAGAGATCCCTTGTTTGCGATACCAGATCCTGAAATGCAGGCTATTCTAGAGAGTTATAATGATGGGAAATCCCTCAATGCTTTGTATAAAGAGATTAAGCAAACCTTGTTGTCAGCGAATCCCATAATAGTTGGTTTGGGTTTGTTTGATATTCATATGATTCATAAGGTGCATGATTATACGAAATCACCAGATATAGCAAATCTTAAAGTTGCGGCAGGATCAGGACATTTGTATGTGCTACGTAAAGCATTGTCTTTGATGGGATATGAGCTTCAAAAGACTGATTTGCACGAAGATGTGAAAGCTTTGTGTGGTAATGTTGCTACGATACCTAGTGGTTTTAATGATGTGGTTAAGCAAGAGATATTAGGATGGTTATATGATAGTAGCCTGGAACGTATACATAAAATTTATACTTCGACCTCTCCTGATACTTATTGGACACTAGTTTTCTTGGCCACCCATCCCATCGACATAGCCGCAATTATCGAACAAGAAGAAAAAGAGAAAAAAGAAAAAGAAAGCAAAGCAGAGGCGGCTACACGAGTAGCTGAAGCGCCTGCAGTGCGGTCACGGTTATAACTATTAATTTTAGGGGGATTTTTTATGAATACAGTCATTAGAAAACGTGCTATTCTAGCAGTGTTTTTCGCGTTTTTTGCTTGGCCATTACAGGCGGCAACGGCACCCACGCGTCCATCATTTTCTGATAGCACGCGTTCAGGCACAAGGCTGTTAGGAAAAGTTGCCCTTTTTTGGACAACTGCAGCAGCAACCGTAGGACTCAGTGCATGCGCGGCATATTTTGGAATAAAAATCCCTTATCATGGTTTTCGTTATCTCGCTGGAGCACATGATGCTGCTTCAGATGCGCGAAATGCGTTCGCAAGCGCGGCAGCGTGTGGTATTGGGAGTCTTGGCTCTTATTTTGCCTCAAAACGTTTGTATGCGCAGATTGATAGGGAAAGTGGCGGCCGTGTATCACGGTTTGTAGGTGGTGTTGGCGCTCTGGTGAGTAGAGTAAGGCCTGTGGCATAAAACTTAAGAATATTATTTAGGGAGAGGGTTAATCATGCAACTTATTATGCGGTATACAGTTTTTGTAGTTGGGTTGTTGTTGTGCGGTTCAAGGAGATATGATGATCCAAGAACTTTCTGAGGATGAGCGTGCAGAACTAGAAGAAAATCTGAAATTGTTTCACGCGAGTGTAAGCCACCCTATACTTGGAAGCTTGTCGTCGTCCAGTAGTTCAAGTTCTTCTTCAAGTCAATCGATGCTTGGATCATCTTCGAGTAGTAGCAGTTCGTCATCATCATCTTCAAGCAGCAGTAGCTCGGGTGGGTCATAAAAACTAGGGCCATTTACAGGTTCAAAATAAATTAAGTCCTGTTTTTATACATTTTCTTGCCAAACATACCCTGATTTTTATACATATTTCCTCTGGCAGGGGCAATCGAAGATGTCATCAAAAGCGCTCTTTTTATACTCAATCAGAAATGTTTGCGTAAATTTCAATAGCAGGCGCCAAGGGTGCTAAAATTTTTAGTTATGATTTAAAGAGCTGGCCAGCATTGGGAAACACCATTTTTACGGGTCGACAGCCAATTATCTTTCTTATATACTAGGCCTGTTGTAGTAAAAGTGATAATTCTTGTTTTGAAAAATAAAAAATAGATACAGTAGCAACAGCAGGTAGAGATCTAAAAATTCATAACGTTCAGGTAGCTCATGAAGAAAAAAATGAAAAAGCCTCAGTTTTTCTCAGGTGGTCCGCGGGGTTTGTTATTGGCGATTGTCATTATAGTGGGATCAATGATACTTCTGAAATGGCTGACGGATTATAGTTTGCAGGTAAAGCCAATCAGTTACAGTAAGTTTTTAAAACATGTTGAAAATGGTGATATTAAACTAGTACAAGTCACCGATCACGATGTCCAGGGGCTCTTTAAAGACGGCACTAAATTCGAAACCGTGATCGCAGAAACTCCTCAAAATTGGGAAATACTCAAAGCACATAACGTCGAAGTAAATATTGCAAGCGCATCGGGTCAGATAAACTTGTGGTACCTATTACCACTTATCTCATTTATCATCACGATGTTAGCCATTTGGTACTTTGTTCGCCAATCACGCAACTCCGGCGGCGGTGGCGGGGGTGGTACCAATATCTTTACGATGGGAAAAAGCAGAGCAAAAATGTTTATGCCATCGACCATTAAAGAAACTTTTGATTCTGTAGCGGGTGCCGCAGAAGCTAAAGAAGAGCTTAAGGATGTCGTCGATTTCCTTAAAAATCCAGAAAAATATAAGCGTCTTGGGGCAAAAATGACCCGCGGCGTACTCTTAGTGGGCGAGCCAGGTAACGGTAAAACCTTATTGGCCAAAGCCGTTGCAGGTGAAGCAAATTGCCCATTCTTTAGTATTAGCGGATCAGATTTTATTGAAGTATTTGTAGGTGTTGGTGCATCACGAGTGCGTGATCTTTTTGCTCAAGCCCGTAAGCATGCGCCAAGTATTATTTTTATCGATGAAATTGATGCAGTTGGCCGTCACCGTGGCAGTGGTTTGGGTGGAGGCCATGATGAACGTGAGCAAACACTTAACCAGTTGTTAACAGAAATGGATGGCTTTCAAACAACCGATGAATCAGTCATTGTGTTAGCGGCAACCAATAGACCTGATGTGCTTGATAAAGCGCTCTTACGCCCAGGCCGCTTTGATCGTCGCGTTGAAGTTCCTTACCCAGATCTTATCAGCCGTGAGCAAATTTTACGGGTGCATGCTAAAAACGTTAAAATGGATCCTCATGTTGATTTGGCAAAAATTGCACGTGGAACCCCAGGATTTTCTGGTGCCGATTTGGCAAATCTAATTAACGAGGCTGCAATTAATGCTTCCAAAGCTGGGCAAGATTTGGTTACGATCAAAGACTTTGAGGAATCACGCGATAAGATTATGTTAGGCAAGCCTATTAAAACTATGGTTCAGTCTAAAGAAGATCTTAGACTTACTTCATATCATGAATCAGGCCACGCTCTTGTAGGGCTGTTATTACCTAAAACAACAAATCCTTTGCATAAAGTTACCATTATTCCTCGCGGTCGAGCTCTTGGCGTTACCCATTCATTACCTGAAAAAGAAAAATACAATTACAGCAAAGATGAAATGATAGGTGATATCATGGTTTCTTTGGGCGGCAAAGCTGCCGAAGAAGTTGTATTTAATACAACAACAACAGGTGCCTTCAGCGATTTGCGAGCGGCTACGAATAAGGCGCGTAATATGGTGTGCCATTATGGTATGTCAGAGAAATTAGGAACAGCTATCTATGTACGTGAGCATGGCGAACCAACCTACTCATCAAAAACAGCTTATCTCATTGATGAAGAGGTAAAACGTATTCTCGATGAAAGTTACGTTAGAACCCTTGAATTATTGAAAACCAATCGCGACAAGTTAGATCTGCTGGCGACAGCACTTCTGGAAAAAGAGACGATGTATGCTGGTGAGGTTTACGCACTTTTGGGGATTGAGCCGCGAGAAGAACATAAGTTTGTATAACTGCTTAGCGGGGGGACATATGAAACGTGATGGCAGCATAACAGTAGTAGCGCTCATCATGATGATAGTATCCAATAGTCAAACTATGGTAGCCAGTGATCATGCACAAACAATGAGCGTACAACAACAAAAAGTCTGTCTTGATGACGTAGAAAAAACAATGAAGAAGGCGGGAGAGATCCTGATGACCTTCTTTAATAGTAGTACGTTGGCCGTTACCTATAAACCAGGTTATGGAGGACCCGTAACACAGGCTGATATAGAGAGTGAAAAATGTCTTATACAAGGGCTTAAGCAGACAGTACCAGGAGCAGCATTTTTAGCAGAAGAATCAGGGTCCCAGGGGACGGGTGACTATTGTTGGGTTATTGACCCCCTTGATGGCACCAATAACTTTTCCCACGGCATACCCTATTTTTGTATATCAGTAGCTCTTACCTTTAAAGGCAAACCTGTTTTTGGGGCAATTTACGATCCTACACGAAAAGAGTTTTTCCATGCTTTTGCTGGTGGGGGTGCTTATCTTAATAGAAAGGCTATTCAAGTAGCGCCTACAGCAGATACCTCAAAGCAGGGGATTATTCTTGCGGTAGGAATTCCAAATACCGAGCATGCGCATTATGCAACGCTCATGAAGATTATCAGTTTTATAGAAAAGCAGCGTTGGGGGATCCGTCGTTTGGGCTCCACGGCGCTTGATTTAGCCTATCTTGCCGCTGGTCGCTTGGATGGTATTGTTATGGCTGGTCGGTCATGGTGGGATATGGCTGCCGGAGCCATTCTGGTAGCAGAAGCTGGGGGCAAGATAACCGATTTTGATTGTAAGGCGGTTAACGCCCATATGGGATCACTTTTGGCTGGGGCTCCCTGGATCTACGACCATCTATTCCAGTTGATCAAAAGTAGGTGCCCAGATATGCCATCAGGCTTAATTTGAAAAAAAATCCTTTTCTAGTACAATGAAAACTACCTTTTAATAAAGAATTATATTCTAAGCATAAGGATGTGACAGAAATGGCCAGAAGATGCTATGTGTGCTCCAAGGGACCAGTGGTTGCTAATTTGGTAAGCCACGCAAATAATAAAGTAAAGCGTTGGGTATATCCTAATGTGCATACCATGCGCTTTGTTATGGCGGGAACTCCTAGTGACCAAATCAGGGTAATCCGTGATAAAGTATGTACCAAATGTGTAAAAGCTAAAAAAGTTAATAAAGTATTATAATTACCTAAAGGTTGCCCATGGCAAATACTAAATCCGCCAAAAAGACCGCGCTTCAATCAGAAGTCAAAAGAACAAGAAACTTGGCCCGTAAAACGTCTATTAAAACAGCAATAAAAAAAATTATAGTAGCTCTTGAAAAGCAAGAAAAGATGGATGTTCTTCAGGATATGCTTAAAGATGCTCAAGCAAAAATTGCTCGCGCTCGTGGTAAAGGTCTACTCCATGCAAATAATGCAGCGCGTAAAGTGAGTCGTCTGAATAAGAAGGTCGCACAAGCAGCAGCTCGTTAAAATTTCCTTTCGATAGTAATAAAAAAAGATCCAGATTAAAAACCTGGATCTTTTTTTATGGGCATATCCATTTCTATGAGATCTATCTGTTTAAAGTTACTATAATACTAGCTCCTGTAACACCCAAAGCAGCAAAATAACTGACCCATGAAGCGACCCATGAACTTTCATTCATGGCGATCTTGCAATGGCGATCACCATCTTCTTCAAGCGATTTCGCTACTGATTCCACGATATTTTTACGTGAGGCATATGCCAGATACCAAGTAATAGGAAATACGATGATTCCCCCTAGCCCATCAACAACGCCGTTGCTAGCACCAGTCAGGGTGCCTATAGCAGTGCCATAGACGATCGAGCGAGCGTATTTTCCCCAGGTAGATTGGTTTGGCTTAAGTGTCGGTTTTTGTCCCTGCTGATCGACAACAATGACTATTGTGTCGGGAGTAGATTGGGTTGTTGTGTTATCATGGCCTAGAAGGGCTGGAGTGATACAAAGAAGCGCGAATAACGGGAATGACGACTTGAGCATGAGGAACCGTAGCCTTTCAAGAAAATAAGGTGAAAATATCTATTATCTTACCCTCTTTTTTCCTGTTCATCCACCAGCTTTTTATACTCAATTAAGAACTGTCGGGCCATAAGAACGGCAGGTTGGGAGCCGCCAATATTTTCCATTAAAATCACCAGAGTGAGAGGTCTGCCTTTATAGATAACATAACAGGTAGCTAAGCCATGTTCTAAGTAATTGCCTCCGAGAGTACGTTTATGCAGACGGCTCGTTTGGGCAGTACTCGTTTTGACATATAATTTGATATCCTTAATGTGGCTCGTAGCAATGCCAGTCCCTTGTGTTACTGCCCACCGCATACTTTTTTGCAAAAATGCTCGGACCGGCTCTTGTATATCAAGTGGTGTCTTTACTACTTCTTGATCGACCAAAATACGCGGTGTTGCTAAATAACCAGTAAAAATACTGGAAATCATGCGCGCTATTTGGATGGGGGTTACTAAAATAAAACTTTGACCAATGGCTGCCGATAATGTTTCTCCTTGCCACCAACGTTCTTTTTTCGTGGCCATTTTCCACTGACGTGTGGGAATGAGTCCTGCTTTTTCACTAAATATAATATTAGTTTTTTCACCGAGCCCATACTTTTGTGCGTAGGAGGCAATAAGATTTATATCGATTTTTTTACCAATCTCATAAAAAAATGGGTTACATGATTTTGCAATGGCTTGTCCTGCTGAAAGTTCTCCGTGGCCATGTTTGTTGTTGCACCAGTAGATGCCATTACAAAATTTCGTATAACCGTGGCAGGTGACCGTTGTTTCAGGAGATACCATCTTATGTTCAAGTGCAGCACTCAGAGTTACGAGTTTAAATATCGATCCTGGGGGATAACAAGCGCTGAAGGCGCGGTTAACAAACGGCCGTTTATCTTGGAGTTCGTGCCACTCTTTTGCGGAAATGGGGTGCAAAAAAAGGTTAGGATCAAAATTGGGTCGTGATACTAATCCCACAATGGCGCCATCTTGGGGGTTCATAACAATAAGGCAGCCAGGCTGTTCGGGTGGAAAAATGTTTTCTACGATCGTTTGAATATCAATATCCAGCGTTGTTTGTAATGTTGTTCCTGCGAGTGGATGCTTCACTTCTGTTTCATCTAAATGGCGACCGATAGAATTTATGGTTTTAACGCGTGATCCTGCTTGCCCGCGCAGGCTGTCTTCAAATAACTTCTCTAACCCCATCGAGCCACATGGCTCCATGTTCATACAACTTAAATAGCCAAGAATGTGACATGCGCTTGTTTTGTAAGGATAAAAACGTTCACATGTGGTAACTAACTGTAGACTGCTCATCGGGAGAAATTGTTCTTCAATTTGGCTAACCTTTTCAAATGAAAGGTCGGATGAAAGAAGTATTTTTTTATGTAAACGTTCACTTTGCTTAAGCTCATCCATGAACTTTTCATCAGTTATGAGCTTAGTTTCAAGAATTTCTTCAAGTTTTTGCAAAAGATCGTATTCATGGCCGCTGAGCTGTTTTTTTCCGCTTCCTTGCCAATAAAGATTCATGACGGGCCGATTAGTAACAAGAAGTTTGCCATGGCAATCGATGATATTACCACGTGGTGGCAATACTGGTTCTATGCGTTGAAAATTTTTCTGACTTTTATTGAATAACATCTCCATTTGATGGATCTGTAAATAGCTGAGGCGGGCAATAATAAGGAAGATAGTGGCCACTGTTGCATAGACGAGATAAGCGAGTTTTGATCGTACACTTTCAGCTATTGTTTGCATCAGTTTTGCTTCTTCTTTAAGAGCTTGTTTAAGGGATTAAGAGCATCACACAAACGAGCAAGGTCATTGAGGGAAACGTGGGTATATTTTTCCGTGCTTGCAAGGCTTTTATGGCCTAGAAGTTCTTGAACAACACGTAGATCAGCTCCCTGGTTGAGCATGTGTGTGGCAAATGAGTGGCGAATTTTATGGGGTGTTATAGGGCGCTCAACATGCAAGAATGCGCGGAACATTTCAATAATAGTTTGCACCATGCGCGGGGCCAGACGTTTGCCGCTATTGCTTATAAAGAGTGGCTCGCTACTATCCCGTAAGGGCGGCCGTTCGTATTCAAAATAATCTATTAATTTTGCATGTGCTTTTTTATTAAAAAGAACAAAACGTTCTTTATTGCCTTTGCCAAGAATGCGTATTGTTTTATTATCCATATCAATATCTTGCAATGATATTGCGACAAGCTCTGAAGATCGAATTCCTGTTGCGTATAATAGTTCTAAAATGGCGCTATCGCGTCGTGGGAATTTAGTTGGCAATGTATCTAATGGTATATCGTCAAGGAGATGGAACATCTCATCAACACTTAGGTAAATGGGCAATTTTTTCTCAAGACGAGGGCGTACAAGCTTGAGGTTAAGACGAATGCCTTGCGTACGTAAAAAGTTTTCAAAGGATTTAAAGCACGAGAATTTGCGCGCAATAGAACTTTTATCGATCTTTTTATAAAACAAACTTACCAGATAACGTTCAATGATGTGCCGCAAGGAAAGTTTTTCTTGTTCTTCGGGGGTAAGCTTTTCCCAGAAAGAGGTGAATTGGCGTAAATCGCCGTCGTAGGCACGATGGGTATTGGGAGATAAGTTTTTTTCTACGGTTATGTAGATAAGAAATTCATCTTTTTTTTCTTTAAATTCTGTGAGAAGCATGGGATTTCCTGGTTATAATCGCCTACAACTCTCGCAGTTCTTCACACAAAATTCAAGAAATAGTTATTGCTCGATATTAAATTCTTTACATCGCCGGTTAACCGACGATCGATTAACGCCCAAGAAAGAGGCAATTTTGGCTTGGCTTTTGAATTTTTCCCACAACATAAGCATTATTTTGTAGTCTTTTAGGGCATGTTTGCCAAGTCGGGCAGCTGCAATAAGTTGAGGATCAGCAAGTTGGTATGCGGGATCAAATTGGGTTTCATGGTAGATATGGTTTTTCTTAGATTTGTTTACCAGCAGCTGTTGAATGCGCTCCTTGAGCTCATGTAAACTGACAGGTCTATTAAAAGCTAATTTTAATTTTTCTTTATCAGAAAGGTCTAATAAATTTTTTAGGTCATGGCCTTTCACCGTCTGCTCAATAAAGCCATCAGCCAAGGTGCCTAATTCATCATCAGGCAATGAGGTGAGAGAAGGCATGGAAAGGGATGTTTTTTTGAGTTCATTAAAGAGTTTTTTTGAAAACAGTCCATCATGTACTAAGGTTTGAAGATTTTGCTGTGTCGAGCAGATAATACGGACATTGCTTATGATTTTTTGGTCGCTCTTATAGATGCGATAAAAGCCGTAGCGAATGAATTCAGCTAAATAGTCCTGAGTCTCAAGATCGAGTAAATGGATATTTTGAATAAATAAGGTGCCCGTTTCATCTAATTGCTCGAGGAGTGGTTTACTGTTGCTCGTATCGATGCCAAAGAGGGGATTAATGCCAAAGAGTTTTACCGCAAGGTCATGATTACGCGATACTGTCTGAAGTTTCATAATATGTAATGTTTCCCGCAGATTGATATGATGGATAATTTCTACGGTAGGTAATAAATCTTCTTCAGCCATTTCGAGTAAAATTGCTTTTTTGCTCAAAGAAACTTGCAACAACGATATTTTAAAGTTCAATAACTTTTCACCGGTGCCTGGTATGAGCTGGTTGATCAATTTTCCCGAGCGTGTCGTTTCCAAATACAATAAATAATCCCATTTGCTTGGATCCTGCAATAAATCGAGTTCGCGCTTTATGATGTCAGAAATTTCTGGGTAGTAGATGGTGATAATACAGTTATTTTGTTCAAGATTAGGGACGCCAGAAAGCACAATTTTGTTACCATCTTTATCATGAGCAAAGCTGGTATAAGGGGTTTTATAGTCTTGGACATGACGAGCAACAAGCTTAAATGCCTTGGTCAGCGGGTGGCCTTCGTGCGTGTTAATATTGACGTGAATAAGTTCTTTGGCGGCCTTATTACCAAAAATAAATTGACGGTTTTTATAAAAAACAATCCCAATTTCCTTTTGCTGTGATCCTCGTAGGAATGAGCGAATACTTTCTTTATATTGATTTAGCTCTTGATGTTTAAGGTAAAGTTCTTCTTGAAGTTCTTTTTCTTGTTGAATGAGCGTCTGTAGATTACGTGTCTGTAATAAGTTGATGATATTGCCCAAATATTTTGAAAATACGATCATTTCATCATGTTCAATATTGCCATAAAATTCATTGGGACGCGTATGGCGTTCGACAATAACATAGGCGACTAAGCTGTTTTTTTCATAAATAGGTAGGAAAATATCTGCATCTATAGTTGCCATAAATTGCACAAGAACACGACTCGCATCTTTTTCTTCATAGAAGTTGCTAAAGGTGAGTTCGTCATAAATAAGGATCTTTGTTGAGGCGATGTAGGAGATAACATCTTCTGACTGAGTAAGTAAAAAATTTTCCACAAGAGACGTGAGTTTACTATCACCTTGCGGTAATGCTTCAACTTTTTCTTCGGTCAGGTCGGCACTTTTTCGTATGTATAACCTGGTTTTGTTGAGTGGAATATTAAAGGAGTCTTTGAAGAAGGTTTGTGTTATGTGGCGCAGCTCTTCACTATTTGTTACAAGGCTCAGCTGCTCAAGGACATTTTTAAAGCTATCAATAAAATTAAAGCGAGTAGCTGATTGTACCTGCTCTTTGAGGTTTAAAAAGCGGAGGGTCATCATCCGGCGGGCGCAGTAGAATACCGCGAATGTGATAAGAAGTGTTGTGAATGTTGCAGCGGCATAGCTATTGGTTGTCCAGGTGGGAGAAAAAGGGAGCGGAAACATTTGAAATATATCGCAGAGCCAGAGGGGCAAGATCAGTGTAGGAATAAATATTTTGAGCTGTTTTTCGAGAATGCGGGGTAAATGTTGGTTGCGAAGCTTCCATAGGGTAATTAATAAACAACTTGGGACCAAGAGAAGGAGGATATAGATATTTTCCATGGTACGCATGATAAATTCTATCTGGGGGCGATCGGCAGGATTTTGACAGTTTATATCAATAAGGGCGAGCCCAATAGGAAAAAGGAAAAATAAAGAGCTTATAATACCGTACATTTTGTGGCGCAAGGTGGTGCGTGAGGCGATAAGACTTTCAACAAACAAGGTAAGTGCTTGATATTGTATAACAAAAAATCCCCAGGAAAATCGTAAGGGAAGAAGCAAGAATCTAAAATCCATGTCGGGAAGCCAAATGAACTTAATGAGAACCATAATCCAGGCAAAATCTATAATAATGGCGCTTATCAGAACTAAGGCAAGTAAAAACCAAGGTTTTTTGCTCAAAGCAGTTTGTGGACGTTGATTAATAAGTTGAGCAAGAAGATAGATTTTTACAATAATTGAGATGGTAGTAACAGTGAATAATACAGATAAATTGCCGAAAAATGAGATAAGGGGTTCTATAAGCGCCATCGAGGTCATATTGATTTCATTTCATATAATCAGTATACTTTAGGAAGTTTTTACTCATAATTTCTTAGGATCATAATTCATAGGAGTTGGTTTTATGTCAAAGCTTAGCGCATTGATTTACAATCTCAGCAAGGGTTTCGCAGTTGTTCTACTTATAACTGTTGCTTCTACAGCATTTGGGTCACAAGCAGGCGGTCCTCCAGGATCAGGATCAGCAGTCAAAGTTGTAGTAGCCTGTTCAGAAGCAGGTGGCCCTCCAGGTGGATGCCCAGGTGGATGTTAAGAACTAAAATCTTATCATAAAAAAGGCACCAGAACAAATGCGGTCTGGTTAATCCGGCTCGCGGTTAGAGAGTATGGAGCGTAGAGTGAAGAAGCTATAAAAAAGGTCCAATCTAAAAAAATTGGACCTTTTTCCATGAAAACGGTAGAGGGAATGTCGTTACTATGAGGTACCCTACAGGTGAATCACTCCAAGAAAAACGCCTACGTGCCATTAAAATTATAGAAAATCTACGCTCGGCAACTGGCGGCATGGAGCCGCCCGCCTCAGCTCAGATAGTCCGCCAGTATGGCCGCGACCCCTTTCTTATCCTTATCAGTTGTTTATTATCCTTACGAACCAAAGATACGGTATCATTGCCTGCATCGCAACGCCTTTTTTCCCTGGCAACAACACCTGAACTAATGGCTGCTCTACCAATTGCCACGATAGCCAAGGTTATCTATCCCGTTGGTTTTTATCGGGTCAAAGCAACTACCATTGTTCGCGTGTGTCAGGAACTTTTAACAATATTTCATGGGGTTGTACCATCAACAGAGCAAGAGTTGCGTATGCTCCACGGTGTTGGGAGAAAAACGGCTAACCTCGTTTTAGGGGAAGGTTTTGGCATCCCAGCTCTATGTGTAGATACCCATGTCCATCGCATATCGAACCGATTAGGTCTTGTGAAGACCGCTACTCCTGCTGATACTGAAAAGGCGCTCAAGGAAATCTTGCCGTCGGACTACTGGATAGAATATAACAAGTTATTGGTTATGTGGGGGCAGAATATATGCGTTCCCATTTCCCCATTCTGTTCACGTTGCCCTATTTCCCCGTTGTGCCCTCGTGTTGGGGTAATGAGACATCGCTAAAGGCCAAGAGCTTGCGCGAGGCCTTGTTCTGTTTTAGAGGTAGCAGGTGTGGAGGTGGTGATAGGAAAAGAGTTATTATACTCGATAACATAGCCTGCATTATCAAGCCCTGTTTTATAAATCATAGTACAATTTTTTATACTATCTTCCTTACAACTTTGCCCTGTCCAGGGCTTATCACGCCTACCCATGTGGTAGATAACTCCCTTAGATAATTCACTGCTTGTAGGATCCCAATATAAACGGGTATAGGTTGAGCCTTCAAACCACAGGATGCCGCGTTGAGGTATATCGTTAATGGTGGCCAGGCGATTGACCAATGCATCTTGCAGGGCGTGGAGTGCTTGTTGATTATCGATGGTGCCGGTGTAGGTAGACGCTTTGATGGTGTTGAATTCTCCTATGCGGGTGTAGCCGTGCAGAGAAATTCCCATCATAAGGAAGCTATAAATAATTATTTTAAATCTATTTTTCATGAGTATGTGCTTTCTTATCTAGATCGGCTATCAACTATACTAAGATTATCAATTACAGGTTTTATGGGTCAACAGATTATCTTGCCCAGATAAAGGAAGCGAAACTCTTGACGGTGGCCCTAAAAAACTCGTACACAGACAGGAGAGTTATTATTGTCTGGTCTGCTTTTTAGAAAGGAAGCTATGAAGAGTAGTAGAATCGGATTATTGATCGCAGCTATGGTGGTTGTGCAGGGGCTGCATGGTGCTGGTGTGCTAGAAGAACGCAAGCGTAGTGCCAGCCCGACCGGAGTGGAATCAAAAAATGCAAAAGCTGAGAAGGGAAAAAAGGCTGCTGAAGAAGAAGCACAAGGTGATACGGGTGCTTATTTTGTTATAACAAACAGTCTGGATTATGCCGCCACTCTATCAATCACCGTGAAACCTGATCCAAAACATCCTAAGGTGGGTGATAATAAAATGATCAAAGTGATCTCTATTCCTGCAAATACCGCGCATGAATTTTATTTCAATGACTTTGTAGGTGGCGATTATACTATGAGTGTAGGCAAGAGCGATGATTTTGCGGGAACAAAGCAAGTAAGATCCGAGGTTTTTGGTCCAGGTTATATGTTTGAGATTACGTTGACTGAAGTGGGGGATCGAATATTCGCGTCTACCACAAGGGGAGAGATACCAGAGAGGCTACAAGCCTCGTTAGTTGTGTTGGGCGGAGGAATTACTGATGATTCTTGGACCATTACGAACGAGACAGAATTTCCTATAGTAGTAAAACTGAGCGGGCTCAAAGAATATTTATCAGAGTTACCAGCTGGCCCTATTCCTTCCAAAAAAGCAGCTACAGCTCATCTTAAACCTCATAATCCAGGGCTTTGGGATTCGCATATCTCTGTTGAGGTAAAACCAGCTGCGGATGCTCCAGCGGGGATAGCTACAATGTCATTTGAAATTCCCTGGCATAGAAGAACAAGTATTAATGTTTCTTTATCAAAAAAGAAAACTTTTAAAATCAACTATTCAAGCCCGGGTCAAGAGAGAACGAGCATTGCAGGGATTATAGAAGAAGATTAGGTTGCGCCCGAGCAACCAAAGCATCCAAAGTTAAGCCAAATTCCTGTTTCCCATCAAGGTGGCGCAAAGTAATCGTATTTTGCTCCACCTCTTTTTTACCAATCACCAACATCCATGGGATACGCTCAATTTGTGCTGTTTTTATTTGGCCTGATATTTGGTCAGATGACGTATCAAGCTCTGCGCGCAATCCATGCTCTTTAAGCTTCATCATAAGATCACGTGCATACTCTTTTTGTGCATCGGTGATCGTGAGGATACGGGCTTGCACGGGGGCGATCCAGAATGGGATGTTGCCCTTGTGATGTTCCAAAAATATGGCAAAAAAGCGTTCAAGCGATCCGTAGATGGCGCGGTGGATCATCACAGGCCGTTCTTTAGTGCCTTCTGATGTGATAAAGGTCAAATCAAAGTTTTCTGGTTGCACGAAGTCAACTTGGATGGTGCCGCATTGCCAGCTACGATCCATCGAATCTTTAATATGGAACTCTATTTTGGGACCGTAAAAGGCGCCTTCGCCTTCTTTAACAGTGTAGGGAACTTTCATCGTATCGAGAGCTTTTTTAAGGGCGGTTGTTGCCGTTTCCCATTGAGCTTCATTGCCCATGGAGCCTTCAGGGCGCGTGGTTACGTAGACAGCCACATCAGTAAACCCAAATTTTTTATATACCTGGAAGGTCATGGTGGCCATGTTGATAATTTCTTGCTCTATTTGACTAACCGAGCAATAAATATGGGCGTCATCTTGAGTGAATGAGCGTACGCGCATAAGGCCATGCAATACACCAGAAAGCTCATAGCGATGGTCAAGGCCAAACTCGGCAAGACGTAATGGCAATTCACGATAAGAATGGGGCCGCTCGCGGTAGATTAAAATAGATCCAGGACAGTTCATAGGTTTTATGGCAAATTCTTCGTCTTCTATGATGCAGGTGTACATATTGTTTTTATAGTGGGTGTAGTGGCCAGATTGTTTCCACAATGAGGCGTTGAGCAAGACGGGTGTTAAGATTTCTTGGTAATCTGCTTTTTGCAATAAATCGCGCAGATAGCTAATCATGATGTTACGTATAATCATGCCCTTGTTATGGAAAAATGCTGATCCCGGGCTTTCATCGTGGAAGGAGAATAAATCAAGTTGTTTACCAAGACGGCGGTGATCGTATTTGAGCGCATCTTCTTTACGTTGTAGATATGCATCCAAATCTTGTTGTGTAAAAAAGGCTATGCCACTTATGCGCTGTAACGGCTGTTTTGTTTTATCAGCGCGCCAGTAGGAACCAGATATCGATTCAAGTTTAAAAGCTTTTATTAAGCCGGTAGAAGCCACGTGGCCCCCTTTGCAGAGATCATAAAAATCGCCTTGTGTAGCAAGGCCTACCGTGTCACCAGGAATTTCATTAATGAGCTCAAGCTTGAAGGGATTGTTTTTATAAAGAGCTCGAGCATCTTCTTTGCTTATTTGTTTATGTTCGATAGGAAGATTTTTTTTTACAAGCTCATGCATACGTGCTTCGATAGGGGCTAAATCTTCTTCTTTAAAATTATGGTGAGGAAGGAAGTCGTAGAAGAAGCCATCTTTGGTTGCGGGGCCTATAGTCAGTTGGGTGTGAGGAAAAAGTTCTATGACGGCGTGGCCTAAAAGGTGTGCGGCTGAATGACGTAATATACTGAGATCATTATCTGATATTTGGTTTGGTTTCATGGCTTAAGGCTCCTTAAATCTAATTATTTACCTCCGATTATACCAATAAGAATGCAAAAAGCATTAACAAGAGAAGGTTGTTATTTGCAGCTGGGTATGTGGTATGTTAGGATGCGATATGCGATAGGTAGAAAAATAAAAAAAGGAGCTTATGGCAAAGAAAAAAATATATTTACTAGATACCAATGTTCTTATTCACAACCCCCGAGCTATTTTCAGTTTTGACGGTGTAGATATTGGCATCCCCGCGATAGCACTAGAACAACTTGATGCCTTCAAACGAGAAGGGACTGATCGTGGTCGTAGTGCGCGTGAGGTTATTCGGGAGCTCGATCAATTACGTGAGCATGGTAACTTAAGCGAGGGAATTAAACTCGACAATGGCAGCGTTGTTAAAGTTCTTTTTATGCCACTCAATAAACAGACAAAAACATTTCCCTTTAAGTTAGATATAGAAGATAACGAGATCTTGTTCACGGCGCTTATGCTCAAAGAAGATGGGTATGAAATTAAGTTCATTTCCAAAGATTTAAATGCGCGTGTAAAAGCAGAGGTTCTGGGGATTGAAGCGGAAGATTACCTTAAAGAATATGTATCGCAGGGAGAATTTTATAAAGGATGGGTGCGAGTTCCCGTCCCTGCCGTACAACTTAAAAAAGAGTTCCCCCAAGAATTGATTGAATTAGCAGATCATGATGCACTGGCTATTAATGAGTTTGTGGTTATAGAAAGCCAACATAATCCTCATCAGTATCGTGTATTCCGGTATCTTGGCGGCAAACGTTTTCTAGAAGTGCAAGAACCTAATTTTCAATGGTCTGTACGATCTCGCAATGTGCAACAATTAATGGCCTTTAATCTGCTCCTTGATCCTAATATAACCTTTGTGACCTTGTTTGGCCCGGCAGGTACGGGCAAAACCTTCTTGGCTCTCGTTGCAGGGCTTCATAAAGTATTAGTAGAAGATGAGTATGAAAAAATACTTATAGCTCGCCCTGTTGTGCCGTTAGGAAGAGATATAGGATACTTACCCGGTACGATGCAAGAAAAGCTCTATACCTGGATGTTGCCCATTTACGATAATATGGATCTTATTAGCCATACCGCCAATGTGAATAAACACATCCTTGAAGTTGGTAAATCACAAGAACATCATGAAAAGGGCAAGCCATATCGTGGCAAGCGTAAAGGAAAATGGGATAAAGATTATCATAAAAAGTATGACCATTCTGATGAGCATCATAATGGCCGCGTGGTATCACTGGATGAGTTGATACGAAAAGGCAAATTGAGCTTAGAAGCTATCACCTACATGCGGGGCCGCTCAATTCCGTATCAATTTATCCTCATTGACGAAGTACAAAACTTAACACCCCATGAAGTTAAAACATTGGTAAGCCGCGTGGGAGAAGGTAGCAAAATAATTCTTGCTGGCGATCCCTATCAGATTGATTCTCCGTACCTTGATTTTAGTAGCAACGGTTTGGTGGTTACGAGCGAAAAGTTCAAAGGGCAGCCAATGTTTGGATCGGTTTATCTAGAGACCAGCGAGCGCAGCTCATTGAGTCAGTTGGCTGGTCAGTTGTTGTAGGAATAAAGGAGCGGTGCGATGAGTTATAGGTATAAGTTTCTGCTGTGTAGTATTGCATGTGTTTCTTCTGTGATGGATGCTGCAACGAGTTCATCTTCATCGAGTGTACAGAGTTATGTGGGAGAAGATGGACAAAGAGCGTTTAGTGCGGCATTTTCAGGGCTGCAAGCGGTGCCGGGCATGCGAGAATTTATACAGGAGCATGAAGTTTCATCAAATCTGAGTAAAAAAATTGATGCTATCTTAAATAACAAAAACGTAATAGAAGCGTTACAACCACGCGATATTCATCTCTATGATCGACTAGAAGATCTTGGATTTACATTTATGGGTAGTAAAAATGTTTTTTCACATAGAGATCTTCCTGGGTATATCTTTAAATTGCCAGATTCTTTTAGTGGTGGCGTTAGGGGATTGCTGAGCCGGGTGTGGAACAGAGATTATCTTTTAGCAAAAGATCCAACACTTATAATTCCTCAGATGTGGATTTACAGGTCAGAATCGCCTTTTTTCCAAGGGCCGATTGTTGTTGAGGAAAGAATTGATTTGGTTGGTGCTCAGCGTATACATGAACGATCTCCAGAGGCTGCCGATTTGGAAACTAGATTGCATTTTACAGATTTTAAGGGTGCCAATGTTTTTAAAAAAGGTGACCGCATAATTATTGTTGATACCAAGTCGGTTAATAATGGCGACACAAAGGAATTTCTCGCTGATCCATTGATATTTTCAATGTCATTGGCAGACAAAGAGCTTGCAGATGAGTTAGAAAATAGTTCTCTTATGGGCGTTCAAGTTGCTCTTGATAGCGGAGCGCATGTAACTGAACGGGTTATGCGTCGAGCTGATCGTCTTTTACAGAGTGCGCGAGCAGATGCTCAAAAGCTGACTGATCTCAATGCTATTGTAGCCACATTGAATCAACCTTAAGATCGTATGCTTATTTCCACCTGAGCTTTGCCACCATGCACGAGGCGGCGTAGAGATTCTAATAATGAAGAGGAAAATGCTATGAAATGTTTATGGAATGTAGTGGGCTGTATAGTTATTGGCTTACCTGCATACGTGAAGGCCGATTTTTTTGCTTTCCGTACATTACAACATCCAGTACATAAAGATGTTGTATATCTACTTTATGATGCGCATGCAAGCATTGAAAAAGACCCGTTATTAAATCAAGCGATAGAAGAAAAACTGTTGCGGGATATTTGGGATAACGTGCAGGATCCAAAGAATAATAGTATAGAGAAGGCATACAAAGCCTTTTTTAATGGCCTTGATCAAATAGATGCTCGAGAATCTATTATGATAAATGAACAATTGCCCAATCTTATCAGGCAGCAAACAGATTTGGTGAATGTTGTTAGAAACGATCATATGTCAATTATTACCGAGGACTGGCCTTATCCAATAAGAAATCTCCTGTCACTTAGAGAGGCAGAGCTTCATAAATATGCAAATAAGGTATTGGGTAGCCAGGATAAGTATGAAGAAAATGTGTTTAGACTATATACGAGTCCTTTAAGAAACATGGGTAAAAAAATTTTAGGTAAGTTTACCCAGCTGAAGTTGAATGTAATACCAGGGGCTGATACCTATTTTTATAATCCTGATTCGAGGGCAACTGGAGCTGGCTATCAAGTATCTGATCGTGCAATCGATGGCCATATTTTAACAGCTATAAAAAAATTGGCTCGTGATTATCATCAAAAATCTATTATTGTTGCTGCTGGCTATTCTCATAGTGTGGCGGTAGCACATGACCTTGTCGAGAAAGAAGGATATGTTGCCGGACCATTAATTATTAGTGTAGACCTTGCAAGAAAGAGAGCGACGCATGCAAGAGTTAATACATTCCTTCTAGAAGTTGAAGCCAACAATGTTTCATTTGTACAAAAATATAATCTAAAGAATGAAGATATATACGCGCTCATTGCAGATCCGCTCGATATTAAGAAAGTCTTTGCTGACCAATTGCTTAGAGAAGGGATAGAAGAAAGATCATTCTCTAAAGTTGAAATTGCGATTAAGAACGGTGCGTCCCTAAGTGAACAAAGATTGCAGCAAGTTCAGAATTTGTTGTCACAAACAAAACGTGAGCAGGAACAAAAAGCTGTCGATCTGCAAACTATAATCGGTACCTTGAGCGCGCCTTAAGATCGTATGCTGATTTCCACCTGAGCTTTGCCACCGTGGACAATGCGACGTAGAGATTCGGCAATTTGGTAAGGATCGTAGATATCGTAGCCAGAAATATAGATGAGCATAGAATTTGTGCTATTGATGATACGGCCGCAGAGCGATCCGTAATCACCGACGGTTGCAAACACATAACTGATATGTTTGCTGTCGATATGTTGCACCATGGGCTGTTTAAATTGGCCAAGATTCAGGCCCACTGCTATTTGGCTGACTATTTTTTTTATCTCATTGGATGAGCCACGAATGATTTCTGGGTCACAGTTGGTAACACGAATTACGGCATCAAGGCTGGGATCTTTCATTTGCTGAAATGTTTGGCTTATGCGTGCCATGCTCATGCCAGTGCAATCACGACTTTCTGTGTGCAGGGCTGCTGTAGTTAATAAGATGGTGCTTACGACGATTGTTTTTAAAGTTGATCTGTTCATAAAGTCCCCCAGAGTTAATAACTTTTATTATACGGACGACACGATAGGATACGTTTGATGATGGCTATCGCGGCGGCCCCTATACTTTTTGTTTTCAATTCTTTAATGGCAAAGCGCGTGCAACTTAATTCGTAAAGGCAACCAACAGGACCGAGCAATGCGCGGATACCGATGATTAACAGGATGCACAGCTGGGCGATGGCTGCATTCAGGTAGATAAAAATTGTATTCAAAGAGTCCTGCTACGGTTGTTGTAAGGCGCCAAGCAGCAACTCTTTAAGTTCGTCAAAGGTGTGCGCTACTCCTGGTGGCTTAACAAATATGATGAAATCGTAGGGCCCTTGCATAAGTCCATGCTCATAAAAAAGAGCTTTGATGCGTCGGCGTATCTTGTTGCGGACAGGTGCCGTGCCTACACGTCGTGGTGTAATGACTAAGATGCGGGCTTGGGGTAATCGCTTTGGTGCTCGTAAAATATCAAGGCTCGGATGTCGTACTACTCTCCGAGCCGTTGAAGATAATTTGCGAACTTCTTGCTGGGTAAATGAGCTGATGCTCATTGGCGTACCAGATTAAACGGTGAGTCTTCTTCTACCTTTAGCGCGACGGCGATTAATGATTTTACGGCCATCGTGGGTAGCCATACGCATACGGAACCCGTGTTTTCTTTTACGCTTTTTGTTACTTTTTCGAAACATGGTAACTGACATAGTCGCTTCCTGGTTTATAGGTCTTTTTTAACTATTTTGCCAATTTCATAATTGTTCTAAGTATAGGATAAACCTACTATTTTTCAACTATCGCGAAGTGGTCCCTGATGATTTTGATGACCTCTGTGTGGCCATTTTTTTGCGCGAAATCAAGAACACTCGTACCATTGCCTGTACATGCGGATGGGTTGGCTCCAACGGAGAGTAATGCTTTGGCCATTCTTCTGTGGCCGCGTGATGCGGCATTTATAAGGTTCTTGTCTAAGATACGTTGAATGATCAGCTTGTTTTCTGGTGTGCGAAGGCTTATAAGTTCAGGGATAGATCGCAGAAGATATTCATATCCTGACTCAGAGATTTTCCCCTTAATTGGATAAAAAAGTGCAAAGTCTTTGCGTAAGGTGGTAACTTCTGCGTAATTGGTTGGATCCTGACAGATTGCCCTGTCTACTTTTAGGGGCTTATACGTAGGACGGAGTAGAGACTTGAATTTAGGTAAATATGAAGGGCACAGGGAAGGCTTTTTAGGGGAACTTGTGCTTGCTCCCGCACCAAAAACTATGCAGGTGTTCAAGGTGAGCGTCAAAAATAGTATACGTATGCTATCATGCATAAAAACCCCTAAAAATTTCATTGAGTAATGAAGGTATACATTGAGATAATAGCTTATTTTAAAGCATTTTCAACTATAAACATTACTAAAAGGAAAATTTATGGGGGCCTTCTTTACAGGGTATGTAAGTACCGTTCCGCGTCTAAAGAGGCCATACACCCCGTACCGGCTGAAGTTATAGCCTGGCGGTAGCGGTCATCGGCAACATCACCAGCAACAAAAATACCGTCAACGGAGGTCTTGGTAACATCATGCACTTTAATATAACCATACGGCGTGATTGCAAGCTGGTTAACAAAGGGAGCCGTATTTGGCTTAAGGCCGATGGCTACAAAAACAGCGTCAGTGGCAACCGTGCGCGACTGACCATTTTTTTGGTCAGTAATCGTAGCGCCAGTGACATGGGAACCATTGCCTTGCACTGCAGTTACCGTGCTATTATAAATGATCGAAATTTTGGGGTTGTTGATCACTCGTTCTTGCATAATGTGGGAAGCGGTTAACTGATCGGTGATATGCACGATGGTTATTTTATCAGTAAATTTGGTCATACAC